>NZ_CP042467.1:5158874-5847748 GCF_007993755.1 Microvenator marinus
CCTCTTTCGGAGTTGGGTCGGCTGGAGGTGTATCTTCACCCTGCCCACCAGGCACACAACGGTCAGCAGCCGGATTATAAACTTGGCCCGCAGGGCACACTGTAATCGGGTCGTTGCCGCCGTTGGTTGCGTCGTCCGCACAGGCCGTAGCCAGTAGAGCGGCAATCATAAACAGGGAAGAATACTTCATATCTCACTCCTCAAAACACAAATTCCGACATCTAAGATGTGCAGATTGTATGCCAGCCGTAGATTAGTAGGAATGGCGACTTTTCGATTCTTTTTCAAGTACTAATTGTGAGTTCAAGGCCTCGATCGTGGTATATGTGCCACAATGTGGTGGGGTGTAGGGTTCCCACCTACATCCCCGTTTCAGAGTATGAGCACCTTAACTTCGGAACCTTTTTCGACGCTGGAAACACCTTCGGGAACACAAGCCAGAGCCTCGATCGCTCCAAACGCCGTGATGTCGCCCGAACTCGTTGAGCCGACCGGCATGAACTTCGAGACCCCTTCTTCGGTGACGATGCGCCCGGAGATGTAGTGTTCTCTTTTGGGGGTAGATTTGAGTGGTTCAACGGTCTCTAACGTGACCGAACGCTCGGAAATCTCAGCGCCCTGCAGTTTCGCAAGGGCAGGGCGCACAAAGAGTTGGAAACACACAAAGGCCGAAACTGGGTTTCCCGGCAGGCCAAAGATGGGGACGCCGTTGGGCCCAAGCCCGAAAGCGAGCGGTTTGCCCGGCTTCATGCGGATTTTCCAAAAGTCCACCTCGCCCACGCTCTGCATTACAGATTGCACGTGATCGTGGTCCCCGACGCTTACACCTCCAGAAGAGATCACTATGTCGTAGCGAGCAATTCCCGCACGAAACGCCTGCTCAATCGTCGAAAAATCATCTTTAAGGATCGGCGAGATATCGGCGTGTATGCCGCTCTCGTTACATAACGCGGCCAACATGTATGCGTTCGAGTTGACGATCTTTCCTGGAGCTGCCGGCTCCTCAACGTACTGAAGCTCGTCTCCGCTCGATAGAATCAGCGCGCGCGGTGTTCGTGACACACTCAACGAGCTGATTCTCAACGCGCTCAAGAGGCCAATTTGCGCAGCACCGATTCGGGTTCCCCGCGTCAACGCGGCCGCGCCCTCGGCCAAATTTTCCCCTTGAAAGCGAATATTTGCCCCAACTTCTAGCTTCTGCGGACGAATTAAATCCCCGTCACGCTCGACTTCCTCTTGCAGCACCACGGTATCTGCGCCCTCTGGAAGACGAGCCCCCGTGAAGATTCGCACGCACTCACCGGGCTTAACCGCTCCATCAAAGCCTCTTCCTGCAGCTGATTCTCCAACGACGTTGTACTCCGTGGCACCGCCCTGATGAGCCAGGGCGTAGCCGTCCATGGCCGATTGTGTAAAGGAAGGCCAGTCCGAGGGGCTAAGAATGTCCTCAGCCAAGACGCTCCCCGGGCTTTCCATCAATCCAAGGCGCACAACGCTCAGCGGCTCTATTTTCCCAACTATTCTGGATAGGGCTTCTTCAACACTCAGGTTCATAGGAGGTCCGGCTTAAGAATCTTTTGAAAGCGTGGGTATCGCGTCCTCGTGGATATCATGGACCACCGAGAGCAACCAAATGTCCTGAATGCTCTCGGAGAGGTGCCGTCGCGCGTGGTCGAGGTTGATGTCGAGTGCCTTCGGGGCAACCAAAAGGTTGTCGACACTCTGACGGACTCCATCCTCGTCGTGGATAATTTGGCTCTTCATGTCCATATGCACTGGAACACCGTGCTGCCAGGTGGCGATCCAAGATTCTGCACGACCAAGAAGCAGTGCAAGACATGGCTTGGAGCGCAGAATGGTCTCCAGAGTGACGTCGGACGAAACGCTCTCACAAAAGCGCAATAGCGCGCCGGGACTCAAAGTCTCGGGCTCTTCTAAGAGCTCCTTCCAAGTCCCAATCTCTCGAAAGAAGGCGACCAGGGAATCCTCGGGGCTTCCGTGTGGATGTTGGGTTTCAATAAGTGTCGCGCTGATATCGGCACCACCCAGAGAGACTCGCCACGCTTCATCTTTTAGAAACTGACGACGACTCTCCAGTGAAATAGGCGTTGTAGCAGCAATTTCAAGTTGGCTTCGTAGAGTCTCGACTTTCGAGTGGAGCGCGAGCACGTGTTCCCGAATCCGCGCGAGCAAATCCTCGGCTGGTTTCTCTTCAACCTTCTTAGGCCGCCTATTTGCGACATGGTGCGCGAGCCCCAAGAGCGCCAGGACCACGGCAAATGCTGCAAGGCTAGTTCCTGCGCTGACCACGGCACTCATGCCCAGGAGAAGCGTTGCGACCGTGTAGGCAGCGATCGAGAACACACCTGAGACGGCCAACACGGGCTTGAGGGGGAGCCTTGGTTCAGGCGGCTTGTCGTCCTCTTCGGGCTGGCGAAAATCATCCGGATTCAAGGCGGCTAGCTCGTCGAGCCACCTTGAAAGACTCGGAAGTGAAAGAGGCCCCAGCGCATCAAGCGTCTCCAGGGTACGACTCAAGATTCGCTCTCGAATACCGTCTACTTCGTCCATCTGAGGCGGTCTTGAACCAAACACAACGCGCCGGTTGGGAAGGTCGGCTTTGACTTCCTTGCGCGCTGCATTCGCGACCTGGGCCAAGAGAAGTTCTGTGTACTCGTCTTGAATCGTCGTGATCCTAAGGATGGCCCGAACACAGCCAAGAGTTGCGATCACGTCATGTCCAGGCTCGGTCAATGCCCGAGTAATTTGGTCCGATGTTCGAATGTCGCCCAGCACCAATAGTGCGCTGAATGCCTCGAGGTGACCACGTAATTCTGCGTCGGAGACCACGCCACGCGGCGTGATCGAATCCAAGAGGATCAAGCGGTCTACCATGCGCTCTTCGCGATGATGGAGCTTTCGCCCCCTCAGCTCCTTGACAAGATCTCTCAAGGCGTCTCGCCGCTCCGTTGAGCGATGCGCGCTCGATAAATAGCCCGCGATGAACACCCTTAGTCGCCGGCTGGCCGCTCGTTCATGAGAGGGAAAGACGCTGAGGTAGGGCTCGAGATTTTCTTCCAGACAATCCAACCCAACACGCACGGCTTCAAGGTGCATCGGTGCTCCAAAGGAGCAGAGAATCAAGACATCCAGAGTAAACGGATCGACCTGACCAGGCGCGGCTTGCAAGAGTCTGGTCAACGCCAGCCGTGTCTCGTCCCAGAGATTCTGGCGCAAAACCTCGACAGGTTTGGTCAGATTCCCCACGCCAGCAGCCGGAATATGAATGAACTCAGATTGGGTCGGGGTTTGACCGAGTTGACTTCGCTCCGTGAAATCCCGTTCGACTTCTCTGATTTCGTCGTCAAGAGCCCCTGAAATGTGCAAGATCAGGCATCGATGCACGCTCAGCCTTCTTCGCTCCAGGCGCGCAGCAGGGACTCTTCGAGCTCAAGAAATTTGAGAAGATCCGCACTGGCGGCGGTTTTGGTAGCGTTCAGCTTCCAAATGGCTTCGTCGAGTTCGGCGAGATAACCGCGGACTAGCTCTCGAACAGGCGCAGTCGAGGACTTGAGCCACTCTACGCGCGCGTTTTCAAGCTCGGCGTTAATGCGGCGCATGGTGCGCTCGTCTAGGCTCTTGAGGGCCTTGTAGGCGCTTGGGCGATCTTTCCCAAGTGCACCTGAAACTCCCTGCACATGCCAGTGAATTGAGCCGTCTGAATCGGTACGGAAGAGACCGATCGCAAAGCCCAAACCGAAGTTAAGACGGTCTTCACGCTCAGAATCCTTGCGCTCTGCAGCCTTCGCCTCATTGGGGTCGAGGTTCGGCAAGGAATCTTCCCAACGTGAGTCCACATGCAGTGGGTAGCCTCGTTCGACTCCGGCTTTCGACATCACACGGTCGTAGGCGGCCTTGAGGTCAGTATTCACACGCTTGTAGAAGTAGAGCGGGATTCCGAGGTTCGCCTGGTAGAAGACCATGGCCTTCTCGTCGAACCAATGAGGGATGGCCTGAGCCTGAGGAAGCACCTCATTGACCAGGGGGCCGAGGCGTTCTCTGTAGGCATCATGAATCCCAAAGAGCGCCACCTTTGAGTTGATGACGCGAGTGTCGTTCATGTCCGCAAAATTGGCTAGCGGCCCTGATTTTGAGTCCGCAAAGCGCATCTTGCTCTTGATGTATTCTTCTAACTGCTCCCGCGTCGGCTCCTGACTTGAACCATCTGCCTGGTATTGGCGCAAGAAGTGATACTGTGCCTCGTAGAAGAGGCCGTCATCTAGCCTCAAGCCACGCTGTGAGAGGTCTGTGCCTCCTTCTCGTGTGCCCACGATATCGGCGGCTAGACGTTTCTTTCCGAGCGCGAGCAACTCGCTGCTGATCTTATCCGTAATCTCTCTCGAGGTTCGAGGAACACGCCGTCCACTCTTATCGATCTCGGGATTGAAGGACTCAGTGATGATCGGGAAGATATCGTCGCTTCTAAAGTAGTTGAACTCGCGGCCTTCCCGCACAAAACGGTCTTCAAAGAAGAAGTTCCACAGGCGTTCGCCGCCGACTTCCTCCAAGACCTCCACGTCCAAAGTATATGCGTTTGAGAGGCCGTCTCCGTGCGCAAATCTTCCGCTCTGGCGGGACTCTTCAGCCTCTTTCTCAAGGCTCTCAATAGCATCAACTGCTTGAGTCGCGACTTCACGGAACGACTCCAATCGTTTCTCGAAGTGGTCTAGAGCGGCTCTCAAGAATTCCAGTCTGAACTCATTGGAGAGCACGGCACGATTCCCCTCTACCAGATCCCCGTTGAAATACTCGACGAAACCATTTCGGGTGTAATGAAAGTCGGCGTTCGAACCCTTGATTCGCTCCATCATGGTGAGCTTCGCGGTTTCGTTGAGCCTCTCCCTCCAATCCTTAATCTTGGAGCCCACTTCCGACGAGTCCAGATCGACCTCTTTTCGCTGCGCGTCATACGTTGACTGAATCTCGTCGATCTGAGCGCGGAGCCGGTCCTTCATCTTGATCAAGAAGTAGCGCTGAGCAAACGGATTCGTTCGGTGCTTCAGGAAAAAGTCCTGGAGAGTTTGACCAGAAATCAGCTGCTGACGTGCGCTATCCCAAACAGGGCGCATCCGTGCTCTCGAGTCATCACGGTTTTGCCGAAGGTCAGCGAGTTCCGTATCCACCTTGATATTATTCTCGGTGATATCGGTGGCTGTCAGTGTAGGAAGTGAGAGTTTGGAGATTACGTCGGAAACAAAACCGTCGACGACGTGGCCAAACTCCTCATCGAGCGAACTCTTAGTAGGCGTGAGCAGGGTCGAAATAGCCTTGTAGGGACCATTCTCGATCTCGTCCTTGTCTTCCTGCGTCGCCATATAATCGATGAACTGACAGAACTTTCTGTCGATCTCATCATTCTGCGCCTCACGCGAGAGCCTGCGAAATTTGGGGTCTTCAAAATGAATCGCAAACTCGGCAGGCACGCCCGCGTCAAAGAGCAAGTACTCTCGCATCGCGCGCGCCGCAAAGCGCATGGCGCAATATTCCAGAATGTCTTTGTCCGGCAAAATCATCACCGAACACCCGTTACTTCCGTAGTAGACGGTATAGCCCGAAATCAGCGCCTTCTGGTGCTTTTCGTAATTATCATAGTCGCCAGCCTGAGCGCCGATCAGGGGTGAGTAGAGCAGGAGATACGCAGCGTCGGCGATGGCGTTCTTGTACTCGTCCACCTGAAATTTCGTGGGTTTATCCGCGATATACACAAAGTCGAACGGCTTATCGTCCACTTTGGGTTCGTGGGCGCGCTCGGGATTGTAATGATAGGTTTCCTCGTTTGCAGACCCCTCAGCCCCCAATTTCATCAGGTGTTCGAGTTCCTTGAGGGCCGCATAACCATTGGCGTTGATGTCAGAGTGCAAGGCGCCCGGAACGTCGTTCAAGAAGAGGCTCGGCATGATCAGAGTGCCGTAAATCTTCGGAATCCAACTCTGAGCCTCAATGAGCTCGCGAAGCAAGTACGCGATGGAGAGGAAAGAGCCAGAGCCCGTTCCACCTGCAACCGAGCCGTAGATAAACACGTTGAAATGAGGCGGGTTGGACTTTCGATAAGGGTTGTCGTGATGCCGAGCCACGTTCATCGCCGAGTTCAAGCGCTGCACGATTTTTCCGCGGTCTTGCTCAAGCTGGTAGTGAAGGCTTAGACGGCTCTCGATTCGAATTTGACCGGCTCCAGCGCCGCGAGTCCCGCGGAACTCGTACCAGTCATGGATCCAAGACGTGGTGAACGGGTCTTCGTCCACATGGGCTCGGCCCCGCTTCAAATTGACGTACGTGCGTTTGTCGAAGTCCGAGATGAGGATGCGGTTGTCCCGAGGCACATTCTCTTGTTTGATCAAGTCATGCGTATTGGTGTCGATCGCAAAAAAATGAACCAACTCCTGCATCGACTTCCAATTCCATCGGCTCTTTAGTTTGGCGGCGATGCGATTGACGATATCGGAGCCCGAACCACCGAGTCCGATGAAGAAGGTAGGGGAAATATGGCTGAAGGAGACGAGCTTGTCTGAATAGTCTTTCATTAAACACTCTTGTTCATTTTAACTCGCCCCACACGAGGGCGTCACTCGGGTTGCGACTCGGACGGTTGTGCTGCGGACTCTTGAGGGATAGCACCGGGAGGAGGACTATCAAAGTCGGGTCGAGTGCAAGATGGGCAATCCCCCGTGCTCTCGATCTCTTTCTCAACCGGTGGGGGCTCTTCCACCTTTTGTGTACCCCCGCAGCCTATTGCCAAAGCTACGAGAACTAGCATCAAGCCCCTCATTCAACCACCTCGGCACAAGGCGCGCTCGAGGTGTTATCGATGGCCATATACACATTGTGGCAATAGTCGGCCGAGAAGCCTTCGGGGAAGGCGTAGCGAACCTGGAGGAGGTACGCGGGGTCAAACAACCATTGTCCTTGGTTATTGTTCGACGAAGTTTTCAACCACGCAAACGGAGGCTTTCCATAGGTTGTTTCGTCGTTGCTAAAGAGTCGGTTCGGCCACACGATAAGCGACTCATCGGGGTATTTTGAGGTGCGGCCTTCGATTGGAGAGTAAACCGTGAGCTTCTCCCAGAGAAGCTGCTCACCGACCAGATTTCGAGTAGCCCAGAGGCTCGCAAGTGGAACAAGGCCGTACTCCATTTCCCGAATACCAGTTTCGGTGTTCTCGACCGACTCGTTGTAGATCTGAGCCGTACCCGGACGCATCATGACTCCATCTGTTGGTCCTTCTGAGAACCCACGAGAATCATGACGGCAAACCGTTGGAACGGTGGGGCCTTCGTTCACCCAATGGCAGGCTTCGTGTGAACCACTGGTGATGAAGAGAGGGTATCGGCCTTCCACGTAATCAGCTTCCTGAATCGTCTCAAAATACGAAGAGTTGCCGGTTCCTGTGACTTGGCTTGCCGAAGGTTTGAAGGCGATGACCGTGTCATTGCCCTCGTCGACTTTGAGGCCTTCCACCATTTGAAGCGTCTCGGTGGCCTTATCTACGACGAATACCGCGCCCGTGAAGTCATGCTCTTGATTCACTTCGGTATTCTTGATCCTTCGGACAGGGTAGTAGAGGGCATAAGTGATGAAATAATGGGTCTGTGACTCAACGACCGAGTAGTAGACGTTGGCCGGGGGGCTCACTGTAGTCAAAAGGCCGTTGGCCTTGTTATTCCGCGCCTCGAAATCATCGTCGAAGTTGACCAACATTGGGGTGTCGATATTACGAGCGCCAGGCTCAAACGACTCCATGCTCTGGAAAACCACCGGCGCGAACGTATTTGCAAGCTCAGTGTGCTTTTCGGGGATTCCAAGGATAGTCGTGAAATTCGCGTCCGGAGAAGGGTCGATCCTCAAACTATTATCGGCGAGGTCACGAAGCAGTGCGGTCGGCACCACGCGATATCCCGTTGCGGGGTAGAGCGGGGCATCCGGCGTAAGCGTTGCGATATTCGTCTCGGGGTCAAACGTAACCTGAGCGTTGATATCGTCACCCGCAGGGTCCTTGAGCAAAAGAGACATGAAGTTCACAGTTGCCGGATTCATATCTTCCGAGAACTCCACTGTGATGCTCACATCCAATGCCACATCTGCGGTTCCATCTGCAGGAGTAATCGCGACGACCGTGGGGTTCACGTTGTCGAGCGGCGCCATATCCTCTTCTGCGGGCATATCCGGCTCGCTGAAGTCCGGCTCAGGCGTCATGTCTTCAGGGCCCATGTCGAATCGGGGCAGCGGCTGACACGAGCCACCAAGACATTGAAATCCTGGACGGCAATCGGGGTCGCCGGTGCACATCACCGCGCTCGGCGTGACGCAGGAGCCTTCCTCACAAGCTTGACCTTCTCCGCAATCTGCGCTGGTACCGCATGTCGAGCTCTCTGAGCCGCAGCCAGACAAACCGCTCATTGCTCCCAAGAGTAAACCGACAAAAATCCAAATTCGCATCACTACCTCCAAACCGCGCCAAAAAGTTTTCGCCGAACCCTACCAGACACTCTACTCGCGTGAAAGGCACGCTTGCACTCTAAGCCTATTTATTGATAGACATCGCGGCCCGCACACGCGGCAGGAGCCGATGTCTACGTACGAAACCTTCATAGCCATGAGGCACCTCAAGAACCGAAGACTGAGCTTCTTGAGTACGATCACCATCATCGCCATCCTGGGTGTTTTCTTAGGCGTGATGGCCCTAACGAGCGTGGTTGCCGTCACGGGCGGATTCCAAGAGGCGTTCCGAGACCGAGTCCTCGGCGTCAATAGCCATATCTTGGTGATCAAATTCGGGATCGACTTCAGAGACTACAAGGATATCCAAAAATCCCTCGAAGCTGTCCCAGGTGTGAAAGCTACAAGCCCCTTCATCTTTCACCAAATGATCGCAACGAAAGGTGAGAAGACGACCGGTATTCTTATCAAAGGCGTGGACCCCGAGACCGCGCGAAATGTAAGCGATCTGCCAAAATACACGCCGGATCCGGACTCCGTTCTTCAGCTGAAATTCGACCGCTTCCCCGAAGACGGTGTCAAAGCCATTCCGCAAATTTTGATCGGGCACACGCTCGCTGAAAAACTGGACGCCAAGGTAGGCGACGAAATCCAAGTGACGAGTCCCCTCGAGAGCCTAGATCCAGACCGATGGAGCTCTACGGAACACAAGCCATCAAGCCGAGTTTTCAAGGTCGCGGGCGTCTACCGTAGCGGCTTTCATGAGTTCGATTCGAGGCTCGTGATGACGGACTACAGGGCGCTCCAAGACTTCTTCAATCAGGGCGACGTCGTTACGGGGGTCGATATCCGCGTAGACGATGTCTTTGATGTAGCGAGCGTAGGAACGCTCGTAAAAGAAGTGTTGCCGCCTGGTCGATTTAGGGTTTTGGACTGGAGAGAGCTCAACCACAACCTCTTCACTAGTCTCGGCCTACAGCGCCTCGTGCTCGCCGTGCTATTCTGCTTCATCGTCCTCGTGGCGAGCTTCAATATCGTCTGTACGCTCATCATGATCGTGCTCGATAAGCAGAAAGATGTAGCGATTCTGAAGTCGATGGGCGCAACGCGCGCCGGAATTCTCAAGATTTTTGTGCTCGAGGGATTGGTGATTGGCGCCGTCGGCACCATCAACGGGCTAGTAGGTGGATTCATTGTCTGCCACATCATCAAACGCACAGACTTTGGGCTCGATCCGTCCATCTACATGATCGACCACCTCCCAGTGCGCATCGATCTCATGGAGTTCCTCGCCGTGGGCGGCGTGGCGATGCTCATCTGTTTGCTCGCTACCCTTGGACCTTCGTGGTGGGCTAGCCGCCTAAACCCCGTTGAGGGATTGCGCTACGACTGATTGGCCGGGCCCACGCGACGAGAGAGTTTGCGCTTTGTGGAACTCGGCTTCGTCGTGCCTTCCTAAAGCTTCCAACGCCTTCGCCAAGTTCTGATGGCAACGCAAAATATCCTTAGGTACCTCGCGCTCTTTTGCGCGAATCAGGCTAGTCTGAAGGTGATTCAAGCTGTCCTGAGTGTCCACGCCGAGCATGCACGACGCGGTCGCCTGCAGATCAAGAGCCCGCTGTGTACTGTAGAAGTCTCGATGGATCTCACTCAGTTGAAGCAGATATCCCGTCGCATTGATGGTCTCGCGATACCGACCTCCCAAAAGCTCTGAAATGGCGAGCTCCCGCAGGGTCTCGATTTCAAGGGCAACAAGGCCATGAGACTGAGCGAGAACAATCGCGTGATTCAGGATATTTGAGGCATCAGCGTGCTTGCCCTCGTAATTGTTGATGACCGCACGTGCCCACAACGCGCGAATGCGCACGGTGGCCAAAGGCGAAGATTCAGCCATGCGCTCGAGGTCCGAAACCAGGCTCCGAGCTCGGGTTAGCATCCCGCGACTCGAAAAGATTCGTGTCGCTCGGTTGAGGAGGAGCGCCCGCATCTGAAGGTCCATCCGGTACGTTCCGTACCGCTCGTAGAGGTGAAGTGCTCCATCAAGCAGCGCCTGACTCGCCACGGAATCTCCGTATCTATGATGCCATCTCGCTGAGGCCAACATCCCGAACGCCAGGAGGTCGGGGTCGTGCAGTGACCGTGCACTCTCAAGCGCGCGTTTGAAATGGCGGTGGGCTTCATCCAAATCATCTTCCTGCATGGCCATTTGACCCAGAAGAAGTTGACCCCGCACCGCGGCTACGTCGCTTCGCACCATCTCGCTCAACGCCTGGACAGGCTCAAGAGACGTGCGGCAGAGGTCGATTCGCGCCATCTGGAGTGCAAGTTCCGCACGATTTAGAAGAAACCCGATACGTGCCTGTGGTGTGCCGACTCGCGTCGCACCTACGAGCGAAGCTGCGTGTTGGTAAAACTCAAGCGCACTTTCGTACCAGCCACCGTTCTCAAGCCATTTCGAGTAATTCTGCCCTTCGCGAAGCATCCGCCGCCTGTCGCCAGCCAGCGCAAAACAACGGATCAGAGTGGCATGATGTCTTAGCGATTGTGTGCGATAGGCTCGTTGTCTCAAAATCCGTGCAAAAGCTGATGCGCGCTGCTCGATCTCCATGAAGCTTAGCCGAGAATAAAGCCATTCTTGAGTGGCTCTGCTCCCGATCAGAAAAATCCCCGTTTGAGGCGCGCGGACAAGTCCACGATTCACTAACTCCGTCGAAGCCTTCATCACCCGATCGCTCGGAAGTCCCGTCAACAGCGTAAGATCAGAAGGTGTTAGGGTTACGGCGGCAATGGCGAGCATCGCCAGAACTTGAGACTCGTCTGGCGTGAAATCCACGTGATCGCTCAGGTCTGCTTCAGCTTCGCCTGAAACCCGCAGGGCCTCGAGGTTCTCAGGATGCCCAAGATTAAACGCGGCACGCATCGCCCCGGCATTCTGTGTGAACATCACCAGCATCAACGACCGCGTGCCGATATCTTCAACCAGATGTCTAAGGGCGTTCAACGAAACCGAGTCCACCTCTTCCAGTCTATCGATCACCACAACCAGCGGGCCGGTTTCCGTGGCATCCGAAACCACGCGCTCTACGATCTCGAGCAAATGAGCCGACTTTTCTACAGGGCTGCTCTGGCTGATTCGTCCGATCACACGAACCGAAAGATACGTCTCGATCGCCTCTTCACTAATGCCCATGTCGCGCAAGGCGAGCTCTACATTGCGCTCACCTTCCACGCCGAGCAGGGTCGCCACCATGTCGCCCATCAGCCCGAACGGAACAAACCGGTCGTCCTGTGAAATCTGAGCAGAGAACGAGAGCGTATTTCCACGCCACGCCACACCCTCTTGAAGGATATCGGCCAAGAACTCTCGGCCTCGGCCAAAATCACCGTCCACCAAAACCGCTTTACCACGGCCTCCGCGAACGCTGAGGAAAATCTCCTCGAGAGCGCCAGGTAGTGCCGGTCGGCTCGGGCCACCCATGGCCTCCATAATCTTATGTGACGGGATCTCCGCGTTCGTTCGGTCGGCAGCCTCGGAATCTGGATTCAGTGCCTTGATCTCGCTCAGGCTGATCTCTGGAATCCCGAATTCCATCGTCGATTCGCTCGGCTCAATCTTTTGCTCGTGCCGCTTTAACTCTCGGATATAAAGAGAGAGCGCCCGCGCATCCGCCCTCAAATTATTGCCGAAGATAAACGCCGCCATGTCCTCATAGGCTTGGTTCGCCGTCTCCACTCGCCCGGCAGGGTCCGGCGTCAAGAGCATTTCCAGCAGCTGCGCAATCGGTCTTGGAACGTCCACAACGGATTGAATCGATGGCACATCCGCCTCTTCAGCTTTACGCCTTGCGCTCTCGAGGTTCGCGGCATCGTACGGATGATGCCCGGCGAGCATCTCCCAGAGCAAAAGACCAAGCGAGTAGAGGTCCGCACGCTGAGAGCGCGGCGCGCCCTTCAAAACCTCGGGCGCCGCATATTTTATGCGCATCAGCCCGTCGTCGTCGTCCAAGACAGGGATGAACTCAAACGCCCGCGCCAACCCAAAATCCGTAACTTTGACTTCGCCTTCAAAAGACAACATCACGTTTCTGGGAGAGAGGTCCCCGTGGACCAGATTTAGGCTGTTGAAATTGTAGTCTTTTCGGCGATGAGCGTAGTCTAGACCCTTGGCAATCTCACTCGCGATATACATGGCTATTTCATAGGGCAGGGGCCTCACCACGCGACTCAACTCGAGCGTTCGCCGCAGATCAAAACCTCCCACGAACTCTTGCGCTACGTAGTACTGGCCGCTCGCCTCTTCGAGCCCAAGGTCAAAAACCTGAGCAACATTGGCGTGAGACAAAGTCACCGTGCGTTTGGCCTCTTCGATCACCGCCTCAACAAACGAGGGGTTCTGGGTCAGCGCTTGATTGAGCACTTTGACCACAAAAATCTTTTCGAAACCCTCAACCCCGTGGCTCTTACCCTTGTACACATCGCCCATACGGCCATGCGCCAGGCGCGCCACAAGCTCGTACTTTCCAAACGACATCGGTTGCGCAAGCCGCTCTGTTCTACCCATCAAATGCCTCATCACTCTTGTCAGCAACGCAACTCTACCGCACACTCCGCCATCCAAACACTGAAAGATTCAGGAATGCCGATGGATAACGAAACATATTACGACGAATTTGCAGAATGGTACGAAAAGGAACGCCATGATGGCTACCATGCCTTCATCGACAGGCTGGAAACCAATCTGATTCTCCCGCACGCAGCCGAGAAAGATGTTCTCGAAGTAGGTTGCGGGACAGGCCTCATCCTCCAGCGCGTGGCCGCCGTGGCTCGCAGGGCTGTGGGTATGGACCTCTCTGCTGGAATGCTTGAGCACGCCGAAAAGCGTGGGCTAGAAGTGGTCAAGGCCGATGCCACTGACCTTCCGTTTGACGATGAATCTTTTGACCTCGTCTACAGCTTCAAGGTGCTCGCACACGTCAAGGATATCGATAAGTCGCTGGCAGAAATGGCGCGTGTGACGCGTCCAGGTGGACGACTTATCCTCGAGTTCTACAATCGACTTAGCCTGCGCTATCTAGCCAAAAGGCTCGCTGGGCCCGGAAAGATCTCGCAAAATACCGACGAGGGGGCAGTCTTTACGCGCTGGGATTCACCTTCGGACCTGATTGCTCGTCTGCCATCGAACCTCAAACTCGTTGAGCGTTACGGCGTTCGCGTGCTCACACCCGCGGCCAAGCTTCATCGGATTCCGCTCATTGCGCCGGTTCTCCAGCACGCCGAAACCAAAGCAGCACACAACGGTGTACTCAAGCACTTCGGCGGCTTCTTGGTCCTCGAACTCCAGAAGACTTGAGGCCATTCCTAGGATTACGTTTGGCCTAGAGGCCACGAAGGTTTACAATCTAGGGGTGACCCTCGAGTGATTTCAAATGTCCAACGCCGAACTCCAAATCTTTGATGCCGCGGGAAACCTTGATTTAGCAAGGTTTTCTAAGCAGGCAGTTGAACTTCTGGAGGCCGCGAAGGCGATGGTCGTCGAGATGAAACGCTCCATGTTCTTGCCGCTCGATCTCATGATCGTGCTCATTGAACACGGCGCGCACGAACTCGCCGAGTCGGTTGCTGACGGTACCGACGGCAACGTCTTGCCCGAAGAAGTCGCGCCAAGGCTTCGAGCCCTCGCCAAAGAGATCGAGGACGAGTCCTCAGAGCATCCTGTGCAATTCGAACAGACCTCCTTTTCCCGAGGCTTCTCGAGGATTTTGGAGGAAGCGTTTGAGCGTGCGAGGCTCCGAAACAAGAAGACCGTAGACGTTGAAGATATTGCCCGTGTGGTCCTGATGCGCGCCGAGGCGACCGAGTCCGCATCGGTGCGTTGGGCCATCCGCAGGCTAGGGGAGGGCGGTGGCGACTTCCTCTTCGACCAGCGTGGCATGTTGCGAAAGGAAGTATTTCACGACTCCGCGTGGACCATGCTTCAAGGGTCCATGAAACTCGCAGCTGAGCACGGAACACCATTCCTTGGAACGCCTCACTGGGTAGCCATGGTCTGTTCGGTTCGGGGCTCTACGATTTGGCGCAGCGCAAACGCAAGAGGCCTGGAGCCGAGCCGTCTGCGCGAGGAATTGCTCCGCCTGATCGGCACCAAACCACAGGCCATTCCCGAGTTCTTGATCGGGCGCAAAACCCTGACACCTCGAATGGTCAGAATGCTCTCAAATGCTTTGCGAAAAGCTGATGGTGAGGAGGTTCTGGAGCCACATCTCGTCGAGGCTTTCCTGGAAGACGGCGGCTCTAGCCTCGAGCTCATCCAGGCGCTTGGCCTCGAGTCCGAGATTCGACGCGCTCTTGGGGACCCTAGAGTTCTAGAAGAAGCCGTGGCTATCGAGGCGGCCATCCAACTCGGCGCCCGTCGTCATTCGACTCCCACCCTGGATATGTTGGGTAGAGACCTCACGGCAGAAGCCCTCGAAGGTAAACTCCCGGAGATCGTGGGCCGCGAAAACGAACTACAGCGCGTGGTCAATATTCTGCTCCGAAAGGAGCAAAGGAACCCTCTCCTCACCGGTGAGGCCGGCGTCGGTAAAACCGCCCTCGCGGTGGCGCTCGCACAGCGCATCGTAAGCGGGCGAGTACCCAAAAAACTGAAGGGTCACCGGCTGGTGGAGATCAACGGCGCTTCTCTCATGAGCGGCACCTCCTATCGGGGTGACCTTGAATCCCGAATCAAGGGACTTTTGGAAGAGGCGTCGCAGAACGTCATCCTTTTCATCGACGAGGCACATGCCGTATTTGCGCCGCGCGCAGGCTCACACGCACCCGCCGAGGTTCCGAATCACTTCAAGAGTGCACTCGCCTCTGGGAGCATCGCCGTTGTCGGCGCCACCACCGAGGCCGAATACAGGCGATGGTTCGAACAAGACCCGGCACTAAAGCGCCGCTTCGAAAGAATCGAAGTCCCCGAGCCAAACGACGCGCTCGTGCGCTCGATTCTCGCGTCCCTTGTGGACGAGCTCGAAAAGGACTACGAAGTTAAGGTCGAAGACGAAGCCGTCGCCGCCGCCATTGAACTCTCGGTAAAATACCTTCCCGAACAACGCCTCCCCGACAAAGCAAAGAAGCTCTTGATGGACGCGTGTATCGCGCGCGCCAACACACTTGTTGAAGTTGAAGACGAAGACATCTCAGTCACCAGAGCCGACGTGGCCGTTCAAGTCTTTCTCAAGACGGGAATCCCCAAGGAACGTCTGCTAAAAGGCGAACTTTCATGGTGGGATGGCTTTGAAAATCGACTCAAAAACACAGTGGTCGGACAAGAGGCCGCTGTTCAATCGATCGCCCGCGCATTGGTCACAGGCCGCCTCAAACGCGCACGAAACAAGCGCCCCATGGCGGTTCTTGTCTTTGTGGGACCACCCGGTGTTGGAAAAGGAACGCTCGCAAGAGCGCTTGCGGAAGAGATCTTCAACGACCAGCGCGCGCTTTTGCGCCTTGATATGACAGACTTTCAAGAGTCACACGCCATGAGCCGACTCGTTGGCTCTCCACCTGGGTATGTCGGTTACGAAGACGAAGACATGTTCGTGACACCGCTTCGTCGCCGACCGAGCAGGGTCGTTCTCCTCGAGGACTTCGACCGGGCACATCCGAGGATTCAAGACCGGATCTTGAGAGTCATGGAAGAGGGCGAGATCGCCGATACACGTGGCTCGGTCGCAGATGCGTCCAACGCCATCTTCATCCTCACCGTCAATACCACGACCACCCGCTCGAACCATCGAATCGGTTTCGGCGAGGAAGAAGGTGGTCTCAATGGTACTTCGGTACTCGACGGCCACGACAAAGCTTTCGCGCTGAAAATCAAAGATTATGTCGATGCAGTCATCGGGTTTAACGCGCTCGATTCGTCGGATGCACATGTTGACGAGCTCGTTCAACGTAGGCTCGAACTCTTCCAGAGTGCGATGCAGGAAGAGTACCTGATTGAAGTTGCATTCACCGATGCACTAAGAGCTTTCCTTCTTCAAAGCGCCGCAAAACTAAACGACGCCAAATCGGTCACGAACCTCGTCGAAGATTCCCTCTTCGGACCCGTGACCGATGCACTTTTGCACGGCAATTGCGGCACTCGGGTGCTGATCGATATCGAACCCGAGTCCAATTCCGTCATCGTCTCCAAAGACAGTTCAGGTTGATTCTGAATAGGCTTTGCTGTACTCACTGCCACCCATAAACACGACTCACCAGAGGACCCGTATGAAGGTACATGCTTGGGAATTTATGAATGCCACCGCCTCCTTGAAAAACCCCAATAAGGTTAACTTTCTCGAGGAGAGAGTCGAAGAGGGCAAGAAGGGCAAGAACACACGCCTCTACAGAGACGTCGACCTCGACATCATTGGCACACACGGCTGGGAGATGGTCGCAGTGGTACTTGTTCCCGGTGAAGAAGGCCCCAGATTGCAGTATTTTTTCAAGCGGCCGTCGAAGAACGAAACTTCGACCATCTACGAAGCGGCAGACAACTAAGTCAGCCCGGGCGCTACTCGGCGCCAGTCTCCACCATCTCGGTCTCTTCATCAGCGAAGATTTCTCGGGTGCGCTCTTCGCGTCTCGAGGGAACCAAGACCTTGCGCTCTTTCGACAATTCTTCAAGTTCCAAGACTTCAGCCAATAGATTCGAGCTGCAGTTATGGCATCGAGCGTGAAGAATGGCGCGACCGCCTAGCACGAGACGCACAGATTCTTGACCGCATTTAAAACATCTTACAGTAAAGACCACGCATGTCCTCTTGATTACTGGGGTCGCTAAATTTCAATGAGGCTGAAATTCACCGTTCAGACCATAAAGATTATCGTATCGAATCCCGGATGACAAGGACTCTCTTAGTGATGCTTGAGGTTCGCTAACTTCGGGTGAGGTCGGAGCCGTGCCCGGGATATAAGGCACACGATACATGCCTTCCCATTGGTTCCATCGATAGACCTCCGGAGCGCCAGAATCGTCAGCTGCATCACGAACCAACACGAACCGATGACGCTGCCCACGCGTAAACTCCACGCCCTTCAGAGCCTTCCAGGTCTCTCCGCTTTTCTCAGCGAGCCTCTCGCGAAACACGATAGCCACGAACTCGTCGATCACTTTCATGACCTGAACTTCGAGAACCTCGACCTCGCCTTCGATTCTCACTCCGTAGATCACGACTTCGAGTAGCCCGTCTCGTACCAACTCACTCGCAACGACCGGTACCTCAATGCCCAGGGCTTTAACTTGTGGATGGGTAGGGTCCAAATCGCTCTTAGTCTGCGCGATTCGACGCTTGGTCGAATACACGTCAAAAGCCTTGCCCGGTGAAAACACGAAGAGTTCATTTCCCTCTTCGTGATCAAAATCCCCCTCGAGCACCCATGTCTTTTCGAGATCACCCCGAATTACGAAGTCCTTTCGAGCAGCCTTGGCCTTTTCCGCATCTTCAATCGGAATACCGCGCAGCTCCAACAAATGCGGCTCAAGGGCATCCGCCGAGGTCTCGGTCGACTCCGTTTGGATCTCGGCGGCCTCGGGCTCAGAAGCTGGTGCGTCCTTTCGCTCTTCGGCGTAGCGCGCCTCGCCCTCCATCTCGGGATAACTACCCGATTCGTCCATCTCTTGAGGGGGCTCCGACGCTGCATGCGCATGCGACGGGTGCGAGCAATCACATACCCAAGGCTTCAGCCAACCTTTGACGGTGCTGCACCCGGCCAATGTTAGAGTTGTGATAAGGATTAAGAGGCGAAGTTGAACCGTCATACTGCTTTGCGATCAATGGTACTTGCGTTCGATGGCGGCTACATTGACCGGAGTTGAGCCTTTTGACCAGTATCTAAGCTCAACATTCGCCAAGCCCCGGTCGATTGTCCCAAGCTCGTTCGCTGTCGCGATCGACATATCAATGATGCCCCGCCAATGTGCGCCAGGCTCCAACGTAGTGGTGGCAGCCCACGTACCGTCGGCTAAACGCATACCGTAGGGGCCGCGGTCATTGATTCGGCACCAAACACGACGTCGAGTGGCCTTATTGACGATCAGAACTACTGTATCAAATGCGAGGCCGCGGTGCGCACACGTGAACTTTTGAGGATTAAAGGCCTCCCCATTCGCCGTCACGCTACCGTGCATCGAGCCGTCCCCGTACCAAGATGCCAGCCCAATCTCTTGAACGGGCGGAAGGTCGAGGCTCGGTATTTCAATGGGTTCGGCGGTTTGATAATGCGAGTACATTGCCGCCATCACCACGAGTTTCGCTAAGGTCATCAGCTTCCTATTTCTAGTTTGTCGCCTATCCGAAGAGAGCCGACTCGCCCTCTTTCGTGGTTTTTGACTCTGAAATCAAGACAATTCTGCAAACCAATCACTCGACCAACTCTAAGTACCCCTCCTAAGACTCACCAACTCAATTACCGTGCAATTCGGATGCGAAAACGCACACGAACACCCCGCTTTGGCCCAAAAACTTGACCACCGTAAGAAAACTAACGGTCACGATTTTGTCACGAAACGCGATCACTTTCGCGCCCGACCTCGATCCAAAGCATAAACGCCTCACATCTAACCACATGTAGGTTTTGTGGCTATATCAGCCGTGATCCCCGCATTCTGGATAAGACGAACCTTATCTAAATATATTCCCGCCCTTGACAAATAGGTGCCATTTCGGCTTCAAATGCGCTCCGTTTTGGTAACGACTAAACGTTGGAACGATTCTTGAAGCGTATTACCAACGCGTTAAGAAACGAATCGTTTCAACGAGTGAAACGCAAAATTGTTAACGAGTCGCCAGTATGAACTGGCACCCATGGTCGTCGGATAGGCCGGCGAGGTCAGGAGGAGTGAATGATTAAGAATTGGAAATGGGCTTTTGGAATGGCCGCCATCTCCGCGCTTTTGGGCACCAGCTGTGCACAAGACGTCGGCGATATCGACCGTACCAACCCAGATGCCCTCGAAAAATCAACTTTCGAAGGCAATGATGAATGGTATTTCCGACAAACCGTGGTGGACACTGACTTCCAAGGCTCACTTGGTATGTTCAATGCCCTCGAGTCGAACCTCAAACGGGTTCGCTGGGTCATCACCGAAGATACACTTTACGCGATGTCCACCGTCGAGCCTGCTGAAGGACTCACCGACGGCTTCCAAGATGACGACGAGTTGCGCGTAGGTGTGGTCGCTGCGTTCCCCATCACTTCGCACTTTGACGTCCAACGTGCGTACTCCTCATCGACCGGTGAACAGTCCAACGTGATCCAGGAAAACTCCTCGGACCGTAACTGGTACGAGCGAAAGTACATGCGCGTCGACTGGTCCAGGAACCTCGCTGACGGAATGCAAATGTTCCAGAGTCAGCTAGGTGGCATGTCTGCAGCAGCTGTCGCGATTCCTCAAGAGGACGGCTATATCGATCCCAATCGTACGCGGATTTCAGAGAACTACATCGACACCGTAACCGCGTATTTTTACGAACCAGATATCTACGCTTGCTATTACGCATTCGGATATGACTCGATCTTCAACTGTGAAGGTGGAGAAGTTAAGGTTCGTAACTCCTTCCTCAAGCGCGACCCCGTCGAGAAGTACGAGCCGCTACAGTACTTGGATGAGGAGTACCTTACCGAAGATTCTGGACGTAGAATTTCGACGGTCGAGTTCTATGATCCAGCACTCGACTCGTTTGTGCCCGTTGAGTGTGATCAAGAAGTGCTTGACTATCTGCGCGACGAGAATGGATGGACAGTTACCGACGCGTGTACACCCGCCTCCTTCGAGATGTTCTCCAGATTCGGCTACTTCCGGACCGAGCGCGTGGTGTGGGACGAGGAATACGGTTCAAACTATGAATCGTCTCGACGTTACTATGCAAATCGCTGGAATATCTGGGAAACCGCTTATAACGAAGACGGCTCTGTCAAGCCCCTCAACGAGCGTGACCCAAAGCCGATTATCTACCACCTCAACGTAGAGTACCCACAGGACTTCGAAGCCGAAGCCCAGGAAGTGGCTCGTCAGTGGGATGACGCGTTCAAAGAAGCCGTCATGGTCGCTAAGGGTATCTCCAGGGATGAACTAGAGGCTGACTTACAGGCGCGTTACGGGCATCCTCACATGTACCGCATCGTGAACAACAGCTGCTCTGGTCCTGAGCTTGCCGCTTGGCATGCTGCAAATCCTGGCGTTGAGGCAGAGCTCTTCGCCCAGCTTGGTGCGGACATCGACTCTAGCTTCCGAGCTCTCTCGCACAACAAGAAGCACGCGTTCTGTGCTCAGCTTGAGTACAACACCGAGGGAACGGCTCACGCTTGGGACTACCAACGCGTTGGTGACCTTCGATACAGCTTCTTCAACTGGGTTGAACAGGAAGTACCTTGGCTCGGCTATGGTCCTTCCGCAAACGATCCAAAAACGGGTGAGCTGATCAGCGGTAACGCAAACTTCAACGGAACCATTATCCGCACCTACGGACCGTTGGCCGCTGACTATGTGCAGTACATCAATGGTGAGCTCGATGACTCTACCGTGGCAATCGGCGAGCACATCCGCGAAGAACTCCAAGAACGAAGTCGTCAAACTCGTGAGCAAGAGCTGAATCCCGATGGTGTTCGAGAGCTGGCGCATCGCACAGGTGCTCCCTCGGCTGCTTTCGACTACGATCCTTCAAGTTCTTTCAACTTCAATGATATTCCGGACAGCCTGAAGCGTTTTACGCCAGACAAACTCAAAAGCTTGACCGCAAACGCAGCCCGGCAGATGAGCAATGTTCGAGCGTCAGACACACGTCTTGCGGAATTCTATGACCAGCCGGAGATTCGTCACTTCATGATGAGTGATCCAATGTTCGAGGCTTTGGTTCGGTCCAAGACCGCTGCTGAAAATGGACCCGGCTACGATGAAGAAGATATCCGTCGTTCATACGTAAACGTGGCAGCTCCTCGCCAGGCATACGACCAATATCAAAGACGTAGCGCCTACATGGCTCAGCGAAACATCTTTTCGCTCGAGTACATGGAAGACATGATGTCGAAGCTCGTCACCTACACAGGGGTCGCAGACCGTTTCCGTGGAAAATCACGCGACGAGATCGGAGACTTCTTCGTCAAGCGGATGTTTGTTGGCACGCAGCTACACGAGGTCGGACACACCGTCGGACTACGACACAACTTCATCGCCTCGATGGACGTGTTGAACTATCACGACACCTATTGGCACATCCAAAAGGCCATTGCGGATGGAATTGTCAGCGAAAACCAACGCTGGAACATCCCAGAAGATTTGGTCGCACAAATCGACGGTGTCGATGTCTCAAACCTGGGTGACAAGGGTGTAGACATTGGCTACCTCAGTGAGGCTGAATTCAGAATCGCATCTGTCATGGATTATACTGCTGACTTTACCGGTCGCTTCGCTGGTCTTGGAAAATACGACCAAGCAGCCATCAACTTTGCGTATGGCGAAGCTGTCGAGACCTTCGCAGAAGATGTCGAGCTCAGCGGGATCATCGATTGGGACTTGATGTTGAGCGACTATCGTGAACTGCCGCGTATCTTCGGCGGCGGGGAACAAGGCATGGGAACCCCAGACGAACAACGTAGGGGTATTGATATCATTCTCAACAAACGAACATACAAGCCAATCAAGCTTGCTATGGAAGAGAAGAAGCAAGGGCTAAAGTCAAATCTCAACAACTGGAAAAACGGTCAACTCGGTCCAGCAAATCGGCCATGGGTAGACAAAGCCGTGCCTTACGAATTCTGTTCAGATGCCTGGAATGGGGCCTCCCTTGGCTGTCAGGTATTCGATTACGGTGCAAATCAGAGAGAAATCGTAAATCATCAGTTCAATACTTACCGCCAGTTCCAAACATTCCGTCGATACCACCGGGGCCGAATCAATCGGCTCGGCGAGAACGTCAACGGGTACTTCAACTGGGTATATGGTATGGCAGAGATGAGCCACAACCCATTCCGATACTACTCCTTCTACCAGTGGTACAACCTCGGCTCATACACCGACGACTTGAGAGAAGCTTCGATCGATACGCTCAATTTCTTTGGCGAGATCATGGCTACTCCACAACCAGAACGATTCTGCCGGCAGCAACACTATCTTTCCGCAAACTGGTTTGGAGATCTGTCCAACGTGTACGTGCCCACTTCTTTGAACCAGGACGACGGTCGTTGTGCAAACTACATCGACGTACCAAGAGGCTTAGGTCAAGGATATGGATATGAGTACACTCCCGACGAAGACCAACGGGTAACCCGCGTGGGGACATTCATCGATAAGTACGTTGCCTCGATTGCAATGTTTGAAATCAGCGCGAATTTCGCCCAAAGCGCGTTCATCACCGACTTCCGCGCGACCAACATCTCGTATTGGACGCTATTCCAAGACGAGCTCTACAACTTCTTGAGAGGTGTGTTGGTGGATGATTTCAACGGATTCGCAGGCGTCTACAACCCAGTGACAGCTTCCTACGAGCCACCCATGATCGTGGACAAAGAAGTGTTTGGTAAAGGTGTGGATAGTCATCAAGCGAGTATGACCCGGGTCTACACCCCCATGTCCATCACGCACAGATTCAATCTTTTGGTAGGTGCAATGATGTACAACAACTCATGGGAAGACAGCCGTCCAGACTTCGGTCAGTTCGCGAAAGTCTGCGTGAGCTTCAACGAATGCCAAGAATATGCTCCTGGAACCCAGATCGAAGAGTTTATTCATCCGGTGACGAACCAGATCTATCGTGCTCCACGGACATCTGATGGCCGATCTCTGACGGCTGAATTGATTGTGAATGCTAACGCCGCCAAGGCTGAGTATCTCACCGCTAAGGGCAATTTGGATGCTGCGGTACCGAACACCTCTGACTACCAAAACAAGAGAAGGGTGATGTTGCGGCTAGCAGAGCGAATGGAAGAGATGGTCTCGAGGCTCGATATGATTCGATTTGTTTGGGACGCAATGGGGCCGAACGCTCTTAGGTAGGTTTGTTATTACCTGTCTTTCGTCTACGCCTCCGACACTGTCGGAGGCGTTTTTTTGTGCCTTCTCACCGAGGCATCCCAGAGTATCTTGACGTCGCGGACACTCCTCGGCCTTATCTCGCTGATCGTCTCTTGCGCGGGAGTCAGTCCGGATCGGATTGCAGAGGATACTTTGTCAGGCCTAATCGAATATGATTTGGCTACCGACAACGGTAAAGGAGCGTTTTTCATGAGAAATTTTTCTATTTTGATGTTTTGGTGCTTCGCGACGGCTTGCGGGAATACTGATTCCGACGAAGTTTCACCAGCACCAGGGACGAACAACACCAACAACGTCACGGTTGGAACTTCAAACAACTCGACCACAGTTCAAAACAACTCCTCCAACAATGCGTCGAATGGTGTCTCAAATCAAACTACCGCGCCGGTGATCCAAGAGCCCTAAATCACAAATTTTCGGTGGATTCGACAGGAAGGAGCTGATTGCGACATTGCCGGATGTGAAAGCGGGTTTGAAGTCGTGACTCTCGCAAGGAATATCGCAAACTTGGACGGTCGAGTAGCACCCATTCACGATGAGCAGGATTGGCTGGACTGGGAGTGCCGCACTATCCCCCGAAATTCTATCTAAAGTTGTGGAAGGCTGGGAGTGTCCTGCTGCGTCCGCCGAGGGTGACGTAGTCTATCGTATTGAGGTTCGAATCAGAGATGGTGGCTTAGAGTGGTTCAGGCCAGACGTCACAGGCTGCTACGAAGCCCAAGAAGCAGATTTAATGCAAATTGAAGCAGAACTAGAGAGACTTTCCGAAAAATATCTGCCATAATACAAATCGACCTGGGGAAACCGACAGAAAGCGCGCTACTTCGGTAGACGCGCTTTCGTCGTTCTTGGCCCGCTGATACTAGTCTTTGACAGGAAAACTGCCCGAGCCGTCCGAACTCTTGCGTCCCCGAGGGCTGAATGAATCGTGATGTCGCCAAGTCACGACGGTGCCGGTCATTCGCGTGGATACGTGCTTTCTGATCTTTTCCAAACGGATCACTTCGTCGTGCACTTTAACCGGAAGATCTAACCAAGTACGCTGCCTCTTAAAGGCATCCGCGAGCTCCGAGTCCACAAACATTAGCTCGTGAGGGCAATACGGAATCATCACCTCCTCGCAAAGTTGTGCAACCTTGCGAGCAGCCTTCTCCAGGATATCTTCACCGTCGCCGAGGCGCTCTCGGATGACGATCTCGGGTGTCACTACCACAAGGTCAAATCCTTTGATTTGGCCAAGGTAGCGCAAGATGCCGATCTGCCACTGAACTGGGGTACAAACATGCTTCATATACTTCATCTTTTCCTCCCATTCGTTGGGTGTTTGAGTTGATGTAGGTTTCGTGCCTACATAAATATTTTCGGACGATTTTCGCGAGTGTTGCAGAAAAAATGCAGCGGATTTATCCGGACGTGCCGCACACCCGCACAAACACTCGCCGAGATCCCAACAAAAGAATTCGAAAAAAGTGGTCTATTCTCTTGGGTCGAGTGGTGACAGAACAAAATCTGATCATTTGAAGCAAAAGATTTACTTTCATAGAAAGTTTCACTTGCAATATGTCAAAAGTTTGGCGATCATTCGGGAAGGTCGTCCCACGGAAGGGGGAACGCAGAGAAACACGTCACATGTAGCATACTTGGTGACGTGTTTTTTTTGCCCATCTGCGCGGCACGATACGTGCCGCCTTTTCAGTATTCCCTCTATGATGCGTTTTTTTACTTGCGCTGAGATATTTCTGAGGTCAACATTCTCCTCTCAGGACGCACTGGCGACTCTGACGGCACAGCGAGGGAACGCATCGAAAAGACGCGCCAATCAAAGCAGTAGGGCGCGCTTTTCGTTTCTTGCACACTGCGCAGAGTGACCGTAGGCCGCCGCCAACAAGCCATCGTAACGCTACCGCACTAGTCGACCACCACACCGATCAGGCCGCCGATTTTAACCGTTAATTCCCTGAAGTCACGTCGTGCGTCGCTTACAGCGTGTGCGTGTGCGCCAATTGCGCCGTCCGCAGAGGTCAATCGGAAAATGGGCTTTCGATGTTCCTGACCCATTGGGGAATCCGTTGAACCCACTTGTCATAAGCTTTGACCGGACGATCCAAGCGCACTCCGTGTTGCTGGCAGAGGTACCCGATTGGCTTCATCTTTCCGCTCGGAAGCTGTAGCTCACTCACTGACCGATTTTCAGTGCTCTCTTCCCAATTTTCCAAGCGTTTTCTCCAAGAGCTTCTCCAACTTCGAAGACTTGGTCCCAGATTGGAAAGTCCTTGCAATGAAAAGAGGTCTGCTCCCAAGGGTATCGCCACGAAATCGGCGGCGAGTAGAGCCGAACGATTGATTGCGCCTAGATTGGGGCCAATATCCACCAAAACTACATCGGCCTCCACGTCGCTAGCTCCAGCGTCCATGATCTGCCAAAACGCGCTCAAGATCCGCATGGGTCGGTAGAGGTTGGAATCTCCCAAAGCCTTTGGCCACTCGACGGAAAGGATGTCTTCAAAACTTGAGAGGGCAACATCTCCTGGGAGAAGATAGAGCTTTTCAGTAATTCGTCGGAGCAAGGGGGGACTGATATCACCTACCCCGGTGAGTGGCTCGACACACTTGAATACGGTGGAACCGGGCTCAGCCCGCAACCAAATCCCCTCAATCTCATCTTCGTCTAGGAAGGCCGCCGTCAAGTTAGCTTGAGGATCCAAATCCGCGATCAACACGGTCTTGCCGAGCTCGGAAAACATCCACGCCAAGTGGTAGATCAATGACGTCTTTCCCACACCTCCCTTGTTGTTGAAAAGTGTTAGTATTGGCGCCTTCATTCTATCTCCTCAAAGTTGCCAACACTGCACTTGGCGTGACTTCGAATTCTAGTGGAGGGTTGCCATTGTTCTCCATCGCCCTGCGAGCAATCGCAATTCCACGTCCAAAAGACTGTACAAACCCGAAAATCTTTAGAACATCGGCCAAATTCGGATTCCGATAGTCAGTTACACCCGGTTCTCCAAAATTCTGCGGAGTCACATTGCCGTACGGGCCTCCCGGGCTGTTCACTTCGATTCGGTCGTTAAACCAGTACACCCTAATGGGCGCATTTGTTCTCTCATAGGTTCGGTGCAACACGGCATTATATACAATCTGCTGCAAGGCCGCGTGTGGGTAAGGGGAAACGAAGCTGTGGGTAGGGTTCGACGTCACATCCACATTGACGCGATTGTGCGACCTCAGCTTCTCTTCCAGGTGGCGTAGCATCCCCGAAACATTTCCTTGAATCTCGGCTTCGTCTACCACTGGGTCGGCCAACTCAGTACCTTCGATGCGTAGGAATTGGATGTAGGCGCCTGGCAAGTAGTCTTGGGGCTCTTTCCGAGCGCCAACAATCCCACCACGGTAGGAGTCAATTCCGTAGGTGACGTGATCATCCGGCAAGACGCCAAGCGTTCTTCATAGGAACGTCCGTTCTCTTCGAGCACGTCAGGAGCGAATGCATTTGGTAGGTACTCGGCTTCGAAAACCACACGTGAAAGATCATCAATCGAGGCGGAGGGGACGGGGTAGAGGTCGAAGGGAGGGGCCGATTCCAAATCATTCAAGAGCGCGAGTAGCTCGTTATCACTAAGTCGTCGTAGCATCCGATCTCCACCAGTTGGCCATGAGTTCCTTTATGGCTCCACACAATGTATGCTCGCCGCGCATGAGAGTCCAAGCAGCGATCACCTTCGGGGTCCTCATTCTCTATTGGTTCACATCAGTGGGCCACTATATCGGAGGTGATCAGGCGATCTAGCTTTTGGGGTACCTAGTTTGCTAAGCTCCTCAGCATTGACTTTCACACGCAGTTCGTCACTATGCGCGCCGGTGACGAACATGACGCAATCAGCAAACACCCCACCTGAACTACGGGTCCGACTCCAAGCCTTTGAGGGCCCGTTAGACCTACTCCTTGAGCTTATCAAGAAGCACGAGGTGGATATCTTCGACATTCCCATCTCGATGATCACCGACGAGTATCTGCGGTTCATTCAAAACGCGGAGTCCATTGATATCGAAGTCGGTGGTGAATGGCTTGAGCTCGCAGCGCTATTGATTTTCATCAAGTCCAGAATGCTCCTACCTCAACCGGAGGTCGAAGCCGATGATATGGAAGGGGAAGATCCACGCGAAGAACTCGTGCAGCGGCTCATCGAGTACCAGAAATACAAGTTGGCAGCGGCCAGCCTTGACCAGCGTCCCATGCTCGAGCGCGACGTCTTCACTCATTCAGAGAAAGGTCCGGAGTTCACGCCCATGCTTGGCCCCGCCCCGCTTCAGGAAGCGTCAGTATCCGAGCTGATGGAAGCGCTAAAGCGTCTGATCGCTCGAACCAAGTCGGATGGAAAATGGGTCTATGAGGTCAACTCTCAGAAACTCACTTTACGAAGCGTGATTCTGGATATTGCCGCGTTATTGGCCAAGAATCCAAGGCTTGAATTCGAGGCATTGTTTGAGAATAAGGTGATAGACCGAACGCGTATTATCACTACGTTCTTGGCGCTGCTCGAGATGACGCGACTCAAGATGATCAAGCTGTTCCAATCCAAACTTCATGGCGATCAGCTCTGGGTTGAGCGTTGTGTAGTGGACATCTTAGAAGTCTCGCAGGAACTTGAGCTTAAGGAGGCCGAGGTATGATTCGTGCCCAACTCGAAGCCGTTTTCTTTGCCGCTGATGAACCTTTAAGTCGCGAGAGCCTTCACAAGATTTTCGACACGGTTGACCACGAAGTCTTGGAGCGGACTATTTCTCAGATGAAACTCGATTTCTCGGGCTCCGAGCGCGGTGTACATCTGATTGAAGTGGCCGGTGGCCTACAGTTGAGAACGAATCCGGACTTCAAAGACGTGGTTTTGCGCCTTTTTGATGCAAAACCTGTGAAACTATCACGTGCAGCACTTGAAACCCTCGCGATTGTAGCGTACCGACAGCCCGTGACTCGGGCGAGCATTGATGAGATTCGTGGCGTTGATTCTGCGGGTGTGGTCAAGAAGCTCAGTGAGTTGGAATTGATTGCCGTAGTCGGGAAAATGGACGACATCGGGCGGCCAAATCTATACGGCACCACCCCGAGATTTTTGGAGTTTTTTGGGCTCAGCGCGCTCACAGACCTTCCAACACTCGATGAATTTAACGTAGATTTTGAGATTCTTGGCGATATCTTCGGGATTGAAGAACTGGCACAAGAAGAGGAGTAGCCCTGATGGCTGAAATGCGAATTCAAAAATTCTTGTCCCAAGCCGGCGTCTCAAGCCGTCGGCACGCCGAAGAACTGATTGCGGCTGGCAAAGTAAAGGTCAACAATAAGGTGGTTACTGAGCTCGGTACCAAGATCGACCCCTCCAAAGACAAAATCGAGGTCGAGGGCCGGATTGTGGATGCCCCGGCAGACCTGGTTTACCTCCTCGTGAACAAGCCCCAGGGCTACATCACAACCTTGGATGACCCAGAAGGCCGCCCCATCATTACAGACCTGCTGCCTGAGGGGATGCCTCGTGTTTGGCCGGTAGGCCGCCTCGACTGGGATTCGGACGGCGCCGTACTCATGACCAATGACGGTGAGCTCACGAACCTCTTGACCCACCCGAGCCACGAAATCGAAAAGACCTATGGCGTCAAGGTCATGGCGATTGTGGAAGAAGAAGACCCGGCACTCATCAAGCTGCGTCAGGGTGTGGAGATTGAGGAAGGCATTGTCACAGCTCCGGCTGTGGTCAAGGTGGGCCGCTCAACGGAGAAAAACACCTGGCTCGAGTTCAGAATTAAAGAAGGTCGAAACCGCCAGATCCGCAAGATGTGTGAGGCCGTTGGGTTGCGCGTAAGCCGACTTCGCCGCGTGGCGATTGGCCCGCTGACACTTGCGGGCGTGCCATCTGGCCATTTCCGCGCGCTCGACTTCGAGGAAGTCCGCTCGCTCTACAATGCCGTTGGAGAGCGTCCGCCCGAAGCAGCCGAAGCCTCTAAACGCGCGAAGAAGCGCGAGGAGAAGTCGCGGAAGTACGGGAAGCCGAAGGCGAGAAAGGTTGGAGGACGCAGCGGAGCTACCAAGAAGGAAGCCCCTCCTGTGACCGGCCGAACCAAGAAGAAGTAATCGCACAGACAAAGAAGTTAAACGCACAAAAAAACCCGTCAGAAGTTCTGACGGGTTTTTTCTAGTAGCGGGGGCAGGATTCGAACCTGCGGCCTTCGGGTTATGAGCCCGACGAGCTACCTGGCTGCTCCACCCCGCATCAAGCGGTTTTGATACCCCACGGTATCACCAAATTTTCAAAGTAGCGGGGGCAGGATTCGAACCTGCGGCCTTCGGGTTATGAGCCCGACGAGCTACCTGGCTGCTCCACCCCGCATCAGGGAGGCGCACCTTATGCCCCCTCCTATACCTTGTCAACCACTTTATTGCGACAATGCGTGTTCCGCCTTAAATGCCCCCGCAAAGTCCCTGCGGCTTTCATAATCTAACTCAGGGAAGCCAGTTTTAAACTTAGCGTTCAATTCGTTTTTTATAGTCTTGGAAGACGGCACGGCCATATTCGTTCTCGTTTTGAGAGAACCAGTCGTTTAACGCCCGCTCTGCCCATTCATAGTCCTCAACTGCAATAAAAACGTCTATTGCGAACTTGGGATACGGAATACGAGTCTGATAGACCCAGATCTCCCTGAGTATTCCTGCTGCGCGCTCGTTTTCGCCCAAGAGAAAGGCTTCCATTGCGATGACTTGGAACGGAGTTGGGAAAGCTCGAGCATCTGTGGCAAGCGGTCTCATAAGGCTTTCGGTCGAGCTCCACCGCTCGAGTTGTACGGTGCTCATGTATGCCAGGATAAGGACCAAGAGACTCGAGATCAGCTTCACTAGTCTGGCCCTCGTCTCGGGAACGCGTTCAATAAGACATGAAATCAAGAAAACGAGCGCGACCGATGGAATGTACGCGTACGTATCCGCCGTCAATCGAGGAAGCGGTAACAAGTTCGAATAAGGCAAGTAGGCAATTGCGGCCCAGAAGACCCCAACGAGTAGCGCCCGATGCGACTTCCACGCCCACACTGCGGCTACAAACCAAAGAAGAGTCGCCAAGAGTCCTGCAGTGGCCCAAGCCGACCATTGGTGCGTAAACACTACGTAAATCGGCTGCAGGTCGTCAGGAAGGAAGTAGTTTCGAACCTGAATACCGATGGCGGCAAAAACGCTTACAATAGGGTCTCGAGCACTCAAGTCTTCGAGGGGAATAGCGGAGTGGAGCTTTTGAGAGAGAGCCACCCATCCAAGCGAGACAACTGAAGCGAGAGCCAAAACGAGCAATTCCCACCTCCGTATGGTTCCGTTTCTATGAAGAGACACGAGAGATAAAATCGGAACCAAGATCACGAAAGTTGGTTTCGAGAGAAAACCAAAGACTAGACTCAAGATGAAGACACCATAAATCCAGACTCTTTTTGCGGGCAAATACGTCCAAGTGATTGCGCAACTGAAGAGAAAAAACGCGCAGAGCAACTCCTTCAAGTTAGTTGCCCACGCAACGCTTTCGACACAAATGGGATGAAGGCTCCAAAGGGCAACTCCCAAGAGAGGAAAACTAAACCTCAGGCGCTTGGCGAGGAAGAATACAAGGACAAGATTGGCAATGTGAATAGCGGTAGAAAGAGCGTGCAATGCAAAGGCTGAAGCGCTACCGAACGTTTCAAAGGCAAGCGCTTGTATTGCAACCGGAAGCCCCAACGGGTAGCCCAAATTAGGTGTTGTGAGCCTGTCCACTAGTGAGAACTCCCACCAGTTTTGCACCATAGGGTTCAGAAAAATATGCGTTGGGTCATCCCAGATCACAAAGGGGTGAAACCATCCTTGCGAGTATACAAGAGTGTTGAGAAGCACGAGCACAATGAGAAACTGCCGTTCGGACATTTCATTTCCAAGCAAAAATGCGGTGATGTGCAAATTGACAATGAGTAGAACCCGCTGATACCTTACGCCATCAGGGAAAAACCCGAAATCAAATCATCCGAACCTGTGATGGCAAGTATATGAAACCGGATCGTCTGGGCGAACTTCTCGTTCGAGAAAAGTTAATTTCACCCCAACAGCTCAAATCTGCGCAGGACCGCTCAAGGGCGGAAGGTAGCCGCCTAGGTTACGAAATCGCGCGTATGGGACTGGTCAACGAACAAGACCTTACGAAGTTCCTCTCCAAGCAATACGGGGTTCCTTCCATTAATCTGAAGGAAATCCAGATTCCAGATGCGGTCATCAATTTGATTCCACGCGAGGTTGCGGAACGGCATCAATGTATGCCTGTGAATCGCTCAGGGGCCACACTGGTTGTGGCTATGGCGGATCCATCTAATATCTACGCGATCGACGACCTCAAGTTCATGACGGGCTACAATATTGAGCGCGTGGTGGCGTCTGAGACGGCGATCGCAGAGTCGATTATTCAGTACTACGGTGCCGCAGATAATCTTGACTACAACTTCGACGATATCCTCGGGGATATGGACTTAGACGATGTTGACTACGTCGAAGATGATGACGGCGGCGATGTCAACGACCTTGCAAAGGCATCGGAAGACGCTCCTGTCATCCGACTCGTAAACGTCATCCTAGTAGACGCTATCAAGCGCGGTGCCTCCGATATTCACGTCGAGCCCTATGAGAAATCATTCCGCGTTCGATTCCGCGTGGACGGTGTGCTCGAAGAAGTTATGCGACCGCCGATGAAGCTCAGAAACGCGATCATTTCGCGTATCAAGATCATGGCTAACCTGGACATCGCCGAGCGTCGTCTTCCTCAGGACGGTCGAATCAAGCTCAGGATGGGACGAAACCGCGAGATGGACTTTCGTGTCTCGTGTCTCCCTACCCTCTTCGGCGAGAAGATCGTTCTTCGTCTTTTGGACAAGTCGAACCTCGAGCTGGACATGACTAAGCTCGGTTTCGACCAAAAACCGCTCGACGACTTCTTGAACGCTATTCACAAGCCTTATGGCATGGTGCTCGTCACTGGCCCCACCGGTTCGGGTAAGACGACCACACTCTATTCGGCGCTCGCCGACCTCAACAAGATTACCGAGAATATCTCCACTGCCGAAGATCCCGTCGAATTCAACCTCGCCGGCATCAACCAGGTGCAGATGCACGAGTCTATTGGACTCAACTTCGCGGCCGCACTTCGCTCGTTCCTACGCCAAGACCCAGACATCATCATGGTTGGCGAGATTCGTGACTTCGAGACCGCTGAGATCTCCATCAAAGCGGCTCTGACGGGCCACCTTGTGTTGAGCACACTGCACACCAACGACGCCCCAAGTACGGTAAGCCGCCTGCTCAACATGGGTATCGAGCCATTCCTAGTGACAGCCTCGCTCAACTTAATTCTGGCTCAGCGTCTCGCTCGGCGTGTTTGTACGGACTGCAAAACCAATTACAACGTGGCGCAGCAAGTCTTGGTGGACCTCCAAGTCAAGCCCGACCAACTCGACCTTCCTATCTACAAAGGTGGAGGCTGCACACGTTGTGGCGACTCGGGGTACAAAGGCCGCGTGGCTCTCTACGAGGTCATGCCTTGCGGAGAAGAGCTCAAGGAATTCATCCTTCAAGGTTATTCCACTGCGGAGCTGAAACGCGCCGCTATTGATATTGGCATGAGTTCCCTTCGTATGGCCGGAATCAAGAAGATGTTCGAGGGCGTAACAACCCCAGAAGAAGTAACGCGCGTAACTGCGCCAGACTAAGTTGTGCAAAAATTGGCCTAGAGACCAAAGCACGTTTATACTTACCGTTCGACGGAGTCCGTAAAAGTGGCGAACCTTCATCAACTTCTGAAAATCATGGTCGATCAGGGGTCATCTGACCTCCACATTACCGTGGGTGCGCCCCCGCAATTACGTATTGACGGTGGATTGGTTCCTTTGCGCACAGCGCCTTTGACGCCCGTTGATACCCAACAGCTTTGTTATAGCGTGTTGACCGACGCGCAGAAGCAGCATTTTGAGGGCGAAAAGGAACTCGACCTTTCTTTTGGTGTGAAGGGCCTCAGCCGATTCCGCGGCAACCTATTCATGCAGCGTGGTGCGGTCGCTGGCGTGTTCCGTCTGATTCCGTTTGAGATCAAGAGTTTCCAAGAACTGGGGCTTCCCCAGGTTGTGAGCGCGTTTGCGGATAAGCCTCGCGGACTCGTACTGGTCACCGGCCCAACGGGTTCGGGTAAGTCGACGACGCTTGCCAGTATCATCGATAAGATCAATCAAGAAAAGAGGATGCACATCCTCACCATTGAGGATCCCATCGAGTATTTGCATCCGCACAAGAACTGCCTCGTGAATCAACGTGAGATCGGTGCGGATACCAACGGCTTCAAGACGGCACTCAGGTACGTTCTGCGCCAGGATCCGGACGTTGTTCTGATCGGCGAGATGCGCGACCTCGAGACGATCGAAGCTGCGCTTACGATTTCTGAAACGGGCCACCTTGCGTTGGCAACGCTTCACACCAACGGTTGTGTGCAGACCATCAACCGTATCGTGGACGTCTTCCCTCCGCACCAGCAGGCACAGATTCGAGCACAGCTCTCATTCGTGCTCGAAGGGATTATCTCCCAGCAGCTCATCCCGCACGCCTCCGGGCGCGGCCGAGCGATGGTGATGGAGGTCCTCGTTCCGAATCCGGCCATTCGAAACCTGATTCGCGAGGATAAAGTCCACCAAATTTATTCACAGATGCAGGTTGGTCAGGCTCGCTCAGCGATGCAGACCATGAACCAGTCGCTATTCAACGCGTACAAGAAGGGAGATATCACCCTTGAAGACGCAATGGCTCGAAGCAGCGACCCTGAAGAACTTAGAACCATGATTGAACAGGGTGGACAACCCAACCGCGGCGGTTCCGGCGGTCGTGTCCGATACTCCTGATAGACTGCGAGGAAAGAGATGCCAGTTTTCGTCTGGGAAGGCAAAACAAGGTCGGGAGATGTCAAAAAAGGCGAAATGCGCGCCCAAAGCACTGACGAGGTAGGTCAGCGCCTTAGACAACAGGATATTTCTGTCTCCAAGATCAAAAAGAAGGCTGACAAGGACTCGGGACTGGCAGGCATATTTGCCCCAAAGGTTCCCCTCAAGAGCCTCGTGGTCTTCACGCGTCAGTTCGCCACCATGATCGACGCAGGTCTTCCGATCGTGCAATGTCTTGAGCTTCTGGGCGGCGCTGAGCCGCATAAGGGCTTTAAGAAGATGATTGACCAAGTGCGCTCAGACGTAGAGTCCGGTGCTACTCTGGCAGAAAGTATGCGGAAGCATCCGGGTGCCTTTGATAACCTCTATTGTGCTCTGGTGGCGGCGGGTGAAGAAGCCGGTATCTTGGATACGGTCATGAACCGACTCGCGGTGGAGATCGAGAAGAGCCAGAAACTGCGGCGTAAAATCCGCAGCGCGTTCTCTTATCCGACCATCGTTTTGGTCATTGCCTTCGCGGTTGTGGTTCTTCTTCTTTACAAAGTCATCCCGACGTTCACCTCGATGTTCGGCGAAATGGGCGGAGGTGAGCTGCCTGGCCCTACGCAATTCGTTGTGGACCTCTCTGAGTTTGTTCAATCGAATATTCTCTTCCTCGTTGGCGGCACCATGTTTTTTGTGGCGTTTGCGACCTGGTTCATGCGCTACCCACAAACGCGAGCAATCTTCGACCGCACAATTCTCAAGACCCCCCTCTTTGGCCCTTTGGTAAGAAAAGCTGCGGTTGCAAGGTTCACACGTACGCTTGGTACGATGGTGTCTTCCGGTGTCCCCATCGTCGACTCTTTGGACATTGTTTCTAAGACGTCTGGCAATATGACGATCGAAAAGGCAATTCTCTATGTGAAAGAGAAGATCGCTGAAGGTCAGAATATGGTGGACCCACTCACGGAAACGGCGATTTTCCCGCACATGGTCGTGCAAATGATTGGCGTGGGTGAATCAACCGGTGCCCTCGATACCATGTTGAATAAGATCGCCGATTTCTACGAAGACGAAGTTGACGTGGCCGTGGACAACCTCACATCGATGATCGAGCCATTGCTCATGGTCTTCCTTGGTATTGTGGTGGGCGGTATGCTCATTGCCATGTACCTCCCGATCTTCACAATGGCCGGTAATATCAAGGCCTCGTGACCCTCGAAACATCAGAGATCTCAGAATCGAGGCTTCAGGGCCTAATGCTCTTCAGGGTGGTCCTCGTCACCCTCTTCCTCGGTTCTGCGCTCGCTGTCGATACAACCGCGCTCGCCAACTTTGGGGATCTAAAGAACGCCACCATTGTGGGCCTGATTGTGTTCACGTACTTCGTGACGATCATCTACGCGCTCCTTCTAAAGCGTGTTTCGGCCGATCGCCTTGCGAAGGTCCAGCTGGTGGTCGACACCTTAACTACATTCGCCCTCACGCTTATCACGAGCGGCCTCGACAGCGTTTTTCTATTTCTTTTCTACATCAACATCATCAATGCAGCGGTCGTGGTTGGAAGACGCTTCGCGTTGTACTTGGCTGCAGCCACAACCCTGCTTCTGATCGGTCTTGCTGCCATTGATCTAAGATGGGTTCGCATTGAACAAATCTACCCGATTCTAAGGCCCACCGGAGCCACTTACCTCCGGTTGGGACTCAATGCGGCCGCCACCTTCGTAACAGGGCTCCTGGCTGGACAACTCGCGGATAGGCTCGGCAAGGCCACCGAGGAAATCGTCAGGCAGCAAGGCGATATTGCTCAACTCCGGGCTCTAAACTTCAACATCTTGGAGAGCTTGAGCTCGGGACTCGTTACGGTTGACGCAAAAGAGCGGATAATCTTCTTCAATCGAGCAGCTCGAGAGATCACCCAGCGTGAAGAAGACGAGGTTCTAGGACGCCCGCTAGAGGAAGTCATGCCCGCGCTCTGGCGCGCGATTCGTGATTCTTCTGGCAGACGTAGCGAAGTTTTATTCTCAAGACCTGATGGAGTATCGCTCTATCTTGGATACACAGTCTCTGAGCTCTTTGGTGCGGGAGAGTTCGAGGGTGGGAAAATCATCATCTTTCAGGACCTGAGCGAGATTAAGCATCTGGAAGCTCAAATGAGGCGCTCCGAGCGGTTCGCCGCAGTAGGACAACTGGCCGCGGCTATTGCCCACGAGATCCGGAACCCCCTTGCTAGCATTAGTGGGTCTGTCGAGATGCTTCAGCATGCCTCGGCGAATCCAGACGAAGAGATACTGATGTCCATCGTGCTCAAAGAAGTGGACCGTTTAAACACCTTAATAACCAACTTCCTAGACTACGCTCGCCCCCACGACATGCGTCCGCAACCTGTGCGCTTGCTTTCAGTCCTCGAAGATATTGTGGCTCTTGTCGGGGAACGGGCCCTAGTGGATTTGAAGAAAGTCTCCGCAGACCTTGTCATCGAGGCCGATGAGCAATCGTTCCGGCAGATCATCTGGAATTTGATCAACAACGCGATTGAGGCGGGCAACTCTAAGCCTGAGATACGGCTGCAGACTTGGAGTGACTCTAGTTTTGCCTTTCTGGCAATTGAGGACAATGGCGAAGGCGTGCCAGTAGAATTACGGGAAAAAGTCTTTGAGCCCTTTTTCACAACGAAGGAGAAGGGTACCGGCCTTGGTCTCCCCACGATATTCCGTATGATGGAAGAACATGGTGGCAATATGACACTCATGGACGGAACCGAGTTAGGTGGAGCACGTTTTGAATTGGCTTTTCCACTGGTGAATCGATGAAAGAGAACGAGTCCGAGGGTTTGCGAAGAGTTCTAGTGGTGGATGACGAAGAGAGCATGCGGCAGATGCTCTCGATCCTGCTCAAAAAGCAGGGAATCGACGTTGTGACGGCGAGCCGGGGCCAGGAAGCCATTGATCTCTTGGAGTCGGGCGAAAGGTTTTCGGTGGTAATGACCGACCTAAGCATGCCAGGCGGCGTGGGAGGGTTGGACGTACTCCGGGCCGTCAAATCAATCGACAACGCATCACAAGTCATCATGATTACGGCGTTCGCCACACCCGAAACAGCGGTCGAAGCCATAAAAAGCGGCGCGTATGACTACCTCACCAAACCCTTCAAACTCGAGCAGGTAAAACTCGTCCTAGACCGCGCCCTCGAAAAGTACGCGCTGCTGGCGGAAAACCTCTATCTCAAAGAGGAACAACGAAAGTTCAGGCCCAAGGGAATCATAGGTGAGTCGGAGCCGATGAAGCGCGTCATGGAGATGGTTCACCGCGTCGCGCGCACCAAGACCACTATTTTGATAACGGGCGAGTCCGGCACGGGTAAGGAGCTTGTGGCACAGGCAATACACGACGCGAGCCCGTTTAAAGGCCCTTTTGTGCCCGTCAATTGTGGCGCCATCCCCGAGACCCTCATTGAGGCGGAACTCTTTGGCTATAAAAAAGGGGCATTCACGGGCGCGAGCGCTGACCAGAAGGGCCTAGTTGAATCGGCGCGGGGAGGAACGCTTTTCCTCGACGAGATCGGCGAATTGCCTTTGAGCGCCCAGGTTCGGCTCCTAAGAGTCCTTCAAGAAAAGAAAGTCAAGCCAGTTGGGGGTGTTGAGGAAATCACCGTAGATGTTCGAGTGGTTGCAGCGACAAATCGTGATTTGAAGGAGGAAGTTGAGTGTGGGCGCTTTCGAGAAGACCTTTACTACAGACTCAATATCATTCCGATTGAACTTCCCCCTCTCCGGAAACGCGGAAAAGATGTTCAAATACTTCTACGACACTTTGTAGGAGTCTATTCGGAGGAATTGGACACCGATGTGAAGGGTATTAGTGCACCAGCACTCGCCGTTTTATTGGATTATGACTACCCTGGCAACGTGCGCGAACTACAAAACATAGTAGAGCGAGCCGTGACGTTGGAGCTCGGAACAATGATCGAATTAGGCTCGTTGCCTCCCACGCTAAGACCTAGAGTAACACGGTCCGAAGTGTTGGAGCTTCCGGTGGAAGGGATTGACCTTGATCTGGAAATGCAGCGTATTGAACAGGCCTATCTTGAGGCTGCTCTCGATCGTTGCGAAGGTGTAAAAACGGAAGCCGCTAAGCTTTTAGGTATAAGCTTTCGTTCCTTCCGATATCGACTCAAAAAACTAGGACTCGGTGACGACGATGCGAACAACGAAGATGACTAGACTTCTCCAACTCCAACTTCGGCTTACAAATTGCGTACAACAATCTAAAAGACTCTCAAAGGAGCTAGAAATGAAAAACACAGTTCGTGGCGTTACCTTGGTAGAACTTATGATCGTGGTGGCGATAATCGCGATACTTGCCGCCCTCGGCAGCATGGCGTACGGGCGCTACATCAAGTCGGGAAAAATCCAACGACTTACGGCCATTGCTCAAGACCTGTCGCAAGGGCAAGAACGGTACCGCAGTCGCAACAACACCTATTACCCGGCCACCGCAGGTCAAAAAGACTATGTCGCAGACAAAGTCGAGTTCGAAAACCTACTCGATTTCACGATGGCAATTCCTCCCGGTGTAAACATCCAAGTGGAATCATGGCCAGCTACTGGAAACTGTACAATTTGCCAAGGAGTCGCCGGAACCGGTGGGGCAATCGGATATGCTATAGTAGTCAGCCAGGATATGAATCCTGACTCAACTGAGTTAACTACGGTGGTGCTCCACAACCAACTGAGTACTCCAATCGTTCTTTTTGAAGGTGAGTGACAATTCTCGACACCATTTTCAACACTAGGGACAAGATTTGTCGGTGGTTGAATAGAAAACTGAGCCAAGTCCATTGAAATGGTGAACGAAGTATTGGCACGCTTCCTGCTTAACTAGTGAGACAACCAAACCCGAAAGGAGATAGAGAATGAAAGTCATGAAGAAAGTAAAGAAAGGATTCACACTCGTAGAACTTATGATCGTTGTTGCGATTATTGGAATCTTGGCCGCAATCGCTATTCCGGCCTTCCTTCGGTACATCAAGAATTCGAAGGCAGCTGAGGCCGAGCAAAACATGAAGAAGATTTCGGAGGGCGCGAAAGCCTACTTCTCCTCGGAGCAGCGCTTTTCACAAGATGCCGCCTCAGGGGGAGATCAGCCCTGGCATGTGGGCCAAGCAGCCGCCGGTACTAGCCAATTCGGGATGCCGGTGCCTTACGCGGCATCTGTATTCCCAGGTGGCGTGAGTGTCGCTTTCTGCTCGCACATTATAGGTGCCGGGGCCTGCACGACGAGCAATACCAACGTTCCAGCTGGTGGGGGGAAACTGCTGCCAGCGACTCAGCCAGTTGCAAGTTTGGAAACGGCGATGCTCAACAAACTACGTGTGACATTTACGGATCCAACCTACTTCTCATATAACTACGCAACTGGCACAGGGACTGGTGATACCGCAACAGCAAGCATTCAGGCTCTAGCAGATTTTCGCCCGGCTGGCACAGAGTTCCATACGGCAACACAGAACATTTCGGTTCAGAATCAAGACGTCTTGATCGCACCTGCATTCATCACCAACGAATTCGAATAGTTTCGGACTTGACGGCTAAAAGACTCGCCTTCCGTGCGGGTCTTTTTTTTTTGGGGCTTCAGCTCAATGGTATCAATGCGCTCACTCTTTCAAGTCGCTATTTTGGTGTTAGCTTCACTGAGTCTTCTGAACAGCCAACTCGAGTTGAAAAGGGAATATTGGGAGTTAAAGCAGTCGCCTCGCACATCTTTCTTGGCGAAGCTTCCTGTTGAGTCGACCGTTCTCTTGAATTACAAAACTCTGGCCGCAGATATAGGCTGGGTGGAGGCACTAATTAAGATTGGAGAGATCCGCAGAGCAGGACTACCGACCAGCGTTGCAGCGATCCAACGTGGCCTCGAAATCACCAAACTCGATCCTAACTATTATTCAGTGTACCTTTGGATTCCAGCTGCTTATTTGAGTCGAAAGCACCTCGTGTCGGAAGAGTCCTTGAAATTGATCAGTGAATTGATGGATGTGGGTATTGACCACTTCCCAAACGATCCTGAACTGCCATTTTCAGCCGCGATGAATTATATTGGGCAGAGTGACCTCAACGATAAACCTCGCCGAGTGCGCGAGATTCGGCGTTCTCTAGAGTACCTTAACATTGCGGCTGCTCGACCGGGCGCTTGGGAGGACATGCCTGCACTGATTGGTGCGCTTGCGAAGAGACTTCGCGATTTAGAGTCCGAAACTGGAGTTGACGAATCTGTCTTCCTTGAGGAAATGATTTTTCGGTTGGGACGTGATCGAGCGCCAGATCTTTGGGAGTCTCTTCCAGCGGATGCCAAAGTTAGACTGTCGATGGTCGAACCCGTTGCGTTGGTGGAGTGTGTCGGCTACCTTTCTCGTTCCTTGTGCGAGGCGGTTCAAGATTGATGAGTAGAGAAACCATTAGTATTCAAGCTGTTTCTAAAGCTTTTCGAACTGGCTTCTTGAGAACCAAGATTGATGCGGTTGCTTCGGTTTCCTTTCATGTCAATGAGGGAGAGATTTTCGGGGTTGTCGGCCCGAACGGTGCCGGAAAGACGACCACAATTAAAATGCTCACAGGGATTCTGAGGCCTGATAGGGGCAATATATCAGTGTTTGGTTGTTCGCCCAAAAATCGGCAGGCGCGCTCAATAATGGGTTATCTTCCGGAAAATCCATACTTTTACGAACATTTGCGCGTCGAAGAGTTGTTGCGCTTCTATGGACAACTTTTTGGTATTGAACGGGATATCTTAGACCAAAGAATTCCCAAGCTTGTCCAGATTGTAGGACTCGAACATGCTCGAGATAGACGGCTGAGCAGATTTTCAAAGGGAATGCGGCAACGTGCAGGTATCGCTCAGGCATTAATTAATGATCCCAAGATTGTGGTGTTAGATGAACCCCAGACGGGCCTAGATCCCTTCGGCCGCAAAGACGTCCGCGACCTCATCTTTGAGTTAAAGAACCAAGGCAAGACCGTTATCTTCTCAAGCCATATTCTGCCCGACGTGGAGGCGGTTTGTGACCGAGTGGTGTTGATGGTGAAAGGCAAAGTCTTGGACGTCGGCACGTTAGAAGAGTTAACAGGAAGTCAGATCAAGTCATATGAAGTGATTGCGACCAACGTTTCGGTCATCCCGAAAAGTGTGGATTCTCATAGGAATCAAGGCGGAGCAACATTCATGGATTTGGTTTCCGAAGATGCATTACAAGAGTGCCTTGCGGAGTTGACCGAATCCAAGGCTAGAGTCAATTCAGTCACATCCAGGAGGGTAGACCTTGAGGATGTATTGATCAGGGACGTTCAGAGAGAGAGCGACCAGTGAGCCTCTCCAACCTGTTTCTTAAGCATTACTTACCGGTGTGGGCAATAGCGTTGAATTCATTTAGGGATGCGTTGCGCAACAAGGTCTTGGGTGGCCTTTTGGGACTTTCATTCATGGTTATTGGGATCGGTTCCCTAATGGGGGAAATGAGTCTCCACAACGAGGTTCGAGTGGCTACGAACTCTGGAATCTTCTTGACCACGTTGTTTGCGGTCGTAATGGGAGTCTACGCATCAGTCACACTTTTCCACACGGAATTGGAACGCCGAACCATTTACACTTTGCTTTCCAAACCAATCGACCATTGGCACTTCCTCCTGGGTAAATTTCTTGGTGTCAGCGCCATAAGTGCCACTGTTGTAGTCGTCTTGGGAGTGACTTCAGGTTCGCTTGTCGTTTTTCAAGGCGGGTCCCTCAATTCTACGTTTCTTGCAGCCTACTTCATGGCATTTCTTCAATCGACTGTAGTTGCTTCACTGACGATTTTGTTTGCCACTTTTTCAGGGTCTTTGGTCGCAGGAATCTCTGCGTTCACACTTTTTGTAGCTGGTAACCTGCATACTCAAATGGAAATGGCAATCGAACATTTCCGAGAAACGACTCCATCAATTGTTCCTGTGTTGAACGCCGTCAAATTCGCGTTGCCAAACTTTGAGGCGATGAACTTGTCGTACGAGTTGACCTACGGCACTGCAGTTCCACTCAATTATTGGGTGACGGCGTTGTGGTATGCTTCTTCGTACATTGCCTTAGTATTGATGATTTCGATTTTTATTTTTAGCAGGAAAGATTTCCAATGACCGCGAAAGGGTGATTAGGTCGGGGTAGACCAAGAGCGTCAACGCACAACCGAGAATTACATACTTCATGCGCGCGGGTGGAAGTCCACGTGGAGCTGCTTGAGCCGAGCCTGAGCCACGTGTGTGTAAATCTGGGTGGTTCCAATATCGGCGTGCCCGAGCATCGTTTGTAGAATTCTCAAGTCCGCTCCGCGCTCCAAGAGGTGAGTCGCAAAACTATGGCGCAGCTTATGAGGAGACACATCCTTTTCGATTTCGCACTTCTCCACGTATCCCATCAGGCGTTTCCAAAAGTTTTGACGCGTCATCGGCCCGCCTCGTCTCGTCACGAAGAGGTAGGGAGTGGAACCCGGACCGCCACTGGAGGCGAGCAAGGTTCCCCTGGCGGTGCTCACATAGCTATCCAAGGCTTCGAGCGCCATCTGGCCCACGGGTACGATGCGTTGCTTTCCGCCTTTTCCAACAACACGAACAATCCCCGCGCGGGTGTCGAGCTCGCGCTGCTGCAGGTTCACGAGCTCGCTTACACGAAGCCCGGTGGCGTAGAGTGTCTCCAGCATCGCATGGTCGCGAAGACCTTCTGGCACGCTTCGATCCGGCGCCGCCAGCAACGACTCCACCTCGTCCAGCGTGAGAACTTCGGGGATCCGTTTGCCGTACCGCGGAGAATCCACGAGTTTTGTGGGGTCCCTCTTGATGTCCCCAGACACCCGTAGAAACTTGAACAAGCCGCGAATGGCCGAGAGTTTACGGGCGAGTGAGCGCGAAGAGATGCCTTCGTCGAGTTGCTGGGCCATGAAAGCGGTGATGTCGTCGGGCGCGATCTCCGATGGAGCCTTGTCCTGAACGCATTCCGCGAAACTCGCGAGGTCGCGTGAATAGGCTTGCACACTGTTCTTTGCCAGGTTTCGTTCAGCGCGCAGATGAAAGATGAAATTGTCTATGGCGTCGTCAATACTCATGGCAGCATCTTCCCACCCAGAGCCACGAAGAGCAAATTTTGAGCCGTTTACAGGTCGGCCCTCAGCGCCTATACATGCGTTCATGTCTGATGAAATTCATACATATGGGGCGCCCGCTCGGTTCCAGCTCAAATTGGGAGAAATCGACCTCAAACTCGAGAGTATTCCCGGAGTTGGAAAAACCACCGCCAACAAGCTTCGCGAAAAAGGCATCGAGGACCTGTCTGAGCTTTTTCTGACCTTTCCGCGCAAGTACCGCAAGATTTACGAGTACGCACCAGGCTATGTGTTGGCTGAGGAACAACCAGAGTTTGTACGGTGCATTGGGGTCATTGAGCGCGTGAAAGCGCCCGCGCCACGGTCGCGTCAGCCTTTCGAGATCTACCTTCAGACACGTGGGATTACCCTCAAATTGCTCTGGTTCAACCTTAAAGGCGATTGGTTCGCAAAGAAGTTCTCCCCGGGGATGTGGCTTGATATCGAGGGTGCGATCGAGTTTGAGAAGGGACAAGGCAAAATGTTCCACCCCAATGTTGAGGTGGTCGCCGAGAATATCCCGTACGAAACGCATATTCGGGTGGAGCCGGTCTATACGGTATACGATGGCATCAAGGAGAGTGTGATTCCGAAGGCGATTCGCGCCTCTTGGCCCGCGCTTCAGGCCGCGATCGTGGAATCTCTGCCGGAGAAAATCGTCCGCGATTTGGATTTGATTAGCGTAGCCGAAGCTCTTGAGAAAGTTCATGTACTGAAGCCAACGACTTGGGACGCGCTCCAGCCTGCGTTGGATAAGTCCCGAGAACGTCTCGTTTTTGAGGAATTCTTTGGGCTTCAGCTCACGATGGCTCAGCAATATGTGGAGTCTCGGCGTGCTGCTTCGGCGCCGATTTTGGAGCGCCGCGCCCGAGCCGAAGAGTTTTTGAAGTCCACCGGTTTCGACTACACCTCGGACCAGACGTCGGCTTTCGAAATCTTGAGAAGAGAGCTCGCGTCGCGTGTGCCGATGCGTCGAATGGTTCAAGGCGATGTTGGCAGCGGAAAGACCGTGGTGGCGCTCTTTGCCGCGGTGATCGCTGCGGAGAACGGCGCCCAAACCGCGTTCATGGCACCAACCGACGTGCTCGCCACGCAACACTACAACCGCTCCAAGGCGTGGTTGGATACGCTCGGCGTTGAATCTGCGTTGTTGACGGGAAGCACCGGCACTTCTGAGAGGTCAGCCCTACTAAGTCGACTAGCTGCTGGCGAGATTGACGTGCTTTTTGGCACGCACGCGTTGTTTTCCAAAGATGTGGTTTATGCCGGTAATCAGGCGGAGCCCGCCCCGCAGGCTGGGCTTTTTGAAGCGATTCAGACCACTCGCGAACCGGCCACGGGCCTCGGACTTGTGATCGTGGACGAACAGCATAAATTTGGTGTGGAGCAACGCGCTGAGTTGATGGCGAAAGGCAAAGATCCACACCTTTTGGCCATGACAGCCACGCCCATCCCGCGGTCGTTAGCACACGCTTATTTTGGGGATTTGGACCTCATCATCATCCGTGAAAAGCCTCCTGGCCGAGTGCCGATCAAAACGGTCATGCGCACGCGTGATACGGCTGAGAAGCTCTTCGAGTACCTGCGTGAGCGCATCGAAGAACACGGCGAACAAGCCTATTTCGTCTACCCTTTGGTGGAAGCGTCCGAGGGGCTCGCCGGGCGTATGAATGTGGTTGAAGGCGCAGAATACCTTGCGAACGGACCGCTTTCAGGAATCCCGATCGGCGTGCTTCACGGCCGGATGGCAGCGGCAGAGAAGGATGCGGTCATGCAACGGTTCGCGAACGGCCAGCTCAAAGTCCTGTGTTCCACAACGGTAATCGAAGTGGGCGTGGACGTGGGCGCCGCAACCTTGATGGTTATCGAGAGTCCGGATTTGTTTGGTTTAAGCCAACTGCATCAGCTTCGAGGCAGGGTAGGGCGAAGCTCCGCCAGGTCGTTCTGTGTTTTGATGCTCGACCCGTCGAGAACTAGTGAAGATGCGCACGAGCGCCTTCAGGCGTTCGTTGAAAATGAAGACGGCTTTAAGCTCTCGGAAATTGACCTGATTCAGCGCGGACCAGGGCTTCTCTTAGGAGCTAGGCAGGCAGGCGTGGCGGAATTTAGGTTCGGGGATCTGGTGCGCGATGCCGCACTCTTAGATCAGGCTCGCGCAGCCGCTCGGCGATTGATTCTTGGGGATGCACGTGTCTGAAACGAAGCAGTTATGGGCTGAAGTTGCTGTGGATGTTCCGGTTTTTGCGGCGCTCTCATACGCTGTTCCGCCCGCGTTTGCCGGTATGATACGTGCCGGGCAGCTCGTGCAGGTTCCGTTTCGGAACAAGTCCAAGACCGGTCTTGTCATGCGCGTGACCGCCGAAGCGCCAGATTTTGAGGGGAAGATTCGCGATATCTTGGACATCGTGGACCGCAATCCTTTGCTTAACGAAACCGGGCTGAACTTCCTAAAATTCGTCTCCGAATACTACATGTCTCCCATGGGAGAGGTGATGCGGCTCGCCGTTCCGAGTGCGGCGCGCGTGGAAGGCATCAAGTGGTACGTGCGGACTCCCTATGACGGCGTTCTAGAGGAAGACCTAAGCGCGGCCTATGCGCTGATCGAGGATAAAATTCCGCTGCATCTGCTCCGCGAAAAGAGTGACCTGCCCTTTGCCCGCCTATCTGAGCTAGAGAGCCTGGGAGCGGTCGACGTGGAATACGTGGACGAGTCGGCCTTAAAACCGAAGACCGAGGCGTTTTTCAAGCTAAGCGGCAAGGAGCCGGAGTCGCGCGTCGGTGCAAAGCAAGACGAGATCTTGACCCTGCTTCATGAACTCAAAGAAGCCAGCATGGAGGAGATCAAGGCGCGCGTGAACTCGCCTTACTCGAGTTTAAAGAGCCTTGAGGAGCGCGGGCTCTTGATTAGGTGGGAGGTGGAGGTTTATCGCGACCCGTTCAAGGATGCGGTGGTGGACACCGCGATTTCGCCTTCGCTCACCGAGCAACAAAGTCGGGCTTTGAGCGCCATCAACGCGGCAAACGGTTTTGGGGCGTTCTTGCTTCACGGCGTGACCGGGTCCGGCAAGACCATGGTTTACGTGGAGGCGATTCGAGCTCTCAGGGCGGCAGGCGAGCGAGCCCTGATTCTCTTGCCCGAAATCGCGCTTACACCGCAATTTGTGGGCGTCTTCCGGAGCTTCTTCGGCGACGATATCGCCGTTTTGCATAGTGGACTTAGTCAGGCTCAAAAATTCGACCAATGGCGCCGTATCCAAAAGAGCGACGTCTCCATCGTGATTGGTGCGCGCTCCGCCGTTTTTGCCCCGATTGAGAATCTCGGCATGATCATCGTGGACGAGGAGCATGACCCGAGCTTCAAGCAAGAGGAGGGACCGCGCTACAACGCGCGTGACCTCGCGCTCATGCGCGGGAAGCTCGAAGGCGCGCGTGTGATTTTGGGGAGCGCGACACCCAGTCTGGAATCCTTTCAGAATGCGTTAGAGGGGCGGATTACGTTGCTGAGGATGCCGATCCGCGTGCAGTCGCGGCCATTGCCGCCCGTTTCAGTGGTGGATATGCGGCGCCGTTCAGATTTGGCCTACGGCGTTTTGAGTGGCCCGCTCTTGGATTCGATGACCAAGAGCTTCATGGCTGCCAAACAGTCGATTCTCTTTCTGAATCGCCGTGGCTACTCACCATGTGTTGTGTGTTCGTCGTGCGGCTTTAAGTTCATGTGCTCACAGTGCGATGTTTCTTTGACCTATCATCGCAGGCAAGAGTCTCTCAGATGCCACCATTGCGATTTTAGCGTGCGTCTGCCCGAGACATGCCCCGAATGTACCGAAGCAACCATTGGACCCATGGGAGTGGGCACTGAAAAGTTAGAGGAGATTCTCGGCGAGCTCTTTCCGAACCGGCGGGTGGAACGATTGGATCGAGACACAGGCACAGGTGGTGGGCTGCAGAATATCTTAAAGAAGGTCAATGACGGTGAAGTGGATATCCTCGTCGGCACGCAGATGGTCACGAAGGGGCATGACTTTCCCGGCGTGACGACGGTTGGCGTGGTCTTGGCAGACATGAGCCTGAACTTTCCCGACTTCAGGGCAGCAGAGCGAACGTTTCAGTTGCTCACTCAGGTCGCAGGCAGGGCAGGGCGTGGCGATGACCCAGGTGAGGTCGTGGTGCAGACCTATTCGCCCGAGCACTACAGCCTGGAGACGGCCGCACGGCACGACTTCGAAGGGTTTGCCGAGCGAGAGTTGGCGCTCAGAAAAGAGCTCAAATACCCGCCTTTTGCGCATATGATCGCGATCAAGTTCGAAGCGACTTTGGAAGGGGCGGTTATTCAGGCGGCGCGAGACTATGCGACCACCGCGCGTCGGATTCTTCGCAAAGAAAGTGGGCTCTCAGATGTGGTAGTGGTGGGGCCGGCGATCGCGCCCATCGAGAAATTACGCGGGCGGACGCGGTACCAGCTGCTTTTCAGGTGTTCCGACCGTTCAAAAGTGCGCCGCGTTGTGGGCTCGGTCTTGAACCATGAAAAGTACTTTGATCCCGCGGGCAAGACCGAGCATCGCAACGTGCGTATCGTGGTGGATATCGACCCCCTGAACTTGCTTTAGCCAGCGCTTCTAGGGCTCATTCCACGCGGAAAGAGTTCGTTTGAACACCGACGTTCGCCCTAGGATCACAAGTCCATCTTCTGTGGAAATCAACGGCCCAAAATCCGCCAAGGCTCGGCTCGTATCGAGCTTTCCTTCAGCGGGCTTAAGCAAGTGAAGCTGCCCATTGAGATCCACCAGCGCGAGCCGGTCAGCCACCAATACCGGTTCGTGTCTGATCCCCGCAGGAACCTGAAACTGCCACTTCTCGATACCCGATTTCGAATCGAAGGCAGTTACCCGACCGATAGAGTTACTGACTATCACAAGTCCGTTCCAGACAAGCGGTGAGCTATTGATGGCCCCAAGTGTGGGGGCAGACCACTGCACGGTCCCCTTCGGAGTCAGCGCGTGTAAATTGCCGTCGTCCGACGCAACGAAAAAGAACCCATCCGCAAATACGACCGAGTTTCTGAGCTGGCGAGAGCCCTCCCAAGTCCAGGTTCTGGTGCCGTCTGCCATCGAGAGGGCATAGGCTCGCCCGTCGGTACTCGCAATCAAGATATCGTCCAAATGAGAGGTGATCGGAGCGACAATCGGGCCGCTCGTTCGAGCCCGCCATCGTGGCTCTAACTCGGGAACATCAAGGTTGAGTGGGATGTCTTCTTCCTTCGATTCAACTTCCTGTTCTTCTTTTGGACCGTCTTCTTTTGGGTCTTCTCCCGCGTCTGGTTCTCTCGCGTCTGGTGCTTCTTCTGGCGTGGTGGCCTCAGGAAGGGCATCAATCGCCTTCTTGAGAGCATCGCGGTCTTGAGGATCAAACGCGTAGACTGACCCTCCAAAAGTGCTGACAAGTAGCGTCTGGTGTTCGAATACTGGCTTCGAGCCTATCGGACCGTCAAGAATCGCCTTGGCGAGCGGTGTGCCGTCGTCTGAATCTAAGACCCAGAGGATGCCCTCGTCGGTGCCTACAAAGACCAAATCTTCCTGAAACCCCGGAGCTTCGCGTAAACCACCTGGAAGGCTTGTTTTCCAAAGCTCTTCGCCACTCGCCACGTTCAGCGCGACCACATGGTCCGACGTGACGGCAAAAAGCGTGGTTTGATCGATGGAGGCCGCTCGCGTGCCTTCAATCTCATAATCCCATGCGTCATCCCCGGACTTGTCACAGGCTGCGAGGAGAGAGAACACCACCATCATGATGAAAGAAAACCGAGGCATTTAGTTTGCTGAGAGAGGGTTATCGGACAGAGACTCGATACTCGGTAGCGCCGGTAGCACTCACTGCAAAATAGTACAATCCAGGGGAGAGCTTTCTAGAGATTGATGCTCGTCCGCCTTTGCTCGACTCGGTCGCGATTGATTTGCCGGTTGCCGTGCTCAGTTGGAGCTTGATTCCAGAATCGGACTTTCCACTGACGTCAATCGTGTAGTTGCCGGCTTCCTTCACGCGGAAAAATCGCCAGTCTACTGCATCCCGAGGGGGCGATAGTCGGTCGCTATCGCTTTTGCCGAGTTTCAATTCGGCTGCTTGCATACGACTCCCGTCTGGGTCGCGTGCGTTTGCTAACGCCGGGACCGCGACCATCATCATGAGCAAGATTACAAGCGCTCGGGTCATTAGTTTCTCCTGGTCAGTCTATCTACTTAGACTGCGGTATCTGGAGAAAATTCTACACGAATTAATCGCCCGTGTACAAGCGGACCGATCCCGCTTGTACGAGGCGCTTCACCATGCGTGGACCTTCGTAGATGAATCCGGTCCAAACCTGGCAAAGGTCTGCGCCGGCATCAAACATTGCGAGGCTGTCTTCCGGCTTAAAAATGCCGCCCACACCGATGATTGGCAGGGCCGTCATTCCTCGCAACTCCCGGACAACCTCTCTGGAACGCTGAACCAAAGGGCGCCCTGACACACCGCCCGACCCAAGCTTGGAAGTGTCGGTCTTCAAATCGTCCCTGGAAATCGTGGTGTTTGTGGCGATCAGTCCGGCTAACTGGCAATCGCTGGCCACCTCCACAATATCTTCCAACGCGCCCCTTTCGAGGTCTGGAGCAATCTTCAATAGGAGCGGTTTTGGCGGGACCCCGAGCTTTGAGGATTGTGAATGGTTCTCTTCTTGAATCTCTCCAAGCAGCCGACTCAGCGGCTCTTTCTCCTGCAACTCTCTAAGGCCGGGAGTATTGGGCGAGCTCACGTTGACCACGAGATAGTCTGCGAAACTATGGAGGTGCCTCAGGCTAAGCACATAGTCCGAAGCCGCCTCATCCAACGGAACCACCTTGGTCTTCCCGATGTTGATCCCCAAGATTGGCCGCGGGCCATCCCACCTCGACAACGTTTCATCCAGTCGCCTGGCCACCGATTCGGCGCCATCATTGTTAAAGCCCATTCGATTGAGCAAGGCCTCGTCCTTCGGCAATCGAAAAAGGCGCGGCCGCGGATTGCCGGGCTGTGGAAGTCCTGTAACCGTGCCGATTTCGATGAACCCAAAACCCAAAGCCGCCAATGGCTTAAGGTACTCAGCATTCTTGTCGAAGCCAGCCGCAAGTCCCACGCGATTCGGAAAGTCCAGACCGAAGACGTGCGCCCCAAGCTCAGGTTGCGTTGGCGCCCCCAGAAAGAGCATCTCTCGCGTGGCCTCCCACGTAGCATTAGAGCTCAACGATGCTGCCAGGGACTTCATGGCAAGCTCGTGCGCAAGCTCCGGATTGAGGAGGAAGAGTGGGGTTCTTAACCAGGAATACATAGGAAGGGCTTAAATGGGGTGGTACTCAATCGAGGTCTCGGTGAACTCCTTTCCATCGTAGGAGAGGAGCACGCCCTTGTCATCCGAGAGTGTCTCGATATTCACCGGCCTCTTCCACACGCGATGCAATGCCCGCAGCACGCCTCGTCCATACTGCATGTCCAGATCCACGCCCATATGCTTGTGGTGCAGGAGCAGTTCCGCACGATTCTTGAAGTTGCCGTCTTTGACGTAGATAAACGGGTTCCCAAAGTTCGTGAGTTGGTCGAGGAGCTTGTCTTTGACGTCTTGGAACTGCCGCGAATCGATCTCCCAATGGCCCGACTTTCGATTGTATCCGAACGAGTACATCTGATGCTCCGCGACGAACTCTTCGGTCAGGAATTCATCGATGAACGAGACGTCGTTGTAGAGCTTTCTTACGCGGAAAATCTGCTCCTTGCCTTGGCCGAGCTCGCGGTCCCAGCTGAGTTTCTCTTCCAGATTGTCGCAATCGTCGTACTCCTTGCCGAACTTGCCTTTATTCCATCGGTCTTCCACGTCTCTGAAGAGCTCAAGGCCAAGCTTGTACGGGTTTAGCCGCCCAGGCGCGGTTGCGAGCACGCCCGCATTGATATCTGCAAAATCGATGATTTCCGAGAGGTCCAACACGCGGGTTGTCAGGATCTTATCGTGCCAATAACTGGCCCATCCCTCGTTCATGATCTTGGTCTGACCCTGCGGCGCGAAATAATACGCCTCTTCGCGCACGATCGAGAGAATGTCAGCCTCCCAGCTCTCAAGCGGCGCATGCTCCAAGAGGAAATGCATCACATCTTTGAGAGGCTCGGACGGAAACTGCTTCGATTTCAATTCTTCTTCAGCGAGCTTCTGTTTCTGGCGCTCGAGGTACTCTTGTGGATTGATATAATCATCCATGTAGTCTTTAGCGCGTAGCCTCGGGATCTCGCCGGAATTGGTCTGGTCCTCCAAGTCTTGACGTTTTGACTCGGGAGGGCCGTGGTAGTCGATGAGGTTCTCAAGACTCAGACACGTGTCGATGAAATCTTCTACGAGCTCAATTCCGTATCGGTCCACGTATCGCCGAACACGTGCGCCGTGATTAGCCATCTCGTCGATCATCTTTCGATTGGTCTTCGAGAAATAGTAATTATTCTTGAAGAAATCCACGTGTGCGTACACGTGAGCGATGACCGTCTTTTGGTCCACTAAGTTGTTCCCCTCCAGCAAATATGCGTATGAGGGGTCATTGTTGATGACCATTTCGTAGATCTTGGAGAGGCCGTACTCGTAGCTTTTGCTCAGCTGCTCGTACTCCATTCCAAATCGCCAGTGCGGGTAGCGCGTCGGAAAGCCGCCAAATGCTGCGATTTCGTTCATTTGGTCGTAGTCGACCACCTCGAAGATCGTCTCGAACGGGTCGAGCCCGAACTCGATGGCTGTCTCGTAGATATGTTCTTTAATCTCCCAGAGATGGGACGGTAGTGTCATGACTATAGTCCTTTTCCGAGAAAGGTTTTGATCGAGTCGAAAATGCCTTCTCGATTCTTGATTTCCGAGACGATGACATGATCTTCTTCGTCGAAATTCTCGTTCAAATCTTTGATGAATTGCCCGGAGCCATAAGGGGATTCGACCTGCCCGTAACAGAACATATTTGACCGAGGGAGCAGTCCTTCACGCAAAAGGCGCATGCACTCTCCCGTATCGTCTACGGACCAGTTGTCTCCGTCGGAGAAATGGAAGGGGTAGACGTTCCAATCCTCCACTGGATACTCGTCTTCGATGATACTCAGCGCGAGCTTGTAGGCGCTTGAGATCATAGTCCCGCCGGACTCTCGTGTATGAAAGAAGGTATCTCGATCCACTTCTTTGGCGGTTGCGTCGTGGATGATAAAACGGCTGTCGAGCCCCTTGTATTGCGAGCGCAGCCACGTATCGATCCAGAAGGACTCGATACGAACGATTTCCTTTTGCTCGTCTCCCATAGAGCCTGAGACGTCCATCATGTAGATGATGACGGCATTGGACTGCGGCAGCGACGTCTCTTTCCAAGACCGGTAGCGCTTATCATCCCGAGTCGGAACGATGAGCGGGTTGTCGGGGTCGTATTCGCCGCTCGCTACCTGACGTTTGATGGCTTCCTTGAAGGTTCGCTTGAAGTGCCTCAAGGACTCCGGACCTACTGAACGAATGCCGGAATACTTATCGCGTTGAGTCTGGAGTTTCTCGGTGCCCTTGGGCTCGATTCGCGGCAGCTCCAGCTCTTCACCCATGATTTCGGCCAGCTCGTCGAGCGTGACATCAACCTCGATGCCTTTCTCGCCTTCGCCTTCGCCTGCCTTTCCCTGACCCGGAGCTTCTTCGCCCTGGCCCAGTGATTCGCCGACTTCGCCCTCACCTTGACCCACACCGCCAGTTTGTTTTTGGCCGTAGCGAAAACGCGGAATATCGATTCGAGGGATTGGAATCTTGACCAGGTCTTTTCCTTGTTTGCCGGTCAACTCCCCTTTGGTCATATATTCGCGCAGATTACGTTTAATCTTGCCGCGAACGATCTGCTTAAACCGGCGATGGTCCTGCTTAATTTTGCTTTGATCGCCCATGATTTAGCTCTGTTTGGAGTCACCGCGCGCGAAAATACTCGCCACGAAATTGAGCACGTCGGTCGCTGATTCCTCGTTATAGCCGTAGTTCCGAATCATGCGTTGTTTGACGATATCGATCTTCTCCTGAGTCTCTTTGTCCACCACATTTGTGACGATGGTTGCGAGCTTGATGGAGTCCTTCTGGTCTTCGAATAGCTTGAGCTCAAGCGCTTTGTGTAGGCGCTCATTGGTCTTGTACGTGAACTGTTTGCCATCGATCGCGAGGGCTCCAATGGAGCGGATAATCACGCCGCGGAAGTCGTCCTTGCGCGATTCTGGGATGTCGATCTTCTCCTCGACCGAGCGCATCAATCGCTCGTCGGGCTCCTCGTACTGCCCGGTGTATTTGTTTCTGACCTTCTCTTTCTGAGTGTAGGCTTTGACGTTGTCGATATAGTTCGCGCACAACTTGGTAATAGCCTCCTCGTCGGCCGAAATCGCGCGCTGCACCTCGTTCTTCACGATATCCTCATACTCTTGCTTGACCACCGCGAGCAGCTCTCGATAGCGGTTTCGCTCTTCTTCGTTTGAGATCAACGAGTGATTCTTAAGACCACCTTCGATCTCATTGAGAACTAGGAACGGGTTGATGCTCGTGTCCGATTTGTCAGAGACCAACGCATTCGAGAGCTTGTCTTGAATGTAGCGCGGCGAGATACCGACGAGACCTTCTCGCAGCGTCTCTTTGCGCAGTTCTTTGACGTTGTCCTGAGTGAATCCCGTGAGGGACTTTCCGTCGTAAAGCTTGAGCTTTTGGAGCAGCGTCAGGTTGTGTTTCTTGGGGTCTTCCAAACGCGTCAGAACGGCCCACATTGCGGCCATCTCGATGGTATGCGGCGCGATGTGTTTGCCCCGCACAACCTCGTTGTTGAAGTCCTTTTGGTAGACCTTTACTTCTTCCTGGTACTTGGTGATGTACGGGATATCGATCTTAACCGTACGGTCACGCAAAGCCTCCATATACTCGTTTGAGAGGAGCTTTCGGTACTCGGGTTCGTTGGTGTGGCCAAGGATGACCTCGTCGATATCCGTCTGAGCGAATTTCTTCGGCTTGATCTTTCGCTCTTGAGTCGCGCCAAGGAGGTCGTAGAGGAAGGCCACGTCGAGCTTCAAAATCTCCACAAACTCGATGATTCCTCGGTTTGCCACGCAGAACTCGCCGTCGAAGTTGAACGCTCGCGGGTCCGAGTCCGAGCCGTAAATCGCGATCTTTCGGTAGTTGATATCGCCGGTAAGTTCGGTGGAATCCTGGTTCTTTTCGTCTTTCGGTTGGAACGTGCCGATACCGCGTCGGTCCTTCTCGCTGAAGATGAGGCGCCGCACTCGAACGTGCTCCATCACGCGTGCCCAATTGCCATCGTAATGCTTCATCAACTGTTCGTAGATGTAGCGGCTTGCGGGGTTGAGATCGCCTCGGATTCTGACGGAGTTATGCTCGTCCTGAAGACCGAGCTCCTTCAACGCCGATCCGCGCCACTCAGACGGAATGAGCTTGAGCGGCTCCTCGTTCATCGGGTCGGCGAGTTCGGACTGCCCACCGGTCAAGTGCTGAAGGTCCTCAGGAAGCTTCCACACAAAGGTGTAGAGCCGTCCTTCGTCGGTTTTGGTGTACTCCTCAAGCCCTTTCTTGAGCAGGCGCGCAATCGTCGATTTGGAGCTACCCACGGGGCCATGAAGCAAGATGATACGCTTCTCGGTGCCATACTCGTTCGCCGCTGCCTTGAACACGTTGACGAGCCGCATTAGCGGGATGTCGAGGCCATAAATCGCGTCATGACCGTTGTTCACGGGGTCAGAGAAGAAGTTGTAACTGATGACCTTCTTCTTATTGTCCAGATACTCTTCGGAACCGTATGAAAGAATCATATCGTAGACGCGCTGATACGCCGTTCGAACTACGCGTCGGTCCTCACGAACCAGGGCAAGGTACTCTTCAAACGAGCCCTCCCAGTGAAGCTCGCGGTATTCCTCGACGTCGTGGAGACTGCTTATCTTATGAAGAAGGCTATCTTTGCTCATATTCTCTGGCTCCTGTGTTCAGGGCGATCCCTCAACCATAAAGGGCAATTGAAAAAGTCTGCGAAAATTCTAGGGAATGGTAGTACATCTGCAGCGAATTGGTAGTGGGATTTCCATTCCGTCGAGACCAACGCACTCAGGTATTGAAACAAATCCTATGGCGTCTCGAATTCCCAAGACCTACAAGGATTTTGAAGAAATTCGATTCAGAAACCAAATTTGCTCCAACTCATCATTGAATTCAAAGGTTTATCTAATCTTCAGGAGAAATCATGCTCACAAAAATCGACCATATCGGCATTGCAGTTCACTCAATTGACGAAAAAATTCCGCTCTATCGAGACGTGCTTGGCCTCGAATTCCTTGGTGAAGAGGAAGTTTCTTCGCAAAAGGTGCGGGTCGCTTTCTTCAAGATCGGCGAGTCGATGATCGAGCTTTTGGAGCCGACCGCGGATGAGAGCCCAATCGCAAAATTCCTCGCGAAGAATGGCGAAGGCATCCATCACCTTGCTGCCGGCGTGGATGATATCGATAAGGCCAGGGCACGTGCAGCTGAGGGCGGTTTGCGGCTCCTGAGCGACAAACCCTTGGACGGCGCACACGGAAAGCTGATTTCCTTCGTGCACCCGAAAGATACAGGCAGTGTGTTGTTGGAGTTTACGCAGCGCTCAGGCGACTAGGACGGGCCGGCCTACTTGGTGACGGTCATTTTCCCTGAGAAATCAAGCTGGCCGTCTTCCACCATGAGTCCAGCTCTCTCGAGTTTGGAGCTTGACCCGGGTAGGCTCAGAAGGTCTTTCGAGAGCGATTTCTCGAGAGCCAGTTTTCCAGACTCCACCACGTCCGAAGTCTTCCAATTTGCAACTATAAGAGCGATGCCTGGAAGTGAAGATTCAGTGATCTTGGCGTCCACGATCTTCGCGCTGACCTTATCCCCCTCTACTTCAAGAGAGCCTTTGGTCACGGCATCAGCCCAATAACATTGGCCACTTTCCTGAAGGTTCCAGAGCCGAAGGTGCATATCGAAGTTCTTGGAGGTTTCGGTTTGGGACATGCCAAAAGAGTTAACCGTGACGTGCATAGGTCCGTTCTGATTTGCCTTCCCGCCTTCGGTATACGTTCTAGAAATCTTGCCGGAGTTCAGAGCAGCTTGAATGAGCGGGGTGACCATCGCCGGGTGTACCGAAACTTGGAAATTCTTGGACTTCGGCAGCTCGAGTTTCGGAACGAGACCCGCTTCGACCGGCAGGTTTGAAGTGAAGCCCAAATAGAGCAAACCCGCATTGACATTGGTCTTGAGTGTTGCCGGGCCCGACACAAACCCCTTGATGCCGAGGTCGGGAGTCTTCACGGTAGCTACTTTGACCTCGCCCAGTTCTTTGGACACCGCGTTTAGCAAGGTTCTGGCTAGCGGTGCTCGCACGACCTTTGCCCATGTAGGCGGAAGCTGAGAGACATCGGCATCAAGCGATGAATGGCCGAGCTGAGCGGCTTTGGCCATGTCGAGTTGAATCTCGGTTCCATCGGCGGTGGTGGGGCCAAACACGATTGGGGCGACCAATGAAAACGTGCCTCTAAGCGGCACTCTTTGAATCGGAATGATGGGGAGTTTGATGGCTACTTTGCCGTCGAGTCTCCCGGCGAGTCGCACACAGTTTTCGCACGACTTGTCTGCATAAACTCCGAGGTCAGCTACCTGGCCTTCGGTCTTGATGCCGATGGTTTGACCGGACGGAAGTTTCAGGTCGTCGGTAACCTGAAGAGCCTTGTTCAAGTTGGCTTCTAATGCGTTGGCTACGAGCTGATTGAGGAGTTCGGTCCTCAAGAGAATTCCGAAATGAACCGGGGCATCGGCGGACGGAACATCGGCGAGGAACGTGCTCTCTTCCTTGAGTTGAGTCTCGTAATCTGAGCGCACTTGGGGACAGGTATTCGAGCATGAGCTCGCGAGCAGGGCCACCCCCACTGCCATAAGAGCCACAATTCTACGAGTCATAGTTCATTACCTGCTTTGCTCAGCTTTCTCGGCGTGCTCAAGGTCTGCAAATTCCAACTCGACTTCGCCTTTGATCGGGTCAAAAGACCTTCTCGCGCGGCCATCAGGCAGAAATCCTCGAAACACATAAATGGTCTCACCGTTTCGGCCGACCCACGCATCACAACTTCCTGATTCTGCTAACTCGTCCAAAATCGCCTTGCATTCCCGCACGCTCAAATCTGTGTCGACGCCGAGCTCTTCGACCGTCACCTCGCCCTGATGGGCACGGGCCACCTCGAGGACCAATCTCTCTTTAGCGTTGGCTGAGAGTTGGTTCGGGTCCGTGCGTTTGAACCCCTTGTAGGCCATAGCGACGCCCGCTACCGAGAGCCCCAAAAAGAGCACCGCCATTGGTATCCCAATCGAATCTCCCTCAAAAAATGAGGTTACGCCGGCGGTCGCAAAGAATAGGCAGCACGCCGTCCAGAAAATCCCCACAAGGCCGAGGCACGATCGGCCGGTCATGCACCTACCTTGATGGCGAGCTCGGCGCGCGGATCGATGGTTTTGTCTACAAATGCCCGTGCGGAGAGGGACCACGAGCCACCGTCCTCAGTGAGGACAGCATCGCTCGGAATCAAGATGACAATCGGCACCACAAATTCGTGGTCGGCAGGCAGCGTAGTGGCCTGAGCGACTTCAGCGCTCTGGGCAAAATCTCGCCATTTACCCTCACGTTGAACTTGGCCTTTCAAGCTGATCAGCAAGTAGTCGATCTGTCGGTCTTTCTCTGGCGAACGAAGCTTCGCAAATGCGCGCAGCTCCTCACCGGCCTTTACGTCTTGACTGTCTGCCTCAAGGGTCAGAGTAACTTCTCCACCCACGATCGCATTGAAGCGACCGGAGAGAAATTGCATGGTGTCACTGAGTTTGAATTTACTCATCGCTAAAAATCCATCAAAGATGGCTGCAGTATTGCGCGCCCTTCGATGTGAGTCCAGATCGATTTAGGAGCTCCGTCTTCTCAGGCGTAGCAAACCAAGGAATACAAAGACGAGGAGGGCGGAACCCGAACCCTGGGTAGAGGTGCAACCACAGCCATCATCGGCGCCGTTGACTCGGTCGAGGCCTTCACCGTCCACAACCGTATAAGCATCTTGGAGAATGGCGGTATCACCGTTCGGGTTCGTCACGATCACGTCATAGGTCCCCAGGGAAAGGCCTTCGGGAACTGTAGCGCTGATGCGGCCTGGCCGCGTTTCTCGCACGCCAATCGCCTCGGTGCCAATCAGGACTTCCACGCCTGGCTCAAAGCCAGCTCCCACCAGAACGACGTCCGTGGAGGCGCCACTTGGGCCAGAATCAGGCGTGATGCTGCTGAGCGTAAAGCCGGCTTCACCATTGTTGGTGCCGTTGTTGTCTCCGTTGTTTCCATTATTGTTTCCGAGGTCAATATCCTCGCCGACTGGCATATCTGGGCCGCTATCCTCCACCACGCCCATGTCCATTTCGTCCATGTCGCTCGTGCCCATGTCATCCATACCCATGTCGCTTCCCATATCCATGCCCATATCGGGGTCGGGATTGGTGAAGTCGTCGTAGTCCACGATCAGACGAATCAACCAATCGCCCGGGGTCGCCGAGAAAGCCGGCGCGAAGTCTTCCCAAACATAGTGTCTAAAGGTCGGGCAGAAATTTGGTTCACGGCCGTAGATGAAGTTCTTAGAGTCCCCATCAACTCCATCCGTGTCCGAAACCATGATGGGAAAGTAGTCGCCTTGTCCGGTGGCTCCACATTGCTCATCTAGGGCGGTGATAGCCACACGAATACGGTTGGTGGTCACCGCAATTGGCTGAATATTAACACCCTGGTTTTGGTTGATGGCGGCGATAGTCAAGTCTTGAAAAGAGGCATTTCCTTGAGCAGGAGAGCCTTCGATTACAAATCCTAGCGGCCCCATAGGGACCGGAACTTGCGCGAGGTCAAAGAGTTTGGTCCCTGGGTCTTTGTGACGCGGATTCGATGTTTGGAACGTCTGCAGGTCAATCACAGTGCACGTGGATTCTACGGCCGATGCACCGGGCGGCTCTTCATAAATCTCAAAGGAAAATCGGCCGCAGGCGCGCCCAGGCTCGTCAGGGTTGTCCACCATGAGTACCCGAACACCCGTGATATTGAGCGGTCGACCGCTGTTCTCCGGCATGTACTCAGCCGGGATGTCGAAGACCGCCTCGTAAGACTCCCCGGCGATCAGCTGCGCCGTGGCAGTCGGGCTGTTGACGGATTCCCCAACATTATCATTCTTAATAATTCTTTCAGCCCATGCCGACGTGCTCAACAACACACAGACGAGCGCACATAAAAGACGCATAACGACCTCTCGGAAATCTCATTTTTCTACAAGCTTTCCAAAGATCTTACGTGAGTTTGATTATTTTCGCCAATGAAGGATGTGATTGTTTGCGGGCATCTCGTAGTCCTTCACGAACTCAAATCCATGCCCATTCGCTAATTCTACGAGGTCCTCGAAGAACTTAAGGCCCGAGAATCCTCGCTCTCGCAACGATTGGTCGAACGCCTCGTTGCTGGGCTCAAGCGCCTTTCCCCGATACTTAAAAGGGCCGTAGAGCACGAGATTGCCGCCATCCGCCAACATTGCCGAGGCATGTTCGAAGAGTTTAGGGGTGCAGGCATCCGGCGCGATATGAATCGTGTTGACGCAGAGGACGGCATCACACGTCGGCACAGGCGGTTCGGGATCGAGAAGGTTGAACTCCAGAGGCGCCTCAAGATTCTTTAGCCCTGCTTCTTCTCGCCAGGCGAGGATGCTTTCGTGGTTTTCCGGCAGGTCACAGGGCTGATAGGTCCAGCCCGGCAAACCCCGCGCAAAGTCGACCGCGTGCTGACCTGTGCCAGCTCCAATCTCAACCAATCGCCCTGACTCGCCCAAAACCCCTCGGAGAGCTTCCAAGATGAACGGCGAGTTACGAATGCAGGCCTCGGAATAACGTTTCAAACGAACTCCGTGTTTGCCGCAGCCGCAGGCTTCGCGCCCTGATGTTCCATGCCTTTTCGCCACTTGGTTTCCAACACATCGGCCCAGGCACGCATGTAGCTCACAGCATCTTCTCGAGTCCTGAAGTCCGGCGGAATGTCGCATGACTTGTAGCCCATCCTCGTCAAAACTTCGGTGTCAGAAAGCCGCTCAAGGTTTGCAATATCCACAGTGTTAAGACCTGCACTCACCATGATCTCGATGATTCGGTCTAATGGATACCCGGAGTCTGGGCAGTAGTCTCGAGCCTGCTCAGACCAGTCGCCTGCGTTAGCCAGCGCCATCTGATGAAGCTTCTTAGGCTCAATCTGAGTCAGGGTTTGTGCGAGGTGCCCGCAATTACACGAACCCATATGGTTCCAATGGAAACGAGCCCCAGACTCGATTCTATCGGCGGTGGCTCGTAGTGCGGTGATGAGAGGTAATGAAGGTTTTGCCATACTGATTCTCCTTCGGGGACATCGGCCTTTTGATGAAAGGATAACGAATCAGGTGCGGCAAGTCTTCCCACAGGATTGAAAGTTCTTAGAAATTCGCCGAGTCCATTTGAATCTCGTAGGCGCGGGCCTTCTTCTCTTTGATGGAACGCTTGCCCTGGGTGCTCGCCGCGGGAGCCGCCTGGACGTCGGCCTCCATTTCGGCGAGTTCCTCGTTTACACGTGCGAAGTCGGCATCATCAGCGAAGTCGTATTTTGCGCCCTTTGCTGCGTTTGACTGGCGCTGAGCCCGTACGATTTCCGCCGCTTTTTGAGCTTCTCCACGCTCGTAGGCCTTCATCGCTTCTTCCATGTTTCGAGCCACCTCAGCTTGCTGCACACGCTTCATAACGCCCGTGTCCACTTTCTGGACGAGTTCACGGTTGGTCGTCACGGATGCGCTCATCGTCTTTGAAATCGCTGATTTTTCGTCCTTTCCAACCGCCTCGAAGCTCAAGTAGGCGCTCAGGACTTTCATGCTTCCGTCGGCTGGCGTGGTGACGCTCATTCGCACCAGGAGGTCTTTGGCCTGGTTTGCATAGAATTCGGCCAAACTCACGGTAGTCTTGTTGCCCTTCGTCCGGAATGTGTATCCTTCGATTCCGAGGACCTCAACGCCGGGACCGGCGGTCAGCGTAAGAACAGCCTTGCGTGCAACCGTGCTCGAGAGTCCTTTCGCCTCTTTCTCAAAAATCTGGGCGAGGGCCTTTTCGTCCTCCACGAAGTAGTAGTTTCCAGCAGCGTTGACCGCGATTTGGGTCATCAATTCCTCGTTATAATCGAGTCCGATTCCCATGGTGGAGATTGAAATACCTTTCTCAAGAGTGCCACGAGCAAGGTTTGCGAGCCCTTCGACCGAAGTGATTCCGTTATTGGCGTGTCCGTCCGAAAGCAAGATAACTCGGTTCACGGTTTCATCAGAGCGATGCCCTGAAATCAACTGAACACCGAGTTCCAATCCGCCACTTAGATTCGTGGCTCCGCTAAGCTCAATGCGGCTAATCGCCAACTCCATGAGCTCCTTGTTTTGCGGAGTAGCGGGTTTGGACACCATTTCCTGGCTCACGTCCGAGCCGTACGACGCAATGGCCAGGCGGTCAGTAGGTTGGAGCATGCGAACAAACTGAATAGCTGCGTTTTTAGCCTGCTCAAGTCGCCCGCCAGACATCGAAGTTGAACGGTCAATCACGAGCGCCACATTCAAGGGTGCTCGCTCAGATGTGGCCTGCGCAGGGCCTCCCGTCACTCTGACCGTGGCGTAAACCTCTTGGGTCGTGTTCGCCGGAAGGTGAGGGTGCGAGATGCTCGTGTTGAGCTTCAGCGGGGCTTGAGGTTGCACTCGAGCGCTTGCGGTCAAGCTTGTGCTCATGAGGGCTAAGAGGGCGATGATGGTGGCGAGCGTTTTCATTTCAGACTCCGTTTCGTTGGTTTGCTCGTGTTTCAACGCAACCCCTCGCGAATGGATCTAAAGAAATGTGCGCAATCAAAGATCTCGTGTTATCACCCAAATTGTCAGCGGCATGAGAGCCGCATTCTATGCGCAAGGAAGCGAAATGGGTGCATTTCAAGGTAATCTCACTTACAAGTTGTTTTTTGTGGAAGGCGAGCTCCCGGATGATTGGAAGGACCGCTATCTGCAGTCGATTCGAAAGTTCTCTTTTGAAGAGTTGACGCCCGATTCTGAAGAAGAAGAAGCCATGGGGTGGGTGAGCGTGTTACGGCCGCTTCAAACCGATTTTGTGCTTAACAACGTAGTCTATGACGACTTCCTCTGCCTCGGGCTGCGAAAGGACCGCTACACCTTGCCGTCCGACCTCTTGAAGGCTCATCTCGAAGAGCTCCAGCGCGAGTTCATGCGTAAGAACGAGAAGCAACGCCTCTCAAAATTCGAGCGAGAGGACTTGAAGACCATCGTTAAGCGAAGGCTCAAAGAACAGACGCTGCCGAAGATGAAGGTCACCGACATGGTCTGGCAACTCTCGGCCAAACGCGTGCGATACTGGAGCCAGTCGGCCTCACAGGTCGAAGTCTTCCAAGAGTTTTTCGAGGACACTTTCGGCCTTAACCTGCTTCCCGCAAGCCCGTATATCTACGCGCTCCAAAACGATTTGGATGACGACGAGCTCACGAACTTGGCTACGGTCGAGCCCGCGAATCTCGTGACTGGAAGCCCGACCATCGACTACTAAGAACTAAGGCTGGAGCCTAACGGAGTAACGCAAATGGATTTGCTAGATATGATCAATAGCCGACGCTTTCTCGGCTCGGAATTTTTGATGTGGCTTTGGTTCAAGGTCGATTGTCTCGATGGACTCATGGAGGTCAAAGACCACGGGCAGGTCGAGGTTGTTTTTGATGACGCTCTGACGCTCGAGGCCTATATGGCCGAGACCGAGCGCCAGGATTTCAAAGGCGGAGCACCGGCCTACACCGAAGAGGCGAAGACCGGGCTCAGGCACGGCAAACGCGCCTCAAAAGCGAAGTTGCGCGTGATCAAAGAAGCGCGCGAATGGACCTTTACCCTCAAGGCTGAAAACCTCGAGATCGCGAGCGCCAAACTTCCGGCCGTTTTGAGCCGAGAGGATGACGAGAGATTCTATGAGCGTATGTACCTGCTCGAAGAGCTCGAAGGTATCATGGAGCGACTCTTCGAAGAATTCCTGAGATTGCGCCTGCAACCGGTCTGGGATGAGAAGATGTTGCCAGGCATTCAGGCATGGATTCAGTCCAAGGAGCTAGCAAAGCCCGGCGACTATCCCGACCTCGGTTGATAGGTCATGAATCTCCTCGAGTCGATAGTCCTTGGGATGGTGCAGGGAGCCACTGAGTTCCTGCCCGTAAGCTCATCCGGGCATCTGGTCATCGGCCAATATTTTCTGGGCGTCAAAGAACCCGGCCTGCTTTTCGATATCATCCTGCATGTCGGAACTCTTTTGGCCGTCGTCTTCTACTACCGCCGAGACGTGTATCTCCTTGTCCGCGATACCCTCTGGGGGCTTCGTACGTTGTTCGAAACGCGGTCGCTCAAGAAGGCCCTAGAGCGCACAGGCACTCGAATTGCCGCATTTATCGTGCTTGCCACCATCCCTACTGGCTTGATGGGCGTGGGCATCGGCAAGATCCTCGAACCCGACGACGGCTCCGTGATTGTGACGCCGGCGTTTGTGTTCGGAATGCTCATCTTCAATGGCATCATTCTCTTCTCGAACCGATTCGTCAAAGACGCTCCGATGGACGTGGACGATTGGAACTTGACCTGGAAAAAGGCCCTCATCGTAGGTGTTACGCAGGGATTCGCCGTGTTGCCGGGGATTTCTCGGTCTGGCACGACCATCACCACCGCTCTCTACCTCGGCGTCTCGCGCCCAGAAGCCGCTCGATTCTCGTTCCTCCTTTCAATCCCTGCAATTCTTGGCGCCGTCGTCTTGAAATTTGATCCCAGCGTATTTTCTGGGGAAGACGGCGACTCAGCCATCCTCATCTACACGGCTGGGGCATTGGTGGCTGGCGTGGTCGGGTACCTTTGTCTCAAGCTACTCGTGTCGCTTCTGCAGAAGGCCCGATTCTTCCATTTTGCGTGGTATTCGTGGGCCGTTGGGGTCCTTGGCCTACTCTACCTCGTGCTTCACTCGCCCGTCTGAACGCGCCAGAGACGCGCATAAGTCCCATTCAAATCCACTAACTCCTCGTGCGTGCCATGTTCGGTAATCTTGCCGTGCTCCATCACGATGATGGAGTCAGCACGTCGAACTGTAGACAAGCGGTGGGCCACGATGAGCGTGGTGCGCTCCTTAGAAATCTTTTCCAACGAACGCTGAATCGCAGCCTCGGTCTCGTTATCAACGGCCGATGTCGCCTCGTCCAAAATAAGGATGGGTGGGTTTTTGAGGAGGGCTCGAGCAATCGAGATTCGCTGTCGCTGCCCGCCAGACAGCGTCTCACCGCGCTCACCCACGATGGTTTTGAGGCCGAGAGGAAGCTTTTCCACAAACTCCATCGCTTCGGCCTGACGGGCGACTTCCTCAATCTCCTTCAGCGTAGCGTCTTCCGAGCCATAACGAATATTCTCCTCGACCGTGCCGTGGAAGAGAAAGACATGCTGCGAGACGAGGCCAATGGCGCGTCTTAGGGCATCGAGCTCGAGCTCCTCTATGGGCGTTCCATCTACGAGGATTTTCCCCGCCCGCGGGTCGTAGAATCTGAGGAGTAGATTGATGAGCGTGGTCTTTCCAGACCCCGTCGCGCCAACGACTCCGAGCGTGGCTCCCGCTGGAATCTTAAGGTCGAAGCCATTCAGAAGGTTTTCGCGGTTGGGGTAGCCAAAATCAACGCCCTGAAACTCGATTTCGCCGTGGATCGCCTCCGGCCTAAGCCCTCCGCTTTGAATCTCAATCGGCGTCTCGAGAAGGTCCAGGATGCGTTGCGTAGAGGCCATGGCGCGCTGATATGTGTCGAAGGTCCGTCCGAGCCGCGTCAAGGGCCAGAGAAGCCGCTGAGTGAGGAAAACCATCACGCTGTACGTACCCACAGCGAGTTTCTCATCGAGAACGAGCACGCCGCCGTAAACGAGGGTCGCGACGAATCCGACGACAATCGCCATTCGGATAAGCGGAGAGAATGCCGACGCGAGCTTGATGGCGTCCCGATTAGCGTCCTCGTAGGCGCGGCTCTCGGCCTCAATACGTTTGGATTCGTAGGCCTCGGTCGCAAAGCTCTTGATGGTGGCGATGCCGCTCAGATTATTGGAGAGCTGCGAGTTCAACGATGCAACACGTTCGCGAACCCTTGCGTATTTCGGAGCCAAAAGACGCTGAAACTTAAACGATCCCCAGAGCACGATTGGGATCGGAAGCATGGCCATCCACGCCACGCCTGGCGCCATGACAAAAAACGCTCCACAAATCACGATGGCCGTTGTCGCCACCTGAAGCAGGTCGTTTGCCCCTTCGTCTAGAAAACGTTCGAGCTGGTTTACATCGTCGTTCAGAATGGCCATCAGCGAGCCCGTGCTCTTCTCATGAAAGAATTTGAGCTCGAGGTCTTGGATATGCTCGTAGGCTTTCTGCCTCAAGTCGTGCTGAATGGTCTGGGCGAGGTTACGCCAAAGTCTGGCCGCCGCGTATTCGAACGCCGATTCTAAGGCCCAGATCACCACGGTAACTGCCGCCAGAACCACGAGCTGGTCGAAGGCGTCGGTGACGCCAAAGCTCGCGATGAGCGAGTCTTCGCGCTCGACCACGGTATCCACCGCGGCGCCGATTAGGGCAGGGGGCGCAAGGTCGAAAATCTTGTTCAATACCGACGACGCGCCAGCCAACCACACGCGCTTGCGGTGTTGCCTTGCGACGGTCAGTAGTCGCTTTAAAGGATGCTCTTTCACGGCGGCTTAGATGCGTTCGGTTTCGATATGAAGCATATTTCGCTGCTTGAGGTCTAATTGCTCAGCAGCGCTGCCGTTTCGGATGCCGATTTCGAGGAAATCCGTAGAGTTGAAGTAAGCGACCGGGTCATTCTTGGCCACGTGGGCAAAGGACTCCGCGAACTGAGCGCGATGCTCCTTGATTCGAGCGAATACCGGACGCCTTTGCGCGGCCTCCATGACGTCTCGAGAGAGGTTGGTCACCACGTTTCCGAAATGGTCCACGTGCACGATTCTGCACTCGATTCCGCTCTCTTTGATGAGCGGGCCAATCTCAGGAAGGCGCACCAAACTCTCGATCTCAATCTCATAGCCAAGCTCCTCGAAAGCCACGCCACGAGCCAGATGGCCAGCAACCGGAGAGAAGATATCGCGTCCATGGAAGGTCTTTGACACGCGTGGCAGATGGAAGTCTGAATTGCTCAGTTCCACAGCTTTCAACGGCGGGGTCAGGTCATACGCCATGTTGAAGAGCCCGTTGTCTGGCCCGATATACGTGAGTTGGCCGGCCTGCACCGCAATGGCGCGCCTAGAAGTTCCCACACCTGGGTCCACCACACCGAGCACAATCGAGTTTTCAGGAAGATACGCCACTGCGCTCGCCACTAGATAGGCCCCCGACATGACGTTATGCGCCGGGACCTCGTGACATAGGTCGATGAGCTGAGCATCAGGGCTTAAGCCCTTGATCACCGACTTCATGATGCCCACGTAGGCGTCTCGGTAACCAAAATCCGAAATCATTGCGATAGTGCGGCTCATTTATTCCTCAGGTGCCGAAGTCGCAATCTTTTACCACCTTGCGAGCTCCCCTGCGATAACGATTCAGAGGAAATTTAGAGCCAACCTAACTTTTTGAACGCTACGATAAAGCCCAGCGCGACTATCGCCATCAGGCCGAGTGCTCCCAGATAACCGAAGGTCCAAGTCAGCTCGGGCATATTGTAGGGCGAGCCGCTAAAGTTCATGCCGTAAACGCCGGCGATAAAGCTCAAGGGCAGGAAAATCGTGGAGATAATCGCCAGGACTTTCATCACCTCGTTGAGTTTTTGGCTCAACCCCGAGAGGTACAAATCCATGGTGGCTGCGGAGAGCTCGCGGTAATTCTCAGTCAGATCCACAAGCTGAATCGTGTGGTCGTAACAGTCTCGAAGATAGACTTGAGTGTCTTTGGAGATGATCGTGTCGGGGCGCATAAGCGCTGAGATCGCCTCACGCTGTGGCCATAGGGCGCGGCGCAACGTGAAGAGCTCGCGGCGTATGGCGTGCACGCGTTCCATGGCGTCTTTGGAGGGGCGATCGAGCACCTCGAGCTCGAGTTCTTCGAGGGAGTCCCCTAGTTTCTCTAAGAGCGGGAAGTACGCGTCCACCATAGCGTCGATGATGGTGTAGGCTAGATAGTCTGCCTTTTGTTTGCGAATTCGTCCTCGGCCCAGTCGAAGCCTCTCACGTACCACTTCGAGGCAGTCTCCTGGTTTTTCCTGAAAGGTGATGAGCGAGTTCTCGAAGATCAGAAGCGAGACTTGTTCCATTTGGAAACCGTCTCCATCTGGGCTGACCATGCGGGCCACATAGTAGAGATAATTATCGAACTCTTCGAGTTTGGCCCGCTGATGCGTGTGCGCGATATCTTCGAGGACGAGTGGGTGAACGCCGAATATCTCCCCGAGTTTGCGGATGACTTCTTCGCTTCCCACGCCGTCCACATCCAGCCAGTGGATGGGCCATTGCTCCATGAGGGCCGGAAGCTCGTCGAGCGTGGTGAGTTCTGCCTCAAAACACTCGTCAGGCGTGATTCCCACAAAGTTGAGTTTTGGCTGTCTCGCATCCGGATAGATCTGGATGGTGCCGGGGGCGGCGCCAGCCGGGTTTCTCCTTGGCCGGCGCTCTACGAGGCCTAGAGCGCCTTTCGCAAGCTTGACGTATTTTTTATAAGAGTAAATGCGGGCTCCGTGTAGACGCTTATTGCGCCATCTTGACCAGTTCATAGGCAAGGTCGGCCACCTGCTCGTAAGACTCAGCCACAAAGAAGATTTCTTGCGGTGCGTCGTAGTCGATGGAGAGCTGACGAATCGCCTCAATGCTGAAAGGCTTTTTCTCGATCTGAGGGTCGATGGACCGCAGCAAATCTTGCACGCCGCCGTTATTGCCCGCGCCGAAGATCTTCAGCTCGCCGTCTTCCAGGATCAGACCGTATTCCACCGTGTACCAATAGAAGAGGCCGATCAGGTCCAGCATCTCCATGTTGTTGGACTCCACGGCAGCCTTCGCCGCGTTGCCGATCTCAATCGAGAGGTCCACAAAAGGCTGGTGCATGAACATGGCCGCGTGACCACGCAACTCATGCAGAATGTCGGGCTCGGGCGTGAAGAACGGGTACGAAGGGTGCCGGATATAAGGCGTGCTTCGCATCACCTTATTGCAGAGCATCGTCAAGAATTCGCCCTTATCCAAAAGACCACCAACCGGGGCGAGCATGAAGCCGGTTTCGGCCTCCATCTTGGCCGAGACGTCATCGAGCTGCGGAACCTCATCGATTGGAAGTCCAAGTTTCTCGCGGCCCTCAAGGTAGGCTTCGCACGAGTACCTGTCTTGAAGACGCATCAAGATCTCCGAGACCAATCGCCAGGTCTCATGCTCGTTCTTATTGTACTCGTACTTGGGAATGTACGGCCAAGACTCTTGAGATTGAGCCGTAAGCGCCTCGACACGAGCCCGATAGGCCGCATCATGAGCGCCCGGATAAGCCGTTTGGACAATGCTTCCATACTCATTCGAAGCAAAAGGAATTTCTTTCAAAAAGTCACGATTCCGACGCATACCTACCTCCGTTCCAGTCGTCTGGAACATAGCGCACCGTCGGCTAAAGGCAAGCGTCAAGCCACGCTCGAGACAAACTCACATCGTGTTGATACTGGGCGACATTGCGCTCGATATCTTCGGGGCTCCAGCCGAGCAAACCGCCCATATGCGCTGCAACTTTTGGCGCGTCGCCAATTCCCTGGTCCTTTGCGCGGTAGAAAATCTGAGTGCGTTGGATCAACATATCGGTCAGGGTCGCCGCGAGCTCGTGGTTCACGGCGTAGTCGATCTGCGCATAAACTTCAGGTCGTCCTTGTACCATCGGCTTCGCAAGCTCAGGCTTGTCGGCCACTAGTGCCGCGACGTCCAACGCCCTCATTCCATAAGTATTGGCGAGGAGCCGCGCGCTCTCAGCCGAGAGGTGTCCGCCTGACTTCTCGAGGACCTGAGTGGTTACACTTTGGTGGTCATCGTCCTCGGGCCAGCCGACCGCGCCAGGCAAAGGCTCAGTATCTGTATGAGCCGCTTTGAGTTTTTCCTTCAACTTGCCGCTCATTCTGAGCATCTTGACTGCCGTATCCACAACTTCAGCGGACATGCGTCGGTAGGTCGTGAGCTTGCCGCCGGCGATGGTGATCAGCCCTTGCTCCGAGATCAGAATCTCGTGTTCGCGAGAAACAGCGCTTTCCGAAACTCCACCTTGCCGAATCAGCGGTCGCAAGCCCGCCCAAGTGGAGATCACGTCGTCGCGCGAAATCTGGTGCTCGGGGAAGTAGTGATTCGACGCGTCGATCAGATAGTCCACGTCCTCAAGGGTTGCGTAGACGTCGCCAGGATCGCCTTCGTAGTCTGTATCTGTGGTCCCGATATACGTTTGCTCACCCCAGGGAATGGCGAAGAGCACGCGTTTATCTTCAGGGTGGAAGCAGACGACCGCGTTGTTCACGGGGAGCCGGCTCGAATCGACGACGATATGAACGCCTTTGGTTGGACGAAGAACTTCGCTCGGTTTGGTCGAGGCCATACTCAAGAGGTGGTCTGTCCACGGACCAGTAGCGTTGATCGTGACCGATGCCCGAATCTCTTTGGTCGCGCCGGTAAACTGGTCTCGCACACGGGCACCTTCAATCTTCCCAGATTCACCAAAGATAAACTCCTCACACCGCGCCCATGTCGCAACGATCGCTCCGTGTTCTACCGCATCGAGCGCCGACTCAAGCGTCAGGCGCGCGTCATCCGTGGAGCAATCGTAGTAAAGCGGGGCGCCTTGAAGCTCTTCGTTTCGAAGCGCGGGCTCCTCCTTTTTGACGTCAGCTCGCTTCAAGAGGCGGTGGCGTTTCGGCGTGCGGAAAAGGCTCAAACCCTCATAGATCCACATACCCGCATTGATCGTGTGAATGCCGCGCCTCGAGCCTTTGTAAACGGGGAAAAGAAAGCCGAGCGGGTTGACCAGGTGAGGCGCAATATCAAGTAGAATGCGGCGCTCAGAGACCGACTCAAACACGAGCGCAAACTCGAGCTGCTCAAGGTATCTCAGCCCGCCGTGCACAAGTTTCGACGACCTCGACGAGGTCCCGTAGGCGAGGTCCTTTTGCTCGACGACGCACACCTTTAAGCCGCGCCGGCTCGCGTCTCGCGCGATTCCTGCGCCGTTGATTCCACCACCAATGATCAAGACATCAACATCTTCACCAAGCTTTTCCCACATCTCTTTACGTGTTGGCATTCTGCGCTCCATCAACTGCTCGTGGAGTCGATAACCTTGATGATGCGTTGCGTCAATCAAGCTCCACATGACTCCGATGAGATGCAAGCTCTCCGGTTTCGGAATCAAATCGCGTCTACGTGGCATCCTAAGGGCGACAAATGAGTATTTTCGAAACAAAGACAAGGATTTGAAATGGGATACATGCACGAAGGACAATGGCGGACGGATTGGTACGAGCCCGACGAAGAAGGTCGGTTCAAGCGGCCCGAGACCCAGTTTCGAGGGCGTATCGGGGACGATCGGTTCCCGGCAGCCGAAGGCCGCTACCACCTCTACGTTTCCTACGCCTGTCCTTGGGCCCACCGTACGCTGATCGCGCGGGCCCTCAAGGGCCTCCATCACGCCATCGATGTCTCAGTGGTTCATTATTTTATGGGCGATGACGGCTGGACCTTCGACAAGACCGACGGCACCCAGGGCGATATCCTCTTCGGAAGCCAATTCCTTCGCGATGTCTACAAGCGGGCGGATTCCGACTACACGGGTCGAGTCACCGTCCCGGTGCTTTACGACACCATGGAAAAGACGATCGTGAACAACGAGTCGCGCGAGATCCTACGGATGTTCTCAAAGAATTTTGAGGAACAAGCGATCCGCGAAATTGACCTCGCGCCTGACGACCTCATCCCTAGCATTGATGAGGCGATCACCGCGATCTATGAGCCCATCAACAATGGGGTGTATCGGGCTGGTTTTGCTACCACTCAAAAGGCCTACGAAGAGGCAGTTCACGAGGTCTTCAAGGCGCTAGACCACTGGGATGAAGTGCTCGGCAAACAACCGTGGCTCTGTGGGGATAAATTCACCGAAGCGGACATCTGCATGTTCACAACTCTCGTGCGATTTGATCCGGTCTATCAGTACCATTTCAAATGCAATATCAAAGCCTTGAACGATTACCAGAACCTATGGCCCTATGTGCGGCGCATCTATCAAAACCCGCTCATCAAGCAGACGGTGAACTTCAAACATATCAAGCACCACTACTTCGAGTCCCACCCGATGATTAACCCCACTCGCATTGTCCCAGTCGGGCCCAATCTGAATTGGGACGAGCCCGTGGATGGAAGCGCGTCAATCGGGTGAAACTGGGACCAAGACGACTCGCCGTTTGTTCTGATCCCAGGCCTGAGTCCTGAGTTTTACCTCTTGGCCGAGCCGGAACCTGAAACTCGGCGAGCTCAAGGCCACGTCTGATGCCTCAAATGGCTCACCGAGATACTCTTCGAGGCATTCCGTATAGACCTTGACCTCCATCGGAAGGCCGTCGAGGAGTACGTACATTCGCGTGGAACGGATGGCTACGATCGTTCCTACGCGCATAGGTCTCTGCTGCAGGTCGAGCTCCAAATCTCCCAAAAGTTCTTGCTGAATCGCAAAGAGCGTGGACTCTTTATCCACCGTCTTTTGGCGCGTGTTCCCCTCATGCGCCGCCTGAATCACAAGTTCGCGCAACGCTTCGTCCGCAAGATTGTCTTCGGCACGCTCCATGCCGAGCCCTTCGAGTAATTCTTTGTGTGTAAAAATGCCGACTATCTCGCGCATGGGGGCCGTGAAGCGCGCGTAATGATCGACGCCCAGCGCAAAATGTGGCCCAGCATGCGGCGAAAAATGCGATGAACGATTTGCTGCGCGAACCTGACGTTCGATCGCGGCTCGCAGCCGCGCATACTCAGGCTCACCCGGAAGTCTCGCGAGGAATTCGGAGAGAGATTCAGATTTCTGCCACGTCCATGAATCGTCCAAATGATGTGCATCCGCCAACTCGCGAAGTGTCTTTCTCAGATTCCTCAGTCGCTCAGAGATCGGCGGGAGATGCACCCTAAACACTGACTGGATGGAGTTTGTAGGCCCAGCCTTTTCATGAAGAAGTCGCGCACCTTCCATATTAGTCAGCAGGCTTATCTGTTCGTTGTAGCGCTCAACGTCATTTCGCTGCCTGGCGACCATGAGCATTTTCTGACCGCTCGGATCGACGCTTAGATTCAGATCAAAACGGTCGAACTCGAGAGCGTCTCGGTCCCGAGCCGCTTCAATTCTGGCCAGGGCCACGGCCTTGAGCTCCCTCAAAGAGTCCGCCCATGGCTCCGAATCCCACGCGTGGCCGTCGTCTTGGTCCAGGAAGCGTTGAACCCCGTCGTACGATAGCTTCGCCTTCGAGTGGATTCTCGCCCGTTTAACCTCAACACTTCCCACGTGACCTGTGTCATCCACATCGATCTCAAAGACCAACGCACGGCGATCGACCTTTGGATTCAGCGAAATCAAGCCTTCGGAGAGCTCAAAAGGCAGCATCGGAATCACACGATCAGGTAGATAGAGGCTGGTGCCTCTCCGCAGTGCCTCTTCCCAGATGGCGGTGCCTGGCCGCACGTAGAACGACGCGTCTGCCAACGCGTAGAACACGCGCCAGCCGTTGACCAGACGTTCTACAAAGAGCGCTTGGTCGAGGTCGCGCGTGTCCTCGTTGTCGATCGTCACGAAGGCCATCTCCCTCATGTCTCCGAGCGTTGGGTCGTCGATTCCATGGTGACTCAGAAGGTGCTGCACTTCTGCCATCACCTCGGGAGTGAAATCTGTGTAAGGCACACTCCTCGCTACGAGGGCGTCGATAGATTCGCGAGCATTTTCATTCATAAGCACCGTGATAGCCGATTTGACGATCATGGTCGATTCAAGAGAGATCACTCGGTATGATGTTTTGCGAAGACTTCAAAAAGTGAACGTTATGCGATTGTTTATTTGGCTGATTTTGCTGGTTTTTAGCGGATGTTCGTTTGAGCCGCTTGGAGGCGTGTTGTGCGATTCCGAGGGCCAGCGCGATGGCGCGCGCATCTGCAAAGACGGCGTGTGGACGCCGGTAGACCCCACCACACCCATAGAGGATGCGGGGGATGACTTTTCCCTCGACCAAGATGGTCCAGACCTTGGTTTTGACCAGGGAGATTCGTCAGAAGGCGATATGCCCGAATCGGATATGGCCGATTTGCCAGATATGGTCGCGCCAAACGATATGTCGGACATGGAAGACATGACGGACATGGAGGATATGCCGGATAGCTGTGTTCCGTTCTCGCCCCAGACCCTTTGCCAGTCGCAGGGCCTCAATTGCGGAGACACTCAACTCGTCAACAACTGTGGCGACACGGTTCCGGTGAATTGCGGGGATTGTGCCGCTCCACTCGAGTGTGGAGCTGGCGGAACCCCAAATGTGTGCGCCTGTGTAGGGGCCAGCGACACCGAGCTCTGTGACGAAGCAGCGGCCGAATGTGGCTCGATTACGGTGCTCGACGATACTTGCGGAGAAACCCGTCAGGTCAATTGTGGAGATTGCGCTGGCCTTGAGACGTGCGGCGGAGGCGGGACCCCGAACTCGTGTGGCTGCACGGAAGAACCCGCAGACTTTTGCCAGCGGCTAGGTAAGAATTGCGGCAACGTCACCGATTTTGACGCATGTGGCATCATCAGAACTTACGATTGTGGCGTGTGCCTCGGCCAAGAGTCGTGCGGTGCTGAAACGCCAAATGTCTGTGCTTGCGATGCCGAAATCATCTGTGAGGCCTCCGGGGCTCAATGCGGGACTGTGAGCGCCACCGGGTGTTCCAACTTCAACACGGTCAATTGTGGCTCCTGCACAGGCGGCACCTGTAACAACCAACAATGCCTTTGTCCTTCGGGATTCGAGGCGAGCGGGGGAGAGTGTCAGGATATCGATGAATGTACGCTGGGAACGAACACATGCGACGCCAACGCGATCTGCACCAACACGCCGGGTTCGTTTGAATGCGCATGTGCGCCAGGTTTTGCGGGCGACGGCATCAATTGCGAGCGGGTCTTCCCGACCGTGATAGGCACCTGGGACGGCGTCTCAAATGATGAGCAGGTGAGGGTAGAAAATGTGGGCTCCAATACCTCGGGCGACGCATATTTTGTGGTGATCTCATTGGACACATTGACCCGAACCGTAGACACAGTGGACGGACTTGGTCTGACCTGGACGCGAATCATCGAGCAGTGCAATGGAACCTCGAATGAGCGCCTCGAAGTCTGGAGCGGGCGTGGAAACACGATGGGAGGCGATATCGATATCGAGCTCTCTGGGGATCCGTTTGGCGTTGCCGCGTCTGTGGTTCAAGTCGCTAACGTGGCCACTCTTGCGGGGCAGGCCTCGTCGAGCAGCGCGAATGGAGGGTGTGCCTTCGGTGTGCCAGGGAACTCCTATTCATGGACATACACACCGCAGAGCGCGTCCTCGCTGCTTCTGGCCGCCACAACAACGCGTGGCGGAGACCACGGACCCGGTACCGGATGGACTGAGATTCAAGAGGTCGGAACTCAAAACACCAGGCACGGCATCATGACGCAAGAGAACATCTCCACAGCCGATGTCACCGTGAGCGGAACTCTCTCGCAGTGGCGCAATTGGGCGTCGATGGTGCTCGAGCTTCGAGGGCCTTAGTCGGGTGCGTAAGCATTTTGTATTCAAGAGATCCCTGCTAGGATGTTGGCAAGCTGAGCTCCAAAAGAACTATCTACTTAAGGTCGAACCCCATGAAGCGTGTTTTATACCTCTTGGCCACCATTACCCTCGGTGCGTGTTCATTTGATACCCCTGCCGGGATCACCTGTGACTCTGAGGGTGAGGTCGTCAATGGCCGAATTTGTCAGGACGGACTTTGGATTCGAACGGATGAGCCGGACATGGCTACCGACGGCGATGTCACGACTGACCAAGATGTCCCCGACCAAGAGATTCCAGATCAAGGGCAACCAGACCAGTCCGAGGATATGCCGGATTTGTGTGTTCCGGAGACCCAAGAGGAGCTTTGCGGGCGCCTGGAGTTCAATTGTGGCGAAACCACGGCCGAGAACAACTGTGGAGAGACGGTACCCATCGACTGTGGAACCTGCGATGACCCGTTGGTCTGCGGTATCAACTCGCCCAACGTTTGCGGGTGTTCGGGCACCGACGAGGCAGCACTTTGTGCTACGGCAGGCGCCGAATGCGGAATGATCGAGGTGATGGACCCGAATTGCGGCGTCATGCGCATGATTAGCTGTGGACCTTGCGAAGACCCAGAGTCCTGCGGTGCGGCAGGGCAGAACAACCAATGTGCGTGTGTCTCCGAATCGCAAGAGGAGTTCTGTACACGGCTCGGGGCAGCGTGCGGGTCCGTGACCGCGATGGATAACTGCAACATCCAGCGAACCTACAATTGTGGCGACTGCACTGACCCTACAACGTGTGGCGGTGGTGGAACTCCAAATCAGTGTGGTTGTAGCGAAGCCACGATTTGTGACGAACTCGGCTACGAATGTGGAACTCGTGATATCTCGCTTCTTTGTCCAAATCTGACCAATGACGTCGCCTGTGGGTCATGCGGAGCAAATGGCAACTGCGACGCCGGAAACCTTTGCGTCTGCGACACTGGCTACACCTTCCAAAACGATAGCTGCCAAGACATCAACGAGTGCTCGACCAATAATGGCGGGTGTGATGCCAACGCAACCTGCGCCAACACCGACGGCAGCTTTATGTGTTCGTGTAACGCAGGCTTCACCGGAGATGGGTTTACGTGTAACCCTACCGCCCCCACGATCACTCAAACGGTGGAAGGTAGTTCTGCGTTGAACGACTCCGTGACCACGGGGAGTATGACCAACAACTCCGATCCCGCACTCTTCTTGGCATTCATCTCCATTGCGACGGATTCACGCGAGGTCACAGGTGTGCAGGGACTTGGTCTAACATGGTCTCAGGTTGGGGAGATTTGTAGCCGCCATGACCAGCAAACACTCGCCCTTTGGAGTGCACGCGGTGTCGCACAAACGGGCACCGTCACGGCAAATCTAAGCGATGACCCTTTTGCGTCCACGATCACGGTCGTAAGAGTTGACGGAGGAGATCAAACCCCCGGGTCGGCAGGTGTTATTTTGCGGAATCAGAACGGAACAAATTGCGGAGGCGGGAACAATCCTGAATCTACCTATTCCTTTGATGTAACTTCCCCAGATGCAAATGCTTTGGCGGTCTCAGTTACATCATCACTTGGCGTTTCTCACACTCCAGGTAGTGGGTGGACCGCACATTCGGACGTCACATCCTTCAGTTCGCGATCATCTGCACAGGCCGTGATGACTCGCACCACCGATGCCTCCGGTACGACAACCGTTTCCGGTAGTTTTGGACGTTCTACTCTTTGGGCCAACATCACCGTATTGGTTCCCCGCCCTTAGTTTGTGGTTATTCAGCCTTAGAAGGGTCGAATTTCAGGGCGCCGATTCGCTCGTCAACGGCCCCGAAAAACTCTTTGATATTGCGTGCGTTCTGCCCAAAATCACCGCGCCCGACGCGCGAGGTGCTCCGCACACGAATCTGCGTGGCAAAGTCAGTGACTGGCTCCACGTAGATCAGGACATCGTCCACGAAGCCAAGCCTTGTGCTTCGTTCCGCGACAATCTGATAAGTCTGGGCGTCCGTTGAGACAACTTTCCAATTCTCCATCGACTTGACCGCCCCAAGCGATTCTTCATAAACGCGCAAAGGCTCCGCGTTGTAAAACTGAGGCAGGATGTCGGGATACTCAGGCGTGGCGCCGGTTTCAACATCGTTGATGACGGGCCAAATCGTGGCTGTCACCAGCACTCCGGTAATCAGAATGCCAACAATCAACGCCACCGTTATCAGAACTTTTGATTTCACCATCTATCCTTCGAAGGTCACAGCCATCACTTCTTCAAACGTGGTAACGCCCTGAGCCATACGCTTGATCGCCGATTCTCGCAACGACATCATGCCGTTTGCACGCGCCGCCCTGCGGATATCCGGGGCGCTCGCCCGTGCCCCGACAAGCTTACGAATGGTGTCATCCACACTCATCAGCTCGAAGAGGCCAACGCGGCCAAAATAGCCGGTGGATCGACATTTCACACATCCTTCCCCGTAGAACACGGGAAGCTTCTGATCTGTTCCCGGCGGTAACTTGATGTCCAGAAGGTCGATTTGCTCGCGCGTCAGAAAAGTGGACGTCTTACACCCTGAACAAATCCGGCGAACAAGCCGTTGAGCCATCGTTCCCACAAGCGTAGAGGCTAACAAGAACGGCTCAACTCCGAGCTCGATCAGACGGGTCACCGTGGCAGCTGTGTCGTTGGTGTGCATCGTGGAGAAGACAAGGTGCCCTGTGAGAGCCGCCTGAACAGCCATCTGCGCCGTTTCCGTGTCGCGTATCTCGCCCACCATAATGATGTCGGGATCCTGTCTCAGAATCGTTCTGAGGGCCGCCGCGAAGGTCACATCGATGCGCCTTTGAACGAGCACCTGATTGAACTCCTCATAAATCATCTCGATGGGGTCCTCGACGGTCGTGATGTTGACGTCGGGGCCAGCCAACTCCTTGAGGGTGGAGTAGAGCGTCGTGGTCTTTCCGCTTCCCGTAGGTCCAGTCACGAGCACCAGACCAGTAGGTCGAGATATGAACTTTCGCCAGATCGTAAGGTCTTCTTTGTAGAATCCAACCGTATCCAAACTCTGAATCAACGCCTGAGGATCAAAGACACGAATGACCACTTTTTCGCCAAAAGCCACCGGAAGGGTAGATACGCGTAGTTCAACCTCGCGATGGTCTCGCTGAGTCTTTATGCGCCCGTCCTGTGGTCGGCGCTTTTCCGCGATGTCCATCCTCGAGAGCATTTTCAGCCTTGAAACAAAGGCTGGGTGAACCACGCGAGGTAGGGTGTAGATATTGTGGAGCACGCCATCGATTCGCAGTCGCACGACAGAGTGTTCGCGTTTCGGCTCGATATGAATATCGCTCGCGCGTTGGTCGAGTGCGTAGTGCAAGAGGTACTCAACCGCGTTGACCACCGGCTTGTCGGTCGCCTCGATCTCTCCAACATTGGTCAGTTTGACCAACTGTTCCAAGTTTCCGACGTTGAGCCCGCTCGTCGCACCCTCTGCCGCGGCCGAGATGGACGTTCGAAAGCCGTAAACCTCAGTGATGATGCGCTGAATATCCGAGCGTGCACTGACCACGATTTGCACGGGTGCACGCACCACATCTTTGAGCTGCTGTATCAGCACCTCGTCGTACGGATTCTCAACGGCGATGACCACTTTGCCGTCGTCTTTTCGCAGCGGAACGCAGGTATGGCGCCGCGCGAAAGGGCGCGTCATGGTTTCGGCGATTAGGTCGGCGTTGAGCTTGAGCGGGTCCGGTTTGACCCAGGGAACGTTCGCGTCTTCGGCGATGAGCGTCATTACGAGGTCTTCGTCCAAGACCTTGCCATCAGCCGTCACAAACTCGTAGGAGGTCAGAATCTCAACCGGGCTGACCTCAAACTGGCTCGAACGGCGATTTTGAACGCCTGCTCGCTCCTTGAGGAGCGTGGCGCGCACGGCGGCTTCCGTATGGCGTATCTGCTTGATTTGCTCGGCATTCAACATGCCGCGTTTCTCAAGAAGCCCAAGCAAATATGTCACTGAAAAGTCGATCACGGCGCACTCTTTGGTCTGTCAACGAGGGCTCTGTCCTCGTTGGAAGGACGTACTATATTCTCTAACCTAACAAACCAAGTACGCAATTTCTTAAGAGAGACGGACCAGCCTATTTCCTCAAAATGACTTCCATCGGAGACTTCTGAGGAAGCCAGTGATCCATACGTTCTGTAGGGCCACTCAACCCCAGGACGATCAGTACAACAACCGCAATCACCACCACCACGAACACCAACCAACCTGGCACAATGCCGGTTTGGGCTCGAGCTACCAACTCAGAGAATGACTGAGCATAGCCTGGGTGCACGTAGAGCTTGAGGAACCACGCCGCCGTCACCATGAACGAAATAAACCCGTAGTTTCTGCGAATCCGATATCCGATGGCGTCTTTCATGGAAATCAAAGGCAATGTCGAGCCCAGATCATGCGCCAACCGGGCCAATTCCGCCTCCACCTCGTCTTCATCCCATGGATGTTTTGGGTCGAGCTGCGGGGCAACCATCCAATGGTTCATGCGCCGAATCCGGTCGCGCCAGAGGTCGTAGACCTGATAGCGACGCGACTCCATCACCAAGAAGAACACGTTGAACGCGAATGCCACCAAGAGCATGTAGTGTGGGTGGTTGTCCGTCGCGAAGGCGAAAGAGGTTAGGCCGGCCGTTGTGACGACAGACCAATTTGTGGTCGCATCCAGGCGCTTTCGCCACACGTCAGCGTGCATGACCGTAGCGCGATAGAAGTGGACGAGTGTGTTATTTGGCTGTTCCATGAGATTCACGATCCCAAGAAATGAAAAAAGGGTCTCGAACTTCGAGACCCTTCGTTCCTAGCACTTAAACCCGATTACTGCACGATAATCGTTGCGGTCATTGGGTTCGAGACAAGTCGGTTGGTCACAGCGAACTCACCAGAGGTGGTGAAGGTGTAGCTGAACGACTGGCCTGGCTCGACGATTTCGTCGAGGTTAAGAGCTGCGATGTTGACGTTGTGGTTCTCAGGATCTTTGTTGTTGAACACAACGGTGGTTCCTGCAGGAATCGTCAGAGTATTTGGGTTGAACTTGTAGCCAAACATGTTGACGGTCTTGGACTCAGGAGCTGCCTGAGTTTGTTGATCGTCTGGAGCTGGGTCACTACCGCCACAAGCGACAGAGAAAGTAGCAGCTACAAGAATAAGTCCGAGAGCAAGGTTCTTCATCATGGATATTCTCCTCAGAAAAGTTGATGAACATAGGTAAACGACAGGGCGCAACATATAACAGATAACGCACTTGTCAACGCGCATCGCTAAGCCGACCTTTTAAAGTGCGAGCCCGATTCGATCTCCCGAAAGCCGATCGCCTCCACAACATGGCTGTTTTCAATCACCGATTTGCCGTCTAAATCGGCGATCGTGCGAGCTAATCGCAAGAGTCGGTCGTGCCCTCGCGCCGAAAGATTGAAGGCGTTGACAGCTCTCTCAAGTGTACGCTGCGTCTTGGAGTCCAGCGCACAAGCTTTGCGCAATTCGTCCCCGACAAGCCGGGCATTGACCACTCCAGAGCGTTCAATTTGAATCTCATGCGCACGGACCACTCGGTCTCGAATCTCTTCTGACGACTCACCTCGTTGGCCTTTCTTATGAAGTTCTTCGAAAGATACCGCAGGGATATGCACGTGCATGTCGATCCGGTCGAGCAATGGCCCAGAGAGGCGCGCCCGATAGGTCCGTACGGTCTCGGCAGAACAGGTACAGCGTCGATTGTCGAAATCCGCATAACCACAAGGGCAGGGGTTCATCGCCGCGGCGAGTAGGATCTTTGCGGGATATTCCACGCTCGAAGTACTGCGCCTAAGTGCGACGAAACCGTCCTCGAGTGGCTGGCGTAAAGACTCAAGTACTCGGCGCTTGAACTCGGGCAGTTCATCTAAGAAGAGCACACCGTGATTCGCCAAAGAGAGCTCGCCTGGGCGCGGAATACCTAGTCCTCCGCCCACGAGTCCCGCGTCGCTGATCGTGTGATGTGGCGCCCGAAACGGCCTTTGTTGGCGCAATCCCCCAGACGAGTGGAGCCCCGCCACGCTGAAGATCTTGGTGGTCTCAATGGCCTCGTCAAAGCCCAGCGGCGGTAGGATAGTAGGTAGGCGTCGCGCAAGCATCGACTTCCCCGAGCCCGGAGGGCCGATCAAGAGGATGTTGTGCATACCCGCTGCCGCGACTTCCGCCGCACGTTTGCCACTCTCCTGACCCGCGATATCCGCCATGTCCACCGCATTTTGCAGCGCGATGCATTCGAAGCTCGATTGGGCCGCATCGATCGGAGCGGTTCCGTCGAGATGCCGCACAATTTGAGTCAGCCCCCGCACACCGATCACGTTGATGCCCTCAACCACCGCGGCCTCGGCGGCATTGGCTTCCGGCACGATTAGCGTTTTGAAGCCTGCTTCTCGCGCAAGAGTCGCCAGCGCAATCGTACCCCGGATTTTTCGAACCTCGCCGTCAAGCGACAATTCGCCAGCCGCCAAGACGCCTTCGAGGCTCTTGTTCTCGATATATCCCTGGGCCGCGAGCAGTCCAAGGGCGATCGGCAAATCAAACGCAGCTCCGTCCTTTCGAAGGTCCGCCGGCGCCAAGTTCACTGTGACTTTATCGTAGGGGAAGACATACCCCGAGTTTTGAATCGCCGCCGGAACCCTCAGTCGACTCTCGCGAACCGCCACATCCGGCAGTCCGGTGAGCTGAAAGACCGAGAGCCCGTCGCTCAAATCGACCTCTACCTCCACCCGAAGGGCGTCTATTCCGTGAATGCTTCCTGTATGTACCTTTACCAACATGGGAATCTCCTATTTCTGACCGAACTCGCTCACGCGATCCGGAAAAGAGTTGAAAAAATGAGCAGAGCGTTTTGCTCCCTCCTCATTGTTTTCGGACGATTTCACCAAGTGTTGAGGAATTTTTTCATTTTTTTCGAAATTGATTCAGCGATTCGGATGAGAGTGAATCGAAGGCTGTGCTAAGATCGCCCAATGGATTTGACCTATAAAATCGTCAGAAGGCTCTTGAGAGACCGAGAAGTGGACTTCTCGCGAAACAAGAATTTTGAGGCCTATGAAGACGAAAAGGTCAAACGCGCACTGAGGATTGCTCGCCATCTTCAGAGCATCGAGACTGACATCCTCTCAAGTGAGAACAATGTTCGGCTCGACGCACTCGCGAAGGAAGACGGGCGAGTGGTGGTCAAGTTGTCCTACGCATCTGGCAATGGCCGCAGAATCTCGTATCTCAGCGAAGGTGAGTGGCTACTGCTCCTTGAGAGCTCCAAAGTCACCGAGACTCTAAAACGGCTACTTGACGAAGCAGAGCCGGACACGCAAAAACGTATCCCTACACAAAGCAAGGAAGACGAATGAGATTATTGTTGCTCCTGATGATTTTGGTGTTTTCAAGCGCATGTGGACCCGCACAGCGCCTGCCTGAGGCACAGCCCTTGCCGGAAGGTGCCTCTTTTGGCGGCGTTTGGTTCTCGCCACAATTTGAACATATGTACCTTCGGCAAACCGGTGATGAAGTCCGTGGGATCTACGCCTACAAGACCGGCGGCACCATGGAGGGCACCGTCAATGGCAATCTAATGACCTTCAAGTGGATCGATCCAGGCGACAAAACCACAGCAACTCGTAGCGTTAACGGTCTCGGCTATCTTCAAATGGTTCGAGAAGACGGAATCCTCAAACTCAAAGGCGAGTGGGGGTATAACGACTCGAGAATGGGCGGCGGCCCGTGGGAAGCTGAGTGGGTTCGCCCCATGGAAAGCGACGATCCACGCAACCTCGAAGAGCTAAATCAGGACTGAACCCCATGAAAATTTACCACCAATTGGCGCTGGTGTTGGCCGTAGGCCTCATCGGTTGCGGAGCGACTCCTGTGCGCGAGAGCACCGCTACCACGACTCCCGACACGCGAAATGCCATCGTTGCGGCGCTCAAAGCCGAACTCGACCGCTCCATGGATATGCGATTCAGGGATTACGAGCCGCCGTATTTCATCGCGTACGGACTCAATGATGAGACTACGACGACGATCGCCGCGCGATTTGGATCGGTCTTCATGAACGATGTGGACCGCGAGCGTGCGGCCTACGTGGAGGTTCGCGTTGGCGACTACACCTTCGATAACTTTGCCAATATCGAAGGCGAATCGTTTCGACTGGCCGATTATGCGCCGGCACGCCGAGCTCCACTGAACACGGACGCGGAAGCGCTCCGCGGCGTCTTTTGGCTCCTGACAGATGACGTGTACAAGAAGGCGGTGAGCGACTATCTGACGAAGCGTGGCTCGTCTGTCTACGACACCGATGAAAAGACCGACGTGCCTAGCTTTTCAAAGGAAACGCCACAAACCTTCCGAGGGCCCTTCCTCAAAGGTGAGCTCGACCGCGACGCATGGGCCAAGACCCTGGGCGAGATTTCCAAAGTCTTGACCGAAGACGAGGAGGTCATCGACTCGCTGGTTGACCTGACGCTGACTCATGCCACGCGTTATTTTGTGAACTCCGAGGGCACCGATGTGGTCCAAGAGTCGTTGATATACTCCTTGCAGCTGAGCGCATTCTCTCGCGCTCCAGACGGCATGCTTCTCGATACCGGGCGTAGTTTCTACGCACGCGAGGTCAAGGGTCTACCCTCAGCAGACACCTTAAAGGCCGAAGCCATCGCGATGGTCAAGGAACTAAAAGCCCTTCGTGAAGCTCCGGTGCTCGACCCCTACACCGGTCCTGCAATCCTCGCCCCCGAGGCTTCCGGCGTTCTCTTCCACGAGGTCATTGGCCATCGTCTCGAAGGCGAACGACAAAGGAATGAGGAAGAGGGCAGAACCTTTAAAGGGCGGGTCGGCAAAGCCGTGCTCCCTGAATTCTTGAGCGTCTACGACGACCCAACCTTGCGAAACTACGAAGATATCCAGCTCAATGGCTTTTATCACTATGACCAAGAGGGTGTCGCTGCCCAGAAGGCCGTCCTGATTGAAGACGGGGTTCTCAAGGGTTACCTCAAAAGTCGATCACCCATCGAAGGTTCTTTGAAGTCCAACGGGCATGGTCGCGCTCAAGGAATCGCAAAGCCCATCGCGCGCATGTCGAACCTCGTGATCGAGGCAAATGCGGCTGCGAAAGTCCCGTACGACGAGCTCAAGAAACAACTCATGGCCGAGGTCAAGGCACAGGGTAAACCCTTCGGTCTGATCATCCGCGATATCACCGGTGGCTCTACTAACACCTCGGGCTGGGGCTATCAGGCGTTCAAGGGCTCTCCTCGTCTGCTCTACAAGGTAGATCCGGACACCGGCGAGGAGACGCTCGTGCGAGGTGTTGAACTGGTCGGAACTCCGTTGACATCCATCAACAAGATTATTGCAGCGAGCGATAATGTGGATGTGTTCAATGGCTATTGCGGCGCAGAGAGTGGCTATGTGCCGGTTTCAACCGTTGCACCAGCTCTCTTGACCACCGAGATCGAGCTCCAAAGAAAGCAGCAGAGCAATCAGCGCCCGCCGATTCTGCCTGCCCCTTGGAAGAACTAGGTCTCGCTCTCCTCAAAAATCTGGCCATTCTTGAGACGAAACCAACGGTCGGCCATTTTTGTTTTTGGAGGCCGATGGGTCACCATCAGCACGGTTTTGGGGCCTAGATATTCGGCCGCTCGCTCAAAGAACCGCGCTTCGCTCTCCGGGTCGAACATCGACGTGGCTTCGTCCAAGATAAGGATGGGTGCGTCAAAGAGGATGGCTCTGGCTAAGGACACGCGTTGGCGTTGACCTCCGGAGAGCTCAAGTCCACGGCGCCCAACCTTGGTCTCGAGTCCGTCTTTGAGAGAACCGCTAAACTCTTCGACGAGCGCCAGATGTACGGCGCGCTCGAACTCCTCCTCGCTCGCGTCAGGTCTGGCAAACATGATGTTTTCACGAATCGTGGCGTCCAGAAGTTCTGTGTGTTGCTGCACTACAGAGATCGACCTTCTGAGCGACTTTAGGCTCATCGCATTGATGTCTTGGCCATCCAAAAAGATGGTGCCATCGGACACCCCGTATAGCCCCGAAAGTAGCGACAAAAAGGTGGTTTTCCCAGCCCCGTTTGGGCCTTGGATGATGACCGTCTCACCCGCATCAACACTTAGGTTTAACCCTCTCAAAACAGGCTCGCCCGGGCGGTAGGAAAACTCCAGATTTCTGACCTCAAGCCTGCCTTTGGCACGGGCCAAATCAAGTCCGTCTTCGCGCTCCGACTCAGCGCCGAGCACAGATTCGAGGCGCTCGTTTGCGCCGATCACATCGCTCCATTCCTGGTAGAGATTCGCAAACTCTCTGAGTGGCCGCGTGAGTACTCCCGCAAAAAGAATGAACGTGACCAGATTGGAGACCTTCATCGGCTCACCGATGAGGCCGGTATGCCCGAGGATGATGACCGTTAAAATCCCCACATAGCCGATTGTCTCTCGCGTAGCCCGCAATGATTCACGTACCTTCACACGTTTGAGCTGGAGCATCATGAGTTTGGATGCGGCAGCCTCGTAGACTCTTTCTCGGATGGTCGACTGACCGAAGAGTTTGATCAGGACGAGGTTCTCGATATCGCTGAGCAAGGTCTCTCGCGTAAATCCATATTGCCGCCAATACGCTGCCGAAATCGAGGCAACCTTGGAGTGGGCCATGCGCATCACTCCGTAGGTGAGCGGCCCCGCAAAGAAGACCAGGATCGACATCTCGAACGAGATCGTACCCATCAAGACGAGCGCCCCGATTAGCGCCACAAATGACGTGGTCAAGCGATAGCTCAGGCCGTGTTTAAAGAGTGATACCCGCTCTAGCTCAAAGAACGACACGTTGAGCAATTTATCGTGAGAGAGCTTTTGGTACTCGGGATAACCAAGGCCCAGCACATGGCGGTGAAACGCGACCTGAAGGCGTCTGAGAGAGCGCTGAGACGCCCAAACGTTGACCATTTCCAATGCAATGCCTAGGGCGAGTCTAGCCAGAAGTGCGAGCCCCAAAATCGCGAGCGCAAGCTCCAACGAGAGGTCTTCGAGACCAGGGAGTGCTAAGTCCTCGCCGAGCACCTTGGAAAGGCTAAGCCCTGCTCCTGCAGGAATACTCAGGCCAGCGAGCGCACTGAAGCTCCCCAAAATACAAAGACCCAAGCGCACGTTGCGCTCGGGTCTCATGTGGGTTTCGAGAAATGTGGCGAGTTTGCTCATGGTCCGAGGTATACGCCTCAGACGCGCTGATGCCAACTCTTAGAGTACGCCACGTCGCCGCTGGTCGCGCTCGATGGAGCGGAAGAGTGCTCCGAAGTTACCTTCACCAAACGCGTCGTGTCCGCGACGTTGAATCAGCTCGAAGAAGATCGGGCCGATGATATTCTTAGTGAAGATTTGGAGAAGATAGCCGTGCTCGTCGCCGTCAACGAGGACGTTGTGGCGGCGAATGTGCGCGTGATCCTCGGAGACGTTCGGCACGCGGTTGAACACTGACGCGTAGTACTCGTCGTCAATGTCCAAGAACTCCACGCCGGTTCCTTCCATCTGGTCGAGCGAGGAGAGCAGGTTGCTCGAGCTCAAAGCGATATGCTGAATTCCAGGTCCTTTGTACTCGCGAAGGTACTCTTCGATCTGCGACTTTTCCTCGGTTCCCTCGTTGATCGGGATGCAGAAGCTTCCGTCTGCCGAGCGAAGGGCGTACGAGAAAAGTCCCGTCTCATCGCCACGGATGTCGAAGTAGCGAACTTTGGTGAAGCCAAAGATTTCGGTGTAGAAATCCGACCACTGGCCAAGCGTGCCTTTGTGGACGTTATTGGTGAGGTGGTCGATGAACTCAAAGCCCTTTTGCTCGACTTCGATAGGCGCATCGTGGGGCGCGAATTCTTTCTCAAAGAAAGCCTTTGGATCATCTACAAAGTAGATGAGGCTGTCGCCGATGCCGTAAACGGCTGGCAAATCGTAAGCTGCTTTGGTGGTTTCGGTTGGGTCAAACGGTCGTGCGCCGCGCTTTACCGCTTCCTGATGAGCGAACTTTGCGTCCTCTACCCAAAAGCCCATGCCGCTGGCCGATGGACCGTGTGCATCGCGGAATTGGCCGGCAAATCCACGATCTTGGTTCAAGAGGAAGAGGATGCTGTTCTGTTGGAACGCCTCGACCTTGTGGCTGCGGTGCTTGCTGGTCTTGGAAAAGCCGAAATTGGTGAAGATGCTTTCCATTCCGAATTCTGGCTCGGCCGAGAACTCGAGGAATGCAATTCCCTTCATTTTAGTAGGGTTGGCGCTATCTGGGTTCGTGGTCTGTGGTGGCAAATGATCCATGTTCTGCTCCTTCGTAGTGAATTTACTCGCCCGCAAATTGTAGCGGCAAAACAATCTAAAAAAAGAATAAAGTTTAGTTTGTCTTAATCAGAAAATCTGATAAAGATGTCCGAGATGTGGCGCATAAAGCCGGATGCTTTTTTGAAGTCTTCCCAGGGATGGGACGCCGCTTTCGTTTTAAGGACCGCAGAATGAATCTCCACCTCGACGGCATTGAGGCTTTGGAGGCTATCACCCGTACCGGGAGCTTTGCCTCAGCGGCGCGCGAGTTACGCAAGGCTCAATCCGCGGTGTCCTACGCCATTCAGCAGCTTGAAAATGGACTCGGTGTAGAGGTTTTTGACCGCACGGGCCATCGTGCCCGACTCACGGAGCAGGGCCGCATGGTTCTGGAGGAAGGTCGAAACCTCCTCGCGAGCGCGCGCCGCATCGAGTCGTTGACAAAGCTGATGGGTGAGGGCTGGGAGAGCCGCATGGAAGTGGTCATCGACGGCATTCTTCCGATGGCCCCGATGATGCGGGTCCTGAAGTTGATGGCCGACGAAGAGATACCCACGCAGATCCAGGTGAAGGTGGAGTTCTTAGGCGGCGTTCAGTACCGATTCGAAGAGGACGAAGCTGATATCATGCTCGTCAACGACTTTGAGCCTAATGACACGCTGATCGCGAATCCACTGCCTGAAGTCAATGTTGTCCTTGTGACCTCTCCAGACCATCCGATTGCTGAGAGGGACATGAGCGCGCCGTGGACACGCCGAGAGCTGCAAACATTCGTGGAGCTCTCCATTCACGATTCCAGCGTCTCTGCAAAGTCCGACCCGACCATGTTCGGTGGGAGTCGTGTCTTTTTCCTCTCAGACTTCACGACCAAACGAGAAGCACTCCTGATGGGACTCGGTTTTGGCTGGGTCCCCGAATACCTGGTCGCGCAAGATTTGGCGGCTGGCAAACTGGTGGAAGTAGCCTACGAGCGAGGCTCTAGCTATCAGTTTCGGCCGCTCCTCGTCCATCGCACTGACAGGCCTCCGGGCCGCGCGGGCCGGAGATTCATGGAGCTGCTCTTAGACGAGTAGCGTCATCGTCCGGAAGGTTCTGGACGGAGTCCAAGGCCCTGAGTCCGGCCAGAGTGGGCTGAGTATCCGGGTCGGGAATATCCATCGGCTGCTCCACAAGTGGGTCAAGCAACGGGAGCATATTGCCCACGATGGTGACTGGGAGCGCGCTCGTGAAGGTATAGTCTCCGGCCGTATCTCCCTTAACAAAGGCAGTCATCGTTCCGTGGAATCGCTCCTCCAGGAAGAACGCAAAGGTCGCTGAGCGAGAAATCGGAATCTCTTCGGTACGTTTGCCATTCTTATCCACACTCACGAGCTTATGGTCGCCGGTCCCGGTCTTGCCGCCAATCTGCCATGGTCTTGTCTTAATCGCTTGAATTCGCTTCGCCGTGCCTTCTTCAACCACGCTTAGAAGTGCACTTCGAAGTGTTTCCGCAACCTCACTCGCCATTTTGCGGTCGCCGGCACCACCAGTGTGCTGGAGACGGGTCTCATAAGGCGTGTCTTGGGCTAGGTGAACGGCCTTAATCTTCGTGCGCGAATAGGAAACACCATCGTTCAGGATGATCCCTACCAACTCAGCAATCGCGTCAGGCCTATCCGCTGAGGTACCGAGAGCGGTCGCAAACGATGGCACCAGCTTATCAAATGGGTACCCCAGCGAAGCCCAGTGTTTATGCACCTCTTCAAATGCATCATGCTCGAGCACCATCCGAATCCGGATGTTCTGAGCGCGCACTTGATGCGGCTTGAACAACCACTCGTACGCATGTTGTCTGAGGTCGGTACTCGCGGCGAGCAAGTCCTCCATTGATTCCTGCCCAAACGGACCTTTGCGGCGAAGCAGCCAAAGTTCCAAAGGATGCGACTTCGCTAGATACGCGCGGTCATTCCACGTCCATTTCTCCGGATCCACATCATCAAAGACGGCACGTACCGTGCCAAACGGAAGCTCGCGCCCAAGCACCTCTTTCATCACCGCGTTGCCTGTGTACACATCAGCTTCAGGGTAGACGGCGCGATAAGCTGCTAGAAACTGCCTCGGCGTCCACGTCCGCGAACGGTAGAGTTTTCGCATCGCAGCGCCCTGGTCGAGCCCACGATAAGTAGCCTCGAATCGCCTCAAGAACGCACTTCCTTCCATGTCCGCAAAGCGCTCGAGGTAGATGCGCCTCTCTGGCGCTTCAGCGTCGTCTAAAATGGTCGGCGAGGAACCTGGCGCGTTGTACATATAGTAGCGAACAACCTCTCGCATGATGCGTACAAAAGGTAGGTTCACCGAGCGCTCAAATGCTTCAAGCACCGTTGGGTGCGTATGATTGTCGCGCCGGCTAAAATTCGAGAACGTATGAAGTCCTCCACCGGTGAAGAATGTCTCATTCGGGTTCGCCGAGAACCTTCGATTCATGGCGGCTTTGAGCACGTCTTCCTTGGTTGCCTCGGGCTTCTTAGACATATAGGCGAGCGTCCATCGGCTCAACGCATCCGAAGAGTCGACCTTCACCTCGCTCAGTTCCTCGGGCGTGTGGTTCTGATGGCGCGTGAAGATTGAATTGACGGCGTGAAGATAGGTCGCAAGCGTCCTAAGTTTGGCCGTAGAGCCAAGGTCAATCTTGATATGCTCATTGATATTCAACGGCTGTTCCAGTGTGTCAGCCTGCACTCGAAGCACATTCTTAGAACCCGATTTTTCGTAGAGCGTGAAGCTGTAAATCACGTCCTGCGCGGATCCGGCGCCAAATCTCTCCACGCCGAGCTCCTCGATGACCCTAGAATCAGAGAGGCTTCGCAACATTTCTTCCACGGCGTGCTGCACGTCTAGGTCCACGGTTGTCTCAATGGTCGCGTCGTAGCGGTCGAGCTCGTAGAGCGTCTCAACATCGGTCTTTGAAAGCGCATGGCCACGCAATGAGGACGCGAGTTTTCTCGAGACGTAATCGTAGTCTTCGGGATTGGCAGATGTCTTAATATCCACGGTGCTCATCAATGCGGCCTGCGCAAGGCGGGCCGGGACTACGCCATCGTTCATCATCAGTCTCAGGTACGAATCCGTTTGTTCGCGAAGGCGTTCCTGATGAGACTTGAGGAGCTCTGATGGGCGGCGATGAGCTAGAACTAGGCTCACAACCTGGCGCAAACTCTTGGCTTGTTCCATGAGCAAGGCAGGGTCGGCCGATTCCTCAACCGAGCCCCAGCGCAAGAGTTCCGACGTCCGCTCGACGTCTTCGCCGAACCAAATCGAGAGTCCATCCGGAATCCCGTGCACCTCCCCATAGCCCTCGATAGCAGCCAGTGGAACAGTGTTCACATACGCGAGCACTACGCGTTTTTGCCACTCAATTGTGTCCTCGCCGTGCATGTACGCACGCAACGACGCACTCATCATCTGCTGGAGTTTGGACTCCACGTCGCGGGTCCGGCCCTCAGGCGAGTGGCGAAATTTCTCAAGCTGTGTGGCAAGGGTGGAGCCACCGGCGGGCCGTCCGGTTGCACCGAGCTTGGTGGCGCCAAGGTCAGCCAGTGCGGCCGCCATACGTTTCCACTCCAAAGCAGGGTTTTGGCTCGGTCTTTCCCCGTCCAAAAGCGCTCGGTTTTCCACGTATTTGACAATGTCCACGACCAAAGGAGGGATCTCATCAAACGATTTCCAAGAGTGCCCAGGATACTCGGAACGGTAGAGTTCGTGCCGGTTTCGGTCCAAGACCTTAAGCCCCGCGCTATCTTTTTCTTCGAAGAGTGGAAACACACCCTTGTCGGTGAGTTTCTGAAACTTGGGTGTGACCCGAGCCTGGTGTGTAACCTCGAAGCCCTGAGCCTCGAGGGTCTGGACGACCTTCGGAATCTTTGTATAGCCGAGCCTTGCGTCGTACGGCCCATCCTTGGGAAAGACGATGCGGTCACTTTCTCCGTGCTCAAGCCTGAAGCCCACATCTTTGGTGGCTTCGGTAAACACATGGGCTTGCAACCGCGAATTTTCAAGCTCGTACCAGACTCCGTATATCAGAGCGCCCGTCACGAGAGTTACGAACCAGACACGGGCGCTGCTTTTGCGCGACCGTTGTGCCTTGCTCATATGTACTGGATGAATCGGACCTGGAACTGGAGCAAAGTCTATCTCTGCTCGGACGATTCATACCTTAGTTAGAAGATAAACACGGTTTATGAGGTGCAAAATTCCTTTTTATCTCTCTTTCCTGCAAAACACCCAGAGTTCGTTCGAAATCGGGCACTGCCATTCGGCCGAAGCCGTGATGGCTTTGACGAGTCCATCGTGCTCCTGAGTGCTTGTCACCACTGCATTGACTTCCCAATGAGCAAGTCGGCTTTCCCACTCTTCGCCACGTCCGATCGCGTCGAGATCGCGCCAAATTTCCTGTGTGGGAAGCTCAATTCGGTTGTCCACGAAGACCAACTGGTGAGGCGTCTGGTCCAGAAGATGAAAGAGGAGGAAGCCGGGATATCGGTGGTCATGAAAGAGCCGCAGCGTGGCGGGATCCTCTGCCTTCAGCGCCTCAATGGCTTCCAACGGGGTGTCTAGATGAACGAGCCCCAAGCCCGGCGACTCCGTCCTGGCTGGCGCGATCTGGAGATCCGCCGCCAGCTGGTTCTGGCCCGACCACGGTTGCGCGCCAAAAGCTGCCAAAATCATCAAGCCAATGATCATGGCGTTCATGGTGAGCTCACTTAGCCCCGGTGTTTCTTTAACGACTTTGGAGGGCTTAGCCACGTAGGGGGCGAGTATGATGGGCGCCGTGACGGCCCAGAAGAGCAAGAACCGTGATTGGCCTGCCACGAGGATGACCATCCACGCGAGCATTCCGAGGTCGGCCCAGTCGAGGCGCCGATTATTCTTCACCATCAGCACCAGCGCGGCCGCCGCGCCGGACCAAAAGAGCGAACCGTAGATATCTGGGAAGGTCAGCGTGGTGGGCATCCACTCACTGACGGTGTTGCGGATTTCGGGATTCGAAGAGGCCAAGAGGTAGGTATAGACCTCAAACCCCCTCGGATTCAGGGCAGATGCCAAGATGCTCGCTGCTGCAGCGCCAAACCACCAGAAGGGCGAAGGGCCGGAATTAAGGTGCACCGAAAGTTCCGAAAACTTTGAGCCCACCGTCCGGTCGAGCGTAGCTGCGATTCCAAATGCGATGGCCATGGCGGGAGCAAAAATAAAGGTCCCGTGGAAGTTTGCCCAGAGCGCAGTTGCGAGTGGAAAAGCTAACAACCACCAAGGTTTTGCGCGGCAATGACGAACTTCGTACGCGAGGAACATCAAGCCCAGAAATAGGGGCCATGCCAGGAATTCAGAGCGAAGGGAAATGGTGAAGAATCCGAACGCGGCTCCAAAGAGCGCGAGGATCGAACCAAACATCGCCGAGCCTGAGCGGCGTGCGGCCCAGACCCCCAGCAATCCAAAGGCCAGCGCTGCACCCAGATTGCGGATGATAAGCATGCCCGCGAGGCCAAGCGATTCATGACCCTTGAACAAGAGCCATTGCGAGAGCCAGGGCTGCACGTAAGATGGATGGTCAGCGTCAAGCGTGTAGAGAAAGTGATTCGCGACCGGCATTTGCCCGGTGGCGTCCACCATTCGGCCAAAGCTCAGGTGCCACCAGTAATCCCATGATTTTAGAGGTTGAAGCCCAAAACCCAGCGCCACCAGTACAAATGGCAAGAGAAGCCATATAGTCCGCAGCGTACAAGCGAGTTCAATTCGCTTGAGAAGGGTGGAGAACATACTCAGTTCAACATCCCTTTGATCAATTCAAGGTTTGTTCGGGACTGTTTTGTGCGTTTGATCATCCACTCCAAAGACTCAACCTCGCCCATATCGGAGAGTTTTCGCCTCAGGATTGGGATGCGGTCGACTTCCACGGTGTCAAACAAGCAGTCTTCGCGCCTCGTGCCCGATGAAGCGATCTCCACGGCAGGCCAAAGTCTGCGCTCAGCCAACTTCCTCGAAAGCACGATCTCGCAATTACCCGTGCCTTTGAACTCTTGGAAAATCACTTCGTCCATCCTCGAGCCCGTGTCGATCAGCGCAGTAGCGATGATCGTCAGGCTTCCGCCTTCTTCAAGGTTCCTCGCCGCTCCGAAGAGCTGGCGCGGACGATCGAGCGCTCCGGCCGTAACACCACCCGAGAGTGTGCGGCTCGAGTTCGCGTAGACGGTGTTGTAGGCGCGAGCTAGGCGAGTGATCGAGTCCAAGAGGATCAAGACATCTTGGCCGTCCAATAGACGCTCGAGAGCCTCTTTAAACACGGATTCCGTAAGGGCGATATGCTCCTTCGGAGTCTTGTCCGTTGTGGATGCAAAGACTTGAATCGGAAGATTTCTACGGAAATCTGTAGCTTCCTCGGGACGTTCGTCCACGAGAAGCGCCATCTGATGAATATCAGGATGATTCTGAGTAACCGCTTTCGCGATTTTCTCGAGCAACATGGTCTTGCCCGCCTTCGGCGGGCTCGTCACGAGGACGCGTTGACCTTTTCCAATCGGCGTAATCAAGTCGATCATTCGCCCCACGTACTCTTCACGCGTTGTCTCCAAACGGATGCGTGAATCAGGTTGTACTGGGGTATAATCGGATAGCCGCTCGTGCAAACGAACCAATTCTTCTGGATTTACAGTAGGGAGTTGACTTCCACCACCGCTTCCGCCGCTCTTCCTTCGGCGCCGTCGAGCCATACTTCTGACCTTTGTTTCTATGGGTCCCACTCTGCTTACTAATTTACTGCGAGTAGGATTTCCTAAAAAGGGGAACGCGCTTCAGAGCGTCCATGCGGCTAACCCGCGTGTCTAATGCGCACCTGCAATATTACCCATACTGAGCCTAAAACCAAGCCCTTTCTGAAATTTTTGTCTTTTCAGGGCCGATTGGTCAGAGATTTGAATATTCGTTATGCTCCTAGCGTCTCAGCGTTTGGAACCAGATTTTGGAAGGCAACGTATGAAAGCACCGATAATTTTCTTACTCACACTTGGCTTGTTACTCCCTGCAACTCTGACGTTCGGCGCCAAAGACGCCGAGGCGCAGCAGATCCTGAGGGATTCTCGAACCTCTGGAAAGCGCACCCATAAACAGGCTGGGAAACGTCATAAACGCGAAGCCAGAAGGGACACCCGAACCGAAAGGCGCACGACTCGAACCACGACCCATCGCTCCGGTCATGTCGTACACCGCCCTGTGCACAGACATAACGTCACACATCACAGAAGCCGTGTGCATCACCGCGACTATCGACACCGCACGCACGTGAGATACGGCCGCTACGGTCATACCTGGGGTTATCGCTACGTTTGGCGCCCGCGCTACTACTCGTGGGGAACACGAGAGGTTCATCACCACCACAGGCCGGTCGTCATTCATATCGAAGAGCCAGAGCCGGAGTTGCCAGAGCTCGAATGCGGACCGCGCACGGAGATGCGGCAGACTGAGCGCGAGACCTGGTGCGCCACAGATCGCGGCCACCGTCACGGCCCCTATGTCAGGTACCATCAAAACGGCGATGTCGCTCAGGAAGGCTGGTACGAATACGGCACAAAAGAAGGCATTTGGATGAGCTATCACACCAACGGAGCCATCAAGTCTGAAGGCGCCTTTCAAAACAATCTGCGCGTAGGCATCTGGACCAACTACAACCGAGACGGCGAGCAGATTTCAGCCACTGAATATCAATAATCCGCTGGAAAAACCGGACGTTCTCGTGCACTAATCCACCACACAAGGTGGATTTTTTTATGCGTGAAAACCTTCTCAAGACCATCGGTCCAGGGTTGATCTTTGCCGCTGCCGCAGTGGGTGTGAGCCATTTGGTTCAGTCCACGCGCGCTGGTGCGAGCTTTGGGCTCGGCCTCATCGCATGGATCGTATTGGCCAACCTCATCAAGTATCCCGCGTTTCGGTTTGGCCCTGAGTACGCGGCAGCCACCGGTACTTCTCTGCTCGAGGGATACCGAAGGCAGGGGAAATGGGCTCTCGTGCTCTATGCACTCCTCACGCTCGGGACCATGTTCTCGGTTCAAGCCGGCGTTACGGTCGTGACCGCGGCATTGGCGAGCGCTTTGGGTTTAGGGTCAAATCCAGTGGTGATCTCTGGCGTGATCTTGGCGCTCTGTGCCGCCATCTTGGCGGTCGGCAAGTTCAAATGGCTGGACCGTATTGTGAAGGTTCTGGTGGCGATTTTCACCGTCACAACCGTACTCGCAACCCTCCTCGTGCTCCCGAAAATCTCGTGGGGCGAGATTCCGTTTTGGATTGCGCCAGCCGACTTCGACCTTAAAACCACGCTCTTTTTGGCGGCTTTGATCGGATGGATGCCCTCGGCGATCGACGTGGCCGTTTGGAACTCCTTGTGGACCCTTGCCAAGAACAACGAGAGTCAACACAAGGCGAATACGCATGAAGCCATCTTGGACTTCCACGTGGGATACTTTGGGACGGTAGCTTTGGCGTTGAGCTTTGTTCTGCTGGGGGCGGGGGTGATGTACGCCTCCGATATTAGTTTTGCCGAAAGCGCGGGAGGTTTTGCATCGCAGATTCTCGACCTCTACGCGCAGACCTTAGGCGAGTGGGCTCGTCCGCTCATCGGCGTTTGTGCGCTCGTCGTGATGTTCTCGACAACTCTGACGGTCTTGGACGGGTTCCCGCGGGCAATTACAACGCTCATCGATCGTTTTCAGAGCGAGGAAGTGCAGGACACCCCCGACAGAAGTGGCGGTCGAGCCTATTGGGTGACCGTTCTGGTCCAGGCACTCGGTGCCTTGCTGATTCTGCATCTTTTCCTAAGGGGCCTTCCGCAGCTCATCGATATTGCAACGACACTTTCGTTTCTGACGGCTCCCGCCCTTGCTGTGTTGAATCATCGCGCGATGTACCGCGAAAATGTCCCAGAAGAGCTGCGCCCGAAAGGCTGGCTTCGTGCCCTGAGTTTGTTTGGGATCGCGGCTCTGAGTCTTTTCGCGCTCGTCTATCTCTACCTGATTCTCTAGTTCTTCCAGTCGCGCCTTGCTTCGCGGGTCTCGCGGGCAATTTCGCGTGCTGCTTCACGCTTCTTCACGGATTCGCGCTTGTCGAAGAGTTTCTTGCCCCGGCAAAGCCCCAGCCTGACCTTGACGTGATTCCCGCTGAAATAGAGTTCCAACGGGATCAGAGTGTAGCCAGACGATTCCACCTTATGCCTGAGGCGATTCAGCTCACGGCGCTTCATCAAAAGTTTGCGAATGCGCTCGGGTTCGTGATTCTCGTGTGTAGCAAAAGGGTAGGGCGAGATATGGGCGGAGACGAGCCAGAGCTCGTTATTCTCGAATCGGGCGTAGGCGTCGGTAAGCTGGACGCGCGCATCGCGCAGGGACTTCACCTCGGAGCCAAGGAGCACGATTCCTGCTTCAAACTCTTCGTCCACAAAATAGTTATGGAGCGCCTTACGGTTCCGCGTGATTGTCTTGGTGTCTTTATTCTGGCTCATATCCATCTCCCTTAGTCTCTACACTTAGCCGAAACTAAATGTTTACGCCATGCGCGAGCATGTTAAACTCTTTGCAACCTCAGTTTGTTCCAGATCATCTGACTCTTGTGAACTAGGAGTCAGTCATTCGATCCATGTCTACGATAGAAGTATTTTCAGATTTTCTTTGTCCTTTTTGCTTCATTGCCGAAGCTTCGACTTTGGCATCTTTGCAGGAGGCTTATCCCGACCTCGACGTGAGTTGGAGGGGGTTTGAGCTTCATCCAGAGATCCCTCGGGGAGGCATTCCCATCCAGGACTTCTTTCCAGAGGAGGGGATTCGGCAATTCAAGAAGCGGCTTGAGGATTTAAGCCTTGAGTTTGGGATTGAGCCCGTAGACATTCCTACGCGGCTGCCCAACACCATGAAGGCCCATGCCCTGACGGAATACGCACGGATGAAGGGAAAGCACCGCCCGGTACGCGAAGCCATCATGAACGCGTATTGGAGAGAGGGGCTAGATATCGAGTCCGACGAGGTCCTCGGTGAGATTGCTCAGGCTCATGGGCTCAACCGTGAGTTGGCCCTGGCCGCCTCGAAGTCGTCTCAGTACGAGCTAAAGGTGATTCAGAATCGTGCAGCAGGCTACGAACGAGGCGTTGCAGGGGTTCCCACCTATTTTGTGAATGGCAAGGCTGTGATGGGGTGCCAGGCAATGTGCGCCATAGAGGAAGCTCTGAGGGCATAAACCATGGTTCGAAAGACCGCTCGAAATCTCTTTTTTGGTGTCTCGTTGTTGGCGGGAGTCCTGGCCGGTGGCGCGTTTCATGCGATCCGAGTCGAGGAGGAGACCGTCAAAATCGTGGTCGCCACGCAAGATATCTCCAAAGGCACCGCCCTGACGCGTCAGATGTACAAGTTCTCTGACGCGAGTCCGCGCGCACTCCCATCAAACCCGATTCCATTTGACCGGATCGAGTACTACGTCGGTAAGCGGCTCAGATACGACGTCGTTCTGAACGAGCCCTTGAGGCAAGATTCGTTTGAGAGAAACGAGTAGCCTATTCGTTCCACCAAAAGAAGCCGTCGGAAACTGGGGTTTCATCGCCCATCTGGGGACGAGCAAACCTTACACTGACGTGATAGTACGCCGATTTTCCTTCTTCAGCCCGAAGTCTAGAGTCTGGAAGACTAAACCTCGCTCGGAAGAATTGTGTCTCTTTGAAGGCCTCTATCGTCCCGAGTTTGACGGTCGCCAAAACACCGTTTTTCACGTCGCGATCATCGTCCAATAGAATCTCGACGGCAGAGTTTGGGTCACCCGCAAATCTTGAGGCGGGTAGCGGTACACGGCAGAGCGCGTGCACATCGCCGCCGCCACCAAACACGTAGGTGTAGAGTTTTTCCATCTCTTGCTGAGGATCAAACTCCTGTCGGCCGAAAATACACGTGGTTCCAGCTTCGCCCAGATCCGAGTATCTACCGGCCGTCTGAAAAGCCTCCCACTCCCGATTCACTTTGGTGCGCGAATAATCCGAAGCGAGGCGGCGAAGAACTTCATTGGGCTCGTCTCCAGTCGCGAAGCGCGCCTCGAGGAGTTTCTGCGTGGCGTCCAGGTCGGTAGCCGCTTGTTGTACGGCCTTGATCGTGGCCTCGTCGAGCGTGCTCGCGCCACCCGACTTCATCGCCCTAAAAGTTTGGTTCCGCTCCACCACGGCTGGGCCTTCGGCAGCGCAAGGATGCGAGTCGTTCAACGTTTCTCGTTCAGCTTGAAACTCGTTGATCGCACCAATAAAAACATCTGGTGCTGCAGTGCTCGTAGCCAACAAGCGCTCCTGACGTTGAGTGAATACATTTTTGGCCGCTTCGCACTGAGCCACAAGGTCAGTGGTCGTGGATTCGGCTGCATCGTCAGTTGGCTCAGCCGGCGTGGTCGCGCATCCAGCAATCAAGAGCAAAGGAAAAAACTTCTTCATTGGTCCTCCGTTTTCAATGTCGTCAAAATCTTCATAGCACTTCAAGTTCAAGACTTTCCCATCAAAATCTACCTTTGCGCAAAATTAACGCGCCAGGCGAAAAATATTCCGTTCTTCTTCGGTTGTCTGAAGTCAAACCGTAGAAAAACCAATGGCTTAAATCCAAGACACCCATCGGTACAGAACTTGCGAACTCAACGTGATGTTTAGTTTTGCCCCTCGGAGGCACCCATGCAAATTGATTTTCAACACCTTAAAGAATTCGACGTCCCTGTTCCGCGGTATACCTCGTATCCAACCGCGCTCAGCCTCACGGAATGCAAGGCTCAGGAGGTTGTGGAGTTCGAAAACGCGCGGCGCCCAGACGGTCCCGTTTCGCTCTACTTTCATCTCCCATTCTGCCAGTCCCTTTGTTGGTATTGTGCCTGCACCAAGATCATCACCAACGACCGCAGCAAGAGCCGAGTTTATCTCGAGAGAGTTCGAAAGGAACTCCAGCTAAAGAAGGCCTGGTTTGAAGGCCGGAAGATGACCCAGCTGCACCTCGGTGGCGGTACACCGACGTTCATGACCACCGATGAGTTGGCGGAGCTTCTGCAGATGACACGAGAGGTCATCGAGTGGGCCGAGGACGCTGAAATCGGCATCGAGATCGACCCGCGTACGCTCGATGAGGGGGATGCCTTCAAATTGGCTGAGGCCGGCTTCAACCGCGCTTCCCTCGGCGTTCAAGACCACGACCCCAAGGTTCAGCGTGCGATTCATAGGATTCAGCCGCTCGAACAGACGCGAGCTGCGGTGGAATCACTAAGAGCCGCAGGCTTTGGCTCGATCAACATGGATTTGATTTACGGACTCCCAGTTCAAACGCTTGAGTCTTTCAATCAAACCATCGAGGACGTGATCGCCCTTAGGCCAGACCGCCTGGCAATTTACAGCTACGCCCACGTTCCATGGGCGGCACCGGCTCAGAAGATCCTTGAGACCAGATACGGGCTGCCGAGCGCCGATGAGAAAATTCAGCTCTTCCTCCTGGCCGCGCAAAAGCTCGACGATGCGGGATATGTACATATCGGGATGGACCACTTTGCGCTCCCTGAAGACTCGTTGAGCAAAGCCCTTAACGACCAAACTTTGAGGCGAAACTTCCAAGGCTATAGCACTCAGGCTGGCGTTGAGATTCACGGCTTCGGCATGTCGAGTATCTCGCAAACCGACAGACAGTATTTTCAGAACGCCAAGGAGCTCGAAGACTGGGAGGCAGCGATCGATTCTGACGCTCTTCCAGTCATCAAAAGGGTGGTCTTGAGCGAAGAAGACGCGCTTCGCCGCGACATCATCATGGCCATCATGTGCTCAGCCAAACTAGACCTCGACGCACTCTCCGGGGCCTACGGGTGGAGTGCAGATGATTTCCAAGACGAATGGTCACAATTGCGAGTGATGCAGGACAAGGGACTTGTAGAATTGGAAGGCTCTACGCTTCAGGTCACCCCTGTGGGGCGCTTCTTTGTCAGAAATATTGCGGCGATCTTCGATACCTATCGGGCCGCACAGAAGGGGTTCTCAAAAGCGATCTAGACCCACTAGAAGCCTAGATTTCTAGCGATAATCTCCTTCATAACCTCTTGGGTGCCGCCACCAATTGGCAGAAGCCGTGCGTCTCTTGAAAGTCTCTCAACCAGAGATTCACGCATATATCCCATGCCTCCAAAGAGCTGTACCGCATCGTAGGTCACGTCCACGGCGAGCTCGGCCGCTTGGTTCTTCGCCATCGAGACTTCCGTGACGAGGTATTCACCGTCATCGAGTCGCCTTGCGAGTTGATAGACAAAGGTCTTGACCATCGCGATGCGCGTGGCCATATCGGCGAGCTTATGGCGGTTGACTTGAAACTTGGAGATGGGGCGACCGAAGGCTTCGCGTTGCTTCGCCCACTCTTTGGCCTCTTCAAACGCGAGCTCAGCCGTCGCCACGCCATAGGCCGCGAGCGCGAGGCGCTCTGTTTGAAAGTTCCGCATCAACGTAAAGAAGCCGCCTCCTTTATCACCCACCAGATTCTTTGCCGGTACTCGTACATTCTCGAAGATCAACTCTGCGGTGTCGCTGGCCCACCAGCCTGTTTTCTTCAGGGCCTTAGACACTTCGAAACCCGGCGTGCCTCGCTCGATCACCAAGAAACTGAGCCCACCATGTGGATCCTCGTCGGTTCGGACGAGGGCGACCACAAAGTCCGCCCGAACCCCGGACGTGATGTAGAGTTTCGCGCCGTTGACCACCCAATGATCGCCATCGAGCACGGCCTTCGTCTTCACTGCCGCAACATCACTTCCCGTGCCCGGCTCGGTGATCGCAAGCGCCGCGATTTTCTCGCCGGCAAGGGCAGGGCGCGCGTACTTTTCGATTAGATAGTCGTCGGCCGACTGAACGATTGGAGGAAGAGCGATCCCAAGCGAGCCCAGTCCCACGCAAACGCCCGTCGAGCCGCCGTGCATCATGCCTTCGATGGTCATGACGATAGAGCTTGCACCTCCACCACTTCCTCCGACTTCGGGATCGACCCCCACACCTAGAACTCCCGCCTTTGCAGCTTTGGTAAAGAGCTCTCTTGGAAACTCGCCGGCTTCTTCCCAGTCGTAGGCAAAGGGGCGAATTTCCTTGAGCGCAAACCGCTTTGCGCTTTCCCGAATCATCTTATCTTCTTCGGTCAGCAGGTTATCCCAAAATGTGCTCATGACTGGCTCTTGAGAAGGCGCGCTGCCTCGAGCGCGAAATAGGTCAAGATGCCGTCGGCACCGGCTCGCTTAAACGCGAGGAGCGCTTCCATCATCGAAGCATCACCGTCGAGCCACCCATTTTCTGCAGCACCCTTGAGCATCGCGTACTCACCGCTGACTTGATACGCGTAGGTTGGGCATCCGAACTCGTCCTTCACCCGTCGCACGATATCCAAGTAGGGCATCCCCGGCTTTACCATCACCATATCTGCACCTTCGGCAAGGTCCATCGCGACCTCTCGAATCGCCTCGTCGGTGTTTGCCGGATCCATTTGATAGGTGCGTTTATCCGACTTTCCGAGGCTCGATTTCGAGCCCACAGCGTCTCGGAAAGGACCGTAAAACGCCGACGCGTATTTTGCGGAGTAGGCCATTATCCGGGTCTTGGTTTCGAACCCAGCGTCGTCGAGAGCCGCGCGAATTCGGCCGATTCTCCCGTCCATCATATCGCTTGGCGCGATCACGTCGAATCCAGCCTGAGCTTGAACGACGGATTGTTTTTCCAAGACATCGATCGTTGGGTCGTTGACCACATAACCGTCGACAACCAGACCGTCCTGGCCATGCGAAGTGTAAGGGTCAAGGGCCACGTCACCAATAAGTCCGAGCTCGGGATAAGCTTCCTTGATGGCGCGGGCTGCGCGGCACATCAAGTTGTCTGGATTCATGGCTTCGGTAGCCTCTTCGTTCTTCTTCTCGACTGGAACCACGGGGAAGAGCGCAACCGCCGGGATACCCAGATTTACCGCCTCTTGAAGATCTTTTAGCCAGAGGTCGATCGATTGTCGCCAAACTCCTGGCATGGACTGAACTGCTTCGCGCTGGTTACTTCCTTCGAGCACAAAGATTGGCCAGATCAAATCGTCCGTGGTCAGTCGATTCTCGCGCATGAGCCGTCTGGACCATTCGTCATGCCGCATGCGCCTCATTCGTGTGTTTGGAAAGTTTGTATTCGTCATTGGAACTCCAATTCAGTGGCGGGCGTATCATGCCGGAAAATCGGTCGGTCAAGAAGCCCGGACTTAATGTGATTGACTCACGAGTCATAAGTGGATATTCGTAGTGGTATGACCAGTTGACCAGCGCAGCGAACAACGTGGAAAACGAATGAGCCAGTTCAGAGAAGATAATCGTCAAAGGCAGCTCAAGCCCGGGGTCGAATCCTGGTTTTTTCGATGCGTGGCGCCCGATTCCCCCACGGCAATCTGGGTAAAGTTCACCACCTTGCTTCGTGCAGATGGCAATCACGTGGCCGAAGTTTGGTGTTCGGTCTTTGAGGCCGAGAATTGCGTTGGTGCAAAAGAAACTTTCGCCCTTCAAGGGGCCACTCTTGCTCCGAACGGGCAAAAGCTCAAAGTGGGCCGCTCTTGCGCGGAGTTTGGGAACGCCGGTGGATCGCTTACGGGCGAAGTGACCCAAGGCATCACCCTTGCGTGGGACCTTCGGTTCGAGGTCGTCCAAGAACTTGGACAACCGCTCTGCATGCTTCCCACAAGACGTCTTGTGGATGCACCAATTCCAAAGAACAAACTCCTAACACCTGCGCCAGTCCTCAGGTTCTCGGGTACCATTCGGGTGGGTGAACGCCAGATTGAGGTCCAGAACTGGCTTGGCTCTCAGGGACATAACTGGGGCGCCTCACACGCCGCCAAGTACGCATGGGGGCAAGCAATCTTTACGGATTCGGCGGGCGAGCCGCATACCTATGTGGAGGGAGCCTCAGGCGAGATCAAGATCGGCTCGTGGCAGAGCCTGCAGCTCTCCATGTTAGTCGTGCGCCGACTAAACCTTGGAAAGCTCGTGGAATACCGATTTGACCGCCTCGTAGACCTTTGGAGACAAGATGGTCGAATCGACTTCCCAACGTGGACACTTAAGATGCGTGGCGCCCAGGGTCACGCACTCCTTACCCTTGTGGCGGTGCCCGAACGCATGGTCTGCCTCGGCTACTACAACCCAGATGGATCGCTCGCGTACTGCCTAAACTCAAAGACGGCTCGCGCACGGCTGGTTGTAAATCCAAGAGGGGCCGACGGCTTTGAGTGTTCGTCCGAGCACGTTGGCGCGCTCGAGTTCTTGCAGCCTAGTCCTGAACCACGCGTTCAACCCGTCATCTGAGGAAGTTATGGGATTTACCTTTTTTGAGACGATGTCGGGGGAGTTCCGAATTGACCACAAGCCGATGAAGGCCACGGTTTGGCTTGCCTGCGAGGTGCCCCAAATCGAGGCTTTCAACGACGGAGTCATTCGGCTAGACGGTGTGATTCACATAGACTCTTGGGCGGATGATTTGCCATTGTCCGGTGAGTTGAGAATCTCTTTTTTACGCAAGAAAACGCTTGAGTACGAGCTTCGGTTTGACGACCACGAAGGCCGGAAATGTCGTATTGAAGGCCGCAAAGATCTGGGGATTACGAGGCGCTTGCTCGGGATGACGCATCTCAATTGTGAAGTCTTCTGCGAGAGTTCCCTCGTCGGGAGCGGCTACCTTGAGTTCGACCTGAGGGACCTCATGAGCTTTCTAGGCTCACCCCAAGCCGGCACATCGGCGCGACATCTTCCAATCGCTGCGGGCCCTGAACCGGAAGATGTCGAGGCACTGAGGATGGCTATGGAAGAGCTTATCTCGGCTGGTGCCAAGGTCCCCGCGGTGTCCGAAAAGACTTTGAGCCGAACCCTAAAGCTCATCTCCCAACTTCCGCCTCATGCACAAAAGGGCTACTGGGCAGCGCTCCACGCATACAACGCTCTCAGATCTGATGGGCTCAAAAGAGTGGTGTCTCTACCGATCATGATCGGTCATTTCGGAAGACCCGACTACCTCGATGCCATCGGGGTACCAGCGTACGACAACCCGGTACGCGAGCCCCGAGAACGTTGGCACCAACAGCTCGTGGGACCCGAGGTCCTGGAGAACGAGTCCACCATCGAGTGCGATGTGGTGGTAGTAGGAACGGGCGCCGGTGGTGCCCCTTTGGCGGCCTCACTTGCCGAGAAGGGATTTGCTGTGGCCCTGGTCGAGGAGGGGAGATGGGCAGATCGGGCGGACTTTTCGGGCGAACTCGAGACACGGATCTCCAAGTTCTGGCGAGATTCAGGGCTTTCGACGATCGTATCAAATGCTCCGCTGATGGTGCCAACCGGCCGAGTTGTGGGTGGAACCACGGTGATCAATTCAGGAACGAGTTTTGGCACGCCACATGCCGTGCTCAAAGAGTGGCGTGAACTGGGATTTGGCTCCGATTTCGAACCGGACAATTTCAGTGAGTGGACCCAAAAGGTGGCGCGTGAGCTCGGGATTGCACCTGCTCAAGATGCGTGGCTCGGTGCTATTGCAGGGCGGGTTGCAGTGGGTGCCGAACACTTAAGAGACCGATTTCCAGAACTCGAGCACGGGCCACTTCCTAGAAATGCTCCGGGGTGTGATGGTCAGGGTCTGTGCACGCTTGGGTGTCCAACCGGGGCCAAGCGCTCTACCGATCAATCATGGGTTCCGCGTGCGCTCAAGGCGGGGGCACAGTGCTTTACAGGGCTTCGAGTAGCTCGTGTGTTGATGCGCGGCGACAAGGCTGTGGGTGTTGTAGCGCGCGGGCTAGATGAGTTCGGCGTACACAAAGAACTTAGGATCAAGGCGCGTGCCGTTGTGATTTCTTGCGGGACTTTTGGATCTCCTATTCTTCTACAGGAAAGCGGGATCAATCTCCCTGCTCTCGGCAAGAACCTCTCGGTTCATCCGGCGCTCGGTGTCATCGCCGAATTCCCGCATTCCCTGGGCGAGCCGTGGCGAGCCATTCCTCAAAGTTATGGCGTGCACGGTGTCGGTGATTCGCGGATCCGATATGAAGGCTTCTACGTGCCTCCTGGGCTCATGGCTGCTGCGCTCGGGGAGTACAACGACGCGTTGAATAGTTGGATGGACTCGGTGAATCGGGTTGGGCAGTTTGGGTTTATGGTTCGCGATCGAGGCGTCGGAACAGTGAGAAGAGGCCCTGGTGGGCGGCCGATCGTGACCTACAAGATTACCCCCGACGTCCTTAGTTTAATGAAGATTGGGCTCGCCAATCTTTGCGAGATAATGCTCGCGGGCGGGGCAGAACGCATCAATATCGGGGTTCGAGGTCTGGGAGATATCGCGTCCGTGGACCACGCAAGAGCGCTATCTTCCGAGGGTATCAAGCCGTGGCATTTGAGCCCGATGGCCTTTCACCCGCTCGGAACCTGCGCGATGGGCGTTTCCGCCAAATCGGCAGTCGTGGACCTTCGGCACCAAGTCTTTGGTACCGAAGGCCTCTACGTGGTGGATGGGGCAAGTGTGCCGAGCTCGCTCGGCGTGAACCCTCAGGTGACCATCATGTCGATGGCGCTTCGGGCTGCGGACCTGCTCGCTCAGGACCTGAGCTGAGCTACTCCGCGTTCTCGACCCGACCATCCGGGTGGCGCGCAAAACGTTCTTGCTCACGTGGATGAACAGGTCCGTATGATGGCCAACGGCCAGCCACCAAAGCCCGTTTGGTGGTAGTCGATCATCGCTTGACGAATCTCCTGTGGCTCATTCATCACGAACGGCCCGTGCTGAACCACCGGCTCGCCGATCGGACGCCCCTGGAGAATCAGAACTTCTCCGAGAGCGGCACCGTTCTCGATGACGATCTCTTGCGTCGGGTCTACCTTTGCGAGCTGACCCTTGCTCAGTTTTTGACCGTCTACACTCAGGCTTTCGCCCACAAAGAAGTAGACGGTTCTATTGGCGCCTTCTGGACCTGCGGGGATGGTCCATTTGGCACCTTCATCGAGCTTCAACGTCCAAATCGCGATATCTGCTTTTGGGTCAGATGCCCAAGAGTTTGGCGGCGGAGTAGGGGGCTCAAGCCCTTCTACAGCACCGGCAATTGCAACCAGCTCAATTCGCCTTCCTTCCGTATCCTCGATGGTCTTACGAGGCACGGTGTTCTTCCAGAACATGGTGAAGTACGGGTCGACCATCTTGCTCTTGCGAGGAAGGTTGAGCCAAATTTGAAAGAGTTCGGTTGGATTCTCCTTGTCCTTATTGACCAATGGGAACATCTCCGAGTGCACGACACCGCTTCCAGCGGTCATCCACTGCACGTCACCGTTTCCGAATCGAGCTGCTGCACCAAGGGAATCCGAGTGGTCGATGAATCCGTTTCGGGCGATCGTGATCGTCTCGAATCCGCGGTGCGGGTGCATCGGAAAGCCCGGGACGTCCTGCCCATGGTACATGGACCAGCCGTCTTTGTTCGAAAAATCCGAACCGATGTTTCGTCCCGACACAGATGCCTTGGGGCCCATTTTTTCGTCACCTTCGGGATAGAAATCCAGGTGGTGTACGCAAAACAAGAATGGGTCTTGAGTTTGCCACGGAAATCCCATTGGACTGACACTTAACACTGCATTTTTAGACATGATTGCCTCCTTTTCATTGCTCATATAGGTTGCTTTATATGGCCAAAAGGGTTCGTGCCGCACGGGTTTGTGGGGCAACGCACTGTTTCTGAGCGTCTACAAAAGGGTGAATCATGGAGAAGTTAGAGAGTACGTTAATCGAGGTCTTGAGCTTTCCGTGTGGCGTCTCGAGCGCCGGCTACCCGTATTTTGAACAAGAGGCGTGGGAAACGTTTCGCGACCGCGTTCCGCATCTGTTCACGGCCGGAACGCGTGTTCTCGAAATTCTAGAACGTCTCAAACCGGAGGCCGATGAAAACCGCGCGAGGGCGATTAAAGTTGCCGAACAAATCGTCAAGACAGCGTGTATTACTGCGCCGACCGACCTCTGGTTGATGCGCCACGTGCTCAGAACATTTAACGAGCTTGGTCTCTACCAAAGGCTTTTGGAGGGTGAGGCAATCTACCCGGCGGAGACGTGGGTGGATGGTGTTCGACTGAATCCCTCGGAGCTCGAGACGGATCTTCACTTTCTCCTGGCCCGAGGTGTTGTGGAACAATACGACGAGAGTTTCAGAATCGCAGGCCACGATAGAGTGCGCGAGTATCAGCGCATTGTAGAACGGCATCCTGCGGCGCTGACTCGCATCTGGGAACGTGCGCTTCGGGCAGAAACGATGAGTCCTTCCGAGGTAGACCTCCTGGCATCGCTTGGACAGAATCTTGAGGAGTCGAAGCAGACCGTTCAAAATCACTGGATTCCGACGCTCGAAGAGATTGAGATCGGCTATCGTTTGGTCCCACTCGTGCTCGCTATGCGGGCGTCCATGGATCTCAGCGGTTTTGAACAAGGCGCACATCTCGGTACGTTACGTGCCGGCCATCCACGCGTTGCTCAGAGCGCGCAACGGATTCTCGAATGTGCTGGGTGGTTAGACGGTGAGACGGTCACGGCGCTTGGCGCCCGTGGTTTCGCGCGTGCGCCAGGGCCTTTTGGAATCATCGAAACCTACAACGGCTACATGGAGCGAAGCGCGGATATTCTTTTAAACCGGTGTGAGTCCGTTTGGGTGGAACGGAGCGCCAATGTGGGTGCGTCTCAAGATGCGAACGCCGGAACCTTCAAGAAGGCCAACGATGCCTTGGATAAGTTTCGAGCCGACACCGGCTTTGAATTTCAGGTCTTTGTGGAACACGCCATCGGCAGAGGGGAAGCCACGCGGCAGCGGTTTCAACGCGACGGCGACCGACTTCAATACGTGGGCGCTGACCTCGAAGACGCGGCGATCGACGCGGCTATCGTGGAGCAGCAAGCTGGGAGGCTTCCTGCGAACATGTTTTTTGTCCGGCACGCGGACATTGGAAAGCCGGAGGTTCTGATCGCCGAGATGCAGGCAGCCGGCGTGGCCACATACGGTGCTGTGATGATGGTCGGCAATGGTTTTCACGAGGTTCGAAACCAAAGCGACGAAACCATGGTCGAGGTGTTCAAAGGGTACGCCCGCGCGGGGTTCATCCTGCTCTTCACCGAGGAAAATGCGCTCTCCGTGGATGATCTGCGAGCTACCGCTTACAACACGTATCATGCGGGGTTTAAGTACGTTCACGAGAAGTCAGGGCAGGGGCTTCGGCCGTCCGAGCCTCGCCCGAAACCTCGTCTCGGAAAGCCGCTGAGGGCGCCGTGGAGTTTGTGCGCAAAACAGGCTGGTTACACGCGGCTTGACGTGTATTGTACGCGAACTCGGACGATCTATCCGCACAAGCCCGCCAGTGGCCATAACCCGTCGATTAGTGTTAATCACTTCTTTGTGCCAGACTTGATTCTGGCGGAGATTGAGAAATGACGACAACATTTGCGACTTTATTTGGGATTGTGGTTTTGGTGGCCCTGGTTGTGCCGATGGTACGACCTCGAGGCGTGGACTCGATGATTCGTCAGGCCAGAAAGGACGGCGATTTGTCCAAGCTCTCCCGCATGCTCTGCGCCACGCCAGTAGCGACCCGTGCCGACTCCATCGATCAGGTATGCACCCGACTTTGGAACCTCTACGAGCGTGAGCTCGTTGCCGAGCTACTGACTAAGATTGCGCCGTCTACGGACGATATGATCGTGCAGTATTGGATGAGACAGGTCTTGGAGATCGAGCCTGAAATTGCCGCCGAAACCTTTACGATTGGCTTCCTCGAAGAACACTTCAATCCGGAAGTTGCTTCGAAGTGTGGTCGGCGAGGATGCTGCGGTTAAGAGCTTCGAAGTCTCGTCCAGCGGGCGCTTGGAATGCCCTCAAACCAAACTCGGGGAGGACTGCCATGAGATGGTCGAAGATATCGGCCTGAATCGCTTCGTAATGGGCCCACCGTGTGTCTTTGGAGAACACATAGATCTCAATGGGTAGTCCCGATTCCGTGGGCTGAAGCTGTCTTACAAGGAACGAGAACTCTTCGTGTATCTGAGGGTTGGTGCGCAAGTAAGCCACAAGATAAGCGCGAAGGGTGCCAACATTGGTGAGCCACCGTTTGTTCACCATGAGCTCCTGGGCACCTTCGGGCAATTTGGCATTGTGCTCTTTGAGCTCCTCCTTCTTCCGTTCGATATACTCGTGAAGAACTTGGATTTTCGAGAATTTTTCGATTTCATCTTCGCTCAGGAAACGGATGGTGTTCATGTCGATGAGTAGGCTGCGCTTGATTCGGCGGCCGCCAGCCTCAAACACATTTCTCCAGTTCTTGAATGAGTGCTCCAGGAATTTATGGGTTGGAATCACTGTGATCGTACCATCCCAATTTTTGACCTTCACCACGTTCAGGGCGATGTCCACCACGTCGCCATCGGCGCCAAAATTGGGCATTTCGATCCAATCCCCGACTCGAATGAGGTCGTTATTGGTAAGCTGCACACCCGCCACCAATGAGAGCAGTGTGTCTCTAAAGATTACCAATAACACGGCGGTCATCGCGCCAAGACCGGTGAGGAAGTACCACGGGGACTCGTTCATCAACGCCGCGACGGCATAGATAAGGGCGAAGAGATAAACCGCGATTTGAACGACCTGGATATAACTCTTGATCGGCCTGCCACGTGCCACTTCGTACTTGGCATAGATCGCGTTGACCGCACCCAAGAATGCGCTCGCCGCGCGAGCCACAACCATGACGATTGTGGCCACAACAACCCGTTGAACCAGATCGACAATGTCTTCTCCGAGATTTGGTACAAAGACCATTCCCCAGCGGATTACAAGTGCGGGTGCAATGGGCGCAAGGCGCTCAAAAACCTTCTCCTCCGCGATCACATCGTCCCACCAGATGCTGCTTCGTTTCACCAATTTGCTGATGCCACGAAGTATCAGGCGGCTCGCAATCAGGTGCGCGATAGCGGCGATGACGAGCACTCCCGCAATCCAGGCCGCGCTCTCAAAAAAGAGGGCCCAATCGATCTCAAAACTCTTTAACCATTCAATTTCTGTAGGATTCATAATGCCCCCTTAGGCTAAGACAGCGTTATTCTCAAGGGTCTTCGCTAAGCCGACGCCTTTGAGAATTCAGAGAAAACCTGTCTGGACTTTGCCAAGATTCTACCTTGGCCGTCCCCAAAGGTCGCCTCGGTGTCGGCGTATCCTTCTTGAGAAAAGGTCGTCTTTGCGTCGTACGAAAACCACTCCGTGGAGGCGATGGTCGTGTGAGCGTCTGGAGTAAACGCAACCGACCAGGTGGCCGTGCTTCCTCTTGCGGGGAAGGTCAGCGCGGACCAAATGGCGGGTGGCCACGCATCGATTAGCGCCAGTATGGATGCGGGCATGGAGTGCGCTTCAGGGGAGAGAAACTCAAGTTCGGACTTGGACCGAACCCAACCTTGTGCACGCGCTGCTGCACCGCTCAGCGGGAACGCATCACCTGACCATTTGTACTCAAAATGGGAGGTAAACTCCGGGGCGAGTCCCTGACCAAAGTCGATTGTGTGAAGGGTGTCAGGGGCCGGAAGAACTAGAGGTTCTGACACGATATCAAGCCCGGTTTTCCTCGCCTCACCAAACGCGAAAAGACCTATTGTTTTGACTTCCCCGTTTTGCTCAATCTCCGTCTGCAGATGGGTCATCGAAGAGCCCTCCCGCAAGACCCGGCGCTTGAGGGTAGCGGGGCCCGACTCAAGCGGGCCAACAAACGAGATGGTGGCCGAGCGCGCCGACCCAGAAACGCCTGCAGTGGCGCCCATCATCAAATAGGCTCCCGCTAAGCCGCCGTAGACCGCACGGCCTTGACCCCATGTTTCCGGGACGGAAATTTCAAACCTTTCCGGCGATTCGGTTGGGTTGATTTGAAAAATGACTCCCATTTTTGACTCCTTATGGTGCTGCGGCTGGAGCCTCTCCTGCCGGCGCGGCATCAGCGGCTGGCTCTGCAGCTTTGGCTGCCTCAGCTTCGGCCTCAGCCTTGATCTTGTCTGCAGTGTTCCGCGGCGCATACTCGCCCAGAACTTCTACACTAGATGCCTGAGGCGGGAGGTAGGTATCAAGTTTACCTAGATACCAGGCGATGGCGGCTCCAATGAGTACGAAGAGAAAGACCCAAACACCCCAATGGCGCTTCTTCTCGGCAAAAGGATCGACGTGGTCGCGCGCCGCGCCTTCTGGCAATACCGCAAGGCTTGTCAGCGAGCGTCCAAACGGTACGTTGATTTTCGCAAGCGAGTTCACAGCCCATCCGTTCGCGTCCAGAAGCGGGCCTAGATTGCGTTTTCGGAGCTTCATCCACGCAATTGCCATGGACGGTCCGCTGATGACTAAAAGTAGCGCTAGGAAGCCCACAGGCATCCAGATTCCTAGTCCAAAGAACGCCTCTAGAATCATGCCGAGCGCTGCGGTGAGACCACCGACGGCAACGCCGAGAGCAGCCACTACGCCAACGTCCAGCTTCTTTGATTCGGCGGGCTTTGTTTCCACGGCCTTTCCACCAGTAGCCGCCGCATCTGTTGCTTTGGCGGCGCCATCAACCTTGGCTTGCGACTTCGCTTCTGCGTCTTGCGCGCGCTTTGAGATTTGATCTTCGATCATGCGCAAGAACTTCTTGTACGGACTCCAGAACGCCTGTCGAATACTGATGGGGTTTTCTACGATCTTAGTGACCGTCGCGTCCCAATCGTTTCCGTCTCGGTCGTAGAAGACGCCGTTTCGGCCCACCATGAGGTTGTCGATGTCGCCATCTGTGACTGCCGCGGCAATGGCCATCTTTTCGCCCTTCGCATTCTTCAAATCACAGTAGAGGAGGTAGGCATTGGAGTGGCTCGCCATGGAGGCGTGTCGCCCAGCATCGGTAACATGGACGCACAAATTACAGGCGCGACGGTCAATATAGAGGGTGCCGAGCTGGAAAATCCCTGGGCTGGTCGCCGAGTAGAAATCGCGGAACGCCACAAAGTTATTGGCGATAGCCATGAGATCTCGATTGAAGCGAACGAGCTTCTCTACGTTTTCCAAAGCCTTCGCCATGGGTTCGACTTCGAGATCCTTGTCGATCAACGCCTTCAAGTCGTCGCGTCCGGTACCTGCATTTAGCTCCTTGATGCGTTCAGCACTCAGGTCACCTACCGATGCTTCCGGCTTTGCGGAAACCCACTTTTCATACGCCGAAAACTTCGCGCAAATCTCCAACCACTCCGACTCCAAAAGACCCACTTTTTCGCCCAAAATCGGAACAATCGCCTTGTCTCGGAATGCGTGAATTGCTTTCATCCATGCGGGATTGAGCCCTTCGTGAAGTGGTAGGGTCTGGTTGTCTGAGACGCGGGCGAGCGGGAAATGAGCGACTTCTTCGCTGCTGATGTGCAGGTCTTTTGCCGCGATGGCCAGGTATTCTGTCTCTTCGCGATTCAGCGCCGTGAGGGCACGTGAGTCGTAGGCAGCCACATTGACGCGGGCGAAATAGTCGTCAACTTTGGCTCGAACGGCCTTGATGGCCTCCCAGGCTGCTTGCGTATCGTCGCCGAGGGGCTTTACATCTTCAGCAACCCCGTCCTCGAGCCATGTCGCATGGGCAGCAATGTTGTCGAAAAAGGTGTCGATCTGTGCGGCGTTTAGGCCCGGGTCGCTGTTGCGATCTGTACTCGGCTCAGCGGTTGCTTTGAGCGCATCTGCGAAAACGGCCGCAAGCGTTTCGTCTTCCACGGAACTCGCCGGGATTACGCCGTCACCGTTCCATTTCTGCTTGTCGAAACTCGCGGTTGCGGCTTCAGTATCTTCGACCGAGATCTCCTTTGCTCCGGCCTTGTCGACCGTCTCCAGAATTCTTTCGGCCGTCTTCTTTAGAAGTTTGGAGTCGTCCGTGCCTTCAGAAATTGCAGAGAGGACCAGGGATGCCTTTCTGTTGGCCAAGACTTCCACGTCGCTCAGCATGCGTCCACACCACTCGGCTGCTTCGATCATCTCGCTGGCTCGGACGCGCTTATCCTTGTCCGTATCCAAAAGTTCGAGGGTTCGTTCGTCGAATTCTACGCCCGTAGTTGGGCACGCGAGGGCAACCCAAAGCTTTTGGTCGAGTGCGCGCAGGTTGATGAGATCTTTGCCGGTTTGAAGTTGAACTTGGTCCACCCCACCTGCCACGAAAAAACGCCATGAATGTTCGGCCATCCCTTAATCTCCAAGAAAAATCAAAGTCCCCCGAAGAGCTATCACTCGCGGGGGATTGGCGCAATCAGGGAGAGCCTTTCCGAGCGTTCATCAGCGGCGAATTGGTGCGCCTCGTCGGTCTGATTTGGAGCTTGGGAGCCCGCGAGTAGTGTCGGACTTGCCGCTCTCCTTCTTCGAAGAGGATTTCGACTTGCCTGGGCCGTATGCAGGGTCAGCTGCGTGATTCGGATCCACTCGGTACTTCGAAGTCGTGTTCTGCGGTGCTGGCTTTCCTTTGACATTTCCAGCGTTGTTCGGATTTCGCCTTCCTTGTGGGATGGCCGAATCGCGAGTTCGTGGCTGATACCTTTCGCGTTCGATGGTGTTCGACTTTCGAGGCTGGTTGTCGAAGGTTCGAGTCGGGCGATCGTATCCTACGCTATTTCCGCGGGTGGTCGTCTCGGCGTTGCGGCGGCTAGGAGTGCTCACAGTCTTGCCGCGTGTGGTCGGAGTGTTTTGGAACCGGTCACGGGTCTGCTCAGGGCGATTGTTGTTTTGCCGAGGCACATTTCTGACTGGGACATTTCTGTTCGGGATGTTGCTCGAGGGCAAGCCGCGGTCTGAGTTCGTGTTTACAGGGCGAGTCGTTTTACTTGGACGAGTTGTGTTGATGGGCCGTCCAGCATTCACGGGCCCTCCAGTGTCTACGGGCTTGCCAGTGTTTACCGGCCGGCCCGTATTGACTGGCTTGCCTGCATGTGCGGGTCGCCCAGTATTTACGGGCTTTCCTGTGGTTCGAGTATCAGAAGGACTTTGGTCCAAGCCACGCCCTCGGTCGGCTGTGTTTTGAGGAATCGTAATCGTCTTTGGCACCCGCTTCTTTGGAGTCGCCTTAGGCGTCACACCGCGCTCTGGGCGAGCATCCGCTACCTTGCCACCGGTCTTGGTGCGTACTGGGCGGTCGACAGGCCGACGAGTACGATCGTTGTGCGTCTTGGTGGTCGGACGAGACGTTGTGTCACGCACTCGCGGATGGTTGCTTGTGTCGGCATGCGTACGCTGAGGCCGTTTGCCTGAGTAATAACGGTCGCGGTCGCGAGGGCGAATATGACGCTCACTCACGTATCGGCGCTCGTGCTCAATCCAAATGTACGTGGTGTTTTGATAGACGTAAGTATCGCCGTAGTACACGTAGATAAACTCGCGCTCGTACTCGGTGGGTGCCGGGTATACGTAAGTTTCTTCGTAGTAGGTATCGGCGTAGCCGTCGTACCCGGGCTCGTAATACACGTCCTCGTAGTACGTATCTTCGTAATAAGGGTCGTGAGTGGTCTCTGTATAAACCGTGCGAGAATGCCCGCCAGTGACACACGCTGATGCGAACATGCTGAGGGCTGCAAGTAGTAGAAGTTTCGGAGTCATAATCTTTCCTCGGGTAAGTTCGTTCACATCAACTCAGACGCTCTGCTTTCTGGGAAATTCAAAAAGTAGAGGAGGGCTCTCTCCTCCTCAGACGGGCGGCGCGAAAAGCAACTCACCACCTCTCAAGGGGCGAGGAAGAACCAGGGGAGCTCGGAATTGCCGGAGAGAATGCGGCCTTCAACGAGAGAACCACTCGCGGGAGCTGAACCGCCTTCCCAGCATTCGTAGGTTTCTTCGGTGTAGCCTTCGGCCAGGCCGTCAGCTACCGCGTCGAAGAGGTCGTAGAGCCGTCCTGGCTCGTCTACCGAAGAATAGAAGCCGCCGGTTCGTTGTGCCACGCGCTGCAAATCCAAAACGGTGTTTGTCTGTTGATCACCATAAGCTTCCGGGTCCCAGGCCGATGCCGAAGCTGGCCCAAGTCCGATGGCGAAGATCGGCACGCCTGCAGCAATTGCCTCACGGCTGACCGAGTCCAGATCGAAGTACGTCGATTGGTTATCCTGGCCATCGCTCAGGATCACGATTGCACTTCCTACGTCTTCACCGGTCTCGCGGTTCAGGTTTTGCCTCGCGATCGCGGTCTCTTCGATCATCTCTCCGAGCGAGTCCCAGAGCGGTGTACCAACGGGCTCGTACCCCATGAGTTGGTCAACAGAAGCCTCGGCGTGCTCGGAAGAGTCCGTAAAGTCCGACAAGATTCTGGTCGCTAGCATTTCAGGATGTGGCGTGGGGCCGAATTCTCCCAAGAAGAGATCGCTTCTCGGGGCAACGTCTTGGACTTTCCAAACGAATCGCCTCGCCGCGCCAACCCGCTCACGGCCCGGGTCGTGAGGACACGTGTCACACTCACCGTTAAAATACTCGAGTTCCATGCTGCCAGACCCATCCACGAGCACTGTGAAAGCGTTGACGGGTGCCCCACCACGAGGCGTGTGGCCGCGGCGCCGACACTCCGACCATTGGCCAAACGAGTCGCGAGTTTGGACTTTAGCATCCGGCCCAATTCGCTCTCCGACGCTCAAAACCACCTGCCCAGAATTGCGGAAATCACTGCTCGGATTGGCACTCAGAAGAGATTGAGCCGTAAATTCTCCAGACTCGATCGAATCCACAAAATCGTTGAATTCAGCGAGTTCTTGGCAGCCAGAAAGAAGGAAAAGAAGCGGAAGGGTCAGAAGGCGTTTCATTTGAAATTCTCCAGTGGGTCTATGCCTTTGGGACGGCATCGAGGCTGGAAAATTCAAAGACGAGACTAGAAACAACCGGTGTTGAAAACGTCGGCCGTTCCGTCCCCGTCAAAGTCTCCGAACAACGCGTTGCCGGGAGATTTCGAGTCGATTCGAAGCATGCGCCATCCTGAGTTGCCGCCATCCGAGACCCACCAACGGTCGCCGTTGGCCCTCAAAACGTCAGTCTTTCCATCGCCCGTTACGTCGGCGAAATGAAGCGAGGCCAGCCCAACTCCGGAAGAATTCAGTGGTCTCCAAGGCTCCGATGCCCCTGGCGACCAGCGCCATTGGCCCGAACCCGTGCTGAACGCGTCGGTTTTTCCGTCGCCATCAAAGTCCCCAAACCGCAAGGAACTTAGCGCCGCGCTCGATGTGTTCAGATTGGCCCAGGCTTGGGTCCCGCTTCGAGACCATCGCCAATGGGTCCCGGTGGTGGTGAACACGTCGGTTTTTCCATCGCCATCAAAGTCCGCCAGGACCAGGCTAGAGAGTGTTTCTGTTGCGTTTCGAAGGGTTGTCCAAGGGGATGAGCCGCCGGACGAATAGCGCCAAGCCGAGCCATTCGCATTGAACACGTCGGTTTTTCCGTCACCATCAAAGTCTCCGAAACCCAGATTCTCGATGGTGACATTGGAGGTGTTGAGGTCCTTCCAAGACCCGAGCCCTGATGTCACCCATCTCCATTTGCCAGAACTCGTCGAAAAGACGTCGGTCTTGCCGTCCCCGTCAAAATCACCAAGGGCCAGGCGGTCCATGCCGAAGCTCGATGCCGTCAAGTAGCGCCACGGTCCGCTTCCGCCCGCTGAGTAGCACCATCGAACCGGCTCGCAATCGGCTCCTGTCTGATTGTACTGATTGGGTGCTGAGCCGCTTGGAGAGCGGTCAACATGGAAGTTCCCTGTGAAGAATCTCTGGAGCGCAGCGCTCGAAGGCCCGCTCCGTGCCAGGCAATTATCGTAGAGCCACGAACCCGTTTGTGGGCGTCCTCGAACCACCAAAGCGTAGTGGTCCGGAGGCAAAACCGTATTGTTATGAATGAGCATGCGTCCGCCGGCGAGTTCGCTACCGTTGTCGGTATTTTCGTTCTCGCCGTGCATATCGAAGACGTGGCCATTGGCGTTTTCCAAGACCAGATTGTAGCGCGCCTCGTAATCTTGGCCGGGCTCTCCGCTGCCGGCTATGGCGTGGCGCATGTAGTCCATACGGTTATGCTCCACCAAAACCTTCACGACGCCCGTCGACCCTCGTCCCAATAGTACGCCGTAGCCGAGGCCCTGGCGCTGATTGTGATGGATATGAGAATGATGAATCCAATGGCCGACTGAATCCGATAGATTCACCGCGGCAAGCCCGAATCCGGCGATTTCGGAGTTGTCGACCTCGAGACCGTCATGACGAGAACGGATACCAGAGGTTCGAGGCATACAATCACGGCAGTTTTGTCCGTTTGTTCGGTCCTCGCCGGTGCAGTTATCGGGGTATTGTGGGGGACATTGACTTGGGTCGGGGCCGTGGAGTCGAATTCCAGAGAGTCGGACATCAGCTCCACATGCGTCTAAGAGGGTTCGATTGACGATTTCTGTTCCGTAGAGGAGCGCGCCTGCCGAGCTGCCGCGCCCGCGCCCGCTGACGAGCCAAACCCCGCCCGGTATGCAGATCGAGGGGCCGGTGATATCGATTTCCGCATCGTCTTCCACGTAGACAATATCACCTGATTGAGCCGCTTCCAGAGCAGCTTCGAGGGCCGCCTTGGTATCTACGATGGTCATGCACGCGGGATCGCGCTCAAAGGCGTCCGGATAGCCCGCGCCGCCCCCATATCTCCAACTCGCGCTCTGAGCGGCGTCAAGCGGGCGACGCGCGTAGTGTCGCGAACAATCCGGAGGCTGGTTGCCCTGGTCTGAAGGAGGCGCCGCCATATCTGTTCCTGGCTCAAGGTCCGCGGCATCCGGAGCCAGTGGCCCGCCATCGGAGACCACGGGGCCTTGTGTATCGTTCGGCATATCAACGTTTGGAGTGATTGGGTCCGGACCGCCGACCAACGCTGGTCCGTCATCCTGGCCGCAGGCACACACGCTCATCACGCCAAAGGTAAAGAGCAAATTCAATAGTCTTTTCGCAAACATCAGAGGTCCGTTTTTCAATCCTTAACTCGTCTAGGATAGCTCAAAAAAGGCTTCGCATCACGTGTAGTAGACTGTGTTCAAGTTGAATACAGAAATTGGAGTCTCAACGAGAAGAGTCGAGAAAATACTGAGTTGTTCTGCCAAAATAGCAGAATTCTGAATTACACACGTGGTTTGAAGTGAAACGACTCCTATTTTTTCTGGCCATTGGCCTCGTATTCTCCTGTAGCGACGATACTACCCAGACTAACACGGGTCCGAACAACCAATCGACGCAGACCTGCGTGGATCAGGACGGTGACGGTTTTTACGTGGGTATTCTTTGCGACCTCGAATGGGATTGCGACGATGGCGACGCATCGATTCATCCAAGGGCCACCGAGCTTTGCCACGACCAGAAGGACAATAATTGTGACGGCGCGGTCGATGAGTTTTGCCCAGACTGCGAAGATGGAGCAACGCAGGAATGTGGTGATTCAGATGAGGGCGCTTGCGCTCAGGGTGTTTCAACGTGTTCGGGCGGTGTCTGGGGCGAATGTGTAGGAGCTATCAATCCACGCATCGAAATCTGTAACGGCGTCGATGACGATTGTGACGGCCAAATTGATGAGGACGCTCAGCTATGCGACGACGGACTACTCTGCAATGGCACGGAATCGTGTCAAAACGGCCAGTGCGTGCCCGGCGAACCTGTCGATTGTTCTCAAGCCAACGGAGCCTGTCAGACTGGTATCTGCCTGGATAAGGACGGAAGCTGCGAAACCTTGCACAAACCTGATGGCGAGGCCTGTGATGACGGCCTTTATTGTACCGTCAGCGGGGCATGCTCTGAAGGCGAATGCGTAACTGCTCCGAGGGACTGCTCGCATTTGGACGGACCTTGTACCGTGGGCGTTTGTGATGAGTCAGGCCAAGGATGCGTAGCCCAGCCAATCGCGGATGGGACCACCTGCGATGATGGCCTCTTTTGTACTTCGGGCGATGTCTGCTCAGCCGGAGTTTGTGGAGGCGCACCGACCAATTGTGATGCGGCGTCAGATCAATGCAATACCGGCGTCTGTGACGAGAACGCTGATGCCTGCGTACCCCAACCGAGAGTCGACGGAACCACATGTGAAGACGGGCTCTACTGCACGGTTAACGATGTCTGTGCCGCCGGCGCATGTGTGGCCGGAGGAACCCGCGAGTGTTCCGCGCAGGGCGGTTCTTGTAGAACCGGAGTATGCGACGAGGCTACCCGCTCGTGTTCGGGCGATCCGGTTCCCGACGGCACATCGTGTGACGATGGACTCTTCTGCACCGTTCAGGACTCCTGCCAGGCCGGCACGTGTCAGGGCGGAGGCGCGAGGTCATGTGCCGCGCAAGACAACGCCTGCAATCAGGGCATCTGTAACGAAACCAATCGCGTTTGCTCGACCACCCCGAGACCCAACGGAACAACGTGCGATGACGGACTATACTGCACGGTACAGGACACCTGTCAGACGGGGGCTTGTGTGGGTAACCTGCGAAACTGCCAGTCCGTCGCTGATGCCTGCAACAATGGGGCGTGTTCCGAATCGCAAGACTCCTGCGTTCCAGTCCCCAGATCCGATGGCACGACGTGCAACGACGGACTCTTCTGCACCGTCAACGATGTCTGTGTTTCGGGGCAATGTAACTCGCAGCCGCGCGATTGCTCAGTAGCCTCAAACCAGTGCAACACGGGAACTTGCAACGAAGCCGGCCAAAGCTGTGTCGGTGTTCCCGTAGGTAATGGAACCACCTGTAACGACGGGCTCTTCTGCACCGTTAACGACTCCTGCTCCAACGGATCTTGTGTCGGTGGTGGGGCTCGAGATTGCTCGTCGGCGACCAATGGTGATGTCTGCCTTATCGCGAGCTGCGTGGAACTCACGGATATGTGCGTCACGGCCAACGATCCGATGTGCTGCGACGTCAATCAAGATGCCGACCTCGACGGGTCTAACGCGTGCCAAGACTGCGATGATAGCGACGCCTCGATTCGGCCGGGCGCGGTGGAGCGTTGCGATGGTCTCGACAACGATTGTGACGGCATGATCGACGAGGACTTCGACCTCGACGGTGATGGATACGCGACCTGCGGCACCGATCCGGCGATCCGAGACTGCGACGACTCAAATCCCAACGTCTATCCCGGAAGGGCCGAAGATTGTGGGCCCAACAATCTCGGAAACCAGATCGACGACAACTGCAACGGCTATGTGGATGAGGGTTGTAACCCGTGTACTACGACCGACGTGGATGGTGACGGAGTTACTGAGTGCGACGGAGACTGCAACGATAGCGACGCAACCATCTACCCAGGCGCAACTGAAACCTGCGACGGGAAAGACAACGATTGTAATATCTACACCACGCCAAACTGCGATGTCTCTCAGCGCTGCAACCACGACTTAGACGGCAATTACGAGAACGACGCAGATGTCTGTGGTGACAAGCAAATCTGTGCATGTCTCCTTGCTAATAATGGCTCGTGTACCGGCGACTACCGCTGCACTTCGTTCTGCAATAGTAGTGATACCGGCACCATCGGGGACGGCTGTCAGGCGAATCAAACCTGCATTTTGGACTTGAGGTACTCCGCAAACATCCACGGTTGTAACGCAGTCACCACCACCATCGGGACTCGCCGCGGCGGTGCGACATGTTCACAAGATTCTCAATGCCGAAGCCAAAGCTGCGAAAAGGCCGGAATCGGAAACGCACCGAGCATCTGTTTTGACCTTTGCACCTCGGATGAGCGATGCGATTCTTCCGCCGTTTGCCGCGTGTTCAGGACGGCTGCCACTGTCAACTCCCCAGGAAATATGGACGGCCGCTGCTGGTTGCCACCGGCAGCAAGCGCAAGCCCAGTGGGAGCAACTTGTACGTCGGATGCGCAATGCAATCGGGCACTTTGCACTACCGACCCGAACAACGCTCAGAGATATTGCACCGAAGCTTGTTGCACGGACGATGATTGCGCAAACGGCTATTCCTGCTCGTTCGGTGGGTCCGCTGAAGAAGCAAACGTCATCTTGCCAGTCGAGGGAGCTCCAGCATGTACAAACGACTCCCAGTGCACCGGACAAGGCGGGACCTGCTACAACGGACGTTGCGCATGGCGAATTGTTGAGACCGTCGGGCAATGTGTGAAGGACGTGTCGGGGCAGGGAAGTCGGCGAGGCGGCCAGGCCTGTACGTCGAACAACCAGTGTGAGTCCCAGTTCTGTGAAAAAGACCTCGGGATCTGCATCGAGCCATGCTGTGCCGACTCGACGTGCCCAACCGGTCTCGAATGCCAAATGCAATTCGTGCAGACCTCGTCCAATCGCGCCACCCAAGCACGGGTGTGTGTCAACGTCACCGTGCCCGACGTCATTCAGAAAAAATAGGAATAAGTAAGACGGCTCTCCCAAAATTGAAACGTACCCATAGAAAGTTTCATCTGACTCATGCCCTCATTCTCGCCCAATCAATCGCGAGATTCACATGCGGAGGAAATCATGAGTTTAGAAAGAGACTATGCGCTAACGAAGAGTTTTAATGGAAGTGTTGCTGACGCGATCACCAAGGTTCGAGAAGCCCTCGCGACCGAAGGGTTTGGCGTGCTCACGGAGATCGATGTTCAGGCTACACTGAAGAAGAAGCTAGACGTAGATCGACCGCCTTACATGATTCTAGGCGCCTGCAATCCAGCGCTGGCGCATCAAGCGTTGAGCGCGGAAGCGCCCATCGGTGTGCTCCTGCCTTGCAATGTCACAGTTTTCGAAGACGATGACGGCAAGACTTGGATTCAAGCCATTGACCCAATCGCCATGTTTTCCGTGGTTGGCCGCGACGATATCTCGCCGATTGCCGACGACGTCAAAGCCCGACTCGTGCGCGTGCTCGAAAAGGTTTGATGCCGGGTCTAGACAAGGTGTGAAAGGGTTGGGTACAAGGTCGGGGACACCTTGTGGACACGGATTTTAAGATGCACGACCCGAAATCAACCTACGAAAACCAAAAGTTTGGAACCCGCGCGATTCACGCCGGTCAGTCTCCCGAGCCAACGACCGGCGCGATCATGACGCCGATCTTCCAGACCTCGACTTATGTTCAATCATCGCCGGGTGTGCACACCGGGTTTGAGTACAGCCGTACACAAAACCCTACGCGCCACGCCCTCGAGGATTGTCTCGCGAGTCTAGAAAAGGCAAAGCACGGCATCGCGTTTGCGTCGGGATGTGCGGCCACAACCACCATTTTGCACACCCTCGATGCCGACGCACACGTGGTCTCCGGAGACGACGTCTACGGCGGCACGTACCGACTTTTCACCAAGGTCTTCCAGGGCAAGAGTGTCGATTTTTCCTTCGTCGACATGACGGATATTTCGGCTTTCGAAGCCGCGATTAAGCCCAATACGAAGCTCATTTGGTTGGAGTCCCCCACGAACCCACTGCTCAAGATTTGCGATATTCGCCAGATCTGTGAAATCGCGCACGCAAAGGGCATCAAAGTGGTCGTGGACAACACGTTCATGAGCCCTTATTTCCAGACACCTCTCGATCTGGGCGCTGATATGGTGGTTCACTCCACCACGAAGTACATCAACGGCCACTCCGACGTGGTGGGCGGTATCGTTCTGACCCGAGACGACGAGATCGCGAATCAATTGCGATTTTTGCAGAATTCGATCGGCGCGGTACCTGGGCCGTTTGATTCCTGGCTGGTACTCCGCGGAGTGAAAACCCTGCATGTTCGGATGCGCCAACATGCATTGGGTGCCATGGCCGTTGCAAAGTACTTGGAAGCGCACGATGCCGTTGAGCGCGTGGTCTATCCAGGGCTTGAGTCGCACCCCCAATTCAAGATCGCCCAGGAACAGATGCACGGGCCTGGGGGCATGATCACTTTCTATCTCAAAGACGGCCTCTCAAAGGCTCAGTCCATGCTCGAGAACGTGCGAATCTTCGCGCTCGCCGAGAGCCTTGGCGGCGTGGAGAGCCTCATCGAACATCCCGCGATCATGACGCACGCATCCGTTCCGGCTGACGTGCGCGCCCAACTCGGGATCTCCGACGGGCTCGTAAGACTTTCAGTGGGCATCGAGGATATCGAAGATCTCTTGGAAGATCTGGAGAACGCGTTGCGTGCGTAAGACTCTGGCTTGTCTTGGGGTGATCGCGTGGCTGGGATTCTCGTCCTGCGCGACTCAGCCGGGCACGCCTGTATGCCTTGCTGGAGCCACACTCGACGAAGGTGGTCAATGTGTTGCGCAGCGGGCCGCCGTCCATTATCTGCCCTTTCGCGAAGGCTATAAAACCTTCGTGAGCCAAGCCTTCCACGGTGCCCAGACCCACAAGGGTTACGACGCCTTCTCCGTAGACTTCGAGTGCGAAGAAGGCGACCCGATCGTGGCCAGCCGATCGGGCAGGGTTTGGGATGTTCGTGAGGATTCGAATCATGGATGTCCCGATCCGGTGTGCGGCAAAGACTCAAACTATGTGGTCATCGATCACGGAGATGGGACCTATTCGAGCTATCACCATCTTCGCTACCTCGGCGCAATGGTCGAACGGGGTGAAGAGGTCTGTGCCGGCCAAGTGATCGGAATGTGCGGGTCCACAGGTTATGCCACAGCTCCACATCTGCATTTTACGCTCAGCGACCGGGTTCGAACGCTGCCCTTGCGATTTGTGGAGGGGTACCACCAAAAAGGCAACGGGGTGCCAATCGCCAAGACTCAATACGTCTCCGAAAACAAACTTCGGTCCCAATGCAGTGTTGGTCAGTGGTCCGAATTGGGGCGTGGAGCCTTTTTGCATCAGGGCATAGAACTCGATCGGGGCGTGCCATTGGTGCTCAAACCCGGCAGCAGAACGATCCTTTCGGGGCGCTTTTTTGGAGACCAACCTAAGATTGCCGTCCACCGAAGATCGGCGGATTCGGGGACGTGGATCTCAGAATGTGTGGATAAAGGACCCAACGGTGAGTTCAGTGTTATCATCGATTGGCCGGCATTACGATTTCCATCCGGACGCTATCGGATGATGATGACAGGCGCCGATAGTGCTTGCTACGAGGCCTCTTGGGCGTGGAGCTATGACGTTCAAGTCCTTCCATGAGCGTTTGACAGTGCGCGGGTGAGCGTGCTACCACCTGCGCGCACCGAAGTGCACGTAAGTGGCATCCTAGCTGCGGTATTCACAGGACGAAGAATGGAAATTGCTGATTACCTTGGGTTTGTGCTTCTAACGCTCGTTGCGTTCGTCGTCGTCGTCGCGATCACGTTCTCAGCGAACGCTTTTGGCCCGCGTAACCCGACCAAACAAAAGGTCATGCCCTACGAGTCAGGCTCTGACCAACTCGTGGCGCCGCAAGAACACCGTTTTAGCGTTAAATTCTACATGGTCGCGATAAGCTTCATCCTTTTTGACCTAGAGACCGTTTTCTTGGTCCCCTGGGCAATCAGCTGGAAGCAAAGTCAAATGCTCGGTTTTGGCCTCTACTCGCTCGGTGTCATGATGCTCTTCGTGGCGGTGCTGACGATTGGACTGGTCTATGAGTGGAAGCAAGGAGGTCTGGAATGGGATTAGAGTATAATTTGCCCGAATCCGTGGTTGTGACCACGCGACTTGAAGATGTGGTGAACTGGGCGCGAAAAAACTCGTTGTTCCAGTATCCGTTCGTAACCGCGTGTTGCGGCATGGAGTACATGGCCACTGCGACCGCACGCTACGATATCGCGCGTTTCGGCGCGGAGATCCCTCGTTTCTCGCCGCGCCAGGCAGACTTGCTCTGGGTGGTCGGAACCGTGAACCACAAGCTCGCGCCTTACTTACGCCGGATTTACGAGCAGATCGCTGAGCCCAAATGGGTGATTTCGTTCGGTGTTTGTGCCTCCACTGGTGGCTTCTACGATAATTACGCCACGGTGCAGGGGATCGACAAAATCATCCCTGTGGACGTCTACATTCCTGGCTGTCCTCCACGACCAGAACAGGTTCTGGATGGTCTGCTCAAGCTTCAAGAGAAGATTGAGCACGAGCCCTGGAGAAAGTACGCCTACGAAGAGAAGAAGGCCCAACGCGAAGGCGCTGAGCCCGAAGAGAACCCCTTGTTCCGAAGGGTAAGATAATGGCGAAGAAACTTATCGATCTCGTGAAGAAGAAATTCGGTGATGCGCTTTTGCAATCACACTCACGACTTGGAAACGATACCGTCGTTGTCAGCAAGGACTCGCTCGCCGATGTGATCGAGTTCCTGCGTGATGATGAAGCCTCAAAGATGAACTTCCTTCGGGATATCACGGCTGTGGACTACCTCAACCGCCGGCCCCGATTCGACGTCGTCTACGTCCTCTACAGCATGGAGCTTAAGCACATGTTGGTGGTGCGTGCTCCGCTGGAAGAATCCGACGTCTCCCTGCCTACGATCGCTCATCTCTACGGCTGTGCAGCATGGCTCGAGAGAGAGGTGTTCGACATGTATGGCGTCAAGTTCGTAGGCCACCCGGACCTCAGACGCGTTCTTCTTTACGAAGAGTTTGAAGGCCATCCGCTGCGCAAAGACTACGCGACACAGGCATCACAGCCACGAATCGAACTGCTCTCACGTGAGCGTGACTCCGTGGAAGAGTTCAGAAAATACGTCAAAGACGAAGACATCAACACCGGCTCACGCGCCGACTAGGATAGACCATGGCTGAAGATATCTTCCAAGGAATCGATCAGGATATCCATTCCGAACCCATGATTCTGCAGATGGGACCGAGTCACCCGGCCACCCACGGCACCGTGAGGTTCACTCTGACGCTTGACGGCGAGAGTGTGGTCAAATGCGACACGGAAGTGGGCTACCTGCATCGCGGGTTTGAGAAAGAGTCTGAGAACTCAACGTGGACTCAGGTGTTCCCCTATACGGACCGCTTGAACTACGTCTCTCCGCTCCTGAATAACTTCGGGTACGCGCTCGCTGTCGAGAAGCTACTCGGAATCGAAGTCCCTGAACGTTGCGATTATATCCGCACGATCATGGGAGAGGTCAGCCGTCTATCAGACCACCTCACCTGTGTGGGAGCTGGCGGACTCGAGCTCGGAGCGATGACCGCCTTCCTTTACGCCATCGAAGGTCGCGAGCTTGTGTGGGATTTGATCGAGCAGGTGACTGGTGCCCGTCTGACCGTCAGCTACGGCAGAGTAGGGGGTGTCAAAGACGATCTGACCCCAGATTTCGCCGAGAATTGGGCCGTCGTCAAAAAGCGACTCCTCGAGATCCACGCCACCACCCATAAGTTGCTTACGCGTAACCGAATCTTCCTCGACCGAATGGAAGGAACCGGTGTGATTACGCCCGAGGCCGCGCTCTCGTACGGCTATACCGGCGTGTGTTTGCGCTCCACCGGAGTGGCCTACGATGTCCGAAAAGACCACCCGTACTTTTGTTACGATAAGGTTGACTTCGACGTACCGGTGGGTGCCCACGGAGATAACTTCGACCGCTATCTCTGCCGCATGGACGAGATCCTTCAGTCGATTCGTATCATCGACCAGTGCCTCGCTCAGATTCAACCCGGGCCCGTAAACTCGGACGACCCGCGCGTTGTGCTCCCTGAGAAAGTAAAGGTCTACAACACCATCGAATCCATGATTCAGCACTTCAAGATCATCTTCGAAGGCATTCAGGTCCCACCGGGTGAGGTCTACTCCTATACCGAAGGTGGAAACGGTGAGCTTGGCTACTACATCGTGTCGAACGGCACTGGAAAACCATGGAAAATCCACGTGAGAGCTCCAAGCTTCATCATGATGGGTGGAATCCACAAATTATTCGAAGGTTCGTTGCTCGCAGATATCATTCCCACTTTTGACACCATCAACATGATCGGTGGGGAGTGCGACCGCTAACGCGAGTCGACGAGGAGAATATAGTCATGCCAAAAGTTAATATTAACGGAACCGAGATCGAAGTCGATCAGGGGACAACCATCCTCCGAGCCGCTGCAGAAGCGGGCTTTGATGTTCCACATTTTTGCTACCATCCATCCCTCTCACGCCCTGCCAACTGCCGGATGTGTCTGGTGGAGGTAGAAGGTTGGCCGAAACTCCAGCCAGGTTGCTACACGGCCGTCTCCGACGGGATGGTGGTCAAGACCGAGAGCGACCGCGTCGTCAAGGCACGAAAGGCGGTTCTCGAGTTCATCCTCCTCAACCACCCGGTCGACTGCCCGATTTGCGACCAGGCCGGCGAGTGCAAATTGCAAGACTACTACGTCGACTATGACGCTCAGGAGTCTCGTCAGCGCACTGAGAAGCAAAACAAGGTCAAGGCGTATCCAATCGGACCTGAGGTCGTCTACGACGGCGAGCGCTGTATTCTTTGCACCCGTTGCATTCGATTCTGCGAAGAGATTACGCAGACCGAAGAACTTACGATCGTCGAGCGTGGTGACCGCGCCGAAATTCGTGCTTTCCCGGGACGTGAACTCGACAACGATTACTCGATGTGTGTGGTGGACCTCTGTCCCGTTGGCGCACTTACGTCTCGCGATTTCCGATTCAAGTGCCGCGTATGGCTTTTGACATCCACGGATAGCGTTTGCACAGGATGTGCGACCGGGTGCTCGATTCACCTCGACCATTTCCGAAATGAGATTCAGCGCTACCGTCCACGCTACAACCCAGGGGTCAACGACTACTGGATGTGCGACAAAGGGCGACTTTCCTACAAGGAAGTTCACACCGGTCGTATGGTTGAACTCGCGGTCAACGGAGCCTATGTCAACTGGCACTCGGGCATGGAAGCTGCCTCCTCGAAGCTTGAAAAGGCGATCGAAGAAGGCGGCGTCGGGATGTTGATTACACCTCAGTCGACCTGTGAAGACCTGCACCTCGCCAAGAAGTTTGGTACCGAGGTCGCCGGAGCATCCTTCTTCGTCGGCGGAAAGCCTGACGGAAATCAGGACGACTTCTTGATCCATCGCGATAAGAACCCCAATCGGGCAGGGCTCGAGAAGGTCTTCAAAGGCACTACGGTTGAGCGATTCGAATCGCTTGTCGACAAGATCGAGAGCGGTGCAATCACCTCACTGATCATGGTCGGACCTTGGATCCCTGCGTCGGGAGAAGCACAAGCTCGTTTTGCGCAAGCGCTCGAGAAGCTCTCGCTCTTTCTCTATATCTCGTCACATGCTGGCGAGTTTGCACAGAAAGCCAACGTGGCGTTGCCCGCCGCGACACACGCGGAGAAGGACGGAACGTTCGTCAACGTCAAGGGTGTAGAACAGGCCATTCATCAGGCCTTCGCTCCGCACGGAGACGCACTTCCTGAATGGCAAATCTTCATGCGCCTTGCTAAGGCACTCAAGAAGCCCTTCGGATACACCTTCCTCTCGGATATCCAGAAAGAAATGTTTGTAGTCGAAGAGGCACCGGCACCGGCTGAAGAGCCGGTCCAACCATCTGCTGAGTGAATTTATGTGGATTGAAATTTTAATTACGATTGCCAAGATCGTCTGCATTGTACTCGGTTTTGTGATGGCTCTTGCGAGTGCCATGACTCTACTCGGTGACCGAAAGCAGTCCGCTGCTATTCAAAACCGTGTCGGACCTAACCGAGCGCGCTTGCCGTTCATCAATCACCCGCTCCTTGGGGTTCCGCACTTCCTCGCGGACGGCCTTAAAATGGTCCTCAAGGAGAACATCGTGCCCCAAGGGGCTCATAAAGGGCTGCACACTGTCGCTCCGGCCTTGGTGTTCCTGCCGGCACTCCTCGGATGGGCCGGTGTTCCCTTCATGGACACGTGGTGTACCGGTGAGATCTTGGTCGACAAGACGAACTGGCAAGATATCTGTACTGGCGAAGAGAAGTACTATTTTCAGATCATGAACTTTAATGCGGGTCTGCTCTACGCATTCGCAATCGCGAGTATCTCGGTTTACGGGGCGGCGATCGCGGGTTGGGCATCCAACAGCAACTTCTCACTCCTGGGTGGTTTGCGCTCATCTGCTCAGATGGTCTCGTATGAAGTCACGATGGGTCTCTCGCTTGCGGGACTCATCATGATTTACGGAACACTCGACCTCAATGAAATGGTGCGCCAACAGGGCTATCTGCTCTGGGATTGGCTCCCTATGTGGGGCATCGTAGTGCAGCCTCTCGCATTCTTCCTCTTCTTCCTCGCCGGTATGGCTGAGACGAAGCGCGCACCGTTCGACGTGCCAGAGGGTGAGTCTGAGATTGTTGCGGGTTATATCACCGAGTACTCGTCCATGAAGTTCGCGGTAATGCAGCTCGGTGAGTACGCGGCTACCGTCTTCATCGCAGCCTTGATCGCGATTCTCTTCCTCGGTGGTTGGCACGTCCCGTACCTTTTCGCGGACGGCTTCCACTTTGGAAATGCGCTTCATGTTGAGCTTCCGTACCCGGCTGTCGTCGGTCTGCGGATCGTCGCGATGTGCACCAAAATTATCATTCTCGTCTGGCTTCAATTCATGATGCGTTGGACGCTTCCACGTTTCCGTTACGACCAGATTATGGTGCTCGGTTGGAAGATTCTGCTCCCCTTAAGCATTGCTAATCTAGTGGTTACTGCGCTTATTATGGCGATTATCTGAGGTAGAACATGGCGAACAAAGTCGAAGTTAAGCAGGTTGAACGTCATAAGCAGGGTCTTTGGGAAAAGAGTTATGTTCCGGAGATCGCACGTGGCCTCAAAGTCACCATGCAGCATTTCTTCCGAAATATTCAGCCGGACAAAGAAAAGCGCTCAACGTTTACGCGTAACTACCCCGAAGAGGCGACAGAGTATCCTGAGCGCTATCGTGGTCTTCACCGCCTGATGTTGCGCGATGATGGTCAGGTGCGTTGCGTGGCCTGTATGTGCTGCTCAACCATTTGCCCAGCCAACTGCATTCATATCGAAGCTGCTGAGCACGATGACCCTAACATCGAGAAATATCCGCGGATTTTCGTGATCGACGAGCTGCGCTGCATCGTGTGTGGCCTGTGTGTAGAAGCATGTCCGTGTGACGCTATCCGCATGGATACTGCGATTCACTGCCATCCATACACCGACCGCGGCGAGGCCTTCCTCAATCGCGACCTCCTCATGTCGATGGGTGGCCCCTCCATGGCGGTTCAAGGCGGGGAACGCTAAACCGGAGAATTGGGACTTCTTGTCACAATTCGTCACCATCTTCTGCTACTGGCTCGCGTTCACTGACTTAGACGTCATATCTTGAAAAATCGCCAAGTCGTTGGCTTCAAATAGGATACCACCTACATGTAGGTGGTTTTTCCCTTTCTTGTACCAGGGTGGCACGAAGATTGAACATCTAGGAGGTATTACCGTTGCGAATTGGCAGAGGAGATACGATGGTTTTGAATGTTGGTATCAAGGTGGCCCTGGTGGCGCTCCCCCTCGTTTTTTGGGGTTGCGACGATGGCGGGGCCAACCAGTCACAAGATTCGGCTGAGACGCGCTCTCAGGCGCTCTCAAGCAGGTTTGACTTTAACATTGCCGATGGGGCGTTTGTTCAATCCATACACCAACAATCATTCATTGAGGGGACCCTGCGTGATGCCCCAGAGAATGCAGACCCCGCTAGAATCTTCGATGCGGTTCTCGTCTCCGAAGGCAAAAGAACGCCAATCCTCGACGGGGTTGAGGACGCAAAATTCCTAGGTGACGGCAGCGTTATCGCGATTTCCAATCAGCACGAGCTGATACGTTGGACCCCAACGTCTCAGACGAAAGTGATGGAAAATGTCTTTGGTCCGCTCAGCGTCGCAGGGCAAAAGGTCGTCTTCACCGTAGGCGAGTCGATGCCCGACTTTCGGGTTGTGGCCCTTGATCTTGAATCGGGGCAACAGTGGGACGCGCCACGAAACATGAGTCCCGCATGGTCTCCGGTAATCGACCACGACGGCAAGAGGGTACTCTTCACCACGTCCTACAGATCGGAATCAACGATTGTGCTTGGCAACCTGGGCAATGAATTTCAGGTCGAGTCCGAGTTTGAGGTCGATCTACCTCCATCCGGAGTCAACGCTCCGATCCTGAAGTCGGACGCACTAATCACCCAGACCGAAATGGGACTCAAGAGACTTCATCTACCCACCAAAACGTGGACGGACCTCAGTGGAGACCTTCCGCTGCAAAGTACCGATGGCCGAATTTGGGTCCATGATGGCGGACTTCGTGAAATCAAGGAGGGCAAATGATGCGCTGGATTTTATGTCTTTTGACTCTCTTTGTGACAATGGAACTTAGCGCACAGGTCAAGATGCGCCGCCCGTTCAACAATAACGTGGCCTTCAACTACGGCTATGACAACCGTGGAGGCTCTGGGTGTACGGACTGGAATTGCGGTGGTCATTGCTACGACGGCCATACGGGAACTGACTTTCCGATTCCTCTTGGCACAGACGTCCTGGTAACCGCCAATTCTACCGTAGTTTCCACATATAATGGATGCGCGGACTATGGCTCCTACGGCAACACGTGCGGTGGGCGATGCGGCAATCACGTCAAAGTACGATACGGGGATGGAACCACATCGGTCTATTGCCATATGAAACGGAACTCCATTGTCGTGAGCACCGGACAGTCATTGTCTTGTGGTCAGAAGATCGGTCAATCGGCGAGCTCGGGAAGCTCCACGGGACCGCACCTTCACCTCGGTTGGACGGCCAGTTCTACGCGCGACGTCTTTAGGGGCGCATGTACTTCCTCGCCAGGCGCTTGGAATCAACAGAATGGCTACAGGCAAGCCGTTGGAACTGCGTGTTCGTGTGTTCCATCAGCCGAAGTATGCGATGGACGCGACAATGATTGTGATGGTCAGGTCGATGAAGGGGTCAAGAACGCGTGTGGCCAGTGTGGCCAGGTACCGGCTGAGGTCTGTGACGGTCAAGACAATGATTGCAACGGAGAAGTAGACGATCAGGAAGTCTGTGAGATCGACTGGATGAATCAGCGCTCGGAGACCTACGCACCTGCTATCTCAACGGATGTAAACGGGGATGGAAAAGCGGACGTTTGCGGCCGAGGTTCTCGCGGTGTGTGGTGTCATCTGGCCAACGAGGTGGGCTTTGAGCCAGCACCTTCAGCGCATGCGACGTTGAGTGACGAGGGCAATTGGGACCAGGCAAAGTATTACAGTACTGTTCGCATGGGAGATATCGACGGTGACGGAAAGGCCGACCTCTGCGCTCGTGCAGGCGCGATGGTCTACTGCTGGTCCTTCGGTGAAGAAGAATGGTCGCGCGTTGAAGGGCCAACCCTTTCTGACGAATCCGGCTGGGGCAAGGTTGAGCACTATTCGACCATTCGCCTCACCGATATCAACGGCGATGGGCGCCAGGATATCTGCGCACGTGCAGCAGCCGGCATGCGCTGCTGGCTCTCGACCACCGAGGGATTCTCAGGCTCTTTGGCTGGCCCCGAATGGTCCAATGCTGCTGGATTCAATATGGCCAAATATTACGGCACGTTGCGTACCGGAGATATCAACGGTGACGGAAAGGATGACCTCTGTATCCGAGGTCCCGAAGGCATGACCTGCGCATTGAGCGATGGCGAGGGATTTGGCGAAGAATTTGCCGGTCCAGCGTTCTCAGATGCCAACGGTTGGGGACATATGAAGTACTGGACATCCATCCGCCTCGCGGACGTCAATGGCGACGGCATGGCTGATATCTGCGCCCGAAGTTCCAGCAGTTTACGGTGCCACTTCTCTGAGGGAACAGCGTTCGGAGAAGCTGTGGAAGTAGCGGCGCTCTCGGACGAATCTGGCTGGGGCGACGTGAGCAATTACGCGACCTTGAGAGTCGGAGATATCAACGCGGACGGCGCCAAGGACCTCTGCATTCGCGCTAACGCAAAAATCATTTGCTACGCGTGGAGCGGCGCGGAATTCCAGCGTTTTGATGGGCCAGAATGGTCGGATGAAGACGGTTGGAACTCTCCAAAATACTACGACACGATTCGCCTCGCGGACTTCGACGGCGACAATCGTGCGGATATCTGCGGTCGTTCGCCTAATGGCTGGACCTGTGTCAACGCGACAGGGGAGGGCTTCTCGGAAGTCTCACTCCTCGATGAGTTTACTGACGGAGGAGGTTGGGACGCCAAGCAATACTATACGACCATACAATACGGCGGACCCGCATGTAAGCTCGTTGAGACCTGCAATGGCCGAGACGATGATTGTAACGGTCAAGTCGATGACCAGCCGGTTGATGAAGGTCTCCCATGTGAACTCGAGACCCCAGAGCATTGTATGCGTGGTGAACTCACGTGTTCATCGGGAGGACTTGAGTGCGTTGCGGTCAGGGATATCTTTAATCCTGAGTGCGTAGCCCAAGATCCCGAGAACAACGGGGGAGGTGTCATTACGGATCCAGATTCACCTTATAATAACGGCCAGGATCCAACGGGAGAAGCTACGCCTCCGCAGATTCAGGCGGAAGGGGCGTTCTGCTCCTCGACACAGGCCCAAAACCCCTGGCTCCTATTCCTCGCTCTTGGCTGGTTCTTCCGGCGTCGTATCGTCGCGAAGTAGAGTGCGTTTGGCGCCTTCTGGGCCAAGCTCCCAAACGGATTCATGGAAGAGCCGACCACGAACGTACCTGCCTTCCAAGTGGTGGTGGTCGAACGCGTCTTGATACATTCTGAACTTCTCCGCCTTGACCTCAATCTTAGAGGTTCCGGCGGGGAATTCATGTGTCGTAATCTGCGATTTGCCAGCTGGGATGCGATTGTCCGAGAGCTTCTTGATTTCGGGCCACCATTGAAACTTAGAGCCGATCTGAAGCTCGTAAGGCGCCACTAGACCTTCGGCGTTGATTTGCACGACCAGGTGGCGCTCAGGGTCTCCAGTAGGCATATGGTGCCCAGCTTTGTTGTTTAGAATCTCAAGCTCCACCCAAACACACGGTTCAAATTTTTCGCACTTCCTCTCGGTTTGGCGAAGCTCGAACTCTACACCACTCCCGTAAATCTTCCTCAGGGGCGCAATCTCGGCCTCGAATTTTGGGTGTTTTGGGATCAGGCTTCCGCCGAACCAGTGGCGCCGAGTTTTGCGCACAGGAAGACCCTCTTGAATCGCGACTGGCCTCTCGACTTCCGGCATGTGGCAGCTCTGGCAGGTTTGGCCAGCCTTGGCGGCGGGGCTTTGTTTCCACTCCGCTCCGGTCGTAAAGAAGCAGCCGAGCGTCAGTTCAGGAAAGACGGCCTCAGCCTGATGGCAACGCACACAATTCTCTTCAGTCAGTAATGACTCGGACTTTTGCACAGGATGAGGTGCTCGGCTTTGGTCTCCCCACGGGCCGAGGATTTTTCCGTCGCGAACGTGGCACGTGGCGCAGGTGATAGCCTCGAGCTGTAGCTTCTCATCGTAGTGAGGGTTCTCCACGTATTGTGGGGAGTTGAGCTTACCGTCGTTGAGACCTACGACGAGTTTTGGAAGTTGATTCATGACCGGCGTGTGGCAATTCACGCACATCCATTCCACGTCTTGGTCTGGTCCGGTTCCGCGCGACTTCTTGAGCTCCTCTTGAAACTGTGCGTCGTCCATCCACGCCCTCGCATGGGTCGAAATTTTCCACTCCTCGTAGATTTCGGTATGGCAAGACCCACAGGTGGCCGCGCTGATGTCTGGAAGTCCTTTGGGAACCTCTTGGTGCATCGCGATTGGCTGCTGGAAATACGGCCGAGACTCGTAGAATTCGGTCGATTTCTCGATCGCCTTCTTGGCGGCGTCCGCGTCTGCTTTTGGCTTTGGCGCTGGCTTGTCGCAAGCAGCAAAAGAAGCAGCGAAGAGAAGTGAGGTGGCGGATTTTCTAAGCACGTTTTTCAGGCGAAAAGGGGGTCAGTACGGGTCGGGAAACAGCTGACCGTCGTAGCTAATTCCCAAGCCATAGGTCGTGCCTTTTGCCACAAATACACCACCGGGGATATGGCTGATATTGCCTTCCACAGAGAAGCCCCAACCGACCCGCACCAGTGCCCCAACATGAGCGCTGAGGTAGGACTTGGTGGGGCGTTCAGCCGTGGCGTCAAAGCGCTGCACCGTGTCGACTCCCACCATGATGGCGAATCGCTCGGGAATCACGAATGCTCCCGTGCCGAAGCTGCCGCGAATTCCGTCCCCAAAGCCGTTTGAACGTGCCTGGTAGGAGATCTTGGCGGTCGCCCACCCCGGAACGGGGTAGAATGAGCAACCGATAGCTAAGCCAGGTGTGAGCTCGTAAGACCCGTCACCGAGGGCTGGCAAGTACCTCTCAGCCGGGTTTGAGCCCCCAGTCGCGCCAGCGATCTCCGCATCCGACGGAATCACGCCATCATAGAGAGGTATGGAGCCGCCAACGGCAGCAGTGAGCGGACACCGTCCCTCTGAGATTGCGAAGCTCAATCCAAGGCCGAGGTCTCCAAGGCCAGAGCGCTGGTAGACCAGAGACTCGTAGGAGTTGTCGGCGATATGGAAGGGCAGCGTGAGGTTGAGCCCGACCCGAGGCGCCACGCCAACATCAAAATACGTGGTCACCGAGTGATTGGTGTACTGCCACGGCGTTTGCGTGGACTGGCCGCTCGCGTCGACCACCTGGTTCGTTGAAAACGTAGACCCTGAGACCTTGGCATAGCCAGTGCCGGGTGCCTTTACCCAAGGGCTTGCAACTGCATCACCTACGCTCACCAACGAGAGAATGAGCGCGAAACTGCACGCGCGTTTCATACCTTACTCCGTAGGCTCTGAGGCTTCGGGTTCGTGGTCCACGATCGGAAGGTCATTGTCGCGTGACCACTCGGCCCAAGAGCCGTCGTAATTCTTTACGTTGTTGTGGCCGAGCCAGCGGAAGACCGCATAAACAATGGTTGAGCGAACGCCGGTCTGGCAATACGGAATGATGAGTGTGTCTTCTTCGAAGAGGCCAAGCGACTCAAACTCTGCGCGAAGTTCGTCTTTTGGACGCAACTTGCCGGTGGTCTCGTCGTAGACATTTTCCCAGTAGTACCAACTTGCATTTGGAATCGCGCCTTGGCGTGGATCGCCACGGTCCTCATCCCCATACCACTCGCCTTCGCGGCGTGTATCGATAAGGATGGCTGGCTTTGTTCCCTCTGCGGCTTCTTTGACCTCTTCAGCAGAAGCCCAAACTGAGTCTCTCAGGGCCACCACAAAGTCACCTTTTTCAGGCACCGTGGCCTCGGTAGCCGGCTCTTCGCCAGTCTCTGCAAGAATGGTCTCGTAGCCCTCGATGACGAAGTAAACATCGCCGTGTCCAAGGTACTCAAGCGTCCAGAAGAGGCGCCCCGTGTTGCTCGAGATGTTGTCACCGTACACAACGATCTTCTGGTCGTTGTTGATGCCAAGATTTCTGGCCGTCTCGGTGAGGGCGACCAAGTCTGGAATCACGAGTCCGAGCTCGTCTTGGAACTCTTTTCCACCCAGGGTGTGAACCGCGCCAGGAATGTGTCCGGCCTCGTATTTCTCAAGGCTTCGCGCGTCGAGAACCAATGCGCCCGCATCGCGGTACTCCAGCGCCTGCTGAGGTGTAATGAAGACTGTTGAATTGAGCGGACGTGCTTCGCAAAGCTCTTGGCTTTCGGAAGTACAGCGTTGCTCGGTCACCGTGTCCCCGCAGCCCACGGTCGCCAAGAGCGAAAGTGAAAGTAGTGCGCCGATCGCGTTTCTTCTGAAATTCCTAAACAACATTGTGATCCTCGTTCTGAAAATCGGGTTTGTAATCCGGTCAACTCGACCGTGTTTGAAACCTTTACAGATTAAATCCTACTAATCAAGTAGGAATAATAAAATATTTCGCTGGTGTTCTTAATTTGGTTTTGCTAGCCCTAGGATAGAAGAGGAAAATGACGATGGAATTTGACTATATGGCACTTGCGGGCGGGGCGATGATCGGCGCAGCAGCGCTCGTCCTCTGGCTCGGTCTGGGAAGAATTGCCGGCGTCTCCGGCATTATCGCGAACTCACCGCGTGAGGGTTCTGCATGGCGTTGGGCTTTCTTGCTCGGACTCCTTGGAGCCGGAGTTGTGGCGAGTCTCGGCGGTGGAATCCCAGATCCTACGAAACCAACTGGGGTGATGCTTTTGGCGGGACTTCTTGTTGGGATAGGCACGGTCGTGGGTAACGGATGTACGAGCGGGCACGGTGTTTGTGGTATTGGCCGGCTCTCGAAGCGCTCTTTGATCGCCACGTGTGTGTTCATGGCTACCGGCGGTATCACGGTTTGGATTTGGGGAGGTGCGGTATGAGGAGTTTCGTTTTTGCGTTTCTCTCCGGAATACTATTTGGCGCAGGATTGGTGGTCTCAGGGATGACCGATACGTCGAAGGTCTTGGCCTTTTTGGACGTTACGGGAGACTTCAATCCTGCGCTTGCGCTCGTCATGGTCGGAGCAATCGGCGTGTTTCTGCCCGGATATTTTCTATCGCGTCGGCTCAAAAAACCGCTGCTGACGCAGGAATTCAGTCATCCCGAAAAGACGTTAGTAGATACACCTCTGATTCTCGGATCTTCTCTATTCGGAGTCGGTTGGGGGCTTAGCGGCGTTTGTCCAGGCCCAGCCGTGGTTAACGTGGCGTCTCTGAACTCAGGATTTTTGGGGTTCTTTGTAGCGATGCTAGCCGGCATGGCATTGGTCGCCTTAGCGCGTGGAATCAGCGCAAGAGGGGGTTTGCCCACTGGCCCATCGACCCGAAATCAGCACGAACCGGCCCTGCCGGAGTCCTGAACGCAACGCCGCCGTCAATACCCCACGGGATGGAGCGTTTGGTCAGAATATTCTGAGCCCCCACCGCAACCGCATTAAAGGCAATGCCCAGAGGGACCTCAACGCCCACGCGCCGCGCGGCGGGAATGTTGCGCTTAAGGGCCACCGAGCCGTCATTGAACCGCGAATTGAAAAGGTCGAGTGACCAATCCACTTGCTGAATCGGAAGCTCATATTCGTTGGGGTTGAAGACGTCGAGATTGAGGCCCACATCGAGCCGCGAAGCCGTCAGATTCTTGAGCAGCGCACTTTTAAGGTTGACCTCAGGGGTCTTGCAACCGCTCAAAACAAGTACGCACATCGCTAACAATAGCCATCTGTATTTCATGGAATATCTCCAACTCTGAATCCGATAAACTGGCCTGAAACCAGGCCTTCTTCGCTTACACCAAGTTTTTGAAGGGCCATCGTTCCTCCGAGGTTACCTTCGTTGATCTGGTCGATCTGGCCGTCAAAATCCACGTCGTGGAGTCGCGCTTGCCCAGTCAACGACATGCCCACTGGCACCTCAAACAGGTCTACGAATCCGTTGACCTGGCCCAAAACCCCGTCCTCACAATTTCCAATCACGTCGTTGAGACTTACACCCACATCCACCCCAGCGATATCAACGCCAAGCATTCCTTTGTCGGCAAGTCGTCCTGCCATGCCCCTGCAGTTTACGGCTCCGAGCACGACTTCACGGAAGCCTACGCCTTCTGAGGCTTGAGCGGGTAGCAGTTGATTTGTCAGCATGACCAATCCGAGGCGACCATAATTGAAATCGAGCGACCCAGACTCGATGTTCATCTGGTCTCGGTCCACTTGCGCTACATAGTCGCTGCTTATGATTTCGACTGGATACTCGGAGTCTAGAAGTGAAGCGGTGTCGAGACTGGTTTGTGAACATCCGATGCCGCCTGAGTCACGACAGCTGGGGTCATCAAAGAGTGAAATTCCGTTCCAAGTTTGGGTAGCCTTGTAATTCTCGCCTTGGTCCACCACGAGCATCGTCGTTTGGACGTCGAGCGTCTTCATTTGCGCGTCGACCTTATTGAGTCCCGATGAGACCTGATAGATCCACGGAGCGCGCCCGGAGACGTAGGAGTTGATTTCGGTCTGAATCGATTGACCGAGAATTGAGCGAAAGGTTGAAGCGACCGACGAGCCATATTGTGTTTCGACTTGACCGACAATTCGATTCGTAATCAGGGCGTCTGGCGTCACCCATTGTCCCGCGATTTGCCCGAAAATGCCCGAGAATGAGGACATGTCATAGCGAGATTCTGTGTCGTAAGGTCCTTCGACTTCCTGTTGAATTGTACTTGCGTTCATTGGCTGGCAGCCAATCAGGCCAGCGGCAGCCACTAGAATTATTGCGTATGACTTCATAAAAATACCCTTCAGTGTCGAATGGTCAGACGTGTGTTGTCGCAAAATAATCAATTCATGGCTAGCAGAACGCTATATCATGGCCTCGAAATGATAAATCCTTCGACAATCTCGACCTGAGGTTCTAGAGTCGGGCTACTCTGGGAGAGGATGAATGCATGGCGATGCAAATTTGGGCAGTTGATGATGAAGAGAGTTTGCTGATGGCGATCGGCGAGCTTCTTCGTGAGACTGACTTTGAATACAGGTCCTTTGTGGACCCTCGTGAGGTTATTCCGGCCTTAGATGAACGGATACCCGACCTCATTCTGGTGGACCTCAATATGCCTCGGATGACGGGCACCGAACTCATCAAGGCGTTGAGAAACTCAAGTGCGGCCGATGTTCCGGTGATGGTTCTGACGGCCTTGAGCTCCGAGGGCGCGCTACTGAACGCGTTCAAGGCAGGCGCGGACGACGTGGTTCGAAAGCCCTTTAGCTTCTCAGAGCTCCTCGCCAGGATTTCCTGGCAGCTCGAGAGAGCACAGCAGATTCGTGCGCTTCGAAGGAAGAACTCGGACCTCAGAATTTTGACCGAGCTGGCAAAAACCATGAGCCAGGAGGACTCGCTTGGCAATGTGCTTCGCGTGCTTGTGGACTCGATGAGGCGTGCGCTGAGCGTGGCGCGGTGCGGAGTCTATCTGGTGGATGAGGAGTCCGGAGAGCTTCATCGAGCGCTCCCCTCAGACCCATCACGCGCCGAGGGCTCGCCGAATCTCAGCCTCGACTATCGCAATATTGAGGCGCTCGCCAAAGGCTTGGCGTCTAGGCGTCCGGTCTTGCTCGGCCAAAAAGAAACCTCCGAATTGATGGCGAAAATGGGCGGTGAGGCTGTCAGGTCTGAGACCGTGTCGTCGGCGATCTATCCCATGCAGCTGAGTGGGCGACTGATAGGTGTCATCGTGTTGATCGCCACACGAGACGATTTTGGCCAGGATGACCGCGAGAAAGACCTTTGTTCGATCGCGTCCGACCTCACGGCGGTTGCCGTTCGAAGGAGCGAGCTCTTTCATTCGTTGCGCCGGGACCATTTCCTGATCGACGAGCGAAGCCGCGAACTCGCTGAAGCTAAGGACCTGCTCCAGGGCGTGATCGAATCGAGCCCAGACGCGATTGTCGTGGCTTCAATCGCCGGAGAAATCCTGATCTTCAACCGCGCCGCAGAACGCATTCTCGGTTGGTCCAGAAACGAAGCGATCGGAATGCATGTCCGAAACCTCTATCCGGCAGGTGGAGCCGAGCGAATCATGGCATTGCTCCGTCAAGACAAATACGGCGGGGAGGGGAGGCTTTTGGCTCAACGCCACGTGCTGACCGACAAAGAAGAGAGAGAACTCCCCGTGGAGATTTCGGCGGCACTCATCCACGACCAAGACGGGGCAGAGGTCGCTACGGTGGGGATTTTTAAGGATTTGCGGCGAGACCTTCACATGGAAGAACGCCTCTTGGCGGCCACAGAAGACCTTGAACGCACGCGTCGTCGGGTGGTTGTTGCGGAGCTCGCGGGGGCCGCTGCGCATGAGCTAAATCAGCCGTTGACTAGCCTCTTGGGTTATACCGAACTCATGCGGCGAAAAGTCACCGAGGCCGAGCATCTCAGGATTCTTTCGAAGATCGACTCCGATGCGAAGCGAGTGGCAGATATCGTGGGGAAAATTGGGCGAATCACCGACTACCGAACCAAAGAGTACGTGGGTGGTGCCCGAATTATGGACTTGGACAGCGCCTCTGAGGCGATCGACGAAGGGGAAGAACACTGAAGCGAAGGAAGTAGCAGTAAATGAAGACCAACATCGATTATCAAGAAGTATTCGAATCGATATCAGATCCTCTCGCAATTTGTGACGAGGATGGGCGGGTCATGACAATGAACTCGGCGGCACAAACCCTCTTGGAGCCAACGGGAGAGGTGCGTCTAATTCTGACCGCACGCGAGACCGTGCGTCAGATGCGCATGGCACCAAATCAAAGGCACGAATTTTTCATGGCCGATGTGATGCTCGAAGGTACGCGAAAAAAACGTGTGTCGGTGTCACTTGGTTCACTAGATTTTGGCGGTTATCGAGTCGCCTTCGACCCCGAACCTGTTCGCGGTGTCAGCGCCAATGTGCGTTTGCTTCAGTCGCTGGTAAACGCCCACCGCCACACTGACCTCTTCGTATCCCCCGACCGTATCGCAGCACTCTTCGCCGCGTGTTTCCAAGAGGTGTTTACTGATGTTTCCTTCCACCTCGAGTTCCCTGACCCGGGCTTCGTGTTCCAGCATCAGGGCTGGGGCTCGCCCGCATTGAGTCGGACGTTGAAGGGTGCTCAGTCTGGAAAGCTGACCGCGGACGAGTTTCTCTGGGCCGATAGTGACACCGGATACCGCGTCGTCTCTCAAGATTCGGAACATCCGGTTGTCTTGCAGGTTGAAAGGCGTGGCGAGGAGAAGTTTACGGTTGCGGAACGTGAGGCGCTTGAGACTTTCTTGCAGCAGACTAGCCTTGCGCTAGGCCGCATCCTGCTCCGCGAGGACTATTCCAAGATTTCACCCATCATCGACCATCTGGATAGCGTGGTTCTGATTTGTGATTCACGCCGAAAGATTCGAGTCACGAACAAGATGTTCGAGGATTTGGTGGGTAAACAGGCGATTGGCCAAGATGTGCTAGATTTCTTTGATGTCGACTCGCAGAAACGGCTCAGAACCTCGTCGGCATCAGTGATGGCATCGGGTGAAGTCGCGATCTTTGAAGGCGAAGTCATTCGGGCCGACAAGTCCAGTGTTCGTCTGCAGATTCAAGTCGCGCCAATTGGGGTTCGAGAGTCCCCTGGATTTGTTGTGACGGCAGGGGCGAATCAGGCAACAGTGGCGCAGGTTTCCGAGCGATTGCAGCGCGCCGAGCATCTGCTCAACATCGGACAACTCGCTACGGGTGTGGCCCACGAGCTCAAGAATCCGCTCACATCCATTCTCAATTACGCGGACTATTTGCTTCAGAAGTACGAGGGCAAGTTCTTTGAGGAAAAGGACAGAGACCGCCTTCAGCGCATAATTTCGGGCGTTGAGCACATCGATAGCTTCGTTAAAGATCTGCTCCTTCTGGCAAAACCAGACGCCGACACAACCGAAGTTGTGGCTATTTCAAAACTAGCCTCCGACGTAGTGATGTCGTGCGAAGTCTCTCTAGAGCGCTTCGGCGCCCACCTCGCCGTTGAGGTGGACCCTGACGCCAAGGTGAGGGGCTCGAGGGCTCAGCTAAAGCACGTCTTTGTCAATCTTGTGAACAACGCCGCGCGCGCCATGGAAAAGCCCGGTGGTCGAATCGTTCTTCGCGCCCGAACCGAAGGGAAATTGACGATTTGTGAAGTTGTTGACGACGCGAAAGGTATTGAGCCCGAACATTTAGAAAGGATCTTTGAGCCATTCTTCACAACCCATGACTCGGAGGGTGGAACGGGTCTGGGTCTTGCGATTGTCGAAACCATTGTCCGAAGGCACGAGGGGCAGATCGGCGTGGAATCTACGCCGGGTCAAGGCACGACTTTCAGAATCATCTTCCCACATCCGAGAGTTTAGCCATGGAGATTGATTGGATACTGGTGATCTACTCGATAGGGCTTCTTGGTGCCTTACTTTCTTTGGCCAAGGTGTTCAGCATATGGGAATCGAGGGCAAATGACCAAGGCCTCGAAATGTATAGCGAGAAGACGACCAAGACTGGGGCGATTAGAAATGTCTTTGGAAGGCGTACGATAGAGATTGAAGCGAGCGCTGACGACTTTACGCATTCGGTCGAGATCTGTGACACAAGAAAACAGAGCTACACTCGAATCATGATTGATTTTCCGGACCGAGTTAAACAGGGCATCACGCTGATGACCGAAGCGGACCAAGGCGTAATCAAGCGGTTCTTACACCTTCAAGAAACCAAGATTGGCCACGAAGCATTCGATAGTCAGTTCCTGATCCTCGCACCGTCACAAGAGCGAGCGGAGTCCCTGATTACGAACAAGTTCAGACGCCAGGTCGTAGACCTTAAGAGTCGTTTCGATGAGGTGAAGGTGTCTCAAGAGGGTGTCTTTCTTTACACCACAAAGCCCTTAGCTGGCGACGAGCTCACCGATGCGCTTGAAGGAGCGCTCAACCTTGCACGAGAGTATTTTCGCAGGGTGACTGAACTGGAGGCAGAGGAAAAGGCCCAGGCCGACGCGATGCTCGACCAGGCTCCGTCTGTGGATACGGCGTTTTGATGGATTTCGGACACAAAAAAACCCTCGATTACTCGAGGGTTTTTAAGGCGGCGACCGGATTCGAACCGGTGATCAAGGCTTTGCAGGCCCATGCCTTACCACTTGGCTACGCCGCCGAAGGAAGAGGTGGGTATCATGCTCCAAAATTGGGTGTCAATCAAAAGATGGTGCGTTCATGGAAATTTGGCTAGCGCTTAGCGTCATCATAGCTCTTATCCTCGCGGCAGCATTGGCGTTTCAGCGGCAAAGCGCGGCGAAAGAATTATTGGATGTTCAGTTGAAGGCCGAGAAGGCTTTGAAGGTCACTGAACTCGAGGCGGAGAAGCGAGTGTCTCGGATTCGCAATGAAGCTGATACGAATCTGGAGCGCGCAGAGCATAAGTTGCTCAAAGACCTGATGCCGCTTGCCGATGCTCTACTCGCGGCTCGTGGGCAAAAGAGCGGGGAGGGTTTGGCCGAAGGCGTCGAGCTCGTGTGGGGGCAATTCGAGGGAATCTTGAAGCGCCACGGCGTTGAGGTCATTGAGCCCAATGAGTCCGATAGTTTTGATCCAGTGCGGCATGAAGCCGTGGAGCAGAGAGAGGTGGAAGGCCTTAAGACCGGTATGATTGCTGAGTGTTACCGTGTTGGCTTTTCGCAAGGTGCTGATGTTTTGCGCCCCGCCATGGTGGCGGTCGCCAAAGCGCAGGTGTCGTCTCCACAGGACGTTGTGCTCGATTTTTCGGATGAAGAGGAGAGCGTCGCGAAAGTCGTAACGGAACCTATCAATGCGGATTGACCGCAAACGTTCTGGGCTCTATCGTCTCTACGAACTAATATTTCATTGTTTGCTAAGGAGTTCCCGATGGAAGTGAGCCGTAAAGTGATGATCCTGGATGAAAATATCCTCGACGTCATGGAGGCCGAAAAGTACCTCAAGGAAGGCGGCTACGATGTCGTGACACTTTCCTCCCCTAGCGGTGCCCTCTCCAAGATCGACTTTGAGAAGCCTGAGATCCTCTTGATCGACATCGAGATGAATCGTCTCAACGCGAACGACCTTTTGGAAACGCTTCGTTCGTCGGAGGAATACGAGGAACTTGTGATCGTGTTGTACAGCGATATGGATGCAGAAAAACTGCAAAAACTCTGTATTGAGAACGATATCAACGGTTATTATTGCAAGTCGATGGACGTGACTCAGATCGCATCGTTCCTGGATAATTTCTACGAATTTTGAGGTCCGATGCGCGGACTTCGACTACTTGCGCGACAGGGGAGTTCTAGATGAGTGAATCGAATTTGAATGGGGCTATCGTTTGGATTCTGGTGGATCACAGCGCTCGAGAAGCCGCCTACAAAGAGGTGGCGCAGCTCCTTGAAAGCGATGGGGCTACCGTCGAGATCGTCACCATTACTGAGGTCCTTGGGTCAGCGGCGCGAGGCGCGATTGCAGGCGGCGCCGAGCGTCTGCTTCGTGGTTTGAGAGTCGCTGTACAGGGCCGCACTGACGAAGATTTCCTAGGGGCTATGAGGCGTGCACGTCCCGATTTGCTCGTGATTACTGATGCTCGATATGCGCGACCGCTCGGGCTGGTGGAGACGTTGACAGGGATCAACGCGCTTCAAGTGGGCGTGGTTTCCGATTTCCAATTTGGTGCCGAGTGGTTGCGAAGTCCGTTCAAGGGTTTTGTGGTCCCGAATCAAGAATTCAAGACGCAGCTTGAGAGAAATGGCGTAGCAGGAGAACGTGTGATCGTTGCGGGTCCTGCCGTAGAGTCAAGGTTCTCAAACGAAGTCGACCGTGAGGCAGTCAGAAAGGAACTCAAGCTCGGGGACCAAAGTGTTGTCTTGGTTCGAGCGGATACCCTTGAGACCGCGACTCTAGAAAAGCTGGTTTTCCAGGCCACCTTGGTCGAGAAAAAGGTCCGTTTTGTGTTCCATCACCAGGGCGATAGTGCAGCTGCCGGGACCCTGCGGCGCGCAGCGGCTCAATATGGTTTGAGGGCGTTGATGTTCGGGAAAGTTCCTGATTTGGAACGCTATTTTGCAGCCGCCGATCTTGTGGTGGCCCACCCCAAAGAGGTTTTCATTCCTGAGATTATCGCGCAAGACCGGCCACTTCTCTTGGTGGGTGATGAGACTGGCGCTCCCGAACAAATCGAGTTCCTCGTGCGTCACGGAGCCGCTCGGCACGTCAACGACTTGCTCAAACTTGGAGCAGTGCTCGATGATCTCATCGAAACAGGTCTTCAAAGCGCGCAGGAGGCTTCTGACAAGCTCAGTGGCACTAGCGGGGCCGCCGATGTTGCTGAGGCGCTCAAAGTGGCGTTGGCCAATCGTGAGGCGTGGAAGACTGCTGCTGAGACGCACCAAGAGCCTGTTCCCGAGGACGAGCAGAACGATTCGAGTCCTTTCGAGGAGATTGGAGGCGGGGGCGCTCAGAGCTCGACGACAAGCGCCGAGTACTCTGGATTGTCCATGGCCCAGGCTCGAGACCAGCTCGCGAACCTTATCATGCAAGAGCGAGATGTTGAGCGCCGTCTCGATGAAGTACAAAAGCAGCAGGAGCGTTGGCGAGGCCGGCTGAACCTGGCTCGTGAATGGAATGAAGTGGACCTCGCCGATGAAGCACAAGGTATCTTGCGCGGTTATATGGCTGAGGCTGAGACCATCGCAAAAGAGCTTGAAGCGATTCGGCGGCAAAAAGACAAACTCAAAGCCGCTGCAAATCCCGGCGCTGCGGAGTCAAAACGCGAAACGGACGATCCGCGCGTTTCCGACGTTGAGAAACGGTTTCGAAAAATGGAATCGGAATCTGAATTGGAAGGTCTCAAAGACCGAATCCGACGTGAATTTGGCGAATGAAAAAAACCCTACTTTATGGGGTGATTGCCTTGGTTATCGGTGGGTTCTTCTTCTGGCTTGCAGCCCGAGAACTCCCACTCGATGAGGTCGCTCAGGCCTTGGATGCGTTGGTATGGGGAGAGATCGCGCCCGTTCTTGTCGCAACGTTTGTCCTCTACAGCATTTCCCATTTCGCCCGTGTTTGGCGCTGGTACTATCTGGTCAAGCCCATCGCTGAGGTAGATGCGCGGACAGTGGCCGAAATTTCGACCGTTGGTTTTGCCGCCATATTGCTTTTTCCGATGCGTCTTGGAGAGTTCGTGCGTCCGGTGCTCTTGGCCAGACACACAGCGGTTCCAATGAGCGCAGGACTCGGAACTGCCGTTGTGGAGCGTGTGATGGACGGCCTCGTGATCACGGGCCTACTTTTTCTGACCCTGACCCTCTACAGCGGTGATGCCTCTACTTCGTCGATCATGGCCGGTGGCATCATAAGCGCATCGGTGTTCATTCCTGCCTTCACCGTTTGTTTGATGGCCTGGTTCAAACGCGAGTGGACCATGCGCTGGGTGAACGCAGTCGCGGAAAAAATCCCCGGAGGAATCGGCCACAAGGCGGCCGGTATGTTGGATGCCTTTATTTTGGGGCTCAAAGGAGTTGGAAATGCGAACACCTTGGGGGCGTTCATCGGGCTTTCGGCCGTGTATTGGGGATTCAACGCGCTGACGATGTGGTGTTTGGCTTCGTTTGGCTTTGGTCTTGAAATTGGACCCCTTGATGCGTTGACCATGCTCTGTGTGTTGGTGGTTGGGATCATGATCCCTGCGGGGCCGGCGATGGCCGGCAATTTTCAATTCTTTGTCATGCTTGGCGCTGGGCTCTTTGTCTCTCTGGAGCAGGTAGGGGGCCGTGTTGGCGCATTTGCTGCGATACTTCATGTCCTACAATTTTCAGTAATTGTGCTACCGGCACTTGCCGTCAGCGCGCTGGGTGCCAATCTTGGGGCGTGGTGGAGAATCCCGTCGGAGCAGGAGTAGCCCATGGCACCTTTACATGACCTTAATGAGCGGCAGCGAGGGGTGCTCTTTTACATCGTGGACACCTATATCCAACGAGGCGAGGCCGTGGCGAGCGCTACGATCGCTCGGGAATCTCAGCTCGATGTGAGCTCTGCCACGATCCGAAACGTCATGGGGGACCTTGAGTCGATGGGGTTGCTCACACAGCCGCACACCTCGGCAGGCCGAGTTCCTACAGCACTTGGACTTCGGCAGTGGGTCGATGAAATCGCACTGAAATCTCACGCCGCGCCCATCTCGATTGGGCTCGCCGAACTTAGCGATGAGAGTGATCTCGAGTCCAACGCGAGCCGCGCTGGGGCGATCCTAAGCCAGTTGACCAACTTCGCTGGCCTAGTGCTCGGCCCTCAACTCTCTCAGGTGCGCCTTCGGGATTTGAAGTTAGTCTCGATTTCTGACCACAGAATTCTAGCAATTTTGGTCACTGAGGAAGGAAGAGTTATCGAGAGGATGTGCCATCTCGACGACCCTCTAGACCTCTTGGCTCTCAATCAAATGCAGAATTACCTCGTGGAGTATGTCACGGGGCAGACCTTGGACCAGATGCGCCTGAGGATTCGCGATGAACTCAAGATGGCTCGAAGCGCGAAGCGGCAATTCGAGGAGTCGGCGCTTAGGGTGGGCGAGCAGGTCGCATCTTCGAACGAGGAGACCAAATTACGCGTTGAAGGGCTGACGAAATTCCTCGATATCGCAGAGCTGACCTCAGATATGGACAGGCTTCGAGAGGTGGTTCGCGTGGTGGAAGAACGTGAGAGGCTGATTGAAATTCTGGACCGCATTGAATCGGCCGCAGGACCGAGCGTAGCTATTGGTACCGAGCTTGAAGAATCCGATTGGGCGCGTGACCTTGGTTTGGTGGTCTGCCGCTTCTATCAAGGGCCAGAGCCGGTTGGCATGATCGGTGTGCTCGGGCCCATGAGGATGGACTATCAGCGCATAATTCCGCTAGTCGAGAGAGTTGCAGGTGTGTTAAACACTGCCCGAGACGACGACTCGAATCAAAACTAATTGTAAGGTGGCTTGCCACCTGTTGTTTTCAGATGGGTCTAACCCAGTGGTTCTGACCGGTGTGAGTCCGGAGGTATGTTTTGACTGAAGAAAATGAGTTTGGAACGCCTATCCCCTTTGATGACCAAGACGGCGATGTCGAGCCCTCCTCACCTGAGGTGGACGAGGCACCAGAAATCCTGGAAGACCTCTTCTTAAGCCCTGATTCTGAATCGAGTGTGGCGGAGGTCGTTGAAGCTGGTGAAGTGGCTGTAGTTGATGACGCTCTTATCCAAGAACTCAACGATAAATTGGTGTCTCTTGAAGAGGAGCGCGATGACCTGAAGAACCGATTGATGCGCTCCGCCGCTGACCTCGACAATTTTAGAAAACGTGCCGCGCGAGAACGCGAAGACCTCAGAAAGTACGGCATCGATAGGGTCGTTCAGGAGTTGCTACCAGCGCTCGATAACCTTGAGCGAGCGCTCGATCACGCGGAAAAAACCGAGGCGGGCGCAAATATCGCGGAAGGCGTGCGTATGGTCTCTCGGCAGTTTGTGTCTTCTTTGGAAAAGCACGGCGTGGTGCAATTTGATGCACGCGGTGAGCACTTTGACCCCCAGAAGCACGAAGCGATTCAGCAGGTTGAGTCCAGCGAACACGATACCGGTGTGATCGTTGAGCAATATCAAAAAGGATACTTTCTGCACGACAGATTGTTGCGTCCTGCGTTGGTTGCGGTTGCAAAACGTGTCGAAGCACCTCAAGATAACGTTTCAAGCGAAGAGGACCAGAGCCAGCCGGTTGAGGAAGAGTCAATCGAGTCGGCAGAAAGCGAAGAGTGAGAGCACCTAAGCTCGGGGATTGAGGAATGTCCAAAACGATCGGTATTGACCTCGGAACAACTAACTCCTGCGTATGTTTCATTGATGGGACTGAGCGCGTCATTATTCCGAACTCAGAAGGGGGGCGCACAACTCCGTCGGTAGTCGCCTTTTCAGACGACTCAAGACTTGTCGGTGTGCTTGCGAGACGCCAGGCTGAGACCAATCCCGAAAATACCGTTTTTGCTGTTAAGCGCCTGATGGGGCGACGGTTCGACGATGAAATGGTTCGCCGCGTGATGGAATCTGTTCCCTACGGCGTTGTCGAGTCTGAATCGGGTGACGCATGGGTGCGGGTTAAAGGGAAAGAGTACTCACCGCCTGAGATATCTTCGTTCATTCTGGCCGACCTCAAGCGACAGGCCGAAGACTTCTTGGGTCAAGATGTCACTGACGCTGTCATCACGGTTCCTGCCTATTTCAACGACGCGCAACGCCAAGCTACGCGTGATGCGGGACGAATCGCCGGCATGAATGTTCTAAGGATCATTAACGAGCCAACCGCTGCAGCTTTGGCCTATGGCCTTGGGTCAGGTGCCGATCTGAGTCAAGACGGCATGAAAGTCGCTGTCTACGACCTTGGAGGAGGTACCTTCGATATCTCCATCCTCGAACTCGCTGATGGTGTGTTCAGCGTGCTCTCCACCTCCGGCGATACATTCCTCGGTGGTGAAGACTTCGATTACGCGATCATCGACTGGCTTGTCAGCGGCTTCAAAGAGGAAACAGGCGCGGATCTGCGTGGTGATAATATGGCTATGCAGCGGTTAAAAGAAGAGGCAGAGCGAGCCAAGATGGAGCTCTCGAGTCTCGAGCAGACAACCATCAGCTTGCCCTTTATCTTTGCCGACGCAACCGGACCAAAACATATCGAACGCGTGCTCACGCGCGCCGAGTTTGAAAAGATGACCGGGGAGCTCGTCAAGCGAACGCTCGACCCATGTGGCCAAGCGCTTCGCGAAGCTGGTCTCTCCAAAAAGGATATCAACGCGGTCATCCTGGTGGGCGGGATGACGCGCATGCCGCTCGTTCGCCAACAGGTTGCCATTTTCTTCCAGAAAGAGCCGGACAAGACCGTTAATCCAGACGAAGTCGTGGCCATGGGAGCTGCAATTCAGGGCGGTATCGTTCGTGGTGAACTCACAGATGTTCTCCTTCTGGACGTGACACCCTTGACGCTTGGTATTGAGACCATGGGTGGCGTATTTACGCCGCTCATCCCTGCCAATACCACCATTCCATGCACGTATTCAGAAGTCTTCAGTACGACCAAAGACAATCAGGAAATGGTGCGCGTTCACGTCCTACAGGGTGAGCGTGCCATGGCGGACGAGAATAAGAGCCTCGCGAAGTTTGAGTTGCACGGTATCCCACCTGCACCTCGTGGACTTCCGAAGATCGAGGTGACGTTCAAGATCGATGAAAACGGGATGGTGAGCGTTAACGCTCGAGATCTCGGTACCGGACGCCAACAATCGGTCTCGGTTGTGGCTGACGGCGGACTTTCTGAAGCCGATATTGAGCGCATGATTCAAGAGGCCGACGAACATCGATCATCCGACTCCGAAAAGAAGGCCATGATTGAGCTTCGGAACCGAGCGCAAGGATTGGTTTACTCCACCGAGCGAAGTCTCGGGGAATACGGCGAGTTCCTCACGCCTGATGAGCGTGAGGAAATCTCCTATGACGTTCAAACCGTAAAAGAGCTTCTTGAGGACGCCAATAAGGAAGAACTCGAAGCCATTATTGCAAGTCTCGAGGCTTCGGCGTACAGACTTGCAGAGGCCATGTATGCTGGCCTTGATACGGATACTTCCGGGTAGGAAAAGATGTCAAAACCCGACCTCTATGCGATTCTTGGAGTCGATAAGAGTGCGTCGCAAGAGGAGATCAAGTCTGCTTACAGAAAGCTTGCTCTCAAGTTTCACCCCGACCACAACCAGGGTGACGCTGAGGCTGAAGAGCGTTTCAAGCAGATTAGTCAAGCCTACGACGTACTTGGTGATCCTGAAAAACGTTCGACTTACGACCGTTTCCCCGCTGGAGGCTTTGATGGCTTCCCTGGCGGTTTTCCCGGCGGTGCCGGTGGTTTCTCGCCGGAGTTCGTAGACCTTGCGGACTTCTTGAGCTCCATGTTTGGCGGAGGTTTCGCAGGCGGCCGAAGGAGTCGCGGCGCAGACTACGTGGTCGAAGTGAGTGTGACGTTCGAGGAAGCGCACACCGGAGCCAAGAAGACCATCCGCGTGCCGGTGAACAAGGAATGCGAGGTTTGTAGTGGCTCAGGCGCAACTCCTGGAACCAGCGTCTCTGAATGTGGTCAATGTGGTGGCGTGGGGCAGGTTCGGATCCAACAAGGATTCATGGCATTTGCGAGGCCTTGCCCAAGGTGTAGCGGAGTTGGCAAAGTCGTTGAATCGCCGTGTCGCTCCTGCGGCGGAGCGGGAAGAAAGAAGACCGAGGAACCGCTCGAAATCGACATTCCACAAGGGGTCGCGGACTCCCAAAAACTGAAGTGGAGCGGCCGCGGTGCGCCGGGTTCCAATGGCGGAAACCCAGGTGACCTGATCATCGTGGTTCGACTCGAAGAACATGCGCTTTTCGAGCGAGAAGGTGATGACGTTCTCTGCACTCTTCCCATCAGCTTCACGCAGGCTGCGCTCGGAGCCAAGGTGGATGTTCCAACGTTGGACGGCAAGGTCAGCATGAAGATCCCTGCGGGAACTCAAACTGGAAAGGTTTTCCGCTTGGCTTCCAAAGGCTTCAAGCGTGGAAACAAGCGTGGAGACCAACGCGTCAAAGTGGTCGTAGAGACCCCGGTCAATCTCAACGACCGTCAACGAGAAATTCTTGAGGAATTTGCCCAGATTAGCGGCGAGAATGTAGAACCAGAGCGCAAGAGCTTTTTTGAGCGCATGAAGGATCTTTTTTGATTTCGAGACGCGAATTCGTGGGTGGAGCAATAGCGTTTGGCTTGACCCCACAGGCCTTCGCGCTTGCGCCCCGCGTTCGCATTGGCCTTCTCGCCCCGCTTAGTGGAGAGTTTAGCCCTCTCGGCCAAGCCATCCGTGAGGCAGCTGAATTGGGTGCCGAAGAGGGCGGTGTGATCCTTGAGATCTTGGACACTGAGGCCGACCCTCTCAAAGCAGCGGAGTGCGTCAAGAAGCTCGCGGCATTGTCTGTGGCCGCATGTTTGGGCCCGATTGGCGTCAGCGAGAGCATGGCCGCTGCGGCACATGCGAGGCGACTGGGTCTACCCATGGTTAGCCTTTGCCCAGACCCGCGGGTAGAAGAGTCTTTTGGACCTAAAACCGTTTGGCGATGGCGCACTTCGCCCGAAGAGGATGCCGCGGAGCTGGTGTCGAAATTGGACGTTGAGTTGCGCGGAAAACGGGCTGCGATTTTGGCCCCGAAATCCGATTATGGACGAAGTGCGGCTCGAGGTTTTTTGAGAGCGTGGCCAGACGGAAACGTCACACGTTATGCGACTTACCCGCTGGAAAAGCCCAACTTTCGACGAGCACTCGAAGAGCTTGTAGGGTCTCGTCGGTGGGTGGGTAGAGACCGCAAAGATCTCAGACCAGATAGAGATGGCTACGTGGCCACGGGCCTTAGAAGACAAATCGACTTCGACGTGCTTTTCATCCCAGATCACCATGTCAACGTGTCGCGAATTCTGGGTTTTTTGCCGCTCGTGGGAATCCAAAACGGTGATGGTGGGAAAGGAGCAGCTGTCCAACTTTTGGGTCTCGGAGGCTGGCGCGGAGAAACCATGGCGCTCACTGGCGCCAAAGCTGCTGGAGCCATCATTCTAGATTCTTATGGAGGAAGCTCTCAGGGTGGGCGGGCTGAGGAATTGGAGCGTCTCTTTGATGCGAAATACGGCCGCTTTCCAACAAGTCTTGAGGCTGAGGTTTTTGACGCCGTGTGGTGGCTCTCAAAGGTTGGAAAGAGTGGTCGCGCGAAAGTTGCCTCCGAAGCCAGCGCCCTGGGGGAAATCACGGGCGCAAGCGGGGCTACGAGATTTGTCGAGGGACGAATCGAGCGCGAGTCGGCCTTATTCCGAATGGATATTGAAGGCCAGGTGAGTCCGCTATGAACTTGAAGCACCTCTTGCTGATGGCGCTGAGCTTCTGCACGATGCTTATGGCCGGCGTAACCATGGGGGGATCGGACCCTTTTGAGCTTCAAGTTTGGGCTAGCGCTGACGCGTGGATTGACGGCATTTCGTATGCCATTCCACTCTTCTTGATTCTGCTTGCCCACGAGCTTGGCCACTATCTTCGGTGCCTGCGTTTTGGGGTCGAGGCGAGTTTCCCAACTTTCATGCCCGCGCTTCCTATTCCGGGACTCGGTCTCTTGCCATTTCTCGGAACCTTTGGCGCGTTCATCAAGATGAACTTGGAGGAAATAAGGCGGGACGATCTCTTGCAGATAGGAAGCGGCGGTCCGATAGCCGGATTTATCGTCACGGTTCCGGTCCTCTTCTTGGGAGTTTTTTTCAGCGATATCCGGCCGCTTCCCGAAGACCTTTCCCAAACCATGTTTCTTGGCGACTCGGTTCTACTCATCCTTGCTGAAGGTCTCTTTTTTCCTGAGATCCCGAGCGGTCACGATGTGTTCCTCGGTCCGATGGCGATGGCGGGTTGGACTGGTTGTCTCTTGACCGCGCTCAATCTGGTGCCTGTTGGACAACTTGATGGTGGTCATATCGCCTACACGTCCTTTGAATCGTGGAATCGCTGGGTTTGGTTCGTGTTTTTGATTCTTCTTGGGTTCGGCATATTTCTCTTCTCGGGCTGGTTGTTCATAGCCGGGTTTGTGGCGTTGACGGGGGTTCGGCACCCACCGATCGCCACCGGTCGGAGCCTCACCTCTCAATCGAGGTTTGAGGCTCTTGTGTGTCTGTGTATCTTCGCGCTTTGCTTTGCCCCGGCGCCTATTGAGGGTGCGTCGATCTTTTCGATGGTGATGGACTGATGGAGATCAGGTGTTCAAAGTGTTCCCACGTGGGGGAAGCCGCGTTGGATGTCAAAGGGGCTGACGTTGCACTCGTCTGCGAGAACTGCGGATTTCGAAACAAATTGGACATGCCTCAAAGTGCCGAAGCCCCCGCGACTAAGCCATCACAGCCACTTCCCACCAGGGCACCAAACCCTGCACAAATCGAAAGGCAAGAGTTCGAAGAAGAAGCGTTTCGCCGCCTTCTCCCGTCTCCCGGAAACGGGCCCCGATGTTTAAAGTGCTATGAGCTTCTCGAGCTCGACCAAGACCATTGCATGCGTTGCGGCCTCAATATTGAGGAATCTCGCAAATTTGCCCCCGGACAGGCGCCGTGGGACCGCCCGCCGGCTGGGCGAGAAGACGCCTGGGACGAGGCTGACTTAATGTGGCGGCGACTCAAGGAAGATTGGGGCGAAGAGAGATTCGACGATTTTGCCCAGACCATTCGGCGCCTTGAAGCATGGGAGTTTGCTTCGAGAAAACTGCGCTCGCATCTGGTCGAAAACCCTGATGATGAGCTGGCAAAAGGGTTTTTGAGAGAAATTGCTGCCGGCCTACAATCTCGTGTTATGGTAGCCAAAGCTCAGGCTCAGGCGAGTGCCGCACAGTTCTCGGATGCCACAGAAAAAGTGCGCCGAGTGCTCTTATGGGTAGTCTCAGGCATGTGGGCAGTGATAATTGTGTTAATACTGGTGTATTATTTCGGTTGATGCGTCAAAGGACGTTAAATGTACGATGAGTTTGAACTCATAGAACGAATCGCAACGGTCTTTCCCACACCTGAGGGCGTGACTCTTGGAATAGGCGACGATTGTGCGATCTTGGACCCGGGTCGATTCGATCTGGTCACCACGGATACGCTTGTCGAGGGAGTTCATTTCCGCCGCGACTTCTCCTCGCCGCAAGATATTGGTTGGAAGGCATTAGCCTCCTCGTTGAGTGATATCGCAGCCATGGGCGGTGGTCCCGGAGCGTTTTTCCTCAACCTCACACTCGGGCCAAACGACGACAAGACATTCGTTGACGGTCTATTGGAGGGGATGCGACAGGCCGCTGAGGCTCTTACGCCAAATGGCTTCGAGGTCAGCGTTGGAGGCGGAGATACAACGAGCACGTCCGGGCCCACCGTTGTAACCGTTACGTTACTGGGTGAGTCATCTCCTGCTGGCCCTGTGACTCGCTCTGGCGCTTTCCCTGGCGACCGAATCATCGTGCTTGGTGAAATGGGAATCGCCGCTGCAGGCCTCGCCATTTTGAAGGGAGAGTTCGAAGTGAATGCGGCCGACTATCCGGCCCTCATCGAAGCCCATAGGCGCCCTCGACCGCGCGTGCACGAGGGCGCGCTGCTCGGACTTCTGGGCGTTCCTTCGGCGATGCTCGATGTTAGCGACGGGTTAGCACAAGACCTACAACACATCCTCAAACGAAGTGGCGCGGGCGCCTCTATCGAAACCCACAATCTTCCGAGACATCCAGAACTACTGAAGTTCTGTGAGGAGACTGGAACCGACCCCCTGGATTGGATGCTCAGTGGTGGCGAGGACTTCGAACTAATCATCGTGGCCCCACCAGCTCGCATGACCAAGATTTGGGACCTCGCTCGGCGCCATGAATGGAACGTCTACGATATCGGCGAGATTCGAGCTCAAGAGGAGGGCTTGCGTATTCTGGCTTCCGATGGAACACCGATTACTAAGGACTTTAAAGGATATCGGCATTTCGCATGAGTGATACGACGAGCGAACATCAGGCCGCAGTTGCCCACCGCGCTTCAGTAGAGCGACTCTGGACCGAACCCGTCTACGAATCTTGCGTTTCTGGACTTAAGGTTCCTAGTGCTTCAAGTGTGCTCGTCGCCGAGGCTCGTTGTGGCTACGTCCCAAGCCGTCTGCTCACCGATACGCCTGAGGACACGAGAATCATCGCGCTCGACCCCTCACGCGCGATGCTCGACCAAGCGAGAACCCGAATCGATGAAGCCGGGCAAAAGAGGATCTTCTTCGTACCCCAAAAGGTAAGTGCACTCTCCTACGCAGACGATGTGTTCAAAACCACGATTTGCGTCAACGGAGTCGCATCTTTGACCCAAACTCAGGACGCCCTGAGCGAGCTGAGTCGAGTCACCCAGGTGGGAGGTACCATCGTATTGGGCGTGCCACTGCTCTCTTCGTTTCCCGAGTTTTACGACATGCTCGATGAGGCGCTACGGGCTCATAAACTCACCGACGTTCTCAACCGTACTCAAGAGATGCGCACGGGATTGTTGAACGTCTCCAGAGTTGCTGAGCTCGCTCAGGCTGCTGGTCTGCACGACGTCGAGTTTGAAGAAGTTTCGTGGGACGTCGCCTTTGGTTCCGGTCAAGAACTCTTGAGTTCAGCGCTTGTGAGAGAGTCTTTCTATCCGCACTGGTTGGGCGTGATTCGCTCGTCGGATAGGGACCCGATCTTGCGCTATATCGTGGACGCTATCGACACCTATTGGCACCAAGATACCTTCAGCTGCCGAATCGTGTGTGGCTGTATGAAGGCCGTCAAATAAGACTGAGCTGCCTTTCGCTCGAGTCCTGAATATTTGAGATCTCAGGGGAAAAATCCACGCCGCCGTCAGGTGTGGCGACATGGACAGTTGTCTCAAGACCCGCAAAAGTCGCCCTCGCGACTTCGGGCGAGTTATTGGTTTCGCTCAAGTGGGCGAGCACTAGATTCGTAAGCCTGGGAGTGGCGACATGGTTTACAAATGCGAGCGCTTGCGCATTTGAAAGATGGCCCTTTGGACCAGCAATTCTTCTCTTCAGGGTCTGAGGGTAGGGCCCACGCATCAACATCTCGGCATCATGATTGGACTCGATCACCAGTGTATCTAGGTCTGCACAGGATTTAGCCATGGAGGAGTTAAACACGCCCGTATCCGTGATGAATCCCATGGAAAACCTGGTCGTAGAGAGTCTTAGTCCAATGGTTCCAACTGCGTCGTGGGATACGCGGAACGCCCTGATATCCAGGTCTTTGAGCGTATGAGCCTTGTTGGTCTTGAGTTCAACTCCACCCAGTTCAAGGTGTTTGAGAGTCGGCAGGCTAGCGAGAAGCGGCACTTTCAGCGTCTCCATAACCTTGGCTAACCCTTTGATATGGTCGGAATGTGTGTGGGTGACGACGATGGCGTCAATTGGGCCAAACTCCTCGACCGCGTCCAATATTCTGCAACCACTGGCCCCCGCGTCGATGAGAATCCGTGTTTCCCAAGCCTTGAAGAGCCAAGCGTTTGCGCTAGACCCACTGGCGATGCATTTTAATCGGATGTCATTCATTGTTATTTGTTGACACGTGGTACAGATGTTCAGTAAGTTACATCCGTTCACCAGATCCACGCAAGTGGTCGAAACACATTCTTGAGGTCGAGCGCATGGAAAAGCCCGAAAAAGAGCTCACGGACAGACAAATTGAAGTCCTCGAATTCATCATCGAACACATCCAAGGGACCGGCTTTCCTCCGACTATCCGCGAGATAGGGGAAGAATTGCAGATCAAGTCGACCAATGGCGTGAACGATCACCTGAAAGCCCTTGAGAAGAAGGGCTACCTCTCACGCGAAGACGCCAAGTCGCGGGCGATTCGCCCAGTGTTTACGCCGCACGGAATGCCTTTTGGAGAGGATGTTCCGGTGTTGGAGAACGTTCACAGCATCCCGATTGTTGGTCGAATTGCGGCGGGCTCGCCCATCGCGGCCATCGAGAACGCGGACGACCACGTCACGCTGGGCGAGGGGCTGATTGGGAAACCTACAGATGTGTTCGGCCTTGTAGTGCGAGGCGACTCGATGATCGAAGATGGCATCTTCGACGGCGATTATATCTTTGTGAAGCGTCAGCAAGAGGCACGCAATGGTGAAATCGTGGCGGCTATGGTTGACGGAGAGGCCACTGTGAAGCGTTTTTACCGGGAATCCGGACGTATCAGGCTTCAGCCGGCAAACTCCGCAATGGAGCCCATCTACGCGGTGCCGGGGCAAGACACGACCATCCTCGGAAAGGTCATCGGCGTCTTTCGCCGAGTTTCTTAGGTTCCTCCCCATTGCCAGCCTTCCAGCTTCATTCAAACTAAGCTATTGAGCCCTCGGAAAGTCGATGAGGTTCAAATGAGCAATAGAGTACTAAAGGGATTGAGCGCGGGTGGGGGCTTTCGAGCGATCGTGGTTGAAGCAACCGAGGCAGTTCAAGGGTTGATGGACGCACAGCTGGGCGCTCAACCGCTGAGCGAGCAGCGCGACAGAGTTTCGGAAATCTTGGGGCAAGTCGGACTCGCCGCGGTACTGGTTCGGGTTGAAATGGCGCCTGACCAGCGACTCCAACTTAGCCTTCGCACCAAGGATGGGTCGTGTTTTGCGGATTCCCATCCCGATGGACTCCTTCGTGGTGTGGTTTCCGGAAAATGCCCAAACTTCGGTGAACAGACCATCCTTCAGGTCTCCCGTGTGCTCGAAGACGGTCAACTGCATCAAGGCATGGTGGAAGCCGAGACCGATATGACGGCGACCTTGACCCAATACATGCTCCAGTCAGAACAGGTCGTGGCTACGGTTGGTCTCCACGTGGATGTTGAAGGGGGCGTGACCAAGTCCGCGCGAGGGTTCATGGTTCAGGTTCTTCCGGGCGCCTCAAGAGAGGTGATGGAAGAGGTGATTCGTGCGCTCGAAGGCATCGAGGCGAAGTGGTGGGAACAGCACCCTGACTTGCTCTTGCTCGACCTTCTTGGAGGCGCCGGCCATTTCACTCTCGAGTCCGAGGTGAAGTTTGGGTGCACGTGCAATCAAGAGAGCGTGCTCGACGCACTCGGTTCACTGAACCCTTCTGAGATTCAAGAGATGATCGATGATGGAGAGGATTTGGAAATGGGTTGCCAGTATTGTGGCAAGTCCTACCAGATCACGCTCAGTGAGCTCGACTCACTCATGACTTAGCGCGAATCGTGCTCAAGCGGTCGTAGTGGCGATATCCGAGATGGTTCAGCACATCGGTCGGCGCTAGCCCAATATCCACCAAAGTTTTCATGCCGTAGGTTCCCGCGAGAACCGGAGGGCTATAAGCACGAAGGGCATCATCAGTTCTGAACTTCGGAAGTGGAGAGAGCACTTGATGTGCGTGAAGGTGGATGAAGTGCGCCATCGAAACTCTTGAATAGCCGGGAGTCGAAGGAGCCTTGATGACGTGTGGAGTCGCCAAGAACTGACCACCCGTTAGGATTTCAAGCTCCTGTCCCACTTGAGCCACAATACAACCTGCGGGAGCTGAACCGGCGAGCAATTCTCCGTCCGGGTTCTTTTCATCTCCGCGGGTTCGCAGGTAAAGGCCGGATGATGAGTCTGGCTTTGGACAATAGCTGCCGGAAGGGTCCAGGAAGCGACCGCCCGGAAGTAGGGTGAGCAGATTGAAGTCGGTGTGCTCTTCGCCCCAGAGGATGCCGGTGTTCACCTGATCGTCTTTAAGCGGCAAGTAGCGCAACGATCGTGTCACGTGGGGGCCTCCGTAGACAGCCTGCTCAAATCGAAATGGCTCAAGTCCGAGCGCCTTTGCAGCACCGCGCAGCAGGAAGAGACCGATCTCGTGGAGCTGGTGGCCAATCAATTCGTAAGACTTCTGGAAGACTTCGGCGTTCTCGGGCCAAACATTCTGGGCGTAGACTTCTGGGTATTCCGTTGCCGCACTTGGGTCGAGCGGCTCAGGCGCCATGAAGTAGCACTCTTTGAAGTCGGGCTGCCCGCCTGCCACCACGGCTTGTTCGGTTTCAGGGGGTGTCCAACCTCGCTGATACCAAATCTCGGGCATCGAAACCTTTTCCTTCTCTTCGACTGGCCGAGAAGTGAACTCCAAAAAGGAGTCGTAGAATCGGGTCAGGTCCGCGTCTTCGATTCCGTGATTTTTAATGTAGACGAGGCCGTACTTGCCAAAACCTTCCAGAATGGCTTGGGCTGCGGCTTCTTGGTGTTCGAGAGTAGGGCTTGAGAGGTCTTGTAGATCAACAACAGGGATGCTCACGGCAGATGCTCCGATTTTGGGATAGGTCGCTGGACATCCTATAATCGTTCCCGACCCAGATTTGAACCCATACGCGGTCTTTGTGTTCAAAATGTCACGCAATTGACCTCTAATTGATAATCGAGTATCAGCACGTTCCGTTCATGCCGGATGGTCCCTTGACTCTACTAATCGCATCGATACTGGCCTTGATGGTCGGCCCGCTCTTCTACCGGGTAGCATCTACGAATGACCGAGCACTCTCGTTCGTCGACGGGTTGGTGCTCGCGAGCATTGGTGGACTGATCTTTTTCTTCGTTCTACCAGAGGCTTGGAAGCTCGGTGGCCTGGCGGCTCTTGCTGCCATGCTGGCTGGAGTGGGGTTCCCGATCGTGCTGGAACGATGGCTATCCCACGGAAAGACTCATAAAGTGATGCTCTTTTTTGGCGCGCTAGGGCTCGTGCTTCACACGGTGTTTGATGGACTGACCCTTGGTAGCGAAGCCCACCACCACGACGTTCGGCCCCTTTCTCTAGCCGTGCTACTTCACCGCTTTCCGGTCGGACTGGCGATTTGGGCCATGATGCGGCCATACGGACGCAAGTGGGGCGTGGCTGTTCTTTCAGTGATAGCGTTTGGGACGGTGCTTGGTTTCATGGTTGGGGATAATATTGCCGCGGTGATGACTACGGCCCCCGTAGCGGTTTTTCAGGCGTTTGTGGCGGGCTCGTTACTTCATGTAGTGCTTCATAGGGCTCATGGAACAGAAGGGGCCAAGGAGTCGCCAATATTTCAGACGCTAGGCGCACTTGCCGGGGTGTTGGGTATCGTGGGGGTGATGCAGCTCGGTGCGAGCCATGGGCATTCGCACCACGACGAGGGCTATTTCTCCCGTCTTCTCGCGCTTTCGCTCGAGTCTGCGGGACCGTTACTCCTCGGGTTTGTACTCGCTGCGATTATCGGAGCAGTCTGGAAATTGGGTGTTCCTCGCTGGTTGCGACAAGGGAATTCCGCCACGCTCGCTCTTAAAGGGACTTTGGTTGGACTACCGCTTCCCATTTGCTCATGCGGCGTTGTGCCCATCTACGATCGGATGATTCGTGCTGGTGTTCCGCCAGCTGCGGCCGGAGCATTCTTGGTTGCCACGCCTGAGTTGGGAATCGAATCGCTGGTCTTAAGTTTGCCCCTGCTCGGTGCCGAATTGACCGGCCTGAGGCTTGGGGCGGCTGCAATCTTAGCGCTCTTGGTAGGCCTCTTGATGGGGCGAATTGCCAAACCCTTTCCTGTGGCCGAGCAGGAAGCCGATACTTCCTTCTCAAGGCCGACAATCAAGGAAATCAAAGGACACCTTCGAGAGGTTGTGGACGAAACGGCTCCATGGATTCTGACCGGGCTCGCCGTAGCCGCCGTTTTCGAGCCAGCGTCGTTTGCGAGCTGGCTTGGTGGCCTACCTTTTGGAGCTGAGGTGGTGCTTTTCGGCCTGGTTGGTATTCCAGTCTACGTGTGTGCCTCCGGTGCGACTCCAATCGCTGCAGCATTCATCTTTGCCGGTGTATCACCCGGCGCCGCCTTGGCCTTCTTGCTCAGCGGACCTGCCACAAATGTCACAACGTTCGGCGTCTTGAGCACGCTGCACTCTCGAAAGACCGCGATTGTTTTCGGGTCTTCGGTGTGGGTTTTGGCCGTGCTTCTGGGATTGGGCGTGAACGCCATACTGCCGGGGTTCAAACTTGCGAGCCTTGATTCCGGAATCCACGATTTCTCATGGGTTTCGTGGACGAGCTTGGTTCTCTTGGGCGTGCTTGTTCTGGACGCAACGGCTCGAACGGGAGTTCGAACGTTTCTCAACAAAATCTCAATTCTCGGTACCCATCACGGTCACGAACATTGCGGAGACGAATGTGATTCACCCTGCGAGGACTCGCATCACCACAACCACCATCACGACCATCACCAACATACCGATTGCTGCGATCACGACCCACCCAAGTTTGTGCTCTCTAAAAAAGCTCTAAGCGCGCGTGACAAAGAGTCCGGCGCCTAGGCGGCGCACTCCGGACACATTCCAAAAAGCCAGACCTCGTGTCGAGTCACTTGAAAGCCAGCAGGAGCGTGGTCATCCGGCGCATGACAGCCCGGAATATCGTAAACTTTACCACAATCATCGCACCTAAAATGGTGGTGATGCTCGCGGTCCGCCAGCTCAAATCGTGAGGGTTCACCCGGCAAATCAACCGGAATCAACCAACCGTCTTCGTGCAGGCGTTTGATATTTCTGTAAACGGTGGCGATACCGAGTCCAGGGACGGACTCGGCGGCTCGGTCTAAGACTTCATTCGCGGTGAGCGGGCGTTGGGCACGTCTAAAGACGTTGCGAATCGCGTCGCGCTGGTCAGTCTTGCGGCCCATAGAATTTCAGAGGCGGCGGCTTTTGCCCATTTCACGCTCGAGCTGCTCTTTGTACTCGATGCTATATCGAGTCCAAGGTCGCACTTCGAGGCGTTTGCGGGAAATCGGCTCGCCGGTTCCTTCACAGAGGCCGAATTCACCCGATTCAAATTTAGCCAGTGCGCGGTCGATCTGCTTGATGAGCTTCTGCTCTTTATCAGCAAGGCGCATCAGGTAGGCCTGGTCGGAAATCCTTCCGGCTTGATCGAGCTCGTCAGCGGGTCGTTCGTTGTCGACCATAGCCTCATTCAAGTGGCGATTAAGTTTGGCGAGCATATCTTCTCGCTCTTGGAGTAGCCGCTGCTTGAAGTGCTCAAGATCTTCTTCCGTGAGTTCATCGTGGACTACTTTTTCGGTGCTTTTCTTAGCCATATTCACTCCTAAAGAGCTTGCAAGAAGCGTCAACTCAACTCCCTCATCGGGATAGGGCGATAGGGTTTAGCCTATTTTTAACCTCAAGTCGAGGCCTCTCCCGAGGTTGAGTCGCTCTGTGCGTTAGTTCGCTAGAATAAACACGAAACTTGGAGATTGTGCACCAAAAAAAGTAGCGGGATGTCACCTACTCATCAAAGCTAGGTTTATTCCTCATCTTCTTTTTGGCGCCGACTTTCTTTTTCGCATCGATTCTTCTGGCTTTGGCGGCACGCGATGGCTTAGTGGCGACGCGCTTTTTCTGAACACGCAAAGCCTTGAGCACGATCTCAGCGAGCCGTTTGAGCGCGATCTCTCGGTTTTGATGCTGACTTCTCGAATCGTCCACATGGACCACGAGCGTGGTCTCGCCGACAAGGCGCGTAGATAGATTTCGTAGCAATCGCGCGCGCTGAATCGAGGACAGGACGCCGGAATTCTCGATATCCCACTCGATGCTCACCCGAGAGCTCGTCTTGTTGGCATGCTGCCCACCCGGTCCACTGGACTTGCTCGTGCGCATGGTGAGCTCAGCGCTTGGAATTCTGAGGGCGGGGCTGATGAAGAGATCGTCGTCCATAGGTCTATAAAAACACGAGTTCAGGGTTGAAGGTCAAGGCTCCGTGCCAGATTCAGAAATATCGTGTAGAGATATCGCCGAGACCGTTTACGAATGAGGTTCTTGCCATGGAATGGGAAATTTATCCAACACCTGTGCAATCCAATCTTGGATTGATGCTTGTGAATCTGAGCTATCTCAACGAAGGAAAGGTTGGGGATTGGCCGTATCTGAACTGGATCCGAGTCCTATACGACGCGGATTCACAGGGGTTTCCAACCCAGGCAGAACAACACGAACTCGAAGAGATTTCTGATGGAATCACCGAACAACTAGGGCCGCGCGGGGCGATTGTTGGCCGGCTCAGCGTGGATGGGCGTCGCGAATTTTTTGTCTATTCTGACGAGCCTTGTGCTGACGAGATCATGGCAACTCTACAAGAGCGCTTTCCCGCTCGCAGGTTTACGCGAAGGGCTTCAGAGGACCCCGAATGGGACGTCTACTTTGGCTTCTTATGCCCTGATGCAGTGCAGCTACAGCGTCTCGCGTCGCACAAGGGAATGCAGGCCCTTCAAGAGCAAGGCGATTTCACAAATATTCCGCGTCCTGTGGTCCATGCGGCGGCCTTTACTGATGAGAGCGCCGCCGAGGAATTCGGCCTTTTTTTAGAGGCCATGGGATTTGAAATCACAACTCAAGAAGAGGTCGAGAACGAAGAGGCGATGCGCCCCTTCGTCATCAAGTGCGTGGGCGAGCATCCGGTGGATGTGGTGGGAATCGAGCGATTTGTGATGCCACTTTTCCAGAAAGCCAGAGAGCTCGGTGGCGAATACGGGGGATGGCAATGTTCGGCTGTGATTGTCTCTTAGCCGCGCTCAGGTTCTAGTGATTCAGCGAATGCGCATACGTCGTTGATGGCGGCGAGCAGTTTGGACTCATCGAGTATGCGCCCACGAAATGCCACGCTGACAACGCCACTCGCCCCGTCTGGATCCGCGGGTAGTTGCGACTCACCGCCGTGAATCAAGGTGTCCGGATAACGCTCAAAAAACTTCAGGATCGCGTCGCGTGTCTGGGCTTCTTTCACAAAGGATTGAACCACATGACCCTCGTAGCCTTCGCAAACAAGCTCGTTATGGAGGTCAGCGTAGCCGGTAGAAATGATGCGTCGGCCGGATTGTGCGTGTGACCATGTTTGAGTTTCAGCCGCGTAAATTCTAAGGCCACTTGGGACACCCTCTTGAACCGGGGACGAGACGATGGTGCGGTATCTCTCGTCGGAATCTCGAGCGATATGTGCGCTGATTCCGGCCACAAATTTTCTTCCTTCAAAAACGCCGTTTACGAGCGGGTCGTGGCTCAGGCTGCCGTGGCAGTTGAAATTGTGATTTTTTGCGAAGGTTTGAAAGAAACGCAACGCCTTCAGAGGCTCTAAAATAGCCTTCCGAATCAAAGTTGCGCTGATGAAGAAAACCGCAAAAAGCGCGGCAAGTTTGATCGGCGAGTCGAAGGGATAGAGCGCCCAGACGCAAAGTGGAACACTCATCAAGACGAGGCCAAGGATCAATGGTCTTAAAGCAAGCATTCAAACTCTTGTCGGATCTCTTTTTAGGTGGGATGCTTCCCAAACGTGTCTAGATTACACGCAATGCTCGATTTTACGAGGTTAGAACGGAGTTAAGTTATGCGTATTGAAACTGATATCGTTTTTCGTGACATGGAGTCTTCAGAAGCAGTCAAGAGTGCTGTGGAGAAGTATCTCGAGAAGATCGAGCGCCATTACGCGGCAGTACAGCGATGCAGGGTGGTATTGGAGCAATCTCACCGCAGCCAGAATAGCGGGAATTTGTTCAGTGTGAGTCTCGATATTGCGGTCCCTGGGACCACCATCAACGTGGGAAGAGACGGGGTCAAGGACGAGTCCCACGAAGATATCTACGTGGCGATTCGAGATGCATTCCTTGCAGCCGAGCGTCAGCTCGATAAGTACACGGCAAAGCGTCAGCCCTGAGCACGTGTGAAATTCCGAGAACGTTTTGAATCCTTGGGGCTTGATGAGCGCACGTTGCAAATGGCGAGCACGGCCACCGTTGCCCCGAGCACCACCACCCTAGATCTCAGCGAGCTGATGGAGCTCCTTCCCGAAATCGGGCATGTCTCCGAGCTCGAGCTGATGGACAAGTTGGACGAAGGTGGAATGGGAGTCATTTCTGTGGCGAGGCAACGGGCGCTCGGGCGCCATGTTGCAGTCAAAGCGCCAAAAGAGACCGGGAATCAGCGCGCTGCTCAAGGGCTAGTGCAAGAGGCGCACGTCACGGGGCTTCTGGAGCACCCCAATGTGGTGCCGGTCCATAATCTGGGGCGCAATCTAACTGGGGATCCGCTCCTCGTGATGAAGCGAATTCAAGGGGTCTCCTGGCTAAAGATCCTTCAAGATCCCGAGTTGGCCCCGGTAGCTTCGCCAGACTTGGCCTGGCACATTCATATTTTGATTCAGGTCGCGAACGCGTTGCGAATAGCGCATCGTCGACAGATTGTGCACCGCGACATCAAGCCAGAGAACATCATGATTGGGGAGTTTGGCGAGGTCTATCTGATGGACTGGGGCCTCGCTCTTTATCTAGGTGATGTGGAAGAGAATCCCTATTTACCGCGCAGAGATTCGGCTTCCGGCCTTGCAGGAACGCCGGCCTATATGGCGCCCGAAATGACGCTCGACGACGCGAGTGAGGTTGATTTTACCACTGACGTCTATTTGTTGGGGGCCACTCTTTATCACGTGGTTGAAGGCAAACCACCCCATGGTGCGGAGTCGTTATTCGAGTCATTGAGACTCGCCTTTGAGGGGGCGTTGCCGGCGTTTTCCGAGCATTGGCCGGATTTCTTGAAAGACATCGCATCGCGTGCGCTCGCCCCGGATAAGGGGGAACGTTTTGCTTCGGTTGAGGCGTTTCAACGTGAACTCGAAGTTTATCTCGAAGTTCGTGGGTCTATCGCGCTGACAAAGGCGTCGAGCGAGACCCTCGATGAGGTTGTTAGCAGTGAACTTGGAGACTCGGAGCGTAGCGAGCGCTTGGCCGAGGCTCGATTTGGTTTCAGGCAAGCTCTCGCGCAATGGAGTGGCAACGAGGCCGCCGCTCAAGGGCTTCGTCAGACTGAGATACAGCTCTTTCACTATCATTTGGAGCGCGGTCATTTGGATTTGGCTGAGTCGATTTTGGCCAACCTCGACCCGGCACCACCCGAATGTGTGGAGGCGTTGGATCGCGCCAAGCAAGAACGCGATGCCCTCAGTGAAAGGGTAGAAGACCTTGAGAGGTGGGTCCGCGAGTTGGACCCAAGGGTTGGAGGGGCCGCCCGCGCGCTCCTCGTCTTGGGGCTTGGAGGTTTTTGGGTGGGCACAGCGATTTGGTCCCACATTAACCTGGATTTGAGCGCCCGGACCCACACGCTTGAAGACACGATTTGGTGGATGATTCGTACTGTGGGTGCAGGCTTTGCGATGATTTTCCTTCTTCGGAAGATGCTTTTCAAGACCGAGTCTAACCGTCGAATCATGTACGTCGTGATCGGGATGCTTTTTGCGATGCTGGCGTCGAGGTTCAGCGGATTCTTAGCCGATGTACCCATTTGGGAGACGGCGCGCACTGAGCTCGCGATGTATGCCATGGCGGTGATTGCGCTCGGGATGATGACCAAGATGCGAATCGCTTACGCGTGTGTCACGCATTTTGCGGCCTCGTTACTCGCCGCCTCATTTCCTGAATACACCTATCTCTTCATCGCGACTTCCAATGCGCTGACCTTCATCTGGGTCGGATTCCATTGGTACACACCGCGTCGTGTTTCTAATTAGGCTCTTCGCCATCCTAAGATGTGAGTTGTTGCAACAGCTGTTTCAACTCTGGTGCAAAAGAAGCGATGAATCGCACAGAAACAGGGGGAATCTGAGTTGGCACCAAGCTTGCTCTAGTAGAAGGCGGACATCACTTAAGGAGTGAAAGATGGAAGTACAAACTTGGATCACAGCAGCGCTAGGGGGAGGCATCATCGGTCTCGCGTCTGCGCTGCTCTTGGCGTTCAACGGACGCATCGCAGGGATATCGGGTATCACTGGCGGCTTAATCTCTCCCACTCGTGGCGAGGTGAGTTGGCGACTGATGTTCCTAATTGGGCTCCTCGGTGGAGGCTTCTTGATGGCACTTTTGATGCCGGAAGCGTTCACGGCGAGTCCTCGGTCTACCTTCTGGGTTGTCGCAGCAGGCCTCTTGGTCGGCTTCGGCACTCGTCTTGGTAGCGGTTGTACCAGCGGTCACGGCGTGTGCGGCTTGAGTCGATTCTCACCTCGCTCGCTCGTCGCGACTTTGACATTCATCGGGGCAGGTATGGTTACCGTGGCCCTCTTTAACGGATTTGGAGGTTAATCATGGCAGCGCCTCAAGTTGTAGCATTGGTATCAGGTGCTCTTTTTTCGGTGGGCCTCGTATTGGCCCAAATGACTAAGCCAGAACGAGTGATCGGATTCCTCGATGTGGCAAACTGGGACCCTACGTTGGTCTTCGTAATGGGCGGTGCAGTGATTGTGTACGCCGTCTTGTTCCGATTGATCATGAAAAGGCCCAAGCCCTTTGTGGCCCCGAAGTTCGCCGTACCTACCAATCGTACGATCGACAAGAAATTGGTTGCAGGGTCTGCGCTCTTCGGCATCGGATGGGGAATGGCTGGATTTTGTCCAGGCCCCGGTCTTGTTTCACTTGCCTCAGGGATGTCTGCGCTCACATTTGTGATCGCGATGCTTTCTGGGATGTTTTTACACACGAACTTTCAACAATGGTTGGACCGGCGTGCATCATCGAGCGAGGGCAGTGAGGCTCTCCCCGCGACCGTTTCATCCAAATAAGTCCTAAGGAGGACACCATGGAAATCAAACATTTCTTCGACAATCGCACCTGGACACTTACGTACGTGGTCTGGGATCCGGACACCAAGGATGCTGTGGTCATCGACCCAGTCCTCGACTACGAACCCGCTGCGTCCAAGACTTGGACGGAGTCTGTGGAAGAGGTGGTGAAGTTCTTGAAGGATAACGACCTCAAGCTTCACTATATCCTTGAAACACATGCACATGCCGATCACCTCAGCGGTGCGCGAGTAATCAAATCAGTCTTTCCCGACGCAAAGCTCGCTGTAGGAAAGCGTATCACTGATGTGCAGAAGGTCTTCAAAGGGGTCTTCGATTTGCCTGAGGATTTCCCGACGGACGGCCGGCAGTTCGACCAACTCTTTGATGAGGGTCAAACGTACAAGGCTGGCTCTTTGGAATTCGATGTGATCTTCACACCTGGCCATACTCCCGCGTGCACAACGCTCAGATTCGAAGACAATGTCTTCACGGGTGACGCGCTCTTTATGCCAGACGGTGGAACCGGGCGTTGCGACTTCCCCGGTGGTAGTGCCACGGATATGTATCACTCGATTCACAACAAGCTCTACTCGTTGCCAGAAGACACCAAGGTGTGGGTGGGCCACGACTACCAGCCAAACGGCCGTGAGCTTCAATATATGGCCACCATCGGTGAGCAGAAGGAAAAGAACGTGGCGCTTCGAGCTTCGACGACTGAGAAGGAGTTCGTTGAGTGGCGTGAGGCACGCGACAAGACCCTCTCAGCACCAAAGCTGCTCTTCCAAAGTGTTCAGGTCAACGTGGATGCCGGAAGGCTACCGGAACCTAAGGCCAATAAGGTCCGTTATCTCAAGATTCCGATTAACGTTTTCCGTCCGCCTCAAGAGGGCGAAATGACCATCGACCTCGTCTAGGATTCGCCTTGATCCAAGAGCTTAGGGCTTAGTCGAAGCACCTTTGGGAAACCAAAGGTGCTTGTCGCGTTCTTGGGAAGGAAGTACCCTCCGCGCTACCAATTAGAGCGCGGAGGTTCCATGGAGAAGGGATGGGTTGGAGCGGGCGAATACGAGCTTAGCGTTGAGGACGCGAAGATCATTTGCCGCAATTCGAGCGGAAAGGTTCTAAAATCAGTGCCGAGCAAGGTCAAAAGCACGTCTGAGTATGAAGAGCTTCAGCTCGCGCTTTTATGGCTCAACGATCACGAAAGAGAGTGCCGAGAGCATGTTGAGTCTTGGATGCTACGCTCGCTGCCTGTTCCGCGAGCGCTGGCCGAAAGTGTTTGGAAGGACTCCGCATGGCGAACATTCTTGGAGTTCGCGGTTGTGTCTCCTCTCAAAGACGCTGATGACGAAGACTTCGGCTTCTTCCTGGGCGCGTCGGAGAAGGGGATCGGAATCGTAAATCTTGACGGTGAGACCCGATGGCTCGACTCAGCCGCTCTCACTATTCCGCATCCAGTTCTTATCCCTGAGCTCGATGATTTCAGAGAGCTCGCAATGGAGCTCGGCTACGAACAAAAGCTCCAACAGCTATTCAGAGAGACGTTCACCAAGCCAGAAAAGCTCGACCCCAAAGCCAGTGCGTTGAGCACGTTTGCAGAAGGGAAATTCGAACAGCTCAATTACGCCTTGGGGCGTTGCAGAACGCTCGGCTACCCGGTTCGCGGCGGCTTCGCATCGTGCAAAGTTATGGAGGGCGGAAAGCTCGCTGAAGCCCGTTATTGGATCGGGTCGGAGTACCCCGAGTACGAGACCTACACGGGGGACCTGATCTGGGTGGACGAGCGGGAGCGTTCGATACCCATCGTAGAGGTTGGACCGGTTGCGTATTCCGAGGGGATGCGAATGGCGAGTGCGATCTTCGCGGGTCGTGCAAAAGAAGAAGAAAAACAAGACTAGGAGGTTACCCATGCACGCGAACGAATGGCTAGTGGCAGGGGGATACCTGCTCAAAGAATGGACGTCTAAGAAAGATGTCGTCGACCAGATCGATGCCCGAGTCTTTACCCATCCAGCGATGCCCGATCGAGAAATCGTCAGGTTGACTCCGAGTGCGCTCGCGGATGGCGAAGACAGCGCGATGGATATTCTGGGGTTTAAGTTTGAGGAGTCGAATGAGGGTGTGGCGTTTCGTAAGCGCCAGGCTCTTGGGTTCCCGGACTATGTGTTGGTGAACCACCCAGAAGACGCGAAGTTGGCGCTGAACACGGCTCGGAGTCTCAAGAAGCTTATGCGCGGCGCGAAGTCTAAACCGGGCAACGCCAAAGATATGGTTCTCGGTTTGACCAAGTCCATTGAGACCTCGAGCCCTCATTTCCTCCCGTCAATGCACGAGGAAATCGCACGCCTATTCCTCGAGGCTGGCAATACCACTTACGCGAGCACGTTCTTTGGGAAAGCCCGCGAGGCGGAGCAAATGTATGCCCTGCCTGTGGACGAGGAGCGACGCCGTGACGCCTTTGTGGAGTTCGCTCTTAACGGTGCGCTTACAAATAAAGTCATGACCCAATATGCAAAAGTTCTCACGGAGGAACACGGTCCAGATCAAGCCTACGAGTATTTCTTCGACCTCTGTGTGCGCCGCACTCTTGGCGGCACACCGATAAGCGCACAACTCGTGACTGATTTGAGGAAACTCGCTCGCGGTGCAAAGCGCAATGCAGCAGAAGAAGACGAACGATTCATAAACGAAGTTTGGGAATCGCCGGCTTTGGCCTTCTCGGCCACGAAGTTTTGGGAGACCTATGCGAAGACCTTCAAAGGCTTGTTGAAGACCCTTCCGGCGCTCAGTGGCCGTCTTCTCAATATGTGGCCGCGTCCTTCTTCGGGTGGCGATGGCTTCAAGGAGTTTTGGCTCGATTTCTTGAGAGATCTAGGGCTCTGGAAGGCGCTGACCGACCCCAAAGAGAAGGTCGCCGACGCTGACGCTCCAGAGGAGTCTGCTGCAGCGTGGATAGAAAAGCTCATCACTCGGTCCATGAAAACCGGCTGGGGAGGGTGGAATACGCCTGATTTGCCGGACAATGCGTTTGAGTTGCTTCGTCAAATGGCGGATAGACTCAAGGCTGATGACATCCAGTTTAAGATTCAGCGTTCGTACGCCGGGGGTGATGCTGACTTCCTAGATCTTGCGCTCGAATTGGGGGTGCCCGTCGACGCAGAAAATTCCGGTTTTCGACTGAACATCTGGATGAACGCTCCGGCGGACTCCAAGGAAAGGTTGAGGGATCTCAAGTTTATTGCCGAAGACTCGCGCTTCGACCAGATCATGGATCACGCGGTGTCGGAGGTCTTTTCGAACGTTGAGTTCCAAACGCTTGCCGCTGGAAAGCTCGGGCTCGAGAAAGCGCGCCGGAAATGGCTTGAGGAGCGTGTGGAGCAGATGGAGCAGGGCTACTTCCCCGAGTGGATGACGCATGCGGCCACGCTCTCCAACATCCCAGCGGCAACGTTTGGTGAGTTTCCGGTTGTGTATGAGCGGTTGACGAAGCTCGACCCCATCCCCTCGTTTAAGAGAAGCCTCTCGCTTGGTTTGATGGATGAGCTCGTTTGGCGGGAATTTGAAGCGGCGAAGCTCGAACTCTCAACTAAGAATAAGGACGAGCTCTATCAGCATTTTTCCTTCCCTTACGCCTACGTCTACAATCGCAAGCAGATCATCGTGGTTGGACCCAATGGCAGGGAGCTCAAGCATGATTTTGCGTTCAAGTGGAGCCGGAACTACTCGGTGATTCGCACCTTGAAGTTCGCTAAAGGGCAGCTTTTGGTCGCCTATTACGACGACTCATGGAACACCAAGGCGTATTGGAGCGGAAACCCCAAGGACACTTGGGAACTGAATTCGTGGTTGTCCACCACGACGGGCGCCATTTTGGAAGACGGTCGGGTATTCGAAGGCTTCCGCGCTTTTGGTCCGCCAGATAAGGAGCTTCCGGGCTCAGGCGTTTGGTTCTCAGACGGTACAACATTCTGGAGAGCCGAGGGGTGGGGCGAGTCCGCGAAGGTTATTGAGATCGACCCCGTTACGGGTCGTGCTGGGCGTAACTCACTCCCGAAATTCTTTGAGGATTTGGCCGATTCTGAGCATAAGATTGAGGCAAGCTATTCATCGCTCTATCCGATTCCCGCTGGTTTCAAGTCGTTGTTAACGAATGAGCCGTTCTGGGGCGTTTGTGTGCGTTCAAAACTTCCCGAGGGACGTTGGGTTTGCACGCTTTACAGTGGTGAGTCTTTTGACCGCCACGATATCTATGGCCGAGTGCAATGGCCAGGGGCTGAACAATCCGTTCTGGTCAACCCAAGTTTCCAGGTGCTTGATGAGGACGGCGAGCTGGTCTCAGAGTCCCATATCAGCCTTCAAACACCATTTTGGCATGCCCTTGAGTGGCGCGACGCTCAGGCCTCAAAGACGCTGCGTAAGTTGGACGATGCTGTGCTCTACCAGTGGCTGGTTATCGCGTTTTTGGACGAACCAGGTGCAAACGCTCAGATTCTCTCAGACCCAACAAAGGAGGCCTTAGGCACTTTCCTCGACTCGATTGGAGCAAGCACCGACGCCAAGCTCCTGAAGCAGGTCAAGACGGCAGTCGCCAAGGGTGAGGATGCAAAAGCTGGGGTCTTGCAGAAGGCGATACGTGAATCCCTGGATGGGTGTGACGAAAGCCTCGCAGCCATCCTGGCAATGCGCTTTCAGGGGCTGAGAACTCAGATTGAAAACTTGTTCAATCTGCTCACGATGGCCGACCCTGAGAACGCCGTGGCACAGATTTCGGCCAAGGCGATCATCAGCAATGTTGCCCTCCTGAGGCAAACCTATTACTCCTACTACCATGATAAATTAGACTTCTCAGTCTTACTCGACCTCTTGGTTCACGCGACTGAAGGTCGGGATGCGGATTTTAGTGATTTGCACTACGTCACGGCTGAATTCTTCGCTGCCCTGCTCGAACCTGGAAGTCTCTACTGGCTTGGTACGCGAAGTGATGAGAGAGAGGCATTTGCGTTGCTCTTGGAGGCCTTGTCAGACCGACTTCCGTTCCATGAGTACGAGCATCGTCGCGTCTCCTATGTGGACTTGGACGCGCAAGAGCATCTTCTGTCAACCTTGAAAATCGAAGACGAGTATTTCGTGGTTCAATACCGAGATCTCAAGTCTGGGCCAGCCCTGATACTCAAATTGGGTGGAGAGCCTTATGGATATGTGATCTATCAATGGTCGAAGAAGCCACTTGGCCCCTTGGAGATTGCGGCGGAGTTTTCGCGAGATTGGAACTTTCCAAGGCCAGAAGAGGTTGAGCGTTGGGCTGATTCGCTGCGCGGCGGGCACGAGGTTGAAATTGACACCGAGGCCCTTGAAGGGGCTGCCCAGACTGCTGGCGTAAGCTATCCCGAGTTCGCGCTCTTGTGGGCCGGAGCACCAAATTGGCAAGACTGGAACAAGAACTTCCTTCCCAAAGAGTTGCGCGAATCACTCAAACTCAAGGTGGCTGAGGCCGACAAGGCGCGCCAAATACTGCGAGATATCATCGGTTTCCACCTAATCCATGTGTTTCACGAATCCGTGAGTGTGGACACAGATGTGTATACTCAAAAGGGAATGGAAGTGCTGGCCGAACATTTGGCCGACCTCTACCAGTCCTCAGATGCTCTTGATGGGGTAGTCCTGGAGGCCCTGGAGTCGCTGGGTTGGTATGGGGCGCGCGACACATTCTCAAGGCTTCTCGAGCCTGGCGGAGCGTTCGAAACAAAGCCTTCATTCTCGTTCAAGAAGCAGGAAGACAAGACCCTCTACTTTGAACAAGTGGGCCCAACGTTCTCTGATATCGAAGGAGCGTTGAGGTTGGCCTTTGGGCTCGCTTTGGCCCTCCCAGGGGACCATGAGGCTCGAGGCCCAATCAAGGCCGCGCTCAAGCGCCTTCCCGATATTGTTAGGGATCCAAATTTTGTGGTCTCTGTCGGTAATCTCTACGGCTACGAATACGAGAAAAAGGCAATCGATGAGCGCTTGTCTTTGTTAGGGATGAAGGCAGACAAGCCTTTGGATGAAGGTGTAACTCTGGCCGTACTCGGCTCATGGGGTGTGGAGTTTTTCTTCCGTCCGGCTAGTTATCTTGCCGGGGAGAAGAATGTGCACTTAGAACGTTTGTCTGCGCCGAACTTCAGGCCGATCGACTACATCGTGTCTTCGGACTTCGAGCTCTTCTTGGACTCGCTCGATTCCGGCTTCGATTACGACCCGCACAATCCGTCTCTAAGCGCACCAGATGTGCTCAAAGACGTCTCAAAAACGCTGAAGCTCAGCGATGACGCGGCGCTACTATTCCTGCAGACCCTGGCACTTGTCGATTTGAAGTCGGCGACCGTCAAGAGAATCAACGGATGGTCCACCAAGGAATACAAGGCCGCGTGCGATGAACTTACAAAGGCCAAACTCTTGGTGGAGGCAAAGCGCGCAAGGGCAGGGCGCTCCCACTTCCTCGATGGTCCGTGGATGGCGCTCAAATCACCGCATCATCCTATGGAGACGTGGAAAGCGAGCCTCTATGGCTGCGACCCCTATGGAAATGCTCCCTATGGATTCGTGCCCACTATCCCGATGCCGGAATTCTTCAGGCGCACATGGGAGCGATATAAATCGGGGGATAAGCCGGGATTCTAGGCTTATTCGGGGAGCGTCACGCCGCCTGCAAATGCATAGCTGATGTACTCGTCCATACCGTGAACCACGATGCCAAAGGTATCCGTGGAGCTCGCGGTATGGACGCCTGCAGCGATATTGTCGAGCATGGCGTATTCCCAGCCAAGAGTCCCGCCCGTGGCCTGGAACGACGACTGAGGAATTGTGTTTCCATCGAGCGTGACGGTGGTGCCAGGTCGCTTCATGATCGTGACGTAGTTTCGACGATAGTTGCCGGGGACTAGGAACACGTAAGAATCTCTAAACTGCTGAACAGCTGGTGGCACCATAAACGCCGGATCGCCGTCGTCCGACGTGCTGATCGAGCCGCCAATCATATACTGGCCGAGCATCACAGGCTGGTCTGCCGTGATCTCAAAGGCGTTCGGTCCGTAGATCTGCCGGATATCGCCTCGATTCATCGTGAAGGTTGTCAATCCGTTCACAGCAGGACTCAAGGTCACCGTTGTATTGTCGCGTGCAGCCACGATTTTATAGAGCGTGAAATCGTTGATTCCACGGTTTCTGTAGGGCACAGCCACATAGTTTTGACCCCACGTTTCCACCGGGAAGAGCTGTTGCTCAACGTGGTCGCCGGCTGCAAGGCTGTCTCGACACGTCAGAGGGGCTCCAATGCCGTCGTATCCGCAAATGCCGGAGCAACACTGGTCATTTGTCGCGCAGCCCGCATCGAGCTGTCCACAGCCCGATGGAGGGTTCTGACGCACTGGCTGACTCGGTATGTTGACGAGCCCGGCCCCAGTATACACTGCAATTGGGTTGTTGGACGTAATCGTCACACCATCCACGTTGACGGGTTGGAAGATACTCCCGCCGCCGAGGTGAAGCACCGTGTTGGCTCCAAGCGCGAAGGAGCCGGTACCGTTGGCGGGCACTGAGCCTGCGTTTCCGCCACTAAGGCTCACTGGAGAAGAAACCTGCACGACCGTTCCGGCCTGAGTCGACACGATATCGATATAACCAGGAGGCCAGCCCACGACCACGTATTCACGGCCGAGTGCGTTTGTCGGAAGGAGAAGCGAGGCGTCGCTCGTTTCGCTACCAATTCCCGGGTTGTTCAGCGGCGCAAACTGCGTTGCAATCACGGGCCTGTCAGACTGGATGATATAGAAGTTTTGAGAAGTTCCTGCTGCACTCACCATGGGCGAGGTCGGGAAGTTAAGAACGGCACTGGTGAGGGGTTGAACCGTCTGTGAGTTGATGCCGGAGTTAAGTCCGCCTGGGCTCGTGACTTGAACCGTCACTGGTTGGTCGCCCGGATTGGAGACGACGACGGTGTGAGGTAGGGTTCTTAGGCCTGAGCGTTGGTCGTGGCGCATGGTGATGTACTCGCAGCCCACGTTCGACTTTTCGTCGAGAAGGCCCGCGCAGCCCGCCACGCACTCGCCGGCCTCGCACGTACGTTCCGCGGGGCATGATTCGGCCTGACCCCAGGTCATGCCGTCGGCCTGGCAATTCTGGTACTCGGTCTGGCTTATGCAGCGCGATGCTCCAGGCTCGCAGGAGTTCGAGTCCATGATGCAGTTTCCAAGGAAGCATGTCTCACCGTTGGCCGCGCAGTTCTGCTGGGCCGTGAATTGGCCGTTGACGCAGAGTTCCACGGTCTCCTGGTTGCAGCGCCTTTCGGTTCCTGTGCAATCGTTGGTCAGGGGCATGTCCGGTTGAGACTGGTCGGGCATGTTGTTCGGGTCCGGAATTGTCATATCCGGCGTATCACCGTTAGCATCCGGAGTGTTCGGATCTGGGGTACCCCGAGGAATACACTGACCGGTGATCGGATTGAACGATTCGCCGGGCTGGCAGTTTTCATCGGGGCCAGCTGTGGTGGTATCGTCGCTGCAAGATAGCGCGCCGAGAAAAATCAAGAAAATTAGGGCTTTATGCATGGTGCCGGGCTCCATCAATTAGAGAATCCCGGCACCTTACACTATTCTTGGTTTAGCAACCAAATGCTTTCAGATACGCCCGTATTCTAGGGGGCTGGACATGTCGCCGTGGTATCTGGAGCGATACCAAAATCACTCACGTCATCTCGAGGGTGGGCGGTGAAATACTCCTCAGGCGTCCAGGCTGAAATTCCATCGAAAGGCGTGAAATCGCAGCGACGGTGTGTAACTTCTGCCCATGGTGTGCCGCTAGGTTCGACCGCGGTTTGACCGTAAGCATCAAAAATGACGTCGTCGGTCGTGAAACTGCCAGAGGCGTCCAGGTCACGATAAACCATCAGACGGTCATCACCATTGAACGAGATTGACCCGATTTTAAGGTCACACGTTCCATCGGGGAAAAGAGTGACGTTAACGCTTGAATTGCACGAGGTCGCGACGTCCCCTGGCAGGAGCGTTAGGCTAGGCATGTCAATGTTCGAACTACAACCAGTCGCATCGTTGGCCGCCAAACAGAGCTGAAACTCGTCGAGATTTACCGGAATCTCACCGCAATTGAAGAACTCCACACCTTTGTTGTTGCTTGAGCCCTCGATGTACTCCGAAATAATCAAGCAGGGCTGCCGAACGAGAACATCCACAGTGATCGATTCGTTGGCTTCGTTCGTGACTGTAAGGACTGCATCTGTTTCGGTAGCACCACTGAGCACATCCACTTCGACGAACGTATCACCCGTCAAAAAGATTGGCGTGTCGTCGTCTACCAAAAGCCCACCGGTGATGGTGACCGAAAGAAGTCCGTCGACAGCGGCTGGCGTCGGGAATTCAATTCTCACAGTGGCAATGGTATCTGGCTCCAAGACCACAGGGTCAGGTGTGATGGTGGCAAATGGTACGATGCTAGCAGGAGCCGCGTCGATATCCGCTGATTCGGCAATTGCAGGTGCCCCGTCGGTTACCCCGCAATAGACCCAGGTTGCTCCGCCGTCTCCACTGAACGAATAGACGTAGGCAGAATCGCCGTTCGGGAAGTCGAGATCAGCCTGATACTCAAAACCGCCCCCAAGTGGGTTCGGATTCCATTCAGCGTCAACGCACACGTCAATCTCATCGGACGTAAATGGTGAGATTGCGTTTCCATAACACGCACGTGCCATCACACCGCGCAGTCCGTCGGCTTCAGCTACGGCTGGGTTCGCGTTCAGTCGACCGTAGATCGTGGCGAGTGAGCTCGCTTGATTGATGGATTTCGGGAACTGGATCCAGCACTCGGTTATGGTGACGTTGGAGACACAGACACCGTCTTGGAGATGGAAGTTCGCTGGGAGCTCCCATGCACCATCCACACATGTCTCTTGCTCAGCGTTGCCGTCACATGTGATGGCTTGTTGCGCGCCATCTACACAGACGTCCGGGTCGACACATTGGCCAATCCACTGACCGCCCGTACATGTTTCGTCACGAGAACCACGGTTGTTAAGGCCACATGAAACAGTTTGAGTGGCTCCTTCAACACAGATGTCTGGGTCTGCGCAATCTCCGGTGTCTGCCCACTGGCCGGTCTCACAGGTCTGTGCCTGAGTTCCGTTGCCGTTGAGCCCACAGGCTACATCTTGGGTTGCCCCGTTGGTGCACACGTCAGTGTCGGTGCAGTCTCCGGTATCCGCCCACTGGCCGGTATCACAGGTCTGCGCCTGGGTACCGTTGCCGTTGAGCCCGCATGCTACATCTTGGGTTGCCCCGTTGGTGCAAACGTCTGCGTCAGTGCAATCTCCAGTGTCAGCCCATTGGCCGTTTTCACAGGTTTGTGCCTGGGTACCGTTGCCGTTGAGCCCGCATGCTACATCTTGGGTTTCAGCGTTGGTGCAGACGTCAGGATCAACGCAATCGCCGTCGTTGGTCCAGGTGCCGGCGGTACAGACTTGAGCTTGGGTTCCTTGCGCGTTGAGTCCACACGCCAAATCACGGGTGTCGTTTTCTTCGCACTCACCGGCTTCTTCGCATTGGCCATCAGCTGCCCACTGTCCCTCTACGCAAATCAGGGCCTGCGAGCCGTTGATGCCGCACGACTCCTCACCGGTTTCGCCGTCTGTGCATTCATCCGGGTCGTCGCAGTCGCCGTCGTTGACGAATTCACCGTTGATGCAGAGTAGGTTTTGGGACCCCCGACCATTGAGACCGCAGGTGGTGGAGTCTGTATCCCCGTCGGTGCACTCACCGTTATTGGCGTCCGGCTCAGCGTCTGGTCCGGCGTCTGCTTCGTTATTGGGGTCTGTGCCCGTGTCAGGCGTGTCTTTGGGTTCGGACGGGTCCGTTCCGCAGGCACTTACCAAGGCAATAAGGAAGATCCAAAAAATGTTTTTCATATTTTCACCCGGGGTTTAGGTTGAGGCGGATACTTGCAGATGCTGGCGTTGATTGCAAAGGTCCGGGTGTGACATGTGCGTGACAATTTGCGCGGCTACGTGCAAAAAATGGCAATCACGCGAGGTTATGAAACACGTTTTGCACGTCGTCATCTTGTTCGAGACGGTCCACCAATGCCATGACTTCCTCGGCTTCCTTTTCGCCAAGTTCAGTCATGCTAAGTGGGATGTACTCTGAGTCGGCTTTGAGCGGACTGATGCCCAATTCTTCGAGTCCAGTTTGAAGGTTTCCAAAGTCGTTGAACTCACATCTCAGAATCAACTGGGCCTCGCCTTTCTCTCCCTCTCCCTCACCGATTTCCACCAGGCCAAAATCGATCAGACCCAGTTCGAGTTCGTCCAAATCAAGGCCTTCGGGGTCCAAACGAAAGACACCCATTCGCTTAAAGAGGAACCCTACACTACCGGTTGTTCCAAGGTTGCCACCGCCCTTGTTAAAGTGGACCCGAATATTGGCGATGGTTCGGGTCGGGTTGTCGGTGGCTGCTTCGACGAGAAGCGGGACCCCGTGAGGTGCATATCCCTCATAGACGAGGATTTCGTAGTCTTTGGAATCGCCACCAAGCGCTCGCTTGATCGCCGCTTCAATCTTATCCTTCGGCATGTTGACCGACCGTGCGTTTTGCAGGACTCGGCGAAGGGCTGGATTGCTCTTCGGGTCGGCACCACCCGATTTCACAGCGATCTCTATTTCTTTTCCGCAGCGCGTGAACGCCTTCGCCATCTTATCCCAGCGGGCGAACATCGTATGCTTTCGTGTTTCAAAAATTCTTCCCATGAACTTACTCCGAGGTTTTCGGGCCCTAATTTACGCGCGAGAGCAGATTTGGCAATGCCATTCCAAGTGCCTTTTGAGCCACGTCATTTTGTGTTTGGAATTTTGTGCTTATGTTTCTGGTTGTGATTTCGGATTTAGAAAAGGAGAAATGATATGGTTTCAATCTTGGTAACATGGCTCATCAGCGCAGTAGCAGTGTGGATCACAGCTTCCATCCTTCCCGGTTTTAAGGTGAAAGGCTTTGGCTCGGCGCTAGGGGTCGCTGCCATCTTCGGCATCCTCAATGCGTTCCTCGGATGGATTCTTTTCCATCTCTTCTCGATCGGGACGCTCGGTCTTGGCTACCTCTTTGCGTTCCTGACGGTTTGGGTCGTCAATGCCATCTTGTTGAAGATCACAGATGCGATGACCGACTCGCTCAAAATCGAGGGCTGGCTCATGACCTTTGTTGGCGCGGCGAGCATCTCGTTCTTCACCTCAGTCGGCCGCTGGGTTTTGGACGCTATCTGAGGCGTTAGCCCAATTGGACGTGGTCCAATCTGAGCGAAACTCTAAGAAGAAGCCGGCGCTGTCTCGAAGGTACCTAAGACCGATTGCGTCGGTTTCGACCAAGTTGTTCTTCTCGGTGGGGTCCTTGATAAGGTCGTAGAGCTCTTCGCTACCGTCATAGTTCACGATCATTCGCCAGTGGCGCGCCCTTAGACCGTAGCTTCGTCCATATTCCGATGAGACGACTCTTGGGAAGCTCGCTCGTTTTTTCATAGCCCCCAGCATGCTCTCACCCTGAACCTTTTTGGACACTGGGGCTCCCATGAGTTCCAGAATCGTAGGAGCAATATCGAGTACGCTCGTTGGGCTCTCGAGGCGGACAGGACCATCTGCCAAGAGGGCAGGGGCGTAGACGGTAAAAGGAACGTCAGCCAATTCGTGATAGTGGCCATACGCGTGGCCCACACGCCCACGTTCGTTCATGCCCTCACCGTGGTCTGATGTGACCACAATTGCGGTTTTTTCCCAGATTCCACGCTCTTTGAGTGCGTCGACCAGCGCGCCAAAACAGACATCCATGTATTCGACTTCGCCGTCGTAGAGTGCGAGCAACTGCGACCAATTTTCTTCAGACATCTTTTTACGCCCGGCCATGATGTCCACAAGAAGGTAACCGTCAGCGAATTTTCCGACCGGCGGCCCCCAGCCACCTTCGTGGTACTTCTCGGTGATGCCTTCGTGAAACCGATAAGGAGCGTGCGGTTCAAAGGGTAGCATCGAGACGAAGAACCGCTTGGATGTGGCCCGAGCTTCGTCAATGACTTTCAACGTTTCTTCATTTACTGCGGTGCAGTCGATGCCTTTGCCCTCGCTTACCGGCTGCACAAATTTCGACCATTTCCCTGCCTTTCTGAGCCTTCCCATCCCAAACGAGTTATTGCCCACGTATGCGCTAAACACTCCAAAATCTTCGAGCTGCGAGCTGAGAAGGGGAGTGTCTGACTTGAGCTGCCCCTTATCCCCAGTGACGCCATGGACTCTCGGAATCATGCCGGTTTGAATGCTCGCGTGACTCGGCGGTGACGACGGTGACGCAGCCTGGTTGTTTCTGAATACAAAGGCGTGTTTGCCCTCTCGCGTCATATTTGGGGTCTTGACGCGTGTGTCGGCATAGAGTTCGAGTCGATCCGAGCGTTGAGCGTCAATAACAAGAAGTATCGCGTTCTCAATCGGCTCCCATTTTGGCGCGCTCTCCACTGCGTGCATCGCGATTCTAGCGTTCTCGAACGAAGCCCCCTTGGGAAACTGAAGCTCCACAACCTCGCCACCCCACTCGCTGAGGTCTGCGCGCACCTTCCCTTCGTGAACGATGGTTTCTGCGGTCTTCAAAGAGTCAGCAGTCCGAACTTGAATCTCAAATGTCTTTTCGGAATCAGCCTCAAAAACACTCTTTTCTGGGAGTTCAATCCATAGAGATTTTGAGGTTGTAGGTGGCTGTTCCCCTACGAACTCCATCGAAGAAATTAGACCGTAGGTCCGCTTCCCACCAACTCTTCCAGCGTTGCGAAGACTGATAAGAACTTCGTTCTCCCCGTCCTTAAGAAGGCCTTCCGCTACCTCAAACTCTAAGGTTTGCCACCGCCGCTCAAGGTCTTGTACACCCACCATCTTCCCGTTCACGTTGATTTGGAGCCGTTGTCCTGAGCTCACGCCGTGTGCTTTAACTTTGATAATTGCGGACTTCAGATTCCTCAATGGAACGTTGAGCTTGGCTGCACGCCTCTCCAATACGCGTCCCCGCTCGTCTTCAAACTCTACCGCCTCGCCGAAAGGCCGACTGTACTCTTGCGTGTATTTCCAGAAGCCAGGCTCAGCAAAATGTACGAGAAGTCCATCGCTATACATGTGAAAACGTGACGCATTCGCGTTGAAGTTGAAGACCAGATCTTCATCAAGGCTCAGTTCAAAAATCTCTGGAATAGACGGAGCGGGCGGAGGCGAATCCACGGGGGCTTCTGCTGCGGCGTTGTTAGAAGCTGGAGCCTTGGGAGGCAAAGCGTTATCAGGCACTCCACGCGGCTCCTCACAGCCTAAGGAGACGAAAATCAAAGCGAGTAAGAAGAACGCGCGCATTCAAACCTCGAAAAACAAAAAAGGCGGCCAATTGGCCGCCTTGTCTCGCATATCCGAGCGAATCAGACCAGAGGATTACTCCTCAACGGTGGTCTCTTCTTTGATGATGACCGAGTCCGATGCCTCGACGTTCTTTCCGTCAATTTCGGTGATTCGGAACTCAACACGTCGGTTGAGCGAACGTGCTTCACGAAGGTCCTTACCGCGAAGGCCCTTGATATCAGCCTTAGGCTGTGACTCGCCGAATCCTTCGCTTGAGAGACGTGCTTCCTCGATTCCTTTGCTTACGAGGTAGTCGCGGACCGACTTGGCGCGAGCTTTGGAGAGCTCGAGGTTCGATGCGTCCTTGCCAACATCATCAGTGTGTCCCTCGATTCTCACACCAGTGATTTTGCTGTGGCGCTTGAGCACGAAGGCGACGGTGTCGAGAAGGTTGAACGAACGTGCCTGGATGGTTGCCTTGCCGGTGTCGAAGTAGATGGTCTCCGAGATGCGGATTTCGGTCTCGGTCACAACCACTTTAGGACCGTCTTTTGGACAACCCTCAAGCTCAGGCAATCCTGGCTCGTCTGGACACTTGTCTTTGTGGTCCGGGATTCCGTCGCCATCGGCGTCCACAGCTGGGCAGCCCTCAAGCTCTTCGATTCCTGGCTCGTTCGGACACTTGTCCTTGTGATCAAAGATTCCGTCGCCATCGGTATCCACAGCTGGGCAACCCTCGAGCTCTTCAATACCTGGCTCATTTGGACACTTGTCGACGTGGTCTTGGAATCCGTCTCCGTCCGTGTCGACTGGAGGACATCCCTGAAGCTCAGGAATACCGGCTTCATTTGGACATGAGTCATCAACGTCGAGGATGTTGTCGCCGTCATTATCAGGATCTGGGCAACCATCTTCGTCTTCGAATTGGTCGATATCTTCAGGCTCGGTTGGACATTGGTCCACGCTATCAAGAAGTCCGTCGCCATCGGTGTCGACGTCTTTCTCGCCAAATGGTGTGTAGGAGAGCGATGCAAACAGACGAAGTGCAGGTGAACCGACAGCTGCGTTTAGACCTGTACCCGCACCCACTTGTGCGATGAGGTCTGCAGGCAATTGGAACTGCAATCCACCCACTGCTTCAATTGGGTTTCCGCGCTCGAGCTCGTCGAGGCTCACACTTCCAAGTTGCTGTGCATCTTCCATAGGAATCGTGCCGAACACCGACGAAACAACCTTCATCGGCTCCCAGCCGACGGGAATCTGAAGACCTGCTCCCCACTTCACGACGTTTCCGCTCACAAAGTTTCGGGCTTCGCGCTTAGGTCGAAGCTGGAATCCTGCGTTGGCAACTACGGCGAGTCCGGAGTCGTGTGCCCAATCGAGGGCGAGTCGAGGTTCTGCGCGAATTGCGCCATCGGAGTTGAAGCTGTCCGTGTCGCCTACAGGAATGTAGACCGGTACCAACAACGCGGCTCCAAAACCTGCGGCCCATTCTGGGTCAATAAGTCGAATTTTCGGTGTCAATCGAATGTCAGAGAGTGCGAAGGAGTCAATGCTTGCGCCGGTACGACCAAACTGCCCGAGGTCTCCACCGTCTTGGAACATGACCAATGGCACGGCAAGTCCGATATCGACGATATCAAACAAACCGAGTCCGAGGAGGATTTCCGCCTTGAGTTGATTGCCAACAACGGATTCGGTCTCATCGGAGCCGAGCTCACGAAGCACCAGCGGGTCCTTTGCAAAGTGCAAAAAGAGACCTGCGGATGGGGTCAGGTGAGCCAGAGGCTGTGAGCGAGCAAGGTTGAGCATGTTAATGCCCTGAGCCGCTTGAGGCTCAAACTGCTCGAGTTGAAAGTCAGTTGACGCCTCTTGCGCCATTGCCACGCCAGGTAAAAGCGCAGCCACACATACCAAGAAAAAATTCTTCAGATTCATTACGTACTCCCTTGAGTGTAGAAATTTATTCACACCACAATACTATCTTTGAAGTTCTGTGGGCGGGATAGCAAGAAAATTCAATAAGGTAAACATTGCACAGTGCAATATCTCGCACGTTTCGTGCCGGAATCAGAGGACGCGCTCCGGGAATCCTCGCTCGAGGCACTCAATCGCGATCAAACCAAGCTCTCCGAGGTCGTCGCGCCCTTCATTTGCGCACCAATAGTTGACGGTCGCGCGCACAACGCCCATCACCGCGCCAGCGGTCACGGCACTCCAGAGAGGGGCCTGCGGGTCATTTGAGCGTTTTGCAAAGGCATTCGCAATTTCGCGCTCCCAATCACGGTCGATCTCTCGCTCCCGTGCCACAAGAGTCGGCGACGACATGATGAGCTTTTGCTGCTGGACGAGCTTGTCTGCCTTTTCGTGGTAGTCCGACGCAAAAAATCGGGTCGCGTCGCGCAGCGTATCAAATGGGTTCTCGGTGTTTTGATTGGCCTCAAGGAAAGCCACGAACATCTCGAGCCTCTCTTCTCGGTTTGGAAAAACCAGCGACTCCTTGTCTTGAAAGTATCGAAAGAAGGTTCTTTTGGAGATCATCGCTTCCGAGCAAATCTCCTCCAGAGTCGTGGCGTCGTAGCCCTGCTCATGAAAAAGACGTTGCGCGATATCAAGCACATTTGCCCGAATTTCCGCCTTTTTTTGCTCGCGTAGCGAAAGTTCGTTTGCGTCATCGGACATTTTTTTGACTCACGGTTCACCGAGTGTGGAGTTTCTTCTCTAAAGGTGGTAGCAAAGCCACCAGGTAGCAAATGCCACCCAGTGGCACTTTTAGTTTGAACAGAGCAAGCATGCAACTCCACAGTGAATTTTCCTCGCCCCAGGCTGCTCCTGGCGGTTTTTCATTCTCCGGAAAATGTTGGACTCCTTCGAACGTCGCGGTTGATTTTTCGCAGGCAGGCCTCGAAAAAATCGTCTCCGCGGTCCGCGAAGCGATCTTTGTGATCCGCGCACCGAGTGGTGCCGTAGGCGCCGTTAGCGGGACCGTTTCCTTGACCCCGGTCGCGCAGGCCAATCAATGGGATTTGGTCGGCTATTTGCCGCCACTTTATCCTGAATGGTTGGGTGATCGATCGTTTTGCGAGGTTCATGGCACGCGTTTTCCTTACGTGACTGGGGCAATGGCGAATGGCATCGCAACCACGGCTATCGTGAAGGAAATGGCTCGGATCGGGGCGCTTGGGTTCTTCGGTTCGGCAGGCCTTTCGTTGGGGCGCGTCGAAGAAGCGCTCAAAGATTTGAATGCTACGATCGGCGAAAGAGCGGCTTGGGGTATGAATTTCATTCACTCGCCGCAGGAGCCGAAACTTGAAGAGGCCATCGCTGATCTCTACATCCGAAATGGTGTGAAGCGCGTGGAGGCTGCGGCATTCATGAGTTTGACGCCTTCTATTGTGCGTTGTGCCTTGGCAGGGATTCGGCGAAATCCAGACGGTAGCATCCACCGAGAGCGTTTTGTGTTCGCGAAGATTTCGCGACCAGAAGTCGCAAAACCATTCTTGATGCCAGCCCCACGCAATATTGTGGATGGCCTGGTGGCGCGCGGGCTCTTGACCGCTGAGGAAGCCGAGCTCTCAAAATTTGTGCCGGTGGCCGAAGATATCATTGTGGAATCGGATTCCGGTGGGCACACGGATAATCGCCCGCTTGGTGTTCTCTTTCCGATCATTGCGAGCTTGCGTGACCAGATCGCCGCTGAGCAAGGTTATGCAAGGCCCATTCGCGTGGGTGCTGCAGGTGGCCTCGGCTGCCCGAATGCGGTTGCCGCCGCGTTTTCGCTCGGCGCCGCGTTTGTGGTGACGGGTACCGTCAATCAGGCATGTGTGGAGTCGGGGCTAGACGCATCGGGCAAGGAGATGTTGGCCAAGGCCGATATGGCCGACGTCATCATGGCGCCGGCGGCCGATATGTTTGAGATGGGCGTTGAGGTTCAGGTCTTGCGCCGTGGAACCATGTTCGCGACCCGCGCAAGGAAGCTCTACGATCTCTACCGTACATACCCATCCATGGACGCGATTCCTGCAGAGGAGCGCACTCGGGTGGAGTCGCAGATGCTCAAGGCCACATTTGATGAGGCATGGGCTAGCACACGAGATTATTGGCAGTCTCGAGACCCGGAAGAGGTCCAGCGAGCCGAAGCCGACCCGAAGCATAAAATGGCATTGGTCTTTCGCGCCTACCTTGGACAGTCGAGCCGCTGGGCTATCGCTGGCCAACCCGATCGAGCTGCTGATTTCCAGATTTGGTGCGGTCCTGCAATGGGTGCCTTCAATCGTTGGGTTGAGGGTTCGTTTATGGAGGCGCCGGAAAATCGAAAAGTGGCCCAGGTCGCATTGAATCTACTCGAGGGGGCTGCCGTGATTACCCGCGCGCAGGCTCTTAGAGTGGTGGGTGCGCCCGTTCCTGCAAAAGCATTTGAGTTTCGACCACGTCCTCTGGCGTAAGTCGATTTTGTGAAGAGTTGATCCCGCTGCAAGTGCAGCACGTTTACCCCTGTGAGTCTCATGTCCGCTGAAAACACATCGAATCGTCCCCCTTTGGCAGTAGTTGGCGTCTCGGCCCTTTTCCCTGGCGCAACAACGACCGCTGGTTTTTGGAGAAATATCCTGGAAGCCCAGGACCTGATCTCCGATGTCCCAGAATCTCATTGGCTCATCGAAGACTATTACGATCCAGATCCAAGTGCTCCTGATAAAACCTATGCAAAACGCGGTGGATTCCTTCCAAAGGTCGACTTCGATGCCATGGGTTGGGGTGTTCCTCCGAGCATTATCCCCGCAACCGATACATCGCAGCTGCTGGCTTTGATCGTGGCTGAGCAAGTGCTCAAAGATGCGCTTCGAAGCCAGTTTGAAACGGCGAGCCGTGAAAATATCTCGGTGATTCTGGGGGTGACCTCGGCTCAGGAACTTCTGGCTACGATGGTCAGCCGACTTCAGCGCCCGGTGTGGGTGAAGGCCCTGCGAGAGCAAGGTCTGAGCGAAGATGAAGTTCAAGCCGCTGCAGACAAGATCGGCGATCATTACCAGCCATGGCAGGAGAGCAGCTTCCCCGGACTTCTGGGCAACGTGGTTGCCGGCCGTATTGCGAACCGCCTCGACCTCGGTGGTACGAACTGCGTGACTGACGCGGCATGTGCTTCAACGTTCTCGGCTATCGCGATGGCCGCCAATGAGCTCTACCTCGGTGACTCCGATATCGTGATCGCGGGTGGCGTAGACACGTTGAATGACATCTTTATGTACATGTGTTTCTCGAAAACCCCGGCGTTGAGTGCGACAGGCGATTGCCGCCCATTCAGCGACCAGGCGGACGGAACCATGCTGGGCGAAGGTCTCGGCATGGTGGCGTTGAAGCGCCTGGCCGATGCAGAGCGCGACGGAGACAAGATCTATGCGGTGCTTAGGGGTGTGGGTTCGAGCTCGGACGGCCGCTCAAAGAGCGTTTATGCGCCGGTCTCAGAAGGTCAGGCCAATGCATTGATTCGTGCGTACGACCGCGCCGGGTATAGCTCAAACACTGTGGAGATTGTCGAGGCGCACGGAACCGGAACTAAGGCCGGTGATGCTGCTGAATTCAACGGTCTCAAGATCGCGTTTGAGAAAGAAGACAGCACCACCAAGCAGTGGTGTGCGCTCGGATCTGTGAAGTCGCAAATCGGCCACACAAAAGCTGCGGCAGGAGCTGCGGGCTTGTTCAAGGTCGTGATGGCGCTTCAGTCGAAGACTCTCGCGCCGACGATCAAAGTCGAGCGTCCAAACCCTAAGCTCGCGCTCGAAGAGTCGCCTTTTTATATCAACACTGAGTCGCGTCCTTGGGTTCGTCCATCTGACCACCCACGACGCGGGAGTGTGAGTAGCTTTGGTTTTGGTGGGTCGAACTTCCACCTTACTTTGGAAGAGTATACGGGTGAGCTGAAAGCTGAGCGGCCACGCAGCTTGTCGTGGGAGTTGATTACGCTCTCGGCGGCTGATGGCCACGCCGTTGCCAAACTCGCCCGCGATTTCGCGGCGCGTGCAACCGAAGGCATGCTCGCCCGACTTTCGTATGATTCTCACGTGCTCTTTGAGGCCAGTGCACCGGCAAGATTGGCAATTGTGGCTACCTCTGAGGCCGACCTCAAGAACAAGCTTGAGCGCGCTGCTCAGATGATCGAGAAGAATCCGAGCACCCCATTTCAGATGCCAGACGGCACCATCTTTGGCACGAATCGTACCGAGGGTGACGTAGGTTTTGTGTTCCCGGGGCAGGGGTCGCAATACGTGAATATGGGTGCGCACGTTGCCATGGCGTTCGATACGGCCATTTCGGCATGGGATAACGCCGCGGTTGATTTTGGGACGGGCAAGCGGCTCGACCAGGTGGTCTTCCCAATTCCTAAGTTCACCGACGACGCGCGCGCAGGGGACGAGGAAGTCTTGAGGGCGACCGAGTGGGCTCAGCCTGCGATCGGAACGTGCTCCGTGTCGATGTTCCGCATGATGCAGGCGCTCCGAGTCAATCCGAGCGCGTTTGCTGGACATAGCTTTGGTGAGGTCACCGCACTCTTTGCCGCTGGCGCACTCTCCGAGGGCGATATGTTGGCGGTTGCTCGAAAGCGCGGTGAGTTGATGGCAGCAGCGTCAGAGCTCCCTGGAGCGATGTCCGCCGTGGCGGCGACGCTCGATGTGGTGGAGTCTGTGCTAGCCGAAGTTGGGTCGTCAGACGTGGTCATGGCGAACCACAACGCTCCAGACCAAGTGGTGATTTCGGGAACGGTAGAGGCGGTCAGAAAGGCAGAAGAAGCCTTTGCGAAACGAAGTGTGACCGTCAAGAGTCTTCCTGTCTCAACCGCATTCCACTCGCCCGTGGTTGCGGCAAGCAGCGAGCCGTTTGGTGAGTTCCTGGCAGGGATTGAGTTCAACGCACCTTCCACGAAAGTTTGGTGTGGTGAGACATCTTCAGCCTATGGCTCAGATGTTGAGCAGATTCGCGAGCGACTCGCGCGTCAAATCGCAAACCCCGTGAGGTTTGTGGACACCATCAACGATATGTACGCAAACGGCGTGCGAGTCTTTGTGGAAGTGGGCCCTGGGTCGGTCTTGACGAAGCTCGTCAAAGCTATCCTCCACGGAAAGGACGACTTTGTTGCCATTTCACTGGATCGCCGCGGAAAGCATGGGCTTGAGTTCTTCCTCCGAGGACTGGGTGCTATCTCGGTCGCCGGGGTGCAGCTCGATTTCGAGGCGATTTGGGCCGGATACGGTGTTCCTGAGGATATCTCGGCACGTCCTAAGCCAAAGCTCTCGGTTGCAATCGACGGTTCGAACCACGGCAAGAAGTACCCACCCGTGGGTGGCGCGGCCGCTCTTCCTAAGCCGAATCCTCCACGTCAGCCCGAAGTTATCGAGCGCGAGGTCATCAAAGAAGTGCCAGTGGAAGTCATCAAAGAAGTGCCTGTCGAGGTACCTGTCTATGTGAACTCCGGGGCTCCAGCGGGTCAACAGGCGTCTCATAACGCGCCGGCTTCGTCCGAGTGGATCGCCACGTGGCAAGAGGCTCATAAGCAAAACGCAATGAGCCTGATGGCGTTCCAGCATGCGATGACTCAGTCTCAGACGGCCTTTATTCAGGCGATTGAAACTTCGTACAAGAGCCTCGGAAATGCTCACGGGCAGGCAGCACAGCCAGCTCACACTCAGGGATTTGCCCAGAAGCAGCTGACTCAGCAGGATTTCGCGCCACAGAGTTTTGCGCCACAGAGTTTTGCGCCACAGAGTTTTGCGCCACAGAGTGTTGCGCAGCCTTCGCCGGCTCCGGCGCAACAGCCTACTCAGACGAATGGTGCCTTTAAGATTCCGAACGCGCCCGTCGCAGCAACGCCAGCACCGGCACCAACGCCCGCTCCACAGACCCAGGCAACGCCTGTATCTGCGGGTAACCTGGAGGCGTCGATGCTCAAAGTCGTGTCGGCCAAGACTGGCTACCCGATCGAGATGCTCGACCTCAACATGGACCTCGAGCGCGACCTTGGCGTGGATTCTATCAAACGCGTCGAGATTATGGCCGCACTCCAAGACCTTGAGCCCGGCCTCCCAAGCGTGGATGCCGGACAACTCGCTGGTCTGAGGACTCTGGGAGAGATTGTGGAGCATGTACACGCGGGCTCCGTCCGCGTGGGACAGACTGCGGTACCTGCAGCACCATCCATGCCGGCTCAAGCCCCCGCATCAACAACTACCTCAACACCCGGTGTGAACCTGCACGCACTCATGCTCAAGGCAGTCTCTGATAAAACGGGCTATCCTGAAGAAATGCTTGAGTTGAGCATGGACCTTGAGGGTGACCTCGGCATCGACTCCATCAAGCGCGTTGAGATTCTGGCTGCGGTTCAAGAACAAGCTCCTGGTATGCCAGATGTAGATACGAACAAGATGGGCTCACTCAGAACTCTTGGCGAAATCGTCGAGTACATGCAGGGACTTATGCCTGCTTCCTTGACCCCGGTTTCAGCACACAGCAATGCAACTCCTGCTGCTGCGCCTGCCTCAGCACCCGGCGTGGACCTTCACGCACTCATGCTCAAGGCGGTCTCTGATAAGACGGGCTATCCTGAAGAAATGTTGGAATTGAGCATGGACCTCGAGGGCGACCTCGGGATCGATTCCATCAAGCGCGTTGAGATCTTGGCAGCGGTTCAGGAGCAAGCTCCTGGTATGCCAGACGTAGACACCAACAAGATGGGCTCGCTCAGGACCCTCGGTGAAATCGTCGAGTATATGCAGGGTTTGATGCCAGCTTCTTCTGCCCCTGCACAGGTACCAGTCACTTCAACTCCTGCCGCTCTGCCTGCCCAAACTCCAGGCGTTGACTTGCACGCACTTATGCTTGCAGCGGTCGCCGAAAAAACAGGCTACCCTGCAGAGATGCTGGAGCTGAGTATGGACCTTGAGGGTGACCTCGGGATCGATTCCATCAAGCGCGTTGAGATTCTGGCTGCGGTTCAGGAGCAAGCTCCTGGTATGCCAGACGTAGACACCAACAAGATGGGCTCACTCAGAACCCTTGGTCAGATCGTTGAGTACATGCAGGGCCTTATGCCTGCTTCTTCTACTCCTGCTCCGGCACAAGCCAGTGCCCCGGTAGCTAACGCGTCCGTCGCGACCCCAGGCGTAGACCTGCACGCACTCATGCTTGCGGCAGTCGCTGAGAAGACGGGCTATCCAGCAGAAATGTTGGAGTTGAGCATGGACCTTGAGGGTGACCTCGGGATCGACTCCATCAAGCGCGTTGAGATTCTGGCTGCGGTTCAGGAGCAAGCTCCTGGCATGCCAGACGTAGATACGAACAAGATGGGCTCACTTAGAACCCTTGGGCAAATCGTCGAGTACATGCAGGGCTTGATGCCAGGTGCGAGCGCGGTTTCAGCGCCCGTGGCACAGGCTGCGGCACCATCAACACCGGCTGTCTCAAAGGCAGCGCCGGCAAATCTCGGGCGATTCACGCTGAAGATGGTGGAGCGCGAGCCTGCTGGCCTTGCCCAGGCACACCTCTTTGGTACCACGGTCTACGTCACCAAAGATCAACTCGGCGTTGCTGAGCATCTTGTGAGCGGACTCAAAACCCTCGGTGTGGATGCGCTCGTCACAGAATCTGTGCCTGCCAATGCCAAAGCGGCAGTCTTCTTAGGTGGTATCAATCCGATTGAGACCGCGGAGGAAGGTGTTCAGATCGAGAAGAGTGCTTTTGAAGCGGCAAAGGCGCTCGCGCCAAACGTCAAAGACGGCGGCCTCTTTGTCACCGTTCAGGACACAGGCGGGGCGTTTGGCACTACCGACTTTGACCCCGTTCGCGCCTATGTGGGCGGCCTTCCCGGGTTGGTGAAAACTGCCGCTCAGGAGTGGACCGAAGCGTCACTTAAGGCCATCGATATCCAGACTCAGGGACTTAGTCCTGAAGCCATCGCCCTTGCTCTCGTGACGGAGCTCGTCAGAGGTGGAGCGGACATTGAAGTGGGCCTGGTTGGCTCGAAGCGCCTCGTTCCTCAGAGCGTGGCAGCAGACGTGCCGGCGGGAAGTGTGCGTATCAATGCTGGCGATGTGGTCGTTGTCTCAGGAGGTGCGCGCGGCGTTACGGCTTCGTGCGTCATCGAGTGGGCATCGCGTAGCAAGGCCAGCTTTGTACTGCTTGGTAGAACACCTCTTCAGGACGAGCCAGCCACCTATGCTTCAGCCTCCACGGACGCCGACCTGAAGCGCGTGCTTCTAGCCGAAGCCAAGGCTAGTGGCGAGGCCATTACACCCGCTCAACTTAGCCGGAAAGTAAGTCGAGTTCTCGCAAACCGTGAGGTTAACGAGACTATCGCGGCTATCGAGAAGGCTGGCGGAAGGGCCAAGTACGTGGCGGCTGATGTTCAAGATGCCGACGCATTGAACACTGCTCTCGCTCAAGTTCGAAATGAGTGGGGCCCAATCAAGGCTGTGGTTCACGGTGCCGGCGTGCTCGCCGATAAATACATCGCCGACATGAGCCAGGACGACTTCGACTTCGTCTTCAACACCAAGGTAGGTGGATGGCGCGCGCTGATGAGTGCGCTCAAGACCGACCCGGTTGAAGTCGTTTGTATGTTCTCATCGGTGGCTGGACGTTGCGGAAACGCCGGCCAGGCCAACTACTCCATGGCGAACGAAGTCCTCAACAAGATCGCTCAAGCAGAGCAGGGTGTGAATCCGAACATGCTTGTGAAATCACTCGGTTGGGGCCCATGGGAAGGTGGAATGGTCAGCCCAGAACTCAAAGCGCATTTTGAGCGAATGGGAGTTCCGATGATTCCGCTCGAAGTTGGGGCCAAGATGTTTGCCGACGAGATGCAATCGACGACCGCAGATGTGGAGTTGGTGCTCGGTGGCGAGCCGCGTTCGGAGGCCTTGATAGGAGGAAAAGAACGCCCTTTTAAGTTAGAGGTTAACATAAATCATGTCACGCATGGATTCTTGCGAGGTCACAGTATTGCTGGAGCTGCCGTTGTCCCAGTAGTATTGGTTTTGGAGTGGTTTAGCCGATTGGCTCGTGCCGCCCGACCAGACCTTCACCTCAGCGTGATTAAGAACCTCAAAGTCCTCAAAGGCATCCGCCTCCAGGACTTCGAAGGTGCGGGCGACCGCTTTGTGTTGACCTCTTGGCCAGTCGCTAACGGCAGCGACCTTACACTTCAGATGGAACTACACTCCGCATCCGGTGCCTTGCACTACCGTGCGATGGCTGAGCTGAGCACATCACCAGTGCTCATGCCTAAGAACACGCTTGCGACCCCTTCGCTAAACACATGGGGAAGCGCTCGGGTCTACGGCGACGTGCTCTTTCACACGGATGATTTCCAGGTGATCAAGGAGCTTGAAGGCGTCTCGGCACAAGGCATTGCTGGCGCGCTCAAAGGAGTCCACGAGGCCCAATGGAATTGGGATGCGTGGCAAACCGATGTCGCAGCCTTTGACGGTGGCCTTCAGATGCTTCTCCTTTGGGCTCGCGAGGGCATGGGCGGCGCGGTGCTTCCGATGGGAATCGGTGAGCTTCGCATGACCGGTCAGGCACCTTCTGAGGGCGAGATTCGGTGCGTTGCGCAATGTAAGGCTTCGTCGAGTTCGAGCGCAGTGGCGGACCTTGTGTTCACCGACGCTAAAGGTGCAACCTTCGCCGAAATGAAACACGTAGAATTGGTCAAACGCCCTGACGTGAAGTCCTAAGACTATTGGAAACTAAGATGCGATTTGAACCAATTGCAATCGTTGGGCGCGCCTGCGTGCTCCCAGGGGCCTTGAGTCCTGAAGAGCTTTGGAGTGCCGTCGTGGCGGGAAAAGACCTCGTGTCTTCAGCCCCAGAAGGGCGTTGGGGAATGCCCAAGGCCGAGGCGCTCTGTTCACCTGACGAAGATACGACGGACAAGGCTTGGTCTGACCGTGGTGGGTATGTCCGGGGTTTTGAGAACGTCTGGAAACCAGATGGTTTTGGAGTGGCCCCAGAGTCCCTGACTGGCGTGGACGAAGGCGTGCGCTGGGCGCTTCATTGCGCGCGAGAAGCATTGCGTGATGCGGGCGATAGCCGAGTTGGGGCAGTGGATAGGTCGCGCGTTTCGGCGATCTATGGATTGCTTGGCTTTCCGACAGCCGAGATGAGCGCCTACGCCGAGGCCTACTGGATGGGCGCGGAGCGGCCAGACCCTAGAAACCGGTTTATGGCTGCGGGCTCGGTGGCGACCATGCGTTCTGCGCTTGGGCTTAGCGGAGCGTCCTTCGCTATCGATACCGCCTGCGCAAGCTCGCTTTTCGCCATCAAACTAGCCTGTGACCAACTTCACGACGGAAGCGTGGATATGGCGCTTGCGGGTGCTGTGAACCGTTCCGACGACCTCTTCATTCACGTCGGGTTTACGGCGTTGAAGGCTTTGAGTAAGTCCGGGCAAAGTCGGCCCTTTCACGCCGACGCAGACGGGCTCCTACCTGCCGAAGGCGCGGGGTTTGTGGCCCTAAAGCGGCTCAGTGACGCGCGCCGGGACGGAAACAAGATTTACGGCGTTATCCGCGGTGTTGGCCTCTCGAACGACGGGCGTGGACGTGGCTTCTTGGCTCCTCTTGAGTCTGGGCAAGCACGCGCTATTCGTCAGGCGTATGAGGTCAGCGGCGTGTCTCCGAGCCAGGTTTCCTTGCTTGAATGCCACGCAACCGGGACGTCGGTAGGTGACGCCACCGAGCTAAAGAGCACGGGAGAGCTCTATCAGGGGCTCAGCGGCGTGCCGATGGGCTCGCTCAAGTCCAATATGGGTCACCTGATTACGGCAGCTGGAGTTGCTGGACTCATCAAAGTGCTCGAGGCCATGCGTCACCAGACCCGGCCTCCAACTCTACACGCGTCCAAGGAGAATCCAGCGCTCCAAAGCTCACCCTTTAGACTTGTGCACAAGGCCGAGCGTTGGGAATCCAACGGGCCGAGGGTTGCGGGCGTGAGTGCCTTCGGTTTTGGTGGAAATAACGCCCATCTCTTGGTGAGCGAAGACTCGCCTGAATTGGGTGAATTCGGTACGGGACGGTCCGTACCGCATTCGGCCGATGAGCTGGTCGTGGTTGCTCTTGGCTCTGTGATCGGCAACAAAACCGACGCCTTGAGCGCGGCTCAGGCACTGGCGAAGAACGAAGCGGTTCACCAAGAGACGGGAGCCGTGGAGATGGCGCTGGCGGGCCTCAAGTTCCCTCCGACCGACCTCAAAGAGACCATTCCTCAGCAGCTCACGATTTTGAATGCTGCCCGTCAGGCATTGACTCAGACTGAAGTGGACCCCCTCAGAACCGGTGTTTTCCTCGGCACAGAGCCGGACAATGAGGTTTGCCGGTATGGCCTTAGGTGGAGGCTTCCACACTGGTGCAGACGAATGGGACTAGACCCGGCTGAGCATCAGTCTTGGATCGAACGCAATAAAGACTTGGTGGTGCCTCGCCTGACTTCGGCTGGCGTTGTGGGCACCATGCCCAACATCCCTGCGAATCGCCTGAACAATCAGTTCGATTTAGGTGGGCAGTCGTTTACGGTCTTTGGAGGACCGGCGTCGGGTCAGATTGCGCTTCATTTGGCAGCGCGTGCGATTGAGTCGGGAGAGCTAGATGCTGCGTTGGTCGGGGCCGTGGACATGTGCGCGGACCAGGTCCACAGACGGGCTCAGACGGACTTGGAGCGTGGCCCCGGCGAGGGGCAGCTGGTTGAGGGAGCCGATGCGGCCGTGATGTTGGTCATCAAGCGCGCAACAGATGCTCAGCGGGCAGGGGATACCATCTTGGGCCGCCTCAGTTTGAGTGGTCCGAGCTTTCCTCAGCTTGGTGCGAACCATGCTGCACAAGGACTTAGGGATTTGGCTTTGGGTTATGCCCAGGGACTTAAAACACATTACCAACCGGAAGGCCCAACCTTGAGTTTTCCTGGACATAACCACGTGAAGATTGAGCCTCTGCCTGGTGGCATGGCTGCGAGACAAACCATGAGCGATATTCAAAAAATGGCGCCTGCGCCGAGCCTTCCTAAAACTGATTGGGTTGAACCCGTGAACTCGGGCGTAAACGTGGGCTCTGTCCATGTCCCTGTAAACGCGGTCCCTGCCCCTGTGAACGCGGGCTCCGTCCGCGTTGAAACCAATGTTGTACCGACTCAAAACTTGGAACTCTTGCGAAATAGCCTGTCAGAGATTGGGCAGATGCAGCAACGGTTCTTGGCAGAGCAGAGTGCGTTGTTTCAGCAGTTTATGGCTGTTCAATCACAAGGTATGGCCCTGCTTCATGCGGCTCAGAACGGAGTCCAACACGCGCCAGTGTCGGTAAATGGTCCGACGATCAATGGTCCGTCTTTGAGTTTGCGTTCGGAATCACAACGCACAGAGAGCCCGCGTGTACACTCTATTCCGTCCTCGGCACCCCAAGAGCCTTTAACACCTCCTTCGGCACCTCAGGCGCCCAAGAACGGAGTGGGTCACGAATCGCAACGTGCGGAGAGCCCGACTATCCACTCCACTCCAGCACCGCAGGTAGTTTCGAAACCAAAACCGATTTCGGTACCTCAGGCGCCGAAGAACGCTGTGGGTAAGGAGACGCAACGCGAAGAAAGCCCGCGTGTAGAGGTTCAAGCGTCGCACGGCATCAAGTTCGACGAGTGGCGCGAGCCCATCGGGCCCACCTGGGGTTTTGAAGAGCTCAAGATTCACGCGTCTGGAAAGATCAGCGAAATCTACGGAGACATTTTCAAAGTTCAGGACGACTTCCACCGTCAGGTGCGCATGCCGGAGCCGCCGCTCCTGCTTGCTGACCGAGTCACCGGGATGGACGCTGAGCCTGGCTCCATGAAAACAGGTACCATCTGGACCGAGACCGACCTCAGACCCGACGCGTGGTACCTGCACGAAGGCCACGTCCCACCCGGCATCATGATCGAGTCGGGCCAAGCGGACTTGATGCTCATCTCCTACCTTGGCGTAGACTTTACGAACAAGAGTGAGCGCATCTACCGACTACTCGGATGCGAACTGACCTACTTCGGTGGCATGCCCAAAGCCGGCGACACCATGGAGTACCAAATCGTGCTCGATGGTCACGCCAAACAAGGCGGTACTCGCCTCATGTTCTTCCATTACGACTGTCGCGTAGATGGCGAGGTTCGCCTCGCGGTCAGAAAGGGGCAGGCGGGATTCTTCACTGACGAAGAGCTTGCGAACTCCGAAGGGTGTTTGTGGAAGCCCGAGACCCAAGAGATCAAGGCTGACGCTACCGTTGATGCACCTTTCGCGATGTGTACTCGTGAGACTTTTGACGCGGACCAAATCCGCGCGTTTGCCGACGGCCGTCCTTGGGATTGTTTTGGAGAGGGCTTCGAAGTCTCGAAGACGCATACCCGAACGCCTCGGATCCAAAACGGAAAGATGCTCTTCCACGACAATATCGAGATCAAGATCCCGGGCCGGGATGCTCAAGCAGGGCCGTGGAATCGGGGCTATTTGAAGTCCACTTGGGAGGTAGATCCCGACCATTGGTTCTTCGACGGGCACTTCAAGAACGACCCGTGTATGCCGGGCACCCTGATGTTTGACGGATGTCTTCAGGCGATGGCGTTCTACATGGCGGCGCAGGGCATCACCCTTGAGCGCGATGGCTGGCGCTTTGAGCTCGTCCCAGAGATTCCGTACCAACTCAGCTGCCGTGGCCAGGTGACCCCTCAGGCCAAAGTTCTTACCTATGAGATTTTCGTAGAAGAGTTTGTGGCAGGGCCAATCCCCACAATCTATGCGGATTTGCTCTGCACCGTTGATGGCCTAAAGGCCTTCCATGCCCGCCGGGTAGGACTGCAGCTCATCCCGAGTTGGCCGCTCGATGAGGGCAGTAAGCTCCTTGACGGCTACGTCGAGAAAGAAGGCGTTGCCACTGCCAACGGCTTCCCATTTGACTATCGCTCCATGCTCGCCTGTGCAAACGGCCGCCCGTCTGAGGCTTTCGGTCCGATTTACGACCGGTTTGACTCACACATACGCGTCGCGCGCCTTCCAAACCCGCCGTATCACTTTGTGACTCGGGTTTCGCGACTTGAGGGCGAGATCGGCTCGATGCAGAAGGGAATGGAAGTGGATATCGAGTACGATATCCCGGCCGACGCCTGGTATTTTGACGAGAATGGCTGCCGAAACATGCCGTTTGCGGTCTTGCTCGAGGCGGCGCTTCAGCCGTGTGGCTGGCTCGCTTCATATCTCGGCTGCGCGCTGACCGTCGATCGCGAGCTCTTCTTCCGAAACCTCGATGGCACCGGTACTTTGCACGTGGACTTGCTTCCCGACGCCGGCACCATGGTTACCAAAGTCAAGAGCACGAATATCTCCAAGACCGGTCCGATGATCATCGTCGGTTTTGAGGTCGAGTGTTTGATTGGTGATACGCTGGTCTACGACTTGAAGACGGTCTTTGGATTCTTCCCCGCGGAAGCTCTGCAAAACCAGATTGGACTTCCGACCACAGACGAGCAGCGCGCGTTGTTGAACGCCGAGCCGCTCAACGCCGTCAACCTTAAGGACCGTCCAAAAGGCTATTGGGAGAATGCACGACCTAAGCTCGCCGAGCCGATGTTGTTGATGATCGACCGTGTGGCCTATTTTGACCCGAAAGGCGGGCCGGCGGGACTTGGAGCGCTCCGCGCCGAGAAAGACGTAGACCCTGGCGAGTGGTTCTTTAAGGCTCACTTCTTCCAGGACCCGGTGCAACCTGGGTCATTGGGGATCGAGGCGATGATCCAACTCCTTCAGTTCTACATGCTCGAAACTGGTATGGACGAAGGCATTGAGAATCCGCGTTTTGAGACCTTGAGTCACGCTCATGAGATGACTTGGAAGTACCGCGGACAGGTGATTCCGAAGAATAAGCTGATCCAGACCACCATCGAGATCACCGAGACCGGACGCGACGAAGACGGTGTTTATGCTGTGTGTAATGCCTCCCTATGGGTGGACAGCAAGCGCATCTATGAAGCCTTCAATATGGGCATGCGTATCGTGAGCGGGGGAGGGGGCGAAAGGCGCACTCTGACCCTGGATCCGGCTAAGGACACATGGCTCAACGACCATTGTCCGACCTACACGTTGCCCGCTCTTCCGATGATGAGCATGGTGGACTTGCTTGCACAGGGAGCATGCACGGCCGACCAGGTCACCCGCCTCGAAGACGTACGAATCAAGGGCTGGCTTGCCCTCGACGGTGCCAAAGAAGTCTGGACCGAGCGAAGTGGCGAGCAGGTCAAACTCCTCGTTGCAGGGGCCGATGGGCCTCGTGAGGTGGCAAGTGCGCGCGTGATTACTGGCGAATTTACGGCACGTCCCGTACCGCTAAAGCCACTCAAGGGTGAGAAGATTAGTGGGCAAGAGGTCTATCAAAGTGGAAACCTCTTCCATGGCCCCGCGTTCCAGATCCTGCAGGATATGGTGCGCACGGCTGAGGGAGCGACGTCTTGGTTGAGTGCTGCTGGGCCGGCCGATATGCAAGGTCGCGTTAATGGCTTGCTCCTTGACGGTGCGACTCACTCAATTCCTCACGATAACCTCCAGATTTGGGGTGATAAATACGAGGCTGATAAAGTCGCGTATCCGGCCTTGATTCCGGAGATTAGGTTCTTTGGACCCACGCCAACCTCGGGAACGATTCGTTGCGAAGTTCGTCCTGACGGCTTCATGGGCAGTCCGGATTTCCCGGCGTTCAAAGTCCAACTCATCGATGAATCCGGCGTCTGGTGCCAAATGCGCCTGGTTGAGGCGTGTTTTCCAAAGGGAACTCTGGGCTCAGCAGATCCAGCTGACCGACAGCGCTTTTTGAGGGACCGCGAATACGTCGAGGGCGTCCGAATCTCTAGCGCTCAAGGCGAAGATACCTTTGTGACCGAGGCGGACATCAAAGCCGTGGATTGGTTTCCCGGCACGGTAGATGCCGTCTATGGTTTGAAAAACTCCAGCTCTGCTCTGACCAAAGTTCAACAAATCGGGATCAAAGAGCATATTGCTGCAGCGCACAAAATCCATCCTGGGGTGCTTCCCGATGCATTGCCACTAACCAAGTTCAAGCTCGAGGCGCGACAGTCCGGCTCCGAGGTCACGGTCAAAGGTGACCCTAACGGAAAGCTAGATATCAAGAGCGTTCGGGAGTTCTGGACTCAGTGGTTTGACCGCGATCCTTGGCCTGTAGAGGACCTCTATTACGGGCTGATTGAGCGTTTTGTGCGCCGCATCATCGTCACCGATCCAAAGGCATTAGAAGCCATCAAAGGCCAAAGTACGCTCTTCCTTGCGAACCATCAGATTGGTGTAGAGTCCTTGCTCTTTTCCGTCATCGCGTCGGGCCTCACGGAGGTTCCCACCGTGACTCTCGCAAAGATCGAGCACAAGTACACATGGCTTGGTAAACTCATCGACCTCTGCTTCCGTTATCCTGAAGTAAGAGACCCCAAGGTCATCACGTTCTTCGATCGCGAAGACAAGGCGTCCTTGCCGGCGATCATCAACGAACTCGCCGTGGAGATGGCGGGCCCGGGGCGCTCGGTCATGGTGCATATCGAAGGCACACGTTCGCTAGAATGCAGGACACCTGTGCAAAAGATGAGTGGGGCGTTCATCGATATGGCGCTCGGCGTCAACGCGCCCATCGTTCCGGTGCGCTTTGTGGGCGGGTTACCCGTGGATCCTTTGGAAAAACGAATCGAATTCCCCATCGGAATGGGCAAACAAGATATCTACTTCGGACGCCCGATCATGCCTGAGGAGCTTTCGAAGCTGCATTACGGCGCTCGAAAAGAGCTCGTGGTGTCGAGCATCAATGAGCTTGGGCCACCCAATTCAATCGAAGAACCCATCACCGGTGATCCAGACTTTGCAGCGAAAGTGGACGCTTGGATGGACTCGCACCCCGGCGTCTTGCACGAACACGCGACGCTTCGAGAAATGCTCGCCGAGCTCGCTCAGCCAGGCGAGGAAGTCGCCAGATTGCTCGCTGCCAAGTCGGCCGAAGACATCGACGCCTCTGCGCCAAAGGGCGCATGGCTAAGAGAGTTTGCGGAGCAGTTGATAGGCAAGAAGGCTTAAGACTTCATGGAGAGTCCTATCCGGCCTCTTTTTGCGTCGATCGACGAAATCTTCACATCCACAACCTGCCCGATACTCAAGACTTCATAAGGGTTCTTTACGAAGTGGTCGGCCATTTCACTGACGTGGACTAGCCCATCTTGTTTGACGCCAATGTCCACAAAGGCGCCGAAATCAACCACGTTTCGGACGGTCCCTTTGAGGCGCATTCCTACGCGCAAATCATCCATACTCATGACATCGGAGCGCAGCTGCGGCGCGTCCAACTCCTGGCGCGGGTCGCGTCCTGGGCGAATCAGAGCCTCCATCACGTCTCGAAGGGTATGCGGGCCTACGCCGTGCTCGTCGGCCAACTTCACGACCACCGCGCGCGTTTCGGGGCTTGGGTCAGCGAGCGTCTTTTCCAGCGCTGCACTGGCAAACTCGAGCTTGAGCGCTTTCAGAACCGCTTTGGCAAAACCGTAGTTTTCGGGGTGAATTCCCGTCCAGTCGAGCGGCTCCTTTCCGTCGCGAATCCTCAAGAATCCGGCACATTGCTCGAAGGTCTTTGCGCCCAAACCTTTGACCTTTTTGAGGTCCGCACGACTCTTAAAAGGGCCGTTCTCGTTTCTGTGCGCCACTATCCTGGACGCGAGCACAGGGCCGATACCCGCTACACGCGCCAGGAGCGATTCTGACGCAGAGTTCAGATCAACCCCGACGCTGTTGACCACGTCTTCGACTACCGCATCTAGAGAGTCCTGAAGGCGATTCTGATTCACGTCATGTTGATACATGCCGACCCCGATACTTTTGGGGTCTATCTTAACTAGCTCAGCTAAGGGGTCTTGAACGCGCCTCGCGATTGAGACGGCGCCGCGGATGCTCACATCGAGGTCGGGAAACTCTTCTCGGGCCACATCGGACGCCGAGTAAACGCTCGCGCCGGCCTCGTCCACCACCAGGTACTGAACCCCGTTTGACACGGCCTTGGCCACTACTTCTTCGGTCTCACGACTACCGGTGCCATTCCCGATGGCGACGATATCGATTTGAAATCGCCGGATGAAGTCTTGAATCTCCTTCGGAGCATTGGCAGCGCGGCCATCATGGACGTAGATCTGACCGGTCCCCAGAAGTTTTCCGGTAGCGTCCACAGCGGCGAGCTTACAACCGGTTCTCATGCCTGGGTCTACGCCAAGCACTCGTTTTCCAACCAGTGGAGGCTGAAGGAGCAAATTCTTCAAATTGACCCCGAACACACTAATCGCGTGCTCATCCGCGGCCTTCTCAACCTCACCTCTTAAATCGCGCTCAATTGTAGGGTGAATCAGCCGTTTGAAAGCGTCTGTCGCAGCCTCGTCCATGATGCGTCGTGCGGGCCCTCGGGCGCGATTCACGTGCCGAGAGATCCACTCCACAAGTCTCTCTTCGTCCACCTCGAGCCCCGCGCTCAAGACTTTTTCCGCCTCCGCGCGCCGAATCGCGAGGACCTGATGCGGGCGGGTTCGTGAAATCGGCGAGGCGAACTCGTAGTACATTTCGTACTTTGGATCGGGGTCGGCCCCACGGCGCTTTTTGGCTATCAGCCTGCCGTACTTTCGAGCGTTGGTGCGCGAGTAGTCACGGACATCGGCGTCGTCGGAGATTTCTTCGGCGATGATATCGCGCGCTCCCTCGATTACGGCTTGAGCGTCGGGGTAGTCATCACAGACATATTTGCTCGCGAGGCCTTGAAAGTCTCGGTCGGCCTTGATGGCGTTGGCGACCGGCTCTAGGCCAGCCTCAATAGCCTTCTTGGCACGTGTGATGCGCCGAGGCTTGAAGGGCGCATAGAGGTCTTCGAGGCGTTCAATCGAGTCCGCGGATGACAAGGACTTCTTGAGCTTGGGGTTCAGTTTCCCCTGATCATCGATCGACTTAAGGATATACGCGCGCCGGTCTTCGAGGGCCTTGAGTTCCCCGGAAACTCTAGCAATATCTCGAATCTGAACCTCGTCTAATCCGCCGGTTGCTTCTTTGCGGTAGCGGGCGATAAACGGAACCGTGTTGCCGTCATCGAGCAGGCCAAGCGTGGCCTTGACGTTGCGTAGGTCCAACGAAAGTTCTCGAGCAATTCTATCTTCCATAATCATCTCTCTAGACAGGTACCAGGTTGTGCCTGAGTGCAAAGCATCTATACTCAGAGAATGTATCGCAAAACAGCATTAACTTTCGCCATGGCTTTGACTTCAACGGCCATTTTCTCGTGCCAAACATCCGAGTCAGGAAAAGAGGCTCCCGTCAAACCGGGTTCGTTTCAGAAAGTGACTGGCATCGCCGAGGTCAAAGCCGGCAACTCTGAGGACGTCTTGGTCTTGCAAGACGTCAACACTCAGTCAGAGTACTGCCTCAAGAATGCCAATTTTGAAGTCGGGCAACGAGTGGAATATGAGGGTGAAGCCCGTGCCGTGCTCCCTTTTAAAAGCGAGCATTGTATGGAGTTGAAGGATGCAAAAGTCGAGGCGATGGCGGCGCCCGTGGGTGAATAATCGCAGAGCCGTGCTGGCTTTGATCCTGCTGGCACCGGCGTGCGGCACCCAGTTGTGTCAGCCCGAGGAGCCGCCAACGTATTCGGAAATCACCTACTTGCACTACAAGCAGCCGAATCGAGATGCGTCATATCCATCGTTCAAAGTTTTGATGGCTTCCGAAGACGGTACGTATGTGGAAGACGATGAAATAGGGCTTCCGTATCCCCACACTCATCAGTGGGGAAAGGCTCTGAAAATTTTGATTCAAAGCCGGTACAATGCGACTTGGCGCCACACGAGCCACTCGGTGGAAAAAGTAATCTGGGAAAAAGAAGTTTTGCAGGGACCTGTGAGGCTCCATGGTATCTCGGCTCCATATTTTGGAGCGGACAGGAGATCTTTCATCGACGAGAAGAGGCTCGATTGCGGGGCGCCGGAGGTCTGCGCACAACTCGATGGAGCCATCCAAAATGGCAAGAAGTTCGACCTCATTTTCGAATTCGGAACATCGGCGGACGCGCCACTCCTAGTCGTCGGTATCGAGGAACCCACGTGTTACTCGAGCCTAGACTGCGGGATACGCGAAGAGTGTTGTCAGTTGGAGGGTAGGGAGGTTTGCGTCGAAGACTTAGCCTGCCCAGAAGGGCAAGGGTTCAGCTTTGGAAAGGTGGAGTCCCAATGAGTGGCACGACTTGGATGGTTGTAGGGCTGGTAATTCATACGCTCTACTTTTGTGTGACCACCCTCTGGACTCGTGAGTTTTACCGGATTCAGGAGTCCAACAATCACATATTCGCTCATGTGTTGGTCGGCTCAGTACTAGCGTCGGTTGGGATCGCTCTTGCGAATCTAATGGGGCCAGAGTTCTGGTATGGTTCCACGTACCTCATGATGCCGTGGGTCTACCTCATCTTGTGCAAAACACTCTCGGCACTGACGAAACGCATCTACTCAAGACCACTGATCTTTGCTGTCAAGAACAACATGATGGCGCCTGAAACCCGTGATGCCAAAGCGTGGGATTACGTAGTCTCATTCTTCCTCCTACTGACGCCTCTCGTGATTCCTCCGGCGATTTTCGAGTAACTCACTGGCCGGGTTGTTCTTCATTCTTAGACGTCCGTTTTAGCCAGAGTTCGCGCGTTTTTTCCGGGAGACCGTCGTGGCCTTTTGGAGATTTTAGAACGGTCTCAACTCTGGCTCGGTGCATCGGTTTGACGGTCTTCAAAATCTCCTCTGCATCTGCGTCTTGACCAAAAAGAATGAGAACCAGGGCGCGATGGAGTTTGACGTTTCGGCGAAAACTCCCAAAACGTATCGGGCTTAGCTTCATGCTTTCTGACGCAGAATTGAAGAGCTCCATCGCTCGCTCTAACTCACCATTCCAAAGCATGGCGACACCTCGGTTCATTACGAAAATTGGGTGCATAGGGTGAGCAAGATAGTTCAGACAGAGCTCTTCGAAGCTAGCCGAGGCCTCCTCCAAATTTCCTGCTTCGAGCAAGGCCTCCGCAAGCCGATTCTGGCGCCTAGCGTGGCGTTGTCTCCAGTAGGCGTGCGCTGTAGAGGCGAGTGCAAAAACGAGAATACTCAACACGAGAACAAGCAGGCTCTGACTCAACCACCACGCGAGGCTCACGATCAGGATCAGCAGGCCAAGCGTAGCGATTTCGCTCGGGCGATAGCCCACCGGACGAAGCGGCTGGTAGTGCGGCTCTTGAGGCAGTCGTCGAGTCAGGCTTTCTTCGGGATGTGGTGCATTTGTCATCGAATCGACACTAGCACTCAACATGCGCAGTAGAAAAGGCGTCTCAACACGCCTGAAACCTCCTGAAAACTCCTCGCTACTAGTTGATCTTCCACGGCGATTTGCTAGTTTCGCCGGGCACTGGATGATATAGTTGTACGGTCGCGTGAACCGCCGGGAGAATAAATGAAGAATTTGAATTGGATGTTTGCTGGATTCTTGGCCTTGAGTTTGAGCGCATGCGGCACCGATGCCCCTGACCCAGAGTTCCTGGAAGATAACGGGGAGCCCTATACCGAAGATGGCATCGAAGCGTGGGGAGAGGCCTTTGACGACCTCCAGTCGGGTAAGGCTGACACCAGCGGCTGCAATGGCGTTTACGTCCCGGATCCAGGTGGATTCGGTGGCAAAGTCTCTTTGACGTTCGACGACGGTCCTCACCCAACTTATACGAATATGGTTTTGGACACGCTCGCTCAACACGGCATCAAGGCGACCTTCTTCATCAACGGCAAACGCGTCAACTCCCAAGCTGCTCGAGACGCGCTCAAGCGCATCGTGGACGAAGGACATATCCTCGCCAACCACTCCCACAACCACTCGAATCTTGGCACCATGGCGGACCTCGCCCGTGTTGAGGCTGAAGTTGATAATACCCACACCATCATTGAAGGTGCGGGTGTGACGCCCGAGTTCTTCCGGTTCCCGTTCGGTAGTTCAAACTGCTCAACCGCCGACTTGGTGCGCTCCTTTGGCTACAAGATTACGGGCTGGCACACTGACTCCGCTGACTGGTGCTTTGCGAGCGCCACCGGTGGCGTTGGCTATTGTGACGCTCGCACATTCAAACACGTTCCGGACGCGGTGCGGGACAATATGGGCGAGTTGGTGATGCAACAAGTCTACCGCAAGAACGGTGGAATTGTACTTTTCCATGACGTCAATCCTTATACCGCTGAGAGTCTCGATGGGATCATTCAGCAGATGAAAGCCTCTGAGATGACCTTCGTGAATCTCGACGACCTCAATACCTTCCCCCTCTTGAACGGCGAAGAACCAGCAGCACAGCCATGGGTTGGAAGTGAGTGCGAAGATAGCGATACGTGTTCGTTTGCCGAGAACGCCTCGTGCCTTAGCTACGACGAAGGCGGGTTCTGCGTGATGCCATGTGAAGGGTTCTGCTCCGACTTCCCGGGCCGAGCCGGTACGTTCTGCGTGTCGCTTGACGGCGGAGAAACTGGAAGTTGTGTGTCCAAGTCGGCTGCGCAAAACTCAAATTGTGCGGCACTTCCTGGCACGGTTGCAGTTGAGAAAGAGCGTTATGTTGGCACGTCGTCGGCGCCTCTTTCCACAGCAATTGTCTGCCTACCCGAAGGCCTCTAAGGCTTAGGCGGCTAGTCGTCGCTGTCTAGCTCCCAAAGCGGGACCATCAGAAATCCAACACTCATGGGGATTCGCAGGATCAGGCCGCCGCCGGCCCAAAAGTCCGCGGCTTGTCCCGGGTGAATAGCCGTGGACGCTTCCAAAAAGAAGCCGATACTCGCCTCGCCGTGGGAAACACCAAACGCACAACCTTCCGAAGAGCTACACTCGCCAAAAACTCCATCGGACCAGTCGGCCCATTCAACAGTGCCTTGGACTGTGAACGCGGCGGCATGCGGACGTTCTTGACCGGAGAAGAGATAGTGCGCTTTGACGTTTGTGCCCCAGCGTGGACCATTTTCCACGGGCCAAAGTAGTCCGCCTTCTAGGTATGGACCGTGCCGCAACTCCCCACTCGTCACTGGGAAAACACTCCAGCCTGGGCCGATGTCGAAACTCCTAAAATAGCCGTTTGGATTGAGCTGCAGCAGATGGATGCCCGCCCGCAGAGGGAATGTGGCAGCTATCCCTTCTGGGCCACCTTTTGCTGCGACACCGGCATCGACCTTGATGGGTGGGATGAGCAGCGGGACCGGAACACATCCAATCCAAAATGTGGCACCAAGGAGCAAAATCGCGCGTTTAAAAGACATCTCAGTTTCCGTTGGGTTGACGCCTGATTCTGGACTATAAGTGAACCAAATCCAAATCAAGGAGCCTGAAAAATGCTAGGTATTTATGAGAGAAAAAGACTTCCGTTAATCGCTGCTCCGATGTTCCTAGTCTCGGGCCTCGAGCTCGTGCGTGCGACCTGCAAAGAACAGGTGGTTGGGACCTTTCCCGCTCTGAATCAACGCACCACCGAGGGCTTTCAGGACTGGGTCCAAGAGCTCAATGAAACGCTTGGTCCCGAGGATTCGGCTTATGGCGTGAACTTGATCGTGCATCGCTCGAACCCACGTCTCGAAGCAGATTTGGAAGTTTGTGTGGCAAATAAGGTTCCGCTGATCATCACGTCGCTTGGTGCGGTGCAGGAGGTCGTGGATGCCGTGCATTCCTATGGTGGACTGGTTTTTCACGACGTGACCACGCGCAGACACGCCGAGAAAGCTGCCGAGGCGGGCGTTGACGGGCTTATCCTGGTCAGCGGTGGAGCAGGGGGCCACGCCGGTTTCCTAAATCCGTTCGGGTTCTTCAACGAAGTCCGCGAGTTCTTCGACAAGACCGTTTTATTGGCGGGCTCGATCTCAACCGGCCGAGATATCGCAGCTGCGAAAGTTCTCGGTGCTGATTTTGCCTATGTGGGTACGCGATTTGTGGCCACTAAGGAGAGCAGTGCGCAGCCTGAATACAAGCAGATGGTTTGTGACGCGCGCACCGCCGATATTGTGCATACGCCGGCAGTTTCTGGGGTTCCAGCCAATTTCATGCGGCAAAGCCTCGAGGCCAATGGCTTTGACATGAAAGAGCTCACGAAGCCTGGGCATGTCAATTTCGGCGAAAAGCTTTCGATGAGTGAGGAGGCCAAGGCGTGGAAGACGATTTGGTCGGCCGGACATGGTGCCGCGGCGATTCACGACATCCCGAGCGTCAAAGACTTGGTAGCAAGAATGAAAGACGAGTACACGCGGGCTCTGTCCGCGTGAGATGAACCTTGGGCGAGTTCTGCACCATTCATCTGAGGAGGCGAGAGCGCTCCTCTACAGATACAGAAGCCAGGAAGCCGAGTCCCGCTGTGGCTGCATGTAGTGCAACGGTCGCGATTCCAAGACCGATAGAATAGCTGGCGGCAGCTTCCGGAGTCTTCAACACATGCGCGTAGCCATGCAGAAGCACAAAACCCGTAACCAAAGCCGTGCTGATCATCATCGCGGTCCGGCGCGCCTCTACCAAACTCACGGCCTTAAAACTCGCACCGAACGCGATTAGGCCCGTGGCCAAGGTAGCCAGAAGGTGGTCCAAACCGGTGACTGGATGGGCTAGGCCGTCCAGAAATCCTGGAGCGTGATAGTGTCCAGCGTGAGCGAGAGCCGTGTTGGCAGCAAGGAGAATCGCAAATAGGGTCAGGGTTTTGAGCTTCATAACTTTCCTTATTAGGTTTCGCGCCTCTGTCTTCATTCGAGAAATTCGAAGCCCAGCCTTGTACAGCGAAGGCCTTCGGTTCGTAAAGTACTATGGACGGCTACTGCATTTTTAGGTTTCTTCAGGTGAATCGCGTGGTGAATTTGGGTACACATCCAATTTAAGCCAAAGCTGTTGCTTTTTCATTGGTATTTTGTTTTGGTGCCGCAGGTTTTCGAGCGGTTAGGAGTGTGCGATGAATGTGTTCAAGTTGATTGTCTTGTCTGTGGCGCTTTTGGGTTTTGCCTGTGGAGATCCGCCAACCAAGAAGGCGGGAACCTCGTCGGCCGGCACCTTGAACCTGCCATGCTATCCAAACGATACCTGCAATCCTGGGCTCATTTGTACGGATGGGTTCTGCAGGTCTATGGACAATCCGAACAATCCCACAAACAATTCCAACAACTCGAATAACCCCACGAATAATTTCAATAACCCAACCAACAACTTCAACAATCCGACCAATAATCAGTCGAACACCGGCAATCAAAATAACCTAACCAACCAGAACAATCCGACCAATAATCAGAACAATCCAGTTATCATCTGCGGCGACTCCTTCGCGGAAGGGAACGAGGCTTGTGATACCAGCGATTTGCGCGGAAACACCTGCACAAGCGTGGGTTTTGCGGGTGGTGGAACATTGAGGTGTCAAGCCAACTGCGCCGGTTTCGATACCTCGAGTTGTTTCAGAAGTCTCTGTGGGAATGGTCGCCTAGATGGTGGCGAACTTTGCGACGGCACCGACCTCGGCGCCCAAAGCTGCACGTCCTTGGGCTACGACTCTGGGACACTAAGATGCACTACGAGTTGTGAGTTCGACGAATCCCTTTGCCGCTCCAACCAATGTGGAGACGGGTTAGCACAGGGAGCGGAGCAGTGCGACGGAAACGACCTTCAAGGATTGAATTGCCAATCGTTTGGGTATGACGACGGAAGCCTTTCCTGCGGTGGCACGTGCCAGGTGGACCTCGCGGGCTGCTTCAATAACAGCTCCTTTGCTTGTGGATTGCAGCAGCCAGAGGGCGGTACGTGTTCTGTCAACAACCCGAACTCGTGTGCGTGCATGGGTTGTTTGAGTCAATGTGAAGTTACGACAACTAGCTTCCCGCCCACGACTGAGTACAGCGATTGTGTGTGTGCGGTATGCAATGGCAATGACGGGTGCAACACCTGCAACAACGACGGACAATGTGACCCCTTCTTCGAATCATGCTCCTGTGGTGATTGTGTAGACCACCCGCTTTGTTAAGACTCGTGTAGAGGAGGGCTCTGTCGTCCTGAGTATCAAGACCCCATGGATACTATGAAAATCTGCAGAACTCATCCAACGCGGACAGAGCCCGCGTGTACAATTCTGGCGCTCTGCTTGGTCCTAGTTAGTTGCTCATCAGATCCAGACCCTCCCGTCCAGGACATGGGCACCCAGGAAGACGTCTCAAGTTCCGTAGATTTTAGCACCCAAGACGATCTCAGCACCTCCGAGGATCTCGGCACCTCTGAAGATCTCAGCGACCTGGAAGACCTTCCAGACCCTGACCCAAGCGTACTCGACCAAACCCTGGATGCCCTGCGTCAAGATTTCGAAGCTGAGAGACTTCGAATCGCCAATGAAACCGAGTCCGGATGGCCGTTGGCCACCGAACAAGGCTATCTCGTGGTGACAGACTCCACTGAGTTTACCCACATAGCGGGCGATTTTGATGGCTGGCAGGGGCAAGCACTCACCCAAGATACGGGCTTTAGGTGGGCAGTCATCAGTGAAGGACGAGCCTACAAGTTCCTTAGGATTCAAGACGAGACCCAGAGCAATTGGGCTGCCGATATCTGGTCACGCGCCTACGGATGGGACGAGAATGGTCCAATCAGCTATCTGCGCTCGAGCATCGCTTCAGAGGCTCATAGAGAGCGTTTCTTCCAAATCGGAACTCAGACTGTGAGCCGACGTACCGTCCGTGTCTGGGTGCCTTCTGGCGAGCCCACAGCGTTGATTTACGCACACGATGGCCAGAACCTCTTTGAACCCGATGCCATCAACGGTGGCTGGCGCCTCAATGAATCCGCGCCAGAAGGGCTGATGATCGTTGGGGTCGACAATACCCCCGAGCGCTTTCAAGACTATACGCACACCACCGACAACGCGACCGGCTCCTCCGTTGGAGGTGGCGCCGACGCCTACCTGGCCATGATCAAGGACCAAGTCCGGCCATTGATTGCACAACACTACGGCGAGCCAGCCAAAGTTGGAATGATGGGGTCTTCGTTGGGTGGCCTAGTCTCGCTTTACGCGGCCTTGACGCAAACCTCAGACTACGATTTCGTGGCGAGTCTTTCGGGCACCGCCGGCTGGGGAAGCATCGACGCTCAGAACCAAACGATCATCGACTTGTTTGAGGCGGCAGCAAAACCGGAAATCCGCATCTACATCGACTCAGGAGGGTTTGGCGATTGCGCAGACTCCGACGGTGATGGCATCGAAGACGACGGAGATGGCACCGACAACTACTGTGAAAACAAACAGTTGGAAGCAGTCTTGTTGAATAAAGGATTTGTGGCCGGCGTAGACTTCTGGCACTGGCACGAGCCCGGCGCGCCTCATAACGAATCGGCCTGGGCGGACCGGGTGTTTCGGCCGCTGGCAGCTTTCTTAGAGTGAGGCTAGAGGCTTAGCAACACGAAGTCTGCCGGTTCGATCATCATCGACTCGTGAGCCGTCATGAGCGAGGTGCCCGCGTTTGAGGCGCGAACGCCCGCGATGACGTCCGAATGTGTGACGACACCAAAGCGTTTGTGGGCTTTGCAGTACTCCTGAAGAGCCCCGTTCACGCGCTCCACACCATCTTTCATCGACTCGCCGTTCGGCGGCGTTCGGTCCTGGCCAGCCTTCCAATGCGTCACGCGCCAATCCCACGAGCCAATCTCGGGGTTTGGATCGTCGCCTCGAGACAACATATTGAATCGAGCATCCACAATCACATCGTTAAGCCCAAGGTCTTCAGCCAGCACCTTCGCGGTGTTTTGAGCACGCCCAATTTCCGAGGAAATCAGGACTTCCAGCCCAAGCGATTTGAGCTCGTCCGAAAGGTCCTCGGCTTGTTGAACACCCTTTGGAGTCAGGGCATTTGCCTGCTCGTCAGTGAGTCCGTCGGTCTGTCCGACATTCGTGAAAGCTTCCGCGTGTCGGATGACCACTGCAGTGCAGGTCCGCGTTGGAGCTTCCTCAGGAGCCGACTGACATCCCAGGGTGCCCAAGGCCAAAGTGAAGAGTAGTTTTTTCATCTTTCAGGTCTCCTCTACTTCTTCTTGCCCTTCTTGGACTTGGTCACAACCTTTTGGACGCCGCGTCCATCGTCGGGAACTACTGAAACATCGATGCCACGAAGGCTCACGGTGGAGTGTTCGTTGAGCATGATCTGCGCGAGCTCCGCGCTCATGCCCACCGTGGTCTTGCCACGACTGACCTGAACACGGCCGATATGGCCGCCGCTAACGCCCGTTTCATTGGCAATCGCGCCTACCACATCGCCGACTCGAATGCCCTGGTTGGAGCCAGCCGTCAAAATGAGTTGCACCTGATTCACGTCCGCAAAGCTTGGCGCATCACCGCCACGGCTCTGTTTTCCTTTCTTGCCCTTGGACTTTCGGTCATCGCGTGGGTTTGAGTCACGCATGGCGCGTACCGACTTCCGAACGTAGGTCGGCCGGTCTTTGGTCCGCTCCATGAACAAGTCGATGCCACGCTCGCGGGCGAGCAGGGCGGTTGCAGCGGCGGCGAGGTGTTCGAGGTCCCAAACACCAGTGCCAATCAGATGCTCGATCCACTTCTCAGCGCGATTGAGCTCCTTGTCGCTCACCATACCCATGGCCTGCGCCAGAGTGTGCTGCTGCGCACTCGCGATTTCGAAATCCGACGGTACGTCGTACTCAGGAATCGCCGCGTCGAGGTCCTTCTCCATATAGCGCAACTTTCGTTGTTCAGCCGGAGACACGAACGTGATCGCCAAGCCTTCGCGACCCGCACGACCTGTGCGGCCGATGCGGTGCACGTAGGTTTCTGTATCTTGAGGTAAATCGTAGTTCACTACGAAGGTGATATGGTCGATATCAATCCCGCGCGCGGCCACGTCAGTCGCCACAACCACCTTGATCTGACGGTTTCTAAGCCTTCCCACCACGGCTTCGCGAGCAGACTGGCTCAAGTCTCCGTGTAGAGCTTCAGCCGAAACACCGGCATCGTTCAGATTCTCCGCCACATCGGCGCACGACGCGCGTGTTCGGGCGAAGACGAGCACGGCTTCATGAGGGGTTCCGCGCAAGATTCGCCGCAGGGCGTCCATCTTGCTCGAGTGCGGCACCATTACGTGACCCTGCTGGATATGGTGCGAGGTCAGGCCGCTATCTTCCACCTGTACGTTGACAGGATCTTTGAGGTGTTTCTTTGCCACGCGAGCGATCGGTGGTGGCAAAGTCGCCGAGAAGAGGGCAACCTGACGGGTCTCGGGCGTGGCGTCCATGATGCGCTCAACATCCTCGATGAAGCCCATGCGGAGCATCTCGTCGGCCTCGTCAAGCACGAGCATTTCGAGCTTGCTCAGGTCCAATGAACCCTTGTCCAAGTGGTCGATAATACGGCCAGGGGTGCCGACTACAATCGGCACACCGCGTGCCAGACCCTTAAACTGCGGTTGGTATGCTGCACCACCGTAAATGGTCAGAACTTGCACGCGGGTCTTCGAGGCCATTTGCGTCAACGCATCTGATACCTGAATGGCGAGCTCGCGAGTCGGAACAAGTACGAGTGCGTGAACGCCTTTATTGACGTCGCGAACTTTGTGGATGAGGGGCAATCCAAACGCTGCGGTTTTTCCAGAGCCGGTTCGAGCACCGCCGATGACGTCTCTTCCCTCCATGATGGTTGGGATGGCTTCTTCCTGGATTGGAGTTGGGGTTTCAAACCCCATCAGGCGGGTCGCTTCTACAATTCTTGGGTCTAACCCAAAGTCTTCAAATTTCATATTCTCTCAGTTCTTAAAGCACTAGGCGCGTGCCGTATTTCATGCCAACGGCGTTTGGTCAATGATGATCCATCTTGACACTTGCCGCGGTTTAGACGACGCAGGAAACCTAACAGATTGTGTAGCGATAAGGAAAACGATGAGTGAGCGACACGGCGGAGACATCATCGGGGCGCGGCTAGCAGCCCGCGGCATCAAGGCACTCTACACCCTTTGCGGCGGACATATCTCGCCCATTTTGGTCGGAGCCGAGAAACATGGCGTCCGGATCGTGGATGTGCGCGACGAAAAACACGCCGTCTTCGCTGCCGATGCTACTGCGCGCATGACCGGCTTGCCTGGCGTGGCCGCAGTGACCGCGGGCCCGGGGCTCACGAACACCGTGACTGCCGTCAAAAATGCCGAGATGGCGCAGGTCCCACTCCTCATCCTCGGCGGGGCCACCGCCACCGTGCTCCGTGGTCGCGGCTCCCTCCAAGATATCGATCAGATTGCGCTCATGACGCCTGTGACCAAATGGTCAACGCGCGTCACCACGGTCAAGGCACTCGGACCAACCATCGACAAAGCGCTCGAAGTCGCCATGGAAGGTGTTCCTGGGCCCGTCTTTGTAGAAGTCCCCGTGGACCTTCTCTACCCAAAAGAGGTGGTGCGTTCCTGGTATCTCAAGGAAGCCGGCCTCGACAACCCCAAGACCTTGCCAGAAAAGGGCCTCGAGCTCGCCGTCAAAGGCTATCTCGGCCGCCAGTTCCACCAGCCGCACGTCGAGGTCGACCTCGACCTTCCGCGCCCCGACATGAGCATGTTCGGCGATTCTTTTGAGGCACAGGTTGCAAAGGTCTCAAAGGCGCTGAGCGGCGCGAAGAAGCCCGTACTGGTGGTCGGAAGCCAAGCGCTCGTGAATATGCTTCCCGGACAAGCTGACGATTTGGCCAAAGCTATTGAGAGTCTGGGCATTCCAACGTTCCTCGGTGGCACCGCAAGGGGACTCCTCGGAAGATTTTCGCCGGTTCAATTCCGCCACAAGCGAAGCGCCGCGTTGAAGAAAGCTGACGTGGTCATCGTGGCTGGATTCCCCTTTGATTTCCGACTCGGGTACGGGCGAAGCATCAATAAGAAATGCACACTCGTCTCGGCAAACCTGAGCGCCGAGGATTTGAAGAAGAATCGACGGCCCGATATTGCGGTGCAACATCATCCCGGAGAGTTCCTCAACGCTCTTGCGCGCACCGCGAAGCCCGGTCAGTGGGATAGCTGGTTCGACGAGATTCGAAAGCGCGAGGACGAGCGCGACGCGCAGATTGTAGAGCAGGGCGCAGAGCCCACAAATGATGGACTCATCAACCCACTCGACTTCTTCCTCAAGATGGAAGAACAAATGGCCGATGATGCCGTGCTAGTGGTGGACGGTGGGGACTGGGTCGCGACTGCCGCGTATATCTTGAGGCCGCGCGCACCACTCTCATGGCTAGATCCAGGTGTTTTTGGCACGCTCGGTGTGGGTGGTGGATTTGCGGTTGGGGCAGGTGTAGCCAAGCCAGGAAAGGAATGCTGGATCATCTGGGGCGATGGCTCGTCGGCTTATTCGTTGTCGGAGTTTGATACCTTTGCACGTCATGGGTTGGCGCCGATCGCTGTGGTCGGAAACGACGCGAGTTGGGCCCAGATTGCCCGTGACCAGGTCGAGATTCTGGGAACACCACTTGGCACCGTGCTCGAGCGAACTGAGTACCACAAAGTTGCCGAGGGTTATGGCGGGGTGGGGCTCCTTCTCACCAAGCCTCAGGATATCGACAAAACCATCGCAAAAGCCAAGAAGTTGGCCGCGCAGGGAAAACCCGTGCTCATCAATGTCCATATCGGTGGCAGCGACTTCCGCAAGGGTTCCATCTCCATTTGAAGCGCCTTCAGGCGCAGAAAAAGCACCCATGAAAATCGAATACTATTCCGATTATATCTCGCCAGATTTACTGACCCATCTGATTCAAAATTCGGAAGATGCGCCCGGGGTCGAGGGTCTTAAAGTCGCGTCCGGGCCTATCGGCGAGTTCCCGGATATCGAGACGCCTGAGGCGCATAAGTTCTTGATTGAGCTCTATTTGAGGACCCGCGACCACCTGAACAAGGTCTTGGTCCAGCGCGCGAAAGACCGAGCATTCATAGACCAAAAGACCTCCGAGTTTGTGGCGCATAACGCGGAGCTCGATTTCCATTCACCGGCCTACAAGACCGTCATCGGTCTCAAGGACGATGAAGGCCGAATCGTGATTGGCCCGAATCCAGATTATCGCGGCGACGCAACCAAAACCGTGGATGTGCCTAGGTTTATGGAGGGCATTCAGGTGACCCTCTTTGGTCCTCCGGATACGGCAAAGCTCTCAATCAACGCGATGAACGCCATCCACCGTATCCCTAAGGCCGAGCCGAAGATCGTTAGCGACTTGGTTAACGAATCCGGAGAGGTTGCGCGTTGGGGGGCCGATAACGAGGACTCAAAGACGCCTATCATGCGTAATTTCTTGCACGCGTGCAGGAATCTCGTGGGCTGTTTTGATGGAACCCTGAGCTTCGACGACCCTGACCGAAACAAGTCGTATCGCCTTGAAAATGAGCGCCTCTCAAAGCCAATTAAGCGCTTTCCCGGGCTCGCCATTCCTGACGGAAACCATATTCTTGATGGAGAGCCTCTGCCGCTTCATCTCTTCGATTTTGGCATGCATATGTTCCACAATTGGGACAAGCCAGAGGCGTTGGTCTTCTACGTCCCAAAACTCGAAAACGAAGAGGAAGCGGCCTATATCCACCATCTGGTAAAATCCGCCGAAGAGCTCCTTCAAACGCGTCATCCCGAATACCAAATGGGGCAAGTGCGGCTATTCATCGTCTATGAGAATCCGCGCGCGATTTTTAGGATCCGAGAGATTGCCGACACCCTTCATCCCTACTTTCTAGGCGGCTCACTCGGCTGGCATGACTTCCTGGGTTCGACCGCGCGCGTCTTCAAGAATGACCCGCGATATCGAATTCCGGTCAAGGCAGACCCGAATATCGTCATCAACCACATCAAAGAGTCGCATACTCTCCTGGTTGAGAAGTTGAGCCCGATTGGCGGCATCAAGATTGGAGGCATGTACGGCGTGCTCTTTGAGGACGGCAACCCAGCTTCGTACGAAGTCTCCATGGTCGGCTACATCAAGGACGTCATCACCCAACTCAAACGCGGGTTGGATGGATTCTGGGTGGCTCACCCGGACTTTGTACGCACGGGAATCGCGTTGGTGATGGCTTACAGAGACCTTGCAGCAGGCGACGAGACCACTCTGACCACACTCGTCAAAGAGCTCGTCCCCAGCGCCGTTGAGCACGAGCCCTTGCTCGAATTCATCTTTGGAACGGACGTACCTGGCCTGGACAAATCTGACCCGCTCTACCCACGAGCCGTGCTCGCCGCCACACTCGAGAAGTCAGACGTGATTGCCAACGATGACCCTGAGGAAGTGCGCTACAACGTCTTCCAGGCCCTGCAATACTTGGCCGACTGGTTGAGCGGCAATGGTTGTGTGGCCCTTCCCGCCACCATGACCAACCGCGCTGGCCAGGCTATCACAGTCCGCGTCATGGACGACCTCGCCACGACCGAACGCTCACGTTGGGAGCTCTGGGCAGAGGTCGCTCATGGCCGTGTTTCAGTCCCAGAGTTTGACGCCATCCTCCAAGCTGAACTCGAGTTCATCCGTGCAGGAAAAGATGCGCCAGGTCACGAAATCGCCGTCAAATGGGAAGGGGAGGCCGCCAAATGGTATCCAAAGGCCGCTGAGATTCTGCGCCAATTGGTCGTGACAGATAGACCCGTAGAGTTCGCCACCGAACTCTTGCTTCCGTACACGGTCAACCGCTAGCTAGCGGTACGTCACGCACGCTCTTTGCGTACGACAAGGAAGACCGACTTAGCCATGCGAGTGACCCACTTGGGGTCGTGACATTCTCGGAGCGAGACGCCCTTGGGTGCGTGATTCGTGAATACACACCCGATTGCATCGCCTCGCAGTGTAGTGATGACTCACGCGAGGTTCGCTATGAGTACGATCTGATGGGCCGAGTGACGACTCAACATTACGGCTCAGAGAACAAACCCGGTATGCTTCACAGCATACGAGAAAAAGCAATCAAGAAACAGAACGGTGGTTGGGCAAAGGGTATGAAGTTTACAATCACGGCGGCACTCGTGAATCGAAGTTGGCAACGATTTGCCTCACATCAAATATTTTAACAACAAGACCGACGGACATATTTTCTATGACAAACCAAATTGAGAGTTGGATCCAAAAGGCGAAACCTATCGAAGAGTGGCATAGCGATGATTTTGATGAGTGCCCCGAGTTCCCGATTTATATGCTCGCGCCGGAGGACGCCAAAATTGTTTGGGGTTCAGTTGTAGGCGAGGCTAAGAACATGTTTGTAGGATTTCCCGACGATCACTGGACGAATAAAAAAACTAAGCTCGGAACTCATTCTATGGACGAAGAGGATTGTGATGTTGGCGAGCAGTTAGAGACACTTAGACTTGCTGTAGATTGGCAATTGGACACTTGGGTTCTTCTCTTGTTCGGCCGCGGAGTCGTCGCGGTGGGGCAACTTGAGTCTTTCTTACAGCGATGGATTGACATGATGGGATTTGAGATGTTTTTTCTAACGAACGCCAACGGAGATTGGAAAGAAGAACTCGTTTTTGTTGCCGGTCCCAATATCTTCAAATGCGAAACGTAAGCGGTCGAAATGGTGGACGGCCGGGTGACGTGCTATCGCCTTCGCAGCGCCTAGCTCGAATATGACTCGCGGGCCGGTCGGCGCATGACGTAATGTGTGGACAAAGGCAACGTTTGCCGAATTCAACGGGTTTGGCAAGCCCCTCAGTGTGGAAAGACGCCAGGCCCGAGGTCTTGCCGAGAGGTTTTTCGCGGGTATCACGACTTCCCACACTTGGTGCCGTATTTGAAGGCGCCCACGCCTCCCACGAGGTAATCAGCGCGTGCCGCGCACCTCGTGAGATTACTCAACCAAAAGATGACGTGGTTGCCCTTTTGGACGATGCGACGGGTACGCTAGAGCGCGTGGTGTACTACACGCCGGAGGGCTTGAGTACGCATTACGATGATTCCGGGCAGGTTTTATGCGACGAGGAAGCCAGCCTCTTGGTGACCTGCACCGAACTCAACATGCCATTTGGCTTTAATGGGATGTGGCGCTCGAATACCACCGGTTTGAGTCATATGAGGAACCGCTGGTACTCGCCGCAGCTCGGCCAGTTCATGAGCCACGACCCGCTGGAGTACATCGACTCGTACGACCTCTACGCGTTTGCCAAACTAGACCCGATCAACTTCTGGGATCCGTGGGGATTGAGTGGTGGGAGTCTGGTTCCTAACTACGCATCTGGCGGAAGCGTGATGGAGGGAACTTCAGGGTATCTGTCTGCGAGTCCAACCAACTTTGCGAGTTTTGACTCGGGGATGTTTATCGACCACAGCGTGGGTAGCTCGAATAACTCACCTCCAGCTGCGAATTCAGGGACCAGTGCCCAACGACCGCAACCCTCACGCCCTGGGTCGAATCGAAATCGCAAACGTAGCATTGCGCAAGGTCCCGGACTGCCGAGCAACGCACTTGCGTGTGGTGGGCGACTGCAACTTGAATGCAGCACATTTGTGAACCAGGGAGGGGGTGGTCCTGACGATCCGTCTGTCTTCAATGATGAGAAGCAGGGCTTTGGATTTAGGGCCGTGAAGTTCTGGGCCGAACTTATCGTAGGCGAGTCGGTATCGGCGGTCGTCATGGCTCCTGCAGTACCTTTGCGTATTGCGGGAGGGGTAGGCAAGACAGCGGGTGGACTTTTGGCCAGAGCAGGTGGATGGATTTGCAAAAACGGGCGATGCCAAAAGCTCAACCCGGCAAAGCTCATGAAGCCTTGCTCGTTTACAGAAGACACGCCTGTGTTGATGTGTGACGGAAGCGTTAAGTCGATAGACGAGGTGGAGATAGGTGACTCAGTTTTGGCGCGGAGCAAGCTCACGGGCGAGATTGCATGCCGTGAGGTCATGAACCTATCGGAGCCTGCTGAGCGCTCCATCATCCTCGTCACCCTCGAGTCCATGGATGGAACGAGCGAAGTGATTGCCACCACCGAAAACCATCCGTTCTTTGTGGAAGGTCTTGGTTGGACGCGCGTGGATGACTTGGTGCCCGGCGACCTCGTGCCGAGCGCGACTAACGGCCTTCTCACGGTCAGCGCGCTTGAGTGGACGGATCGGATGGAAATCGTCTACAACTTCGGAGTCGACGAGTTCCACACGTACTTCGTAGGCGAGGTGGGCGCGTGGGTCCACAACTGCTTTTACAACAGCATAAAAGATGCACCCGCTTATCCGAAAGACTTCGTTAAGGGGAAGTTGACAAAACATAACGTGAAAGACAAGGAGCTATTGAACGACGTTCTTCGAAAAGAGGCGCCCGGAGAATGGAACAAAGTCTATCTAGATGGTAAATCTGGAGCCGAGTCGGTTTCAGTACATTACTTTCAACACGCCAAGACCGGGAAAGTCTTTAACGTGAAAGTTAAACCCGGGCACAGTAACAAATAGAACTGGGTGAAAAACATGCCTCTCAACACGTTAGCGAAGTATTGGCTGATCGGAATGGCTGACATCTTTCCCAGAATCCCTGTTCATCCGGAGGACCTGCCGCCATTACAAATGCAAGACTCGGGAAAGAATTATCTCTTGGGAATGCCTCTTCAGCAAATCGCATCTTCGCAAGGCTACTCTTGGGACGCGGAACTCGAAGATTCATTTGTCCGAGCGCGAAATGAGTTTTTAGCGCGACTCGATAGTCACCTGAAGGGCCCACTCAATGTATCGAAACCAAAGTTCGATTCAGATGCCGTCTCGCACTCACAGTTAGGCTCTTCCTCCCGCTTAGTGATTGGGGACGAATCCATGTGCCTTTCTTATCGTCCGTTCGGAAATGAAATCGAGGCACTGGGGGCGTCTTTGATAGCGACCACTTCAGTGGGAGTACTCTCTTCAATGGTGGAAGAAGCGATTACGCGAGAAGAAGCCAAAACACTGATTTTTCAACCAACCACTTCGACTCTGGTTGGCAAGTTGCCGTTTGGAGACGGATTGGTCTCAGGCTTAGAAGTACTTCAACACGCTCTCTTTCGGTTAGAGAAGGAAGTACCGACTAATAGCCAAGTCGTTTTTCACGTCGAGGAATACCTTGAGTCTGTGTCCCTCTTTTTCGAAAACTTGGAGGCAAACATGAAGTTTGATCCCCGATGGGCCATGTCAACACGGAGCGCGAGGTCCCTGTTGAGACACCACTTTTGAGGATTATCCCAGATGACGCATAACGCCCCTAACCCTTTGGTACGGTATTGGATTATTGGAATGCAGGAACTTTTTCCCGACGTCGAAATTGATCCTCGTCTCCTAGTCCGATACAAATTCGAAGGCTCCCAAGATCGCTACCTACTACGCGGGCCTCTTTTAGCCTTGGCGAATTCCGAAGCTCCAAGTTGGGAGGAGGGACTCGAAACGATGTTTTTTGCTGCGCGAGAAAGTGTTTTGTCAATCTGTGCCATTCTTACATCCGACCCAATGATACCTCCGACTCAACCAGGTTTCGAAGGCAATGCAACGGTTGTAACGGATGTTTACGGTGTTCGAGTAGATACTGGCGAAGACTCGGTGTTCGTCGAGTTTAGACCTCTTGCGCGTGTGATTGATGTTTTGGCAGCACTTCTAGTCGCGGTCGTGTCTTCAGGAGTTTTGGTTGCTTTGCGAAATGGAGATCTGACAATTGATGATGCGGAAGATTTGATCCTCCTCCCGGCTACTGCGGCACTGCTTGCTAGGCTTCCATTGGCCCCGGTCCTAGTGAAGGGAATTCACAATCTGATTAGTGAACTGGTATGTGCAAGTGTCAGGGGCGTGACGCAAGAGTACGTGGAGTCGCAAGTCGAGGCCTTCTTAGCCGACGTGACTTTGTTTTTGAAGAGCGTGGCGTCTTGTCTCGATCTTGATCCGCGGTGGGCGTTGACCACGCGCGTTGCGAAAGCGATCCTTGGACGTTGACCACATCGATGGACGGGAAATCCGAAGAGCTAATTCTATTGGTCAATTCTTTCGACCTTGACTCACGCGGGTGGGTTCTTTTGGATCACTGGAAGGCTGATACTGAGGCCTTCGGGATTGCTCACCAGCGTGAGCCAAGACACCTCGTCTATGTGGGAATCGTGGACGGTGGCTACTATTTTGCGTGTGAGATACCGTCCGGTCCGAAGGCTACGGATTTTGTAGTTGTCGCGGAAGGTGAGGTTGATTCGAAGCAGCGATTGATTGGGATCATGGAAAGCCATCTTGGATAAAGTTTTCACGCTCCGAAAGCAGAGGCGATCCGCTCAATAAAGCTCTTGATTTGACGGCAGCACTGTGATTTCGGCAGACGAGGCGCATCGGGGTGGTTACTGCTCATGGCGCAAACAATTTACATCGGTCGGCGACGACTCATTTTTGGTTGCCGCCCCAAATAGTCGGATCACACGGATCTGGAGTGGTCCTGATTTTCTAGACACCGGTTTACAATGAAGGGGTCAACGTGTGGTATCCCACCAATTCGCCATCTCTTACGCGCGCCTAGAGAGTTGGAGAACACCCACGTACAAGCCGCATCATCAAAATCGTGAACGCCAATCCGTGTTTTGCCCAATAATCAAATGATCATTTGACTATTGGTTTGATGTGCTCATACTTCAGTCCAAGGACGAAGGAGCACAATCAAATGAACACCAGAGACTTTAAAAACGAGGCGTACCAACATCTGGCCGAGGTCGGAAAAGCCCTTTCGAGCCCTGCCAGATTAGAAATCTTGGAGCTCCTTGCGCAGGCGCCCCGAACTGTTGAGGTCCTTGCTACTGAAGTCGAGCAATCGCTCGCAAACACGTCACACCACCTCCAGGTGCTCAAGAGAGCTCGCCTTGTCAAAGGGACACGAGACGGTCTCTATATCACCTACGAGCTCACAGGCGTGGACGTGGCGCGGCTTGTGGGGCAACTCGCAAGAGTAGGTGAGGGGCACCTGGCCGAATTGCAGAAGCTAAAACAAGACTTCTTCGACGGGCGCGACGGCCTCGAGTCAATCGACCTCGAAACATTGCTTAAACGCCTCGAAGCAGAAGATATTGTGTTGGTCGACGTACGGCCGGAGTTTGAATATGCGGCAGGGCATTTGCCCGGTGCGCTTTCGATCCCTCTGAATCAGCTCGAAGAGCGGCTTTCAGAGATTCCCAAAACGCAGAAGGTCGTGGCGTACTGCCGAGGCCCGTATTGTGCGCTTTCAGCCGATGCGGCCCGACGACTTCGCGAGCTCGGCTGGGATGCTCAGCGCACTGAAGTCTCATTCACCGACTATCAAGAGCATAAGGAAAGGGGAGAGCTATGAGTGAAGTGAAACTTGGTCTGAAAGAGAATTGGGCGCAATTCTCCTTGCTCGTATTGGTTAACGCGTTCGTTGGCGCCATGGTTGGGATGGAGCGGTCCATTCTGCCAGCTATCGCTGAAGACGAATTTGAGATGGTCGCTCGTACGGCCATTCTCTCATTCATCGTGGTCTTTGGCGTGACAAAGGCACTGACCAACTATTTCGCAGGACGATTCTCAGACAAATTTGGGAGAAAGTCCGTGCTCATCGCGGGTTGGCTCGTGGCAGCACCGGTGCCCTTCCTCTTGATGTGGGCCCCGTCTTGGACGTGGATCCTCATCGCCAACGTCTTCCTCGGCGTCTCACAGGGCTTGACCTGGTCCACCACCGTCATCATGAAGATCGACCTCGCCGGGCCCAAGAACCGCGGACTGGCCATGGGGCTGAACGAGTTCGCTGGCTACTTTGCCGTGGCCATCTCCGCGCTCGCGACTGGCTGGATTGCATCGGAAGTCGGCTTGCGGCCGCAGCCGTTCTATCTCGGAATAGGTTTCGTTTTGCTGGGTACCTTGCTCTCAATCTTCGCGGTCCGAGAAACTAAAGGACACGTAGCACACGAATCCAAACTCCATGGGGCCAACGCGGACGGGTCCGACGAACTCTCTGCCAAAGAAGTGATCATTCGCACGAGCTTTAAGGACAAAGACCTCTCAAGTGTGTCGCAGGCAGGTCTGGTGAACAACCTCAACGACGGCATGGCGTGGGGGCTCTTCCCGCTCGTGTTTGCCGCGGCGAGCATGTCGCTCGCTCAGATAGGAACGCTGGCTGCGATATATCCGGCCGTTTGGGGTCTGGGCCAACTCTTCACGGGCGCATGGTCGGATAAAGTAGGCCGCAAATGGCTTATCGTGGGTGGCATGTGGACCCAGGCCATCGGCATCGTGGCAATCGGAGCGGGTAGCTCTTTCGCGGTGTTTGCGCTCGGAGGAGTCCTCCTCGGCCTCGGAACGGCGATGGTCTACCCAACTCTATTGGCTGCGATTGGGGACGTAGCTCACCCGAGTTGGCGAGCCTCCTCGGTTGGGGTCTACAGGCTCTGGCGAGACATGGGCTACGCCTTCGGAGCTATTCTTGCGGGCGTCGTTGCAGATGCCTTTGGCCTCTCTGCAGCAACCTACACTATCGCCGTCCTGACCTTCGCTTCGGGCGTGGTTGTCGCTTTGAGGATGCGCGAGACCCTGCGGAAGTCACTACCTGCTAAGACCTGCATCGAACCATCTGAACTAGATTCCGGCGCATTGGTGATCGATGTGCGTGACCCCGAGGAGTTTGAATCCGGCCATATTGAAGGTGCGATCAACATTCCCGTGGACCAACTTCAGGAACGAATCATGGAGGTGCAATATCACGGTTTGGTGGTCACTGCGTGTGGAAAAGGTGGAGGAAGATCGGAACGTGCTGCGCAACTACTTCGAGATGCCGGATTCATAGATTCTAAGGCCCTCTGCGGGGGGACGAATGCATGGTTCGATTATACTAAAGATTTAACTTAAAAGGAGTCCAAGTATGGACAAGAACGAAATTATCTACCTGGACTACAACGCCACGACTCCCGTCCATCCTGAGGTTGTGGACGCAATGATTCCATACCTGCGTGACTTCTGGGGGAATCCTTCAAGCTCCCACGCCTATGGCATAAAGGCGGCCGAAGCGGTTGAATTGGCGCGAGCCCAGGTTGCCGAATCCATAGGTGCTCTACCAAGCGAGATCTACTTCACGTCCGGAGGCACCGAGTCCAATAACCTCGCGATCATGGGGGTTTGTGCAGCGCGACCAGACCTTCAGTCGGTTGTGACATCAGATGTAGAACATCCGGCAACGGAAGAGCCGTGTCGGCTGCTCGAAAGGCGCGGTTACCAGATTACTCGGCTAGAGGTGGACCACTTCGGAAGGGCCATTGTACCGCCTGATCTGGACCTTTCTGACGTGGCGTTGATTACCATCATGCACTCGAACAACGAGACCGGGACTTTGCAGCCCGTGCGCGAGTTGGTTGAGCTTGCGACTCGCCATAAGGTGCCCGTACATACTGATGCCTCTCAGTCTCTGGGCAAGGTGCCGATTGACGTCAATCAACTCGGCGTGGACCTCCTCTCCATTGCAGGCCACAAACTCTATGCGCCCAAAGGCATAGGTGCTCTCTACGTTCGAACCGGGACCCCGATTGAGCCCTTTACGCGTGGGGCAGGACATGAGCGAGGACTGCGGCCAGGAACCGAGAACGTGGCTTCAATTGTGGGCCTTGGAAGGGCCGCAGAACTTGCGGTGCACGAACTTAAAGCCAAGGCGGCAAGATTGACTGATCTTAGAGACAGACTTCATAGAAAACTGAAAGCCCAGATTCCGGGACTGGAACTCAACGGCCACCCTGACGATCGACTCCCTAATACTTTGAGCATTCGTTTTCCAGGCGTAAGGGGGGCTGAGGTTCTGACTCGGGCGGATATAGCTGCTTCTACAGGAGCGGCTTGTCATAAAGGCGAGGATAAAGCCTCAGCCGTAATCTTGAAGATGGGGGTTTCGATGGATGAGGCGCTGGGAACCGTGAGATTAACTCTAGGTCAGGGAACGACCGAAGAGATCGTGGACCAGGCAGCATGTAGAATTGTAGAGGCATGGGCCGCGATGAAGCGCTAATGCGGTACGAAACGTTGCGTACCGCATTAGAGGCTACTTTGTGATGGCTTCCCGAAAGGCACCGTCAGATAGATAGGTTCACCGGGAACGCGTGTGTGATCTAGGTCATAGGCTCTAAAAGTCTGGTTGAGTTGTTATTTTGGGGGGCGTACGTAGCTCAAGGAATTGCAAATTCTTGAGCGTGACCTGCATGTTTTTATATCCTGATCGAAATGCCAACGGACCGACGATTGTAGAGGCCTTGGGAGCACTAAAAGACGAGCACTCTGAGGGGATTGTCTTCTACGCGGACGATTTGAGCCAAAAGCTCGTCAGTTTCGCTGAAATCTATGCTCGGGTGGTCGATTCCGCTCAAAACCTGCTGAACAAGGGGCTCAAACCGGGGGAAAGGGTCGGAATCGTCATTCCCAATCCCGAGGAGTTTGTCATCTCGTTTCTCGGGGTGCTTGCGGTACGTGCCGTACCAGTTCCGATGTACCCACCGTTTTCACTCGGGAAGCTCGACGCTTACATCCAAAACGCGGCCGCGATCCTTCAGAAATCGCGTGCGTCGTTGCTCGTCACGGATTCCAAGATGCAACGAGTTCTCTGGAGTCTCGTGGACCGTGTAGACTCATTGGAGCGAGTCATTGAGTATCGAGATCTGGCGAAACCGTCGAGGACTGAGAACTTCGTGCTACCCGCAGTAGAACTCGATGAAATTGCATTCTTGCAATTTACATCAGGTTCCACATCCGCTCCCAAGGGTGTCGTAATCACGCACCGAGCCCTGCTCGCCAATATGGACGCGTTCATGAGGGCCTATGAAATAGGTCCCGGGGACAAGGCGCTGAGCTGGCTTCCACTCTTTCATGACCTTGGCCTAATCGGCTTTGTTTTGGCCACGTGCTGGTATGGTTTGCCGACGGTCATCATTCCGACAGCGCTCTTCGTGCGGCGTCCATCACTTTGGATGCAAGCGATGCACGACCATCAGGCCACGATTTCCTGTGCACCGAATTTTGCATTTGCGCTCGCAACGCGTCGCACACCAGCGGATGTGCGCGACGGCCTCGATCTCAGTCGGGTTCGAATGCTCGGCTGCGGCGCTGAGCCAACCCATCCGGACACGATCGATTCCTTCCTCGCGAATTTTGAAGCGTGCGGGTTGAGGCCAGAGAGCATGGTTTCTGTGTATGGGCTCGCCGAGAACGTACTTGGAGTATCGTACTCACCGTTGCGCGAGCCGCTAAAGGTTGATTCTGTGGACCGCGATACCTATCTCAACGAGGGGAGGGCGCTTCCATCCATGGAGGCCGAATCGCTGCGCTATGTCAGCGTGGGCTTCACCTATGAGGGTTTTGAGATTCAGGTCATAGACGAAGAAGGTAGACCACTGGCCGACCGTTTGGTTGGCGAAGTGCTTGTCAAAGGGCCGAGCATTGCTGCCGGATACTTCGAAGACCCGCTTGCGTCTGCGGAGGCGTTTACGCCGGCAGGCTTAAGAACGGGGGACATGGGGTACCTGGTGGGCGGCGAGCTCTTTCTCACGGGCAGGAAGAAGGACACCATCATCATTAACGGTCGAAACTACGACCCCCAGTCCATCGAGTGGGTCGTGCAAGAGGTAGATGGGGTGCGAAAGGGCAATGTCGTGGCCTTCAGTGTATTGGCCGAAAACTCGGAAAGCTTGGTTGTGGTGGCGGAAACGCGGTCAAATTTAGATGAAGAGGAGTTGAAAAAGTCCGTGATTACCAAGGTAAGGCAAGAGATCGGCTTGAGCTTGGGCAATATCGTCTTCCTCGAAGCTGGTACGCTGCCGAAAACGTCGTCTGGAAAGCTCCAACGCTCCAGGACTAAGGACGCCTACCTCAAGTCCGAATTGGGCTCGGAGGGAAAGCGCACCCTTGGGGCCCAAGCAGATATCAATGTGCTCGCACGCCACTTGGCCGGGTCGGCGTATTCGCGAGTTAAGGCTGGCATGCGCCGGCGGGCAGGTGGGCAATGAACGATGAAATCTATCGCGTGTTTAGTCGGGTGGCTCTTGACGTTGGTAACCGCACGTTCTCGCCAGAAGAGCTCGAACAACCTCTTTCGGAGCTGAACATCGACTCCGTGGAGCTCATGGAAATGTTCGGCATGATGGAAGAAGAGCTCGGCCTTCTCTTGAGTGAAAGCGAGATTGCAGAGATTCAGACGCTAGAACAACTCCTTGCGGTCATGAGTCAAAAGACAACATGATACTTGGCACGGTTTGCATGGAAATTTCAGAAAGTTTCAGATATGCAGCCAAAAGCATTTTTGCCTGAAGATCTGAAACCAACTGAAACTTCCCACGCCGGTATTGTGCGGGGTAAGTCAAGTGGATACCTTTCCCTACATCTCGACACGAACCGGAGAGTTCCCATGAAAAAACTTATCTTTATCTCGGCCATCTTTTCATCTTTTGCTTTAGGTTGTGGAGACGCGGAACCGGAAACCGAAAGTGTCACGCCTCAAGGAAAGGCAGATGGAGCGAGTTGCGACATCGGCTACTACGAGTTCGAAGGCCGTTGTCAGGACCCACTCGAAATCTGTACCGCCACGGGTGGACTCTTTGCCGACGCTGGATGCGCATGCCCCGATGACGGGAATTTCTACCTTTCGCTCGGCTGCACCACGCCAAGCGAAGGTCAAGCTCTTTGTGAGACCGGAGTCGGCCAAGGTACCTGGTCGGAAATCGAAGGTTGGAGCGGTGAGCCCGGCGCACAGAAGTTCGATTGCGAGTGCCCGGCTGAGACCGCGTTGGATGCGAACGATGGAATGTGCAAGGACTGGATCACACTTTGCCAAGATACAGGCGGAAGCGCACACGACTGGGGCTGCAACTGTGGGCCTGACCAAACTTTCTACATGTCCACAGGCGGGTGCACAGATAACTACGTAGCTGAAGCGATTTGTGAAAATAGCGGCGGCGGATGGGAAGAAGTTCCAGGATATGACGTCACAACTCCAGGCTCGTCACACGAGTGTCAGTGTCCAGATATTCGGTTTGTAAGCGATTGGACGGGGCGTTGCGAGCTTCCTTCGGCGAGCGAGTGTGAGGCTACGGGAGGGACCGAGTACGATTGGGGTTGCTTCTGTGGAACGGATTCATACTTCATCACTGGCGAAGGTGGCTGCGTTGAAAGCAATACCGCACAGAATCTATGCGAGAACAGCGGCGGAGCTTGGACTGAGACGCCTAACTTCGAAGAAGCCAGCATGAACGGCCCTACCGAACGTCACTACTGTCTGTGTCAGAACTCCTACTACGAGGCGACCACCGGGACGTGTGAGACTTTCTGATAATCGCTCGTCTACTTGCGACAATTTGCCTCATGGATTCTTGTCAAGGACTTCGCTAAGACTCTCACGACCAGATCGGAGCGAGCGAAGATGTCATTTCAGAAGTTATTAGCAGTCCTTACCGTTGGCCTAGTTGTGGGTTGTGGAGACGATGAGACCAACCCTAGCGCCAAAGCCTTAACCATTAGTTTCCAAAGTGTCGTGGGCGATGAAGACTTTGGGTGTGACCAAGTCTTCGAGAACATTGGCACGAACGCCTCTTCTCTTACCATCACCGACAACCGTCTCTACATCTCGAACATAAGGGTCGTTGATGACGCCGGTGTGGAGCATCCCCTGGAGCTTGCACAAGACGGCGTCTGGCAGTTTGAAGACGTTGTCCTGCTCGATTTTGAGGACGGTACGGGGAATTGCACTAATGGCAACGAACCAACCAACCTTCAAGCGGTTGGAACCACCTCAGCCACCTCATACGCTGGTGTTGTTTTTGACCTCGGAATCCCGGAGTCGTTGAATCACTCGGATAGCGCTATCATGCCGTCTCCGCTGAATCTCACATCCATGTGGTGGAGCTGGCAAGGTGGCTACAAGTTCGTTCGCCTAGAAGGATCTACTTCAGAGCTTGATGGGTGGCGTTTGCACCTCGGAAGTACCGCATGCACTGGCGATCCGGGCTCGGAGATTTCGTGCTCGAATAAGAACCGCCCCGAGGTCCGACTCGATGGACCGGTTGATACTGACCCCATCCTCTTCGATATCGCAGACCTGCTTAAATCCTCCGACCTGAGTCAGGATGCAGGTGGAGCCGTGGGATGTATGGCTGGATCCGACGACCCAGAATGTGCACCACTTTTTGAGACGCTTGGTATCTCTGGAACCCAATCCGCTTTCAGATTCTAAAATGAAGCCCTAGAGCTTGGGGTGGAACCCGTTGCCGCTTTGGCGCGTAGGGATTGGGGCGGCGTACACCGTGGCCGGGTCCGCGCACACCCCGTACCGAATTTTTTCGGGTCTTGCACGTCAGTGGTGACACGAGGCATGTTTGGGCCTCGAATTTTTCAATTGGATGGAGATGAAGATGAGAAGAGAAACTTTAGCGTTAACACTCTTGGTGGTTTTCGGAATGAGTGCCTGTGAATCCGATAAGGCGGTGAAGGTGGCAGATGAGGCTGAAACCGTCTCTGATAAGGTTGAAGACGCGCCTGCTCCGGCGGAAGAGGTAGCCAATGCTGAGGCTCAGGAAGAAGACGTAGTGGCCAATGAAGAAGCCAAGACGCCCGCAAAGGCATCGTCCGAGGTTGTTCGGAACGACGATGATACCGTGATCGACTGGAGTACCTTCCCGCTCAAAGGCGAGGTTTTACAGAAATTTGCCTGGACCGACTTCCAGGGGCAGAACGCAGTTGTGATGGTCAAGGAACTGCGCGGCAAGACCGGCGGAGCCATTCTGGTGACTCATGCACGTTTCAATGCGGATGGTTCCTGGACCAAGGTTCGTGACCTCAGGGAAGTGATTGAGTCCTGCGAGTTCGACCTGGTGCTCGACGGCTTTGTGGGTGAATGGTCGGTTTCTGACGTAGACGGAGACAGTATTGGAGAAGCCACATTTGCGTGGAACAGCGATTGTGTCTCCGATGTCAGTCCAACAACGTTCAAGCTCTTTATGCTCGAAGACGGCCAGAAGTACGCGTTGCGTGGCAACACGCTGGCGGAAGGACAAGGCGGGAAGTACACGATGGGGCCTGAGTTCGCGACTGCACCCAAGAGTTTTGAAGCTCACGCCAAAAAAGCCTGGGAAGCCGCTCTCCCTCGAATTGAGGGGCTATTCGACGAACTGCCCGACGAATAAGATCGATTTCGTCGCGTCGTCGATGATGAAGTAGATGAAAGGCTTGTCGAAGTTGATGACTCGAGGCTCGACCGGCTCCGGCGCATTATTATCATAGCCAATCACAACAGTGGCGGCGGCGGCGGTCGTGCCGTCTTTATCGGCATTGATAACTACCTTGTGGACGTAGGTCTCCATGTACTCGCCGGTTATCGTGTCTGTGGTGTTATAGCCACCGTTTTCTCGCAGTGTATCGATCGCTTTGACGAGGTCGGGCTGGCTTTCAGTTTTGATGTTTGGAATCGAGAGTCGAACGAGGCCCCTGGAACTCGTACTCAAGATGCTACGAAAACCCCTGAAGTTAAGCGATGAACGGAATGTCTCAAAGTCCTCGGGCATCACTGCGACCATCGAATACTCGCCGGTGTAGGGGATCCTAACCATCGTGTAGTCTTCGCCGACGTGGTGTTGGTACTCGGTTTCGTTTCCAAAGCCAGCGACGGACTTCGTTCCTCTGCGGCCGCTGAAGTTGATGGAGCGCTCCACGTAGTCATGCACCCAATTCCCTACGAAGAAGATGGTGTTGGTGGTGACGGAGACCGTATCTGGATTGATCAGGCCTGGGTCCAAAAAGTCCGTAAGAAGGCCGCGTGAGCGCTCTTCAATCCATGTGTTGATGACTTCGCGGGCGTACTCTGGGTCCCCTGCAAAGTCGAATGTGTGGACGTTATCGTACCCGTCGGGCCTCGCTTCGTCGGTGTATCGGCTCTTGTCCAGCCATTGGATATCGCGGGACTCGAAGATCGACATGCGCTCTTCTGATTCGTCGCGCTCCATAAGCTTCACGCCGAGCGAGTTGAATGCCGTCTTGGTTGCGTCTGAGTCTGGGAGGTAGCCAAATAGGCCCTCGAACACGTCTTGCAAACGCTCGCCATTTTGGAACCAAGAGAATGTCCGAGAGACGCTGAAAGGGGAGAGAACAATGTTCTCGTTCAAAGGCATCTGGTTGTAGAGATTGATCGCGAAACCTGTGTTCCCTTCAACAAGTGCGTTGATGTCGGCGATTGGGGCTGCATCCTCCAACGCTCGTTCATGCAAGACTTCAAATCCTTCTTCCGGCATCCCGATGGGCGTCTCCCCACATCCGAAGCTCAGAGCTAAAACCAACATCAATAATTTCTTCATTTCTTACATCCTGCAGGTATTCGTTTTTGTTCGTCTGGATCGTTTGCAATCCGGGGGCCACCATCTCGGATTCCCGTAAGCCCGCGAAGTCTACTTCTTTTGGGCTAGCTGGCTAGTTTTGAGATTCAGAAAACTGAGACAAGGTACTGTCCCGATGGGGCTCCAATCTCAAATTTCTGAGATAAATTTGACTTCCAGAGGCACCGAAGCGTTCAGCAAACGCATCTCTACGGCATGAATATCGGGTACCCATCGAGGATGGTAAATCTAGAAGCCGCGCTCCAGAAGTTTCCGGAACTAACGCCGCGAATGGCCCACTGGATTCGAGAAGCCGACCCCTTGGCCGACCAACTCATCGACGCGACGGCTGATTGGCGAGGAGGGCGGCTCTTTTGTGAGATGGACAAAGCCGTGCGCGACCCTGATGCTGCGCCGCCGGAGTTTGGACCTCTCTTGGAACACACGTTCACCGTTCCTACGTGGGTCGACTTCGACCGAATTGCCAATGGCGGGGAGTTCTTCCTGAGCACGCATGTGGTGGGCGGCATCGTGTTGGGCGCGCGCTCCCTCATCATGGGCTACGCCGCGCCAGCTGGAAACAAGCCTCTCGTGTTGAGTGGTAGGCTCGAGGGTTCGGTCAATCGCAGGCTTGCTGAGACGTCCAGATTCGTGTTCGACGTGAACAAACCCGGAAGTCTCAGGCCCGGTGGTGCAGGTATAAGCGCCGCACTCAAAGTCCGTCTGATCCACGCCAAAGTGCGTCAGATGATTCGGAATTACGGTGAGTGGCACGACGAGTGGGGCGCACCGATCAACCAACACGACATGATGGCGACGATTCTCCTCTTTGGACTGGTTCTACTCGAAGGACTCGAACACCTGGGCCTCAAGCCGAGCTCCGAAGAAGCCGAAGACTACATCATGCTCTGGCGCTACGTAGGCTATCTGCTCGGTGTTGAGCCGGAACTCCTTCCTGCCACACGTCTTGAAGCCGAGCGATTGATGGCGTTTGTCGACCTGACTCAGGCTGCCCCCGACGAGGACGCCAGACGGCTCACAGCGGCCTTTTTGAACGCGAGTGCGGCCGAGGACGACAGAGCCACGCCTCCTCTTGCCCTGGGGCATACACTCGCCCGAGAGCTGCTTGGTGAGAAGATGGCCGATGCGCTTGGCATTCAGCGTTCGCGTTTGAGACATGTCATTCCGGTAGTGCGCGGTACCGTTCGCCAACTCAACCACCTGCGCCTTCGTGATGTTGGGCGCAAGAGCGCGGTCGAGGCCGGGATTCGCTACTGGGAGTGGGTACTGCAGAACAACCCGGCAGGCCCTGTTGACCTCACGCTTCCGGAAACACTTCTGCGAAAATCGATTCCACGTGCGCCACTTCGACAACGGTCGATGTGAGAAGTTATCATTTTTCGTGAAAAATCATCACAAATGGCCCATTCTCGTGAAAAGTCATCACAGATGGCCCATTCTCGTGAAAAATCATCACAAATGGCCCGTTCTCGTGAAAAGTCATCACAAATGGCTCGTTCTCGTGAAAAATGAACACATTCGGAGGGTCTTGAACCAACTGGTCATCACCACTACAATCGGACGTCCTAAGACGATTTAAAGACCACGGCTATTTCGGGGCCCTACATGATTGTTGGAATTGACCTAGGTACGACTAATTCACTCATCGGCGTATTTGAAAAAGGTTCCACAACACTGATTCCAAACGTTTTTGGACAGAATCTCACGCCCTCGGTGGTTGGTATTTCCGACGAAGGCGAAGTGTTGATTGGGGCTGCGGCTACAGACCGATTGGTTACCAACCCCCAGCTCACGGCTTCCGCGTTCAAACGGTCCATGGGAACTTCCCAAACGTTTAGACTAGGTTCACAAAAGTTTCGACCCGAGGAGCTTTCGGCTCTGGTGATAAAGTCATTGGTACGAGACGCCGAAATTTACCTCGGCAGACGAGTGACGGAGGCGGTAATTTCCGTGCCCGCCTATTTCAACGACACTCAACGAAATGCCACAAGGGCGGCCGCAGAAATCGCTGGTTTGAAGGTGGAACGCTTGATCAATGAACCCACCGCCGCGGCACTCGCCTACGGCTTACACGATGACAAGAGGGAAAACACTTTCTTGGTGTTCGACGTGGGCGGAGGGACATTCGATGTTTCAGTAATTGAGCTCTTCGAAGGGGTTGTGGAAGTTCGAGCTTCTGCGGGAGACAACTACCTTGGAGGCGAAGACTTCTTGGATGTTTTGGAGGCGATTTGGCACGAGAAGACTAAGGTTGGTGAGTTGAGTTCAACGTTGAAGGCGCAGTTGAGGCAGGCTGCCGAACAAGCAAAGCGTTGTCTGAATCGTGACCAAGTGGTTAGTTTTGGGATTCAGAGGAATGATAGTTTCATACAGTGTTCGATTTCTCCTTCGGAGTACGAAAGTAGAATCGCTCCACTGCTTATGCGACTAAGGCGCCCTGTCGAATTGGCACTTCGCGATGCGAGAATAGCGGTTGAATCGCTAGACGAGGTTGTGCTTGTCGGTGGCGCAACGAGGATGACTTCCATTCAAAGATTGGTGGCAAAGATGTTTGGGAAGCTTCCTTTGCGCCACATTGAGCCTGACGAGGTCGTTGCAAGAGGAGCCGCGGTGCAGGCTGGACTGAAGATGCGATCCGAGGAACTCGACGACATCGTTCTAACCGACGTGTGCCCGTACACTTTGGGAATTGAGTCCTCCAGAGAACTTGCTCCGGGGGATTATGCCCACGGAATCATGAGTCCAATAATCGAGCGCAACACACTGATTCCTGCCTCAAGATTGCAGACATATTCGCCTATCCATGACAACCAAAGAGTACTGAGTATTGGAGTGTATCAGGGAGAGGCGCGTCAGGTTTCGAATAACATCAAGTTGGGAGAATTTGAGGTTCAGCTTCCCAGAGGAAATGTCGCTGAGGAAACCCTGGTCGATGTGAGGTTTACTTACGACGAGAATGGAATTCTAGAAGTCATTGCCACCGTGAGAAACACCGGGGACGAGAAGAGGCTCGTCATTACTCGCAACTCAGGCCAAATGTCGAAGCGAGAAATCGAGGCTGCCTTGAAGTCGTTGGAAAAGCTTAAAATTCATCCCCGCGATCAAGATGAGAATATTGCGATGTTGAACCGAGCAAATCGGATTTACGAACAACGACTGGGCTACGAACGAGAACAGATAGGGAAGCTGATTGACCAGTTCGAACTCATTCTTGAAGGGCAAGATCCTCACGAAATTCGTGAGTTTCGGCTTGAGCTTCAACATTGTCTTAATGCACTCGAGTTTAGAGAATGAAGAGTCCGTGGCAAATCCTTGACATCTCACCAACTCAAGACTCAAAAGAGGTTAAGAGAGCGTACGCGAAGCGTCTCAAAGAAGATCGCGCATCAGAAGATGCTGACAAGTTTCAAGAGTTGAGATGGGCCTATGAGGCGGCACTTGAATGGTTCGAAACCCCTGAAATCTACGAATCTACCTCGGAGCCGCTCCAAGAACCCCAAAATGACTTTGAAGATCTGGCTGAGTCTATCTTGAGAGCAGAGAATCCTGTTGGTGCGTTTCGTGAAGCCGTAGTCTCACCGGAGCTCATTCCTATAGACTTTGCAAGAATGCTTGAACTTGCTCTTGCCAAGAGTTTCGACGCGGGAAAGCCTAATCCCATGGAAGCACTGGGTATCTTCGCCGAGGTTGCGAGCTACTATCGGTGGGATGATGTGCAACACGACATACACGTGTGGAGTGAAATAGGTGAGGCCTCGATTTTGGCGACTGGTGCGTGGCGCTGCAAACAGACGCTTTCACAAGTCGCGGACGGAACTTTGAAGGAAAAACGCGTAATCAGAACGGCAGCAAAGGTTCTCACGGGGGCGTCCGGCCCGAATCCAATTTCTCGCAAGGCAGTGATCAAATCCATACCCACACTACGGTCGCGGTTCGGTGATGGATGGGATTGGCTCCTCGTTCTGGACTGCAGCGACTACGACTTCCGGGTCGAACTCATCCAAGAGCTGAAGTACAGGCGAAGTGAGCCGGCGTATTCGGCACTTGCTTGGGCAATAGGTATGGTTGTTGGTGCCTTCTTCTTCATGATTATAGGAAAGTTTGTCCGATACCTCTATTTAACTGCTAGGATTGAATGGCTTTACCGTAAGCCCTCGGTTACTGAGTCGTGACATCCGCGGTGTTTGGATGTTGATATGCAGATCCCACTAGCTCTTCAGAGGCGGCCATGAGAACCACTAAACTCAAAGTTTCCAATCGAGTTGGTGTAGAGCTTTCCGCGGTGGTCGATGAGCCCGATGAGATTGCGGGTTGGGTGCTCTTTACGCATTGTTTTACCTGCTCGAAGGACCTCAAGAGTTTGAGGAGGATCGCTCATACTCTGACTGAGGACGGCCTTGCGGTCGTTCGATTCGACTTCACGGGGCTAGGCGAGAGTGGTGGTCGATTTGAAGACACCACGTTTCAGACCAATATCGAGGATATTCTGGATATGGCTGAGTTTATGGACCGTGAGTTTGAAGCGCCCACACTAGGTATCGGCCATTCTTTAGGCGGAGCGGCCTTTGTGCATGCGGCGCCGAAAGTCCCTTCTTTGAGAGGCATCGTGACCATGGGCACGCCTTTTGACCCAGGTGAGGTCAAAAGGCATTTCTCCAGCGCCCTGCCCACCATTTCAACCCAAGGCTCAGCTCAAGTTCAACTCGCCGGTCGCCCATTCATCATCACGCGGGAGTTCGTCGAATCGCTCGAAAACACGGAACTCTCTAATCCCTTGAGCAGGTTGACCGTGCCGATTCTCGTGATTCAGTCTTCCGACGATTCGTTGGTTGACCCCGCCAACGGCAAAAGGATCTTTGAGGCCAGCCATGAGCCTCGAGACCTCTTAGAACTCGAGGGTACCAATCACCTTATGACCAGTGGGAATGGGAGTATGGAAGCGGCATCGGCCATTGTGGAACGCTTTGAGGGTGTTTTGCACCAATTGTAAGTTGGATTTACAATTGGTGCAGACCGTCAACTTGAACTTCGATTGAACAAGCCTCGCGAGCGCGCCTCGTAGAGCACGTGAGAATGCGAGGTTTTTCGCTCCACACTGCTCATCGAGCGGCCAAATCGTGAGGCATCCAGGATTAACTTCTCGTGAACGCGTCCAAGCCCCTCGGAGAGTGTTTCGGTATATGCCTCAAGGCACTCCCTGGCGAGCTCGCGAATGGCGCGCCTTGCCTCGTCGTAGAGATGGAGCGAGTTCAAATGAGTGGCCTCCAGAATCACGAGGTTTCGCTTGGCCTTGTAGGAACGCACCAACACGTCTTCGTGGAGCAGCGGTGGCTCGGGTACTTCACTGACTCCCACAAAAGACACGTCGGCTTCTGAGAGCAATGCGTCTTCGCCGAAGACTTTGACAAAGAAGAGGTTCGAGTCATCGGGCGCAATCGCGTCTAGCTCAAACTCAAAGTAGAGCTTGAGCTCTTGTTTGCTTATCAAAGAGCCGAGATGCACATCGAGCGACTCCCGAGTGCGGTGCGATTTATAGCGCCCGAGGAACGAGATTTTCCCGTCATACCCTGGAGGTCCAACAACCTGAACACGCGCATTCATCACGCTTGCCGCGAGGCACTCCTTGATTTCACTCTCCATGATTTCAGGAATTCGTGACTCGTCTGCAAAGAAGACGAAATTCCCGCCACCTTCATGGGCCATGGTCTCAAGGACTTGCTCGTCAAACCCTTCGCCGATTCCGAACGTGGAGGTACGAACCCCTTTTTGAATGCCCTGGCGAGTCATGTCTGCGAGCTGGCTGGGCTCAACCATTCCGGCGTTGGTCAAGCCGTCCGAGAGCACGATGACGAGCTTTTGTTCGGCCTTTTCCACCAGCGTGTGAAAGCCCGACGACCAACCCGCGCTAATATTCGTGTTTCCTTGCGCTTCGATGGTCTGGATGAGCTTTTTGGCAAAACGCACATGCTCTTCGGTTGCTTTCAAGGACTCCATCAAGACGCTGGAACGATGATTGAAGACGGTGATCGAGAACCAATCGCATGGTCTCAAATGCGAAATGGCTTGTTTGAGGGCCTCAATCGTTTGCTGGATCTTTCGGCCCCGCATCGATGACGACACGTCCACCACAAAAGCCACGCTCAGAGGAGGGGACTCCTTTTCTGATTTCGGGGCTACAAGTTTGAGCTCAGCAAAACGCCGGCACTTCCCACTCATAGCCACCCAGTTCCTGTCTACCTTCACTTGAATCTCCATCTCGCCTCCTACCGGAACCCCTTATGGGTTCACGCAAGATGGAGTATAGGCACCGGTTTGGCACGCTATGTGCCGACCCCCTACAAAGTTCTATTTTTTTAACCAGAGCGCTACGTCACCGGTTTGAGGCAGTCGTTTCCAGGTTCGAGAAGAGACGTCAACCGCGAAGCTCTCGAAGACTGGATTGTACACTCCAGCCATGGGGTTATGGTCCATGGGTTGAAATCTCGAGGAGCGCACGAGGGCCTGAGTACCGTCTGGAGAAAATCCTACCATGCGTATTTCTTCGTCGCGTCCATCGGGGCCTTTGGTGCGCTCGGTGAGCTTGAGAGCCTTGGAGCCCGGCTTCCAAAGCCAAAGTTCGTGATTCTCAACAAATCCCAACGTTGTTCCGTCTTGGGTCCAAAGAGGGCTAACGTAAGAGCTCGAAAGCTTGTGTGCATCAATGCTTTTCATATCCGCTCCAACTACTTCGAGTTGGCTCTGAGGGCCTTCCCCGTGCACCACTGCGAAACGTTTGGTGGCCGCACTGTACGCCACGCGTTTGTAGGGTGGAGAAAACGGCAGTGTCAGGGGCAAAGCAGGCTCGTCATGCGCCTTGCTAAACGTTAACTCGTCGTCTCGCCAGAGCCACCACGACCCGTCACTCCCAAATCCAATGGAGCGCCCCGACCAATCTTGTAGGGTGGGCTTTTCCTCGAGAACAGGTGACTTCAAGCGTGTTGCGACTGAACCGCGAATCGTCCAACAAGCGCGCAAAATTCCCGGGTCAAATGCGATGCCACAATAGACAAAACTTCCATCATCCAAGGCGTAAAGCTGCTCTCCTCCCCAACCAGTGCCGCCGTTTGAGTCATTCAGGTTCAGATTCCAATCTATCTCCTTGGAGCCTGAATGCGAGATGCGGAATATGGCCTTGGAGGGAGACACACTCTTCAAAGTAATGATGCTCTCGTTCTTTGCGAGGGAGTACGGTTCTACTGGATGACTCTTATTGCATCCCCACAACGAGAAACTCGCCAAGAGCACCGGCCAACACGAAAACAAAATTGTGTGTTTCTTCATCACCATACCTTAGCACACCCCGATAAATATCAGTGAAAAATTGAACTTGGCACGTAGCGTGCCAAGGGCGTGCCTACTATCTGCTCGACCTAAAACCGAGGAGAAAGAATGACCCTAAAGTTTTTGCACGTTTCTGGACTTTTTTTGGATTCCCCTTTCCAAGGATTGCCTTACCTGCCATTCGAGGCGGCCCCAAGCCTGAGGAATGCCAGCATTCAGTATCTGGACAAGCTCGTAAATCTGGCGATTTTTGAACACGTCGAGTTTGTGCTCATAGCCGGGAACATCACCAAAGGCGTGAATTTTGGCCTTCGAGGTGCCCACTTTTTTGTTGAGGCGCTAAAACGGCTCGATTCCGCAGGCATTCGCGCGGTTTTCCTTCCTGGGAAAGAGGAGGTGGAATCCGTGCATGGATTCTACTTTGGGCAACTGCCTCAGCTGGCGCACAAAATCCCCATGGGATCCACAGACGTATTTGCCTTTGAGACCGAAGACTCGAGGGTGGTCATTCACCCGTTATTTGACCCGGAATGCCGGCCTTCTCTGGTAGAAGGCGCACTGAACATCGCGTTGGTGAGCCCCATCTATGGCGCAGATTTGAAGGGGCTAGAGTCGGCGTTTGATTACGTCGCGGGCCCAGATGTGCGCTCCAGAAGGCTTGGTTTTGACGAACCCGGGCCGCATGGGGCGGTGGTGGTCGAAGTCGATGATTCAAAATCTGTCCACGTTCGGCGTGAGGATATCGACGTGGTGGACTTTCGCGACGTTCACGTGTCGTGCTCGGATTTGGAGAGTCTGGATCAGCTCGTCTCAGTGGCCGGCACCAGGGTACCAAGAGAGAGCGGAAAACACGTCTACATGCGACTTATCCTCGAAGGGCGAACTCGACTCGCGAATGAGTTTGAAGGCACCGCCATTCGAGACTTGATACAGGCTCTGAACAGCCAAACTGAGGATCCAGTCGTGCACTGGGTTGCGTGCAGGAACGAGATCAAGCCTCCTCTCGATGCCAAGGACTTGGAAGATCCATTGGCCCAGGCAATCTCACGCTGTGCCGAGCTATTTATCGAGGACCCCGGCCGTGCCTCAAAGGCTGCATATGTTGAACGCGCGAAAGAGCGACTTATCGGCCTTCTAAAGGAGGCAAAATGAACATCAAAAACATCAGAGTGAAGAGTTTTGGAGCGCTTCAGAATTTGGAGATGGAGGGTCTGAGCGCGGGTCTAAATGTAGTTGTCGGGGCCAATGGAGCAGGGAAGTCAACGCTAGTGGAGTGCATCAAGCGTGTCTGCTTTGGGTATCGTTGCTATTACATACCGCCCAAAGACGCCGTCCCTGACGCGACCATTGAGTTTGATTCGGGAGTCGATTGGGTCGGGCTCGAGACTTTTAAAAACGTCTACCTCAACGACCTGAAGTTTAGCGTGGAGAGCCAGCACACCGGAATCTTAGCCCCTGAGTTTATCAATCAAAGTGGTCAAATTCAGGCCACCTTTGAACGGCTGGCAAAAGCGAGTGCGTCCCTTAGTCGTCCGCGCGCGGAGAGCGTGATTGGATGCCTCGAGATGGAGCTGGAAAAGATAAGTCGACACATTGACCGTGCTGAAGCAGAGCTCAAGACTCTGCCCCAGCTCGAAACGAACGCCATCATGAGGGGTATCGATGGGCCGAGGGTACCTTGGGAACTGGACGATACCATGCGCGCTTTGGCCGGAGTGGTAGAGCGCATCGCCGAGTCCGACGGAGACATGGTTGAACACTTGGAGAAATTTGTTGCTCTAAGGGCAGACGCTGCTGCCCTTGAAGAGGAAATGAATGCGCTGGATTACGAAAAGATCGAACTCGATGCCAAGATTGACCGAATCCGGCGCAGCTCTGACCTCGCCTACTTCAAGTTTGGTGAAGCGATTGTGGGTGCGGAATTGCAAGAGTACCGAGAGGAGTTGTTGGTGCTTGAGACAGCAAGAGAGTTGCTGTCTTGCGCGTTGGATGCCGCGGACCACGGACCTTCGCAACACGATTGGATCTCGAGGTTGCTCTACCGTCTCGAAGTCGCTCGTGGCTACACCAGGCATGGAAAACATGGTGTGTTCGTGGTGGACTCACTTCTCGATCTTTTAGACGACCAGAACCTCGAAGTCGTCGTGGGTAGACTCTCTGACGCAGCAAAAGACCTCCAGATTATGGTGTTGACGAGCCAGTCGCGAACTCTGGAGGCCTTTCGGTCCGAACAAAATCTGAAGGTGTTTGAGCTTCCCTAGCTCAAGTACCAGGCGCGGCCGATTTCGGATCCGTCAATCTGGAACCCACTCGTGCCCATATACCCTTGCCCGGCGTTGAAGAGGGTGCCGGCACCGTTCTCTACCTTAATCAAGCAGCCAATCTCGGTCCCATATTGGGTTTTTGCTTTGACGGGCTGACCAATGAGTTGTGCGAGCGCCGCCTCGTTCGAGACTGGCTCCTTGATGGTGTAGTGGCTCTCGTCGTAGAGCGGCATGATGAGCTGGGTGTCTAGCCCCTGAAGGTAGTTTGCCCAATCTGGGTCCGGGTCGGCCACGCGCATACCTTCGAGAGGGTCTGTGGACGCAACGCGCGGAGGTCCGGCTGGGGTTTCGTTGTACGAGGCATAAGCGGACTTCTCAACAGGCACACCATTCTGAGTTGAAACGTCTTCCAAGATCGCGTGAACAGCCTGATTTTCCTCCAGAGAGACTTGGTCGTGCATCACGGCCAAAATCTTTGCGGGTTCGGGGACAACGTCAAGCCAACCAGGATTGGGAACAAAGAGCGCGTGATTCTTGCTGAACCCACGGCTTCTGAGCCGTTGGTAGCGCTCTTGAGGGCGGCCAAGCGTGGCGATCACAAAGGCTAGGTAATCACGTGCAAGCATCGGATGTCCATCTGAAAGAGCGGCTGCATAATCATCCGTCAAGAGTACGGGCGGATCTGGGTAGCGCTCCGATTGAACCAGTCCGAGCAACCGGTAGGACGAGTCGTTGTTGGTTTGCTCGAAATCATCGATGTTTCTCAGCGCAGAGCGCAACGCAAACTCGTCCCATCCTCCAAGGCAAGGCTGGGTGTGCTCTTTGGGTTGGCAGTAGTCCCAACCGAAAAGGTAGCCAGGTTGCTCAAAGAGTTCACTCAGACGCGGCACGTTGATTCGACCACACGTGTTCATCTCGACTTGTGCGTGATAGTGGTCGATTGGGTCGTCGTGCTGGTCAAAGTAGCTCGTCACCCAGATGACCCGAATGCCATTGGCAGCGCGGAAGAAGTCGAGGAATCTGGGGTCCAATTCGTAGCCAATCTTCGCGTGAACCTCGTCGATTTCCTGTTGCGAAACCGGTTCTCCAATCTCTGCAACCCGCACCAGAGTGGAGTCACATGCCTCCAAAGCGGCCATCATGGCGTCGATTCTTTCTTTGAAATCCCACGGCCGTGATTCAACTGCGGCAGGCTGGCTTGGTGCAGCCTCTTGAGCTGGCTCGTCGTCTACGACGAGGATGGTTTCCTTAGCGGAAGCGTCCATAGGTGTGCCCTTCACGTCCGCCGTAACGGCAAACTCGATGAGCACTCTAGGGTCGATGACAGGAGCGTCGGCGTCGAGGTCGAGCCTTGCCATTGCGCCCGCTAGGTCAATTCCGCCCAACGCGAACGAATGCTTGATAACCTCGCCAGCGCTAGCTTCTTTGCCCTCGATCTCGCCCTCAGCCACCACGACTGACCGCGGCATGCCTTCGTCTTCGAGGTGAGCGGTCATGCGGTAGTTGTAGCTCAGAATTTCTACGTCGTTAGTGGTGTGGACTTCAAAGGTGCCCTTCAAAACACTCTGTGAGAGTTGGAAGTTCACACTCTTTGGCGCTCCGCCTTCGAGCTCGGTGATATGTACCGTGACCCCGTGACCACCCACAAAATTCTTAATTTTATCAAAAAATCCCATCTTCATTGCTCCTTGTAATATGCGGGCTCAATGCCCTCCCTTTTTTCCGTGTTGGACAGAATTTGGGATATTGAGGAGAAATTAGGTACTGAAACTTTCTGAAAGTACGGAGGGCAGTATCTTAGGATTCTGACGTCAATGCTTGGCGCCTCAAACCTCGGAAAACTCTTGCCATGAGCGGTACGGGGAGAAGCAATTGAATCACCGCGGTCGCGGTTAAGCCGTAGGCAAGTACGTCGGGTAGGTCGAAGACTCCAGTGATCGCGAAGGCAGCGATAATCACATTGGCGGTCACACAAAGTCCTAAACCCCAGACTTTCATGCGATAGAGGCCGTAGAGCGCAACACTCATGACTGCTGCGCTCGCAAGCATTGGTCCCACCTCCTCCATCATGGCTGAGTAAAAGACCAGCGCCCAGGTATCGGCGAGCCCGAGGAGGAGGGACGCGATGAGCGTAGTGCGAAAGGCGTTCGGGGAGAACACCTTGGAATCGGTTGCGAGCCCTCTCTTGCCAATCACCGCTAGCGGCCAAACCACTACGCAGAGACCAAAGACGATCTCCCAAGTCATTTTGGCCGAGAGGTCCTTCATGAACATCGCGTTAATCAGGGCCAGAGTGCAAAATAGTGCGCCTTGAATCAGGATTGCGCGGCCGAAGATTTGGGCCGCCATGAAGCGAAGGCGCAGAACAAAAGGGGAGGCAACGACGGCGCCAAAAAACAAAAGCGCGAGTATATCCTCGGCACGCATCCTCATGCCCGTAAAGGCGTTGTCATACACCATATAGGCGATGCCCAGCAGGATGCTGGAAAATGCGGCGAGTGTTCGAGTCCACGAGATTGGGGATGTATTTGATGGGTTCAAAACTTAGCTCCATTGGCGTTCGTGACTCGATTATTCAACGAATGATAACACTTTTGGATCTAAGTAGCTCACGAAGAGCATCTATTCCCTGAGAGGCTACTTCGTTCCCAAGATGGAATGAATCTCCTCCCAGAAGGAGCTGAACTCGACGTCAGGATTCATTCGCTTGACCAAGGTTTCAGTCAAAGGCTTGTGCGCGTAAACGTGCGCCACATCTTTCAGAGCGAGCTCAGCTTCATAGTAGTCTTCCGCAAACTTCACATAGGTCTTCGGATCGCCGTTCAAGATGTTTAGGAGTTCGGCCGACCCATCGTCAACCGGGCCTTCAACGCCACTCTTCCATTGACCTTCTTCAATCAAGTGCCAAATGCAAAATGTGGAGTTTTCGGTTTCGAACGCAGGTTCCAGGCGCAGGTTCTTCTCAAAGACCTCCGGAAACCCATCGAAGACCCACGGCTTTGGGTTGCCAGGCTCAAAAGTAGATGACTCATGTGCAAGGCCCACGAGCGCCGCGCCTGCATCCGAGAACACCATGTTCCAATGGTCTCCACTTCCATTCCTCATAGACGCCATGCGCTCGCCTAGAGCCCACGTGGCGTCAAACGAGTAGTAGCGATACCACCACTCAGGTGACATGATGGCATCGAGGACCGCGAGTGCCTGGGTGAGCTGTTCGAGCTTGGCAGGTTCGGGAAGGTCGTCAAGGAAAGCTGAGTTGATCATGTGGGTCCCGCCTACTTTTTTCTAAAGATTTGCAAAGATCTAAAATGGGCGTCGGCGGCAGCACCGGACTCCTCATAGTGCATGCGAGGCCGCAGAATATAGTAATCCCCAGGCCTGACATGCATATGGTCTAGCTCAATGGTGTCTGCCATTTCCCCATAGTCGTGTGCGAAGGATGTCATGATCTGAGGCTTCCCAAGTCCCTCAAAAAATCGGGATAGTTTGGTGGGGCCTGTCCATGAGACGGTCATCACATCCGGGCGCGCCGCTTCGATCTTTCCAACGGCAAAGTCGTACGTGTGTTCTGCGGTCTTGAAGTCTTTCGCAGCCGAAGCAAGGTGAGTCTGAAGGTCTAGCGTCGGCTCTTTTTTCATGGCGTCCGAGACGCCGACGAGTACATTTTCGAGGGCAGCGCGTTCTTCGGTTGTGGCATGAAACGTACCGCGTCCAATCGTGCGAGCGACCATCCACGGGCGCCCATGATGGCCTTGCTCAAAATACGCAAAATCCTTCCAGACTGACATCTGCCGCTCCGCGCCATCCGTTGCGTTGAAAATCATAGTTTTGGCGTCAGCTGGCGGAATGAGCTCCAAGTAGCCCGGTCCCGTAAGTTCGATGGCAACGACTTCAGGCTGATGAAGATTGGGTGGTCCATTGCCTCTTGGCTCCTCCCATGTTCCATCTTTATACGTCAAAGCCAGTTCAAACTCGCCTTCGGCCGTCTTATACGTCCAATATTGTGTTCTCAATCCACCGTGCGCAGGAAGTGTGCTCGGGATGGGGGCTTGAAGCCGTTTCAACAACGCCTGTGATTCGCCCCATGGCCCTGAATCCAGGTCGACGATCCGCTGTGCGAACTGCGAAATCTCGTGGTCTGCCGGCAATGGGTTTTTGGGCACATCGGGCACAAAGGGCATAGGCTTGTCTTCTTGAGTCGAGACGGCGGCGACAGATGTAGCCGTGTTCCCGGACGTTTTCGGGGTGGTTTCCTTTGAACATCCGCTCGCGAGGATGACCAATGCGAAGCTAATAGCGGTGGTTTTTTGCATGCCCGAACTATACGGCCTGTCGACTCATGTTGGCAACTACTTCACCACGCCCTCAACGCGACCTGTCTTTTTCTGATAGCATCGCAAGTTTGGAATTCATGCCGGTATACTATTTTCCCTGGCTTGGCTGCTCTAGCATGAACTCGAAGACCGGCATGCCGTAGATGATTGGAAACCGCGCGGTTCGCCCAAGGGAACTCTCCAGATCGTCGCGGGTCAACATAGAATCGTGCACCAAAGCCTTTGGCCACTTTGGAAAATAGACACCCCCACCAAGAAGGGGTTCTCCCATCCACACAGAGCGATCGGACCTCATCACTTCGACGGTCTCTAGGTCATGGTCACTGGCATGGAGCAGCAGGTAACGATCGAAATCAAAACCGTCTACCAACAAAGCCAACCACAAAGAGAAACCCACAAGAAGAGCAAGGGGCTTCGAGCCAAACCAACGCCTTATCTCGAACATTTGCCCTCCTCCAAGTCTGTCGCAAGTAGAACAGCCCCGGCCTCAACGGACTCCGAAAAGACGGAACCGAAACAATTATGGAGTTGGTCGGCAAGCACCGCGTCATTAGGAAGGAAGCGAGGAGGCACATCTTTAAGCTGAATCAAGTCCTGCGTTAACACCGTCCCTGCCTCGACGGCTTGGCTAGTGAGCACGTACCTGACGGTCGGTCCACTGTGCCCTTGGTACCCACAACCCAGATTCTGGACATAAATGTACAAACCAATGGGCACCGCCCATACCACAGCGAGTTTCTGAATGAACCGCGCTCGGCGACTTGAAAGAATCATCCTCACTCCTTTGGTGTCAGAGTATCAGTTTCGAAGTCGGCCCGCCATACCTTCCGCATCCGTAAACGTTCAGCGTTTGCAGGAAGTCAAAGTCTCGCTAAAATCCGTATGCTAGCCCTAGGCCTCCGGTTAGGCTCAGTGCGGGTCGCAGAGAACGAGCCACTTTCAGAACTTTCTCGGTCTGGAAGTAGAGAATCGCCGAAAATGCTCCGATTGGGATTTTCAGCAATATCCCCGCTCCGGCCGCAGGACTCTCTTCTAAGAAGATGTACGATGGCGAAAGGTTTAGCGTGACGATGGCTCCGCTGGACTTTAGAACGTCTGCGTAGATACCCATGGTCAGCCTTAGATGTGTGTCCAGTTGCGGGTTTAGGGACAATGCGAAGCTAGGTGAGTTTACCAGCGCGGCGTTGTAATCAACTCGCAGCAGACTTGTTCCCACATGGACTCCGAGGTCGCTCCAGGTGTTCAACCCGCGTCGATAGCTGAGGTCCAGCGTAGGTCTGAGTTGCTTAGAGTCTGGCTCAGAGTCGTCACTTCCCAGGAAGCTATAGTCGCCAGACGCGTAGCCGAGACCAGCCGAGACTCCCAGTTCATTGGTGCCTGAAGCGATGGGTGTGGCCGTGTGGTAGGTGCTCTGTGCGCACGCGGAGAGTGTAATTGCTAAAGCAATAAGAAATGATTTCATGCGCTCCAATGACTAGCTCCTTTGACTTCTCAGGTCAATTCTGAGATCTAGCGCTCGGTCAAAACGCGAATGACGGAGTCATCATGAAGAATGTAATGCTCATCACCGGTTGGATTCTTTGTCTCTCAGTGGGATGTGGAAGTGATCTCGTGAAGAAGGCCGGGGATACCCCGTCTCAGAACAACACGACGAATTCTACGAACGGGTCTACCAATTCCAACAACCAAAACGGAGAAACCAATAATATCGTGGTGATTCCAGAGCCGGTTGAAGGGGAGGTGACCTTGCAGGTTCAGCGTGCCCAAGAGATTGACGGCGCGTCGTACGCTTTGGAAATCGCAATCAGCAATGGGTTGGATGAGAGTATCTCAATTGCCCCGAGCAACTTCCGTCTCGGCGTCGGTCCGCTGGAATTGACGAGCGTGGATGAAGAACGCTCAACCTGCTCGAGCGAAGCGCTCTTGACCTCACAAGGGAGCGTGGTCTGCACCCTTGTGTTTGATGAGGTTGAAGCCGAGCCCGATCGTTTGATTTACGCTGGCGTTGCGGAGCCGGTAGTAACCTCGTTTGTTGCTGAGCCGTGTGAGCGTTGTGGAGGCAATTCCTGCGTGGACCTTCAAACTAGCTGGCAGCATTGTGGGGAGTGCAATCGCTACGTGATCGAAACTGAAACATGCGAAAATGGTGAGATTGCGTGTACTGAATCCTATCGACTCGAGGAAGGGTTCTGTGTGCCTAGAGACCCGGGCTATACGCTCCGATCACTTCCAATTCCCGGCAATCAGTCATGTCTCGATGTCTGTGGCAGTGGCTATTGCGAAGGCATCCTCGGCGACTTGTCCTGCGAAGACTCTTCGGCGTTTGGTGGCACCGAGCGTGAGTTCCCTGGCCTAGATTTTTGCCAGAGCACAGGCAACGAGGCGAACGAACTCATCCAAACTTTTGGCAGTTGCACCGCTGAAGCTGCATTCTGCGTTTGTTACGAGTAAACAACAGAGAGGAGAGGAACATGGAATTGGGAGCCTTTTCTATCAGCCTTGCGGTGAGTAATCTCGCTGCTTCGAAAGTGTTTTACGAGAAGTTTGGATTTGAGGTTGTCGGCGGAGATGCGTCTCAAAACTGGCTGATCATGCGAAATGGTGCCCATACGATCGGCCTCTTTCAGGGCATGTTCGAAGGTAATATCCTTACGTTTAACCCTGGTTGGGACGAGAATGCGCAGCCATTGGAAAGCTTCACAGATGTTCGAGAGTTGCAGCGTCAGTTGAGAGAGCAGGGGGTCGAGTTCGTCTCCGAAGCTGACGAGACGTCGTCGGGACCCGCGAGCTTTACCGTGCTTGACCCCGATGGGAATGCGATCCTTGTTGACCAGCATGTCTGATTCACGCGTTTCTCTTGCTCAAGCATGAATCCAGGAATCTAAGCGTGGCTGCTTCCGCATCCGGATGGTTCATGATCGTAGTGTGAATCTCGTTGACAGCCAGATGTTCTTCCATGGAACCGAGCTTGGTTTCCGCCACCATCACAACCCCATCATCTTCGCCATCTAGTAGCGGGTTTAAGCCGCCCCCCTGGCGAGGCGCGCCGGCGATGACCATCACAGGTACTCGAGGCTCAGGGTAGGGCACGCCTTCGGCAATCTGGACCCCGGAAGGGCCAACAACGGCACTGAAGAGCAATGGCATGCCTTCTTTGATCCTTCGGGCTAAGGCAGCACCCTGATTTGGCGGTGCGATCATAACAACACGGCCAGGGGTCAGATGCTTAGGCCAATCGGGACTTGAAAGCACTCCTCTTGCGACGATGCCGCCAAGCGAGTGAGTGACGAAGCTCACGCGCCGCGCTCCTTCCAGATTCTCCAGTACTTCCAAGACTTGGGAAACGTGCGCGTCGAGAGAGCGCCGGGTGCTCGGGTAGTCGAGTTGGATGGTGCAATGCCCGTCCTTTTGAAGCGCAAGACTTAGCTTGTTGAGCGACTTTCGGTCTCTGCCGAGTCCGTGGAGCAAAACGACCACATCCGCCGGAGTTTGCTCAACCTCTTGGGCCGCGAGTTGGCTTGTGCAGCTCTCGAAGGTCCCGAAGAGGTGTCTCCGATTGGCCGAATCCAGCAGTCGGCAATGCCCACTCACCACATTCTCCTGCACTCGCCAGCCTCCCTTGTAGCGCCGGTCAGCCCAAAATTGCGTTCCACCCAAGGTGGGGACTTTCAACGTAGTCATTCTATCCTCCGTCCTAATAGAGAGTCGAAGTTCCAATCAGGATCCCAATCGGCGTGATCCACGGCATGATCATCGGGACGATGAAGTACTTCCATTGAGCCTCGATGGCCGTAAGCACAATAGACGTAAGTGTGGCTGCGATTCCCATCGGGACAACGCCGATGAGTGAGGGCATCGCGAAGACCATGTAGTGCTCAAATTCGTGGCCGCTGAAAGCTCCTTGTCCCATGCCGTATGTGATGGAGATGATCCCAACGATCGCGATGGAGACCACGCTGAAGAAGGCGACGAGACCGGTAAGTAGGGATTTTCCAAGTGTGTTGAGTATCATCTGCATTCTCCATGTTCGCATCATCAAAGTCTGCAAATAGACATACTCAACATCCGTGCCATCTCTCCCGATGGCGTGCTTACTGGACTTCCGCGATGGGGTGTCTTTGACGTCCTCGGCTGCAACTTGGTTCGAGGACTAAAAATGAACGATTGATGTGCGCTAGATGTACAAGCGGGCTCTGTCCGCTTGGGACGGACGTCGCCCAAGTTACTTGAGGGCAGCCTGCAATTCACCACTCTCAGCCAGCGCCTTCAGATCTGAGGCTCCACCGATAAGTTGACCTTTCACGAAGACCATGGGGAAGGTCGGCCAGCCTGCCCAGATCTTCAGGGCTAGCCGCGGATACCATTGGGAGGTGTACGAGCCGTACTCTAGATATTTGTAAGGGATTTGGAGCCCATCCAGAAGTTTTTTGGCCTGCTTAGGGTGTGGATTGAGAGCCATCCCGACAACCACCACATCGTTCTCAGCGACAGCCTTTGCTGCCTCCGAAACGATGTCTGAATGCCATGCCGACATTTTCTGGCGAACCACATCATGCTTTTTAGATTCTTCGAGCCGTTCCATTTTGACCTCCGTGTGTCTTCCACCCTGAGATGTTGCCCGAGACCCCAAGATTCTATTGTGTCGATTGGATTAGACTATTACCTGTCCACGCGTATGCATTGGAGGTTAATCATTGATGCGCATGGCGTGTCGACCTAAACTCAGTGCTTCTCTTCGACGTGGAGTGTCAATGAAGACCTTGTTCGCGGTTATCCTCAGCTCTCTTTTTGCCATGAATGCGACGGCGCAAGTCGCTGACCGGCACACTGCGGCCAAACTGCTGCCCCCCGGTGACTACCTCTGTGGTTTGGGCTCGTACAAACTGAGGGATTGCACGATCGAGAAAGCCGGGGATGGCGTCGAACTTATCATCCCAGATGGGATTGGCCACTCCATTGCGATGCGCGCACAACTCCTGCCGTCGGACGATAAGAACCAACTCACACTCTTGGGTACCCTCACGAATCCTGCACGGCTCTGCACCACATGCCCCGAAGGCGCACCTGATTCGTCAGAATGCATTGGCACTCCCCAAGACCGTCTAGCCTGCACGTCTCAGCCTTTGGTGGCGCGCCTTAAGGTATCCAACGGCGTGGCACGGGGTCAGCTCATGTACTATATCCTTCGTCCTAGCTATGATTTCGGTGCTACAACAAAGTACATCGGCTATTTTAAGCTTGGAAATATGGAGACTCTGACGATTAAACCTAAATCTAAGTCGGGTCGCTGATTGCACTGAAGGAGTGAGATTATGGCGTTGAATGTATTGGGCGGTCCGTTGAAGGATTGTAGTCACGACCCAAAAACAGGGTTCTATCGAGATGGTTGCTGCAATACCGGCCCAGAAGATCGAGGGCTCCACATTATTTGCGTCCGAGTGACCGATGAGTTCTTGACGTTTTCCAAGGCGAGGGGAAACGACCTCAGCACGCCGCGTCCGGAGTTTAGCTTTCCGGGCCTCAAGGACGGCGACCAATGGTGCCTCTGCGGGTTGCGTTGGAAGGAGGCCCTGAACGCCGAAGTGGCGCCTCCGGTGCTTCTGGAGGCCACCCACGAGAAGATGTTGGAGATTGTGACCATGGAAGATTTGCTGGCTCATGCGCATGCCGATGTGTGGTGCTGAGGATGGGCATCATGCGCCTTAGCTCTCTCGTCTTTTGGATTGCATTGCTCTGGGGGCTTCCGGCATTCGCAGAGGTTGAAGAAGTTCGAGTGAACAAGAATTTGCTTGAACGCATAGATTCGGCATCTAGCGTCACAGATTGGCAGATTATCCACGAAAAAGACGCGAGATTGGTTGGCCCGATTAAGTTTGGGGGATCCGACTACTACGCCAACGAAATCTGGTTGATTCGGTTTGATCCCGCTAGCGGTGTCATCCACGAACGAATTCCGATGCCCGCCCCAATTACCTCGTTGGAGGCGAATGCAGACGGCATTCAGATGGAGATTGAGGATGGAGAAAAACCGTTCAAAATGCTCTATCGTCCAGGTCAGATGGCGCCTCAGGAGGCATGGAATCATAAGAGCATTTCCGCACACGTTCGGGACGCAAGAGGCCTGCATCCGGCACTCGCCGCAAAACCAGGGCAGAAGCTATCCGATGAAGAACATCGTGCCGCGATAGCCGCGATCGAAAGTCGCCAAGCCCAAGAACCAAACTCGCCATTCTACCCTTTCTTCATTGCCGAACAGCTTCTTCGGCTAGAAAGGTCGAACGAAGCGAATGACTATTTCCAAAAGGCTGTGAAACTCGACGGGAATCATTGGACGACCGACCTCCAATTGACGGGTCTGCTCGATGGTGTGCGCCAGCATGACTTGGCCGATACAGTTTTCGAACGAGCGCTGGTGAAAATTGAACGCCAGCATCCTGTAGTTCGGTCCTCCCTCTCCGTGCCCTACTACCTGACAATCTTGGGAGTGTGGAGTTTTACAGAAGTCGAGGCGTTTGTGAGGGATAGTGAGGTTGACTCGGTTCACCGCACCATGACGCGCACTCTGACACTCTTTCCGCAGATAGAACGATCCGACGTGGTGTCTCAATCTTTAGCAACTTGGTTTGAAGAACATGGACGCGAGGATCTCGCGGAGATTTGGTGGGGACGGGTTGAAAGAGATTCGTCATGGGACCTAACATACGGGGCTGCTCGTCGCTTCGACCGCGTCTACGTCACGGGAATAGGAATGGGCCTTGCCCTCGTGTGGATGGCCTTTTTGATTGGCATGAGGTCCAGACAACCTAAATCCGGAGCCAGAATCTGGGTGCCGCGAGCACACGGGTTGGATCTTTTGGCGATTTTTCTCTCGATCCTCTTGTCGGCATGGGCACTTTGGTACTCCAACGTTCAGGTCGAGATTCTCGGGTATCACACCGATTTCCCCTTTACGATGCAACACCAATCTTGGGGTGCAGCACCTGTAATCGAACATTTAGAAGGTCTTGCGCCAACAGAGTCGCAACAAGGCCTCATGAATCACGCACGACAAATTCGAGACTCCTATGCGTCTGGGGAAGAATTGGTGACCCCAATGGCTCCCATGAGGGATTGGCGAATCGTTGTCGGTTCTAATGCGTGGGCGAGGGCGCATCATATCTTGTACGGGATACCCGGGTTGTTCTTCTTTCCAATTCTCTTCTTACACTTAGGGTGGGCTGTGCAAAGACGTTTTCCATCCGTTCAAGGATGGTTGAGTGTCATGACTCCCGGCTCAGCCCGGTCGCTTAGGCTTGTTGGCCCATTTGTTCTGGGCCTCTTTATCGCTTCGATTCTGCATGTGGCGACACCGCTCGGAGAGCTACTCTCCTCGGATTTTTATCTGACGACGTTGCACCATTTTGGGCTAGGTTCACTTGAACCCACCTACGGTACTGACCGCCCATTTTGGATGGTTGTTGGCGTCGTCTCTCTGGTCGTCCACGCGGCGACTTTTCGAAAAGACACCTAATACAACTCGATGGAGACGGGATAGAGTTCACGGAGCGTTGAGAGCGAGTCGATAAGTCCAACTAAACTCTGCATGGAGACCTGAGGATGAACTTTTATCGAATAGGCATCTGTCTCTGAAAGAATTTCGGCTACCTGGCTGAAATCCTTGGGTTCGTCGCATGCCTGCGAATAGCAGTCCGTTGACTGGCATTCCAAGATTTTGGTGGCTTCCATGTCTTTCGTCTGAATCTCAACACGATTCGGCAAGAGGGCTACAAGTGCGGGATCGTGAGATTCATCCTCGAGGGGCGAAGGAAGTCTAAAGACGCCATTTCCTTTTGGCGATGCAACGACCAATTCCATGACCATCCCGCTCTGACCAAGCATGTCTTGAAAGCCGTTGAAGCGGTCGAATTCCGTGCATTGATCGGCAGCAATTCCGACGCGAATCTCATAGCTTCCGTTCAAAAGTTTACGCTCCCGTTTGGCCCTTTCCATGGCCATCTCAAGAGCGGCATTCAGAGCATCAGAGTCCATGTCTGGAGTGTCTTCCTCAGTGAGCAGAGCATTGAAACGGTCGAACCCTACTTTTTCCTTTCCTATGATCATCATGAATTGGGGTTCTTCAACTCGTGGTGTTTTCGTAACTTCAGGCAGCTTAAACTCCCACGGATTCAAGGGGTCAGCCTGTCGAAACTCTTCCTCGTAGTCGCCAGTAGCAATGTATATGCTGCCAGAGACCGCGAGAAGGCTTCCAAGTGCAATCACCCCCGAGTTCAAGAGACTTCCCCGCTGATAGACGCCCCAGAGCACCAGTACGCCAAACGCAAGCAAGGCCCCAGCCAGCAAAAAGAGGTTTAGCGACCCGAACATCTCTTCCGAAAACTTCAGCAGCACTTTGGCCAATGAGACCAGTAGAGACGCCAACGACATGATCGTGATGGTGGCGTACATCCAAAGCGTTCGAGACTCTTCGGTGTAGCGATTGCGCCTTCGGCTTCGTCTTTTGCGCCGAAAATTGTCGGACGATGTGATGTACTTCAGGATCGACATGATCGAATTCTTTTTTGGGTTTGTATGTTGGTAGCATAGGATCTGCTCTTGGCGTATACTCCAGCCACTTGTTTTGAGTTCTGGAGGAGCTAGTGTTGCATCTAATTGTTAATGGTGGGCCGTGGGCATTTATCATTCTCGGCCTCACCGGCCTTTCGTTGTTCTTCTCTCTGGCGGCTCTTGTCGTGTCAGTTTGGAAGGGCAAGATGCCACCGTTAATAGGCTGGGTGAGTTTCCCAGCTATGATTCTGCTTGTAGGGCATGTTGGTACGTGGGTGGCTTCAGGTAGTTTGGCCGGAGCGGAACATCAAAGGCAATTCGCCGAGGTTACGGCTCACACTCTGAATCTTGAGCTCTTGACGACTCTCTGCGCATGGTTCTCTTGTTTTGCAGGGGCGACAGTCGTCTCGTTCTCAGGACTTGTTGGCAGCGTTTCCTCCAGCGCCGGACGCAAGCCCACACCTATCGCCGCCGTGCTCAGCTTCGTGTTGGGTGGGTTGGTGATAGGAGCCATTGGACTCACTTCAATGGGGCTCGGCGGAACCGTGGTGATACTACTCAACGTGGTCTTGATTTGGGCAGTCGCGGTCTGTGTCGGGGTCAATCTGCTAAAGGAAGTTGAAGGTTCGCGCCATGCTCAGCGTCGCTTCCATGTGGCTGTCCTGGTCGGTTTCGGCATGTGTACGTTCGCCGTGTTTGCTCCCGTAATCAATCAGCTCGAAATGTTCGAAGCCCTTGAAAAGGCTTATGTTCATAAGCGTGTGGCGCTAATGGTCTTTGGTCTCGAGCTGGCGGAACTCGACCGGAACGTTGCGATCAAAGGAGCTGCCGGAAGTCTACTTTTCGGTTTCCTGCCTGCGGTGCTCTACGTTCGTGAACTCTTCGAGCGACGAGCTGCGATTGATATTTTGAGCGCAGTTTTTGTGGCCCTGTTTGCAATGCTAGGAGTTCTTGGCTTGGATAGCCTTGCTGAGGCACGACACGAAGCTGCAGTTCCAAGCAATTCGCTGACATTGCGGCACGCGATTCCATCCGTTGGATTGGATGATCTTGAGCTTCCGGAAGAGATCCAGCCTCATCTTTTGAACCCTGCCGATTCCGGCGATTGCCTGATTACCCATCGGGATGCGGAGTGGATCTTAGCGTCGTCATTTCCTTCACGGGACGCTTGCGCGGTGGGTTCGTGTCAGTCTGGTTCTCTCAAAGAATTGTGTCCCGAAATCGAGCAGCCACTGCTATTGATCCCGAGCTCCTTCTCGGTCGGAGAACTTGCTCGAGAAGAGTGGTTGGACGGGCGCAAAATCGTGTTGGGCTTGAACCAACATTTGGAGGAGGAGCCTTCAAGCATCCCAAGTCGTTTTTTGCACTTCGTACCCAAGGCCTCAGGAATTGAAATGAGTTTTCGACGCGGAGAGCCAAGGTCCGAGACAGGCGTTGTCCCTGCTGAAGGCTCGACGATCAAGGAGCTTGTGGAAGCTTGCTTGATTTCTGCGAACAAGACACGGCCAGAAGCTCAGCCTTTGAGCTGTGAAGTTTGGCTGCCCTGATTGCTCGACAGGTCGAGAAAGATGTTTCTTGACTCGCCGTTTGTGGCGAGCGAGTCATTACGTAAACCTATGACTCGAGGGGACATTGATGTCGATGTTTCTACGATTGGAAATTCTGCCACTCACCATTTCAAGACAATCCTGGGCTGAGCTCTGGGATACGACTTCAAAGGTTCTCAACGAGTGGAACCTGCGGTTGATTCGACTCGGCCATCGAGTCCTTGCAGACGTTGCTGTGTCTGTTCTGACGTCGCCCGATGACGGAGAGCCGGGCTACTGGGAAGTCATAGGTGATCAGAAGTCACTCCATTGTGCCGGTAGTTTTGGGATGTCCCGCGACCTAGTCCGCTATCAAAGGAGAGCGCGAAACAAGGAGGAGCGGTTGTTTCCAAATGAGTCTTCAGGAAATGACCCATTTGTAGCGACGGTATTTGAGAATAACTACATGGGCAGACCATACGCCTTGTTTTTGATTGCCGTCGGTATGCTCGTTGAAGACGCCATGGGCGAAAATGCCGTGCTTTCTGGTGAGTTTGACTGGGATGATGTGCTGAAAGCCCAGACGCAATTGCGTCGAATTTTGGGTCGAGAGTTTGCTCCGCCCCACGTCACCTCCCATGAGTGGGTTAGACGCAGGGTCCAAGATCAAGAAGTTGAACATGTTCACGTTCCTCGTAAGTCCGCGGAGCACCAACTAAGCGATGAGCTCTATGAGAAATGGTTTGGGGGTAGGCCAGTTGATCGAGAGTTTTCTAAGGACCTAGTCGAATATGCAAGTCAAACAGCGAAGTTGGCCGAACAACTTGAGTGCGATCGAACACAACTGCTTCGATTGCTCGCGGAAAACCTGCTGAAAAATCAGTACATTGTACGTGCGGAAACTCTTGACCAATCGATCCTGCGCTTGGACGAAGGAGAACTCCGGTGGTTGGTTTCCTTCACCCGTCAGCCGAGTGGGTGCATCAGCTTGAGAGGCCGAATCGAAGAGTTTATCGAGGACACCGAGGCTCGGCGCAGGTTGAAAGCTGCGTCAGTAGAACTTGGCAGCTGAGATACTTCTCAAATGAGTGACAACGCCCGGTTGATGAGTTTTGTCCGTTCTCTATAGGTCAAAGATTCTTGAGGAGGCCCACGTTTCGCAGACTCATTAGCAACGGCTCCAATCTTCCACATAGTTTCAGTGAACCATTCCAGTGGATTATTCGGCTTCTTGCTCAGGCGCTCTAAGACGCGGACTCTAACGACCTCTTGCTCCTGCTCAGCCTTCTTCCTGGGTATGAGAAGATTTGGCATTTCAGAGCCCGCCATTTGAAAGTGTTCGGCTGCCCCTGCAAGTACGATGTCCACGCGCCACTGAGGCCAAGCTCTTTGGATGTGTTTTAGGTGCCGCGCAAAGAACATGTTGGGTGTATGGATGACCATCGACTTGTTTGAAGGCTCGAAGAAGATGTACGCGTCTATCCACGCGAGATCGACGTGGCTACTCACTTCAAGAACTTTTTCGAGTCGTGGGAAATTCTGAATATAGTCCAGTAGTCGTGGTCCGTTGGCGAGCAGGTTGAGACTAAATTCATTCGTGCCGTAGTCGGTGCCCGCCGCGGTAATCAGAGTGTAGATTTGGCGGTCTGAGTGCCACGCGTCTGTGATGCCGTGCAGCGCACAAGGCTCTTCAGCTTCGGGCACCCAAAGGACATCTTCAGCCGCGTAACCCATGTGTACGGCTATGTCTTCCATCTTGCTGACACGCTGGACTTTCCACCCCCAAGATTTCCAAAGAGCACCCATCAACTCAAAGAAGTAGTCGGACTCGGCTTCGCTGAGATCACTGGAACGGTCGAGCACAAGGATTAGCTTTTCATCATGATCCAGACCTACGCATCCTTCAGCCCATACATCGTCAAGCCACCAATCAACCTTCTCGTGTCCGCGGATATACTTTTCCACAAACTCCGGCCCCCAAAATATCTGGTCAGGGAGTTGTAGTGCGGACCAATGGCCGTAAAACAACTCTACGTTTCCCCGGTCCTTGATTGCAAAGCTACATCGATGCCCCATGCCTGAAAGAGTACTAAGTTATCAGGGAAATTCCAGACAAACGCCCAGGTAGCGCACGCCGTTGGGGCCGATATCGTAGGAGTCGGTAGACGAGACGTAACCCGAATCTGACGAAGTCTCTCCCTTTCGATAGAGGATGTCGTAGACGCCAGGCATCAGGCGCTCCGCGTCTGTGCGGCGAAGGTTCGGGGTGTAGTACGAGTCCCAGTAGAAGCGTGAGAGTTGATGCCGCACACCTGTGTCACGCGAGACCGCGTAGACCATATGGCTCGTGGAGTCGCTGCCATCGTTCGATAGAGGTTGGTCGGCGAGCGTGATGTCGAATGTGATGGGAGTTTGGGGAATGTCGATGTCGATCATTTGCGACATACCCACCTGAACAACCACGTCGCGCGCCAGGTATCGCACGCCATTCGGCCCGATATCATAAGTGTCCGTGCTGCTTACAAAGCCAGAATCTGTGCTGGTTTCGCCCTTGCGGTAGAGGATGTCATAGGTGCCAGGCATCAGGCGGAGTGCGTCGGTGCGGCGAAGGTTCGGCGTGTAGTAGGAATCCCAATAAAATCTGGAAATTTGGTGTTTCACGCCCGTGTCTTTGGAGACGGCGTAGAGCATGTGGCTTGTGGAATCGCTGCCGGCCGAGGGCAGTGGTTGGCCGTTCATCGTGATGTTGAGGGTGACCGGGCTTTGGTCGATGTTGATGTCGAGGGTTTGGGAAGTGCCGCTAACCTCGATGTCTCGTGCCAGATAGCGCACGCCATTCGGGCCGATATCATAAGTGTCTGTGCTGCTCACGTAACCCGAATCCGTGCTCGTCTCGCCTTTGCGATAGAGGATGTCATAGGTGCCGGGAATCAGCCTGAGACCGTCTGTGCGCCGCAGGTTCGGAGTGTAATACGAATCCCAATAGAACCGCGAAATCTGGTGGCGTGCGCCGGTATCTTTGGACACCGCGTAGAGCATGTGACTTGTGGAGTCGCTACCTGATGAGGGCAGGGGCTGCCCGTCGAGCGTGATGTTGAGCGTGACCTCGGTCTGCGGGATATCCACGCTCAGATTTTGGGACGTGCCGCTGATTTGAACGCCATAAGCCAGGTATCTCAGACCGTTTGGACCGATATCGTAGGTGTCCGTGCTGCTCACAAACTTCGAGTCCGTGCTCGTTTCGCCTTTGCGATAGAGGATGTCATACGTGCCGGGAATGAGTCGGATAGCGTCTGTCCGGCGCAAGTTTGGGGTGTAGTAGCTATCCCAATAGAAGCCTGAGATTTGATGACGCACGCCCGTATCGCGCGACACGGCGTAGAGGAAATGGCTTGTGGAATCGCTGCCGGACGAGGGCAGGGGCTGGCCGCCGAGCGTGATATCGAGCGTGATTTCCGTCTGCGGGATGTCCACATTGAGAGTGGCAGATGCGCCGGAAATCACCAAATCGCGCGCCAAAAAGCGCACGCTATTGGGGCCAATATCGTACGTGTCTGTGCGCGACACAAAGCCCGAGTCCGTGCTGGTTTCACCTTTTCGGTAGAGAATATCATAGGTGCCGGGCAGCAAGCGCAAGGCGTCCGTGCGCCGCAGGTTTGGCGTATAGTAGCTGTCCCAGTAGAACCTCGAAATCTGGTGTTTGGCGCCCGTGTCCTTGGACACCGCGTAGACCATATGACTTGTGGAATCGCTGCCGGACGAGGGCAGGGGTTGGCCGCCAAGAGTAAGATTCACGGTCAGAGTGGTCTGAGGAATATCGATGTCGAGCGTGTTGTGGCCGGCGTAGACGGTGACACCCTCGGCTAGAATGCGCACGCCGTTCGGCCCGATATCGTAGGAGTCGGTTGAAGAGACATAGCCTGAATCGGTGCTGGTTTCACCCTTTCGGTAGAGTATGTCGTACGTACCAGGCATCAGCCGTTCGGCGTCTGTGCGGCGCAAATTGGGAGTGTAGTAGCTGTCCCAGTAAAACCGCGAAATCTGGTGTTTGGCGCCCGTGTCTCGGGCAACCGCGTAAATCATGTGGCTCGTGGAGTCGCTGCCAGACGCTGAGAGCGGCTGCCCGCCGAGCGTCACATTCAAAGTGATGGTCGCCTGCGGGATATCGATGGTGCCGCTGAAAGGACTGGAAGCGTCACAGGTGGTTGGGAGCGAACAATCGGAGACGAGTGTGCCACGGCAGGCCCCGGCGGCGTCACAGACGTCATTGACGGAACAGTAGATGCCGTCATTGCATGAGGCCCCAGCCGCGCGTGTCATGAGCGGGAAGCTCTCTGAGCCCTCATCGCACACCCCATAGTAGCTGCAAGGGCCAGGCGAGGGCGGGGCAGTCGGGATGTTCTGGGTGATGCAGCCGCTGGTGTTCGCATTTGGGTCGGCCGGCGCGCAGAGTTCTTCGCCGTTGCAAAAGAGCGCGTCATCGCAGAGTCCGTCAGAAGGCGTGTTGCTTGAGAATCCACCCGAACACAGATCCTCAGTACAAGCGATGCCGTCGTCAGGCACATTCGAGTCGTCTACAGTAAAGACACATCCAGATTGCTGGTCGCAGGTGTCGGTGGTGCAGGGGTTTGCGTCGTCACAAACGCGCGCCGAGCCGCCTCCGCATGAACCAGCACCGCAGACCTCATTGACCTGACAGGCGCCGGTAGAACACGCGGTGCCGTCGGCCACGCTGTTGTAGACGCATTGACCGTTGACCAGAGTGTCTTCGGTGCAGGGGTTGTTGTCGTTGCATTCTGGGGTGTAGCACTCGGCCTGGCCAGCGGTGACACGGCAGGCCTGGTTGTTCGCCGCGCAGGTGTTGGGTGTACATGGGTCGTCGGTGCATCCGCCAAGGCCGTCAGGATGAAAGCCCGCGTCACATTCGCACATGTATCCGGTGCCCTGGGACACGCATTGCGTCTTGTTCGCCATCATCGAGCATGGATTGGGAAGACATGGGTCGGTGGTGCATCCACCCATCCCATCTAAGTGGTAGCCATTTGCGGAATCGCAGGAGTCGCAGGACTCGCCGGCGTAGCCAGCATCACACGCACAGGTCACAACACCGCCCACGTCGCTACACGCGCCATTGCCGCTGCACGAGCCGTTTTCACAGACTTCGTCCACGACGCAGTTGTTGCCCTCGAGGTGGAATCCCGGGTTGCAGGAGCATGTGTAGGACGTGCCGTTCGCGGTGCAGGCGTTCTTGTTGGATTCAGAGCAAGGGTTTGGCAAGCAAGGGTCCGTGGTGCAACCGCCCGCGCCGTCCGGGTGGTAGCCACCGAGTGCGTCACATTCCGAGCACGACTCGCCTGCGAAGCCTTCGTCGCATTGGCACGCGACAACGCCGCCCGTGTCATCGCAGGTTCCGTGCATGTTGCAGGAGGTTGGCAAACACTCGCGGTCGGGCTCACAGCTCGTGCCTTCTTCGTGGGTTCCCGCAGGGCAAACACACGCCGCCACCCCGTTCTCCACCTCACAGACTTTCTCGCCGCAGACGATGAGCGAACAAGGGTCGTCGGTGCATCCTCCCATGCCGTCTGGTTGCCAGCCGCCGGCGGCATCACAGCTATCGCAGAAATCACCGGCCCAGCCGGCCTCACACGTGCACGATGGCCCGTTCTCCGAGTCCTGACAGGTACCTTGGCCGCAGGTTGTGGCCGTGCACTCGGTGTCTTCCACGCAGGCGCCCTCAACTTCCGAGGTTCCGGCCGGGCACGCACAAACAGCGACTAGATCGGCGCCCGAAGTGCACACTTCGTCAGCCCGGCATGGGTTCAAGTCCTCGCTGCAAGGGTCTTGGGTCTCAGGTTGGTCCGGAGTGTCTTGGTCCGGCAATCCCTGGTCAGGCAGACCTTCGTCTGGGAGCTGCATGTCTGAATTTGTTGTGTCCGGAAGTTCCACCGAGTCGTCACAGGAACATGCCTGGAAACTACCGACCGAGAGAACCAAGAAGTAGAGTAGAAGGGTACGAAGCGACATTTCAATAATCCTACACGTTATCCAATGCGTAGGAGTTTAGTCGCATCCCGAGGTGATTACATCTGAAGATCCCTTAAGATTTCATTGGGCCAAAACATGCAAGGTAGCGCGATAGCGATTCATGATGTCTTCTGCCTTCTTGAGCTTCTGCTCAAACTCAGGAGCATACGGCACTAGCTGGTATCCGCCGCCCGGGGACTCGGTGAGATATAGGGCAGCCCCTTCCTTGATATTCAGGTTCGCAATGACTTCCTGTGGGAGTACGACCCCGAGCGATTTTCCGACCTTTCTAACTTTCAGCTCAAACACTTTTGCGCCTTATTGAGTCCGTTTTTGAACGTTCGACTGGTTTTGAGTATAGTTTGTTATAACGGTGTTGCAACCACGTGCCGGAGGTTAAGGTGCAGAAAAAATTGAGCGTTGTGGGAAATAGTTTGGGGTTGATTATTGAGCGGCCCGTGTTGGACTTACTTCGGATCGATAAAGACACCCCTCTAGAAATTACAACAGACGGAGATGTCCTGATTATTCGGCCGGTGCGCGACGAAAAAACAGAACGATTGCGAGAAGCTGCAATTCGAATGGCGCATGCTCACGCCTCCACGTTCGAAAAGCTGGCTAAGTGAATACTCCATACATTTCTGCGGCTAAAACATGCTGAGTGGTCCCGTCGTATCTGGAGGGACGTCGATTTCAATCGGGGTTCCCGCGATATCCGACTCATAGGCCCACTGCTGCGCGGGGCTCTCCATGATGCGACGAAGGCTCCCAGCTTCTCGCGTATCAATCGCGATAACTTCGACACCGCCATCCTCGTGCTCGAGGCGAACAAGGCGAGCTGGGCCAATTGCGGGGCCGTTGACGAGCACCTCATCCGTTGTCTCGGGCAGGTCGCCCAAAATCACAACGCCGTCCTGGGGCCTTGCGGCTTCCACGGCACCCAATCGGTTGTCCGCGAGGTGTACTAGCACGGTCGCCAGCTCCTGCCTCGCAATCAGACCGGTTCGAATCTCCTCGCCCACTTCACTCACAAATGAGCCACCAATCCAAAGTGAGTTTGCGAGCTCCAGCGTATCTCCAGTCTTCACGTTGAGTGCCACGGCGGCATCGTCCGCACTTTGGTAGTAGACCCAGTCTCCGGCGCTACTAAAGATGGTGGACTCGTTCGGCTGCGGCGCATCCAGCGGCGTGCGAACCCAAGAAGATGGGTCATTGCCGTCCGGGTAGATGAGCTCCGGCTTATAGCCAGGCGCCCAGAAGAAGCCTCCGTCCACACGCACGAAGATGGGCGCGGAGAACGCGGCGAAATCGTCGAGCTCAATCTGCAGCGCGGTCCATCCGTCGGCGGTCACTCGCGTCAGCTGAGCGGGGATATCCGACGAGAAAATCCCAGGACCTTCAGCGAAATAGAAGGCCTCGGTATCATTCCACCGCGCCGCCTCTCCGGGAATTGTGCGCCCCAAAATCGACCCAGGCATCCCGAACTCAATCGGCTCACCGTCTCCATTCGTCAGAAGCTTGGCCACGCCTGGTCCTGCAAGCCCAGGACGAGTCACACGATAGACCAGGCCGAACTCGCCATTTTGAGTATCGGCGTCGGCGTCCATGAGCAGAACCAGTGCGTTGTCCACGCCCAGATAGGTGATGAACGAGCCGCGCGTCTTCAAGTTTGCGAGAGGCATGCCTGAATCCTCGTCATTGACCGGCGTGCTGGTCGCGAACTGAGTGTCGTAAAACTTAAGGCTTCCGTCGGCGTCTATGTAGAGCCAGTGGTCGTGCGTCTGACTTCCTTCCCCGAGCATCGAGGCCAAGAATCCACCGTCTTCCGGAAGTGTCAGAGGTGCCTCGTCTGCCGTCATGTTCAGATCGATGCGCATGTTCAAGATTGAGACCCAGATCGAGCTGGTACTAAGGCTGTCGCCAAACGCGAGATACGCTGACGAGCCGATGAAGCTTCCGGGGTAATCGTGATTGGAGACCTGTTGAGGCGCCGAATCGAGCTGAGACGGGTCCGTCGTGACCAGGTAACTCTTGACCGACGGAATCTCTCCGGCAACCGGCGGGAACGTCTCTCCAGCATTGTAGAATACGCCTTTGGGCCTCAGATGAAGGGTGTTTCCGCCCTCAGTCTCGGCAATGGGAAACGTCACGTTGAACGGGTTCTGAATCGTGACGTTCGGGTCTATCAAAACCGGCGCTTCGTCAGGCGTAGCCGGCCGATACGCATAGAGCCCAGGCCCGTCCTCTTGGGTGCTGAGGTAGTAGTGCAAGAGGTCCACAAAATCGTCTGACTCGATTCCGTCGCGCTCAATCACCTCCACCGAGCCGTTGTTCCCGAGGTTGTTGAGGTCTGTCGGGTCGTCGCCGCCAGGGCCACATGCAACTCCAAAAAAGAGTGCTGAGAACGCAATGACTAACTTTCCATCCATGATGGTCTCCTCAAAATGAAGCAAATTTCTGCCAATCTATCGGGGCCGACAAGGGAACGCAAACTTTGAGCGTACCGTTCGATTGAAGAAGTAAAAAGACCAGCTATATTGGTGACGTGTGGTTCGTTCCACATTCCCAGCCTTGTATCGCCAACCAAGTTGCATTCATGTTTCAGAAGATTCGAGTTCCCTTTCCAGTCCGGGTTTTCATCTCGTATTTTGCGGTGGTGGCTGCAGGGGCCGTGCCCGCACTCATATATCTCCAGGTCTCTTTTCACGACCAGATCATCGCGGACCGCGCCGAGGAGTTAGCTCGCCGCGGGAGTCTTCTGGCCGAGGAGCTTCGAGCACTCCCAGAGGACACGCGGCTTGGGATGATTCAAACCCATGCGCAGCTTGAACCTCTCCGAATCACCTATATCGGCCATACTGGCGTGGTGCGCTTTGACTCCGCGGGAAACCTGAGCGCGCTTGAAAATCACGGACAACGCCCCGAGGTTTTGGAGGCGCTTGGTAAAGGGGCAGGGGACGGGCCAAAGTTTGGGTTTCCGGGGGTAGGCGTCTCGCGGCGAGTGTCGAAGACGAACGGCGAAGAACATATCTACGTTGCGGTACGGGTGGATGAGGGCGCACGGGCTGAGGTGATTCGGCTCTCATATCCTATCGATAGAATCGAAGAGTTGACCGGAGGCATGAGTAACGCAATTCGCAACTCTCAGGCTGCCGCGCTCACGGTAGCGATTCTGCTCTCGCTCTTAGCTGCCTACCTTTACAGCCGGCCTCTGCAACGCCTGGTGCGCATGTCAAACCAGCTCGCGAGCGGAGACCTCACCCCCTCAGAGGTCTGGACGTCAGAGGACGAAATCGGCGATATCGGGCGAGCGTTGAACCGATTGGCGCTGGAATTTCGCACACGACTTGCTAACTCCGATTCGGGCATGATGCTCTTTGAGCAACTCGTTGAAGACGTTGATTCGCCCATGGCTGTTCTAGCCGGGAACGACGCCGTTGCAGTCAATGCGGCCTTTAGAAGGGTGGTGGAGCACGATACTCGAGACGCCGAAGAGGTCCTCGCCGTTATCCTAAAGTCGCCGGCTTTCGCCAAAGCTAAGGCTGATGCGGAGAACAAGACCGACGGCGTAATCTTCGGATTCGCGCGCGAGAAGTTCGGTATCCCGATGAAGCTTTTTGCCCTCAAACGGGCAGGGCAGGAGTCTTTATTTGTGCTTCATTGTCACGTGCCGGAAGGCTTCTTGACGAATTGGCATCCGTCACCCCAATACGTCACAACGCTGGATGTACTCGAGTCGGTCTCGGATGCGATTCGGCGCGCGAAGGCTGTCAATGCTGGCCTTGCAATCACCCTGGAAAACTCGGAGGAGTCCTTCGTGGCTGCCGACGTGGACCGGCGAGTGGACACGGCGCTTGACTTCGCCATTGATGCCGCGGCGGACGAAGAGCCCGAAGGCTTTGTGATTCAGATTCGCCAGACCGATACCACTGTGATGATCACGCTCGAGGTCTCGCTCCCGCCTTGGATTGGGAAGCTCGCAGGGTCCATGATTGGTGCGGTAGGCGGTTCGGTTGTGGACGATGGACGCACGCTCACATTCAATGTGCCGAGGGCGTGATGGACGGCGTTCAAGTTTTCAAAAAGGACCGTCGAAGCTTCGAGATTCGGCATTTTTTCGATCTGCCAGCCGCAGGCAACAAGGCGGCATGGTCAATCGAATATTTCTTCTTTTTTCCGCGCAATATCGGCATCACGCCCACCACCTGGGAGACCACGAATTTCTATCGCTCAACCCAGGTCTTGATGCGTTTGCAGAGCCACGGATTGACGTTGCAAGAGCTGGCCGACCTGAGCGACCTGCACAATCCCGGGCATATCTTGTTGAGTCAGGTGCCGAGCTTGCTGAGCGATGAGCCCGCAAACGGCGCCGCGATGACCGCTATGGCGCAGCTCTTTGGTGCCGAGATTGCCGATGCACTTCAAGAGGAAATTCATTCGATTCGAAGACGGATGAGCGACCGGGCGAGCCTGAAGGCGCGCATCGAGCGACTTTGTGTGGGAACTGAAGCTGCGCTCTCCGCGCTCACCACACTCAGAAGGTCCGTAGAGCCCTACCGCACCGTGACGCACCCTGACCTCATGCCGACCCTCTTCTTTGCCGAAGAGTACCTCTTGGCGCTCGCTGATGAGCGTTTTTCTGAGCTCGCGCTGACCATCAAGGAGGCACCATCCATCTACGATGGTGACGGCCTCGCGCTTAAGCTCCAGCTCAGGCTAGCCCAGACTCTGAGACGCCTTCACGAGCGCCAACGAAGCCTCGGCTTCGTGACTGTGGGCCGACACGCCGGAGAGCACTATGGATATAGGTTGAGTCTGCTGAAGAAGGAGCTGCAAAAGTCACTCTATCTGGACATGCGTGCGTCCACTAAGGACCCCTTTGTGGCCAATAGCGCGGCCATGGTGGCTGCCGGATTGGCGGCTACATGGGCCACGATTGCGCAAGTACCGCTGCTCACGGGAGCCCTCGGCTCGTCACAAGGCGCATTCTTCTTGGCGTTGGCGGTCGGCGCATATGTGCTCAAGGACCGTATCAAAGACCATGTGCGCCAACGGCTCATTAAACAGTGGTTGAAATGGGACCACAACGTCAGCCTTGGCGACCACCTTTTCCACCTGATGGGCCTCAGTGAGGTCAGTGGAAGGGCCATGGAAAAAGCCACGTGGAAAACCGTTCGTGAGGTGCCTCGCGACGTGGTCCGCCTAAGGCGTGCCGCCCGCACTGTGCGTGGCTCGTCCACGGAGCTTGAGAACGTCATCCACTACAAGCGCCGGATTGAACTCGATGGCATTGAGACTGCGTCCATGGACACACAATTCGGAATTCAGGAGATCGTGCGTGTGTCGCTCAACGACGTGATGTCCCGGCTAGATGATCAAATCGACTTGGTCTCCCATTGGGATGTGCGTACCGGCAGTTTCCAGAGAACCGAGCTTCCAAAAGTCTATCACCTGAACCTCGTTTACCAGGTTAAGCAAGAGGGTGCGGAAGAGACCGTGATGCGCCGCGCTCGAATTGTGTTAAACCGCGAAGAAATCTTGCGAATTGAGCATGTTGAATAGCTCATTCTATTTTCCCTCTTCTCCCCACTCATAGCCATTGATCAGGATGCCCTCCACGTCTTCGGTTATCGGCCAGTTTCCGAACGTGTTCAGGTGTTGAATGAGCGCGGCGTTGGTGGTGTCGGAATTTGAGACTCCGACAAATTCAATATGCGAAAACGGTACGAACGAAATGCCACCGCATTCGCCGAAATGGTCTTCGAACTCAAAAACGGGACCAGGCGTTGGTACGCCGAGTACCGTGCGTCCGACAAGTTTCAACCCAATCACCGAACAACCATTAGGCAGTTCATGCAAGGCGGCGAATAGCTTTCGCCATTTGGCATTGCTCATATGCGTGGCTTTGGCCCGCGCAATCTTGCGGGCGACGCGCATGTCGTGATCAGAATTCGCGCTCACCTTCCTTGTCCTCCGGTCTCTCTATCTGCCGGCTTGTCGGGCGATGTTCGCCGCTCACTTGCCTTCCGACTCTCTGCGCGATCTGGATAGAACTGATCCAGCCACTCCGTACACAACGGACAGCTCTCAACATGCCTTGCAGCCTCCTCGGCCACGCTGTTCTCAAGTACGCCATCTTCGATCTCGATCAGCCCCTCCAGGGCCATTCGTAGCACGGAATCATCGCGCAAAGTGGGCCGAAGGGATTGCAAGACGTCCCTCGCCCTCACACAGTCATCGACAACGTCCAAACCGGGAAATGGAACGTCTTCGGAGGACCGGTGCCAGAAGGCGAGGTCTGCGCGGGCCAATTGATCCGCATAGCGCTCAATCAGGCGCTGGTATTCATCAAGCCTAACCGCCACGCCATCCCGTTCGAGCGCCTCTCCGCAATATGAATAGAGATAGAGCGCAGCAAGTTCAGCCAGCGGCGCCGAGTTCGACTTTATCTCAAATCGCGTCGGGTCGTCCGCCGCAGCATAAATCTCGACCGTTGACGCGTCACTTTCGCGGCCTGTGATGGAGAGTTCTCGCCAGTCCCGGCTCCAAACCGGATCGGCATCGCCATCGGTGTCGACATTCCGGCCCGGCCCAAACAAGAGGTCAATGAAGACTCGGAAATCGGGCCGCGGCTTACGAATGGTGACAGTGAACATCGTCAATTGTGTTCCCAGGCTGAAGATGCGTTTTTCTTCGAGGCAGACCGGCGGCTCAAGGCCCAAACGCCACAAAACAGGCTGGCAAGAAAGAAGATCAGGGTCAGCACTAGATAGACAAATGCGCCCTGTTCCTCATAAACAACCAGACCATCAAAGTAACGCCCCTCTTCATTGTACGGAAGGTTTTTGCGCTGCCACCAGAGCCATGCTGAAGCCAAAAAGCCGAAGGAGGACAATACAAACAAGATGAAAGAAAACATGCGCATGAGATCAAACACACCACCGCCGGATTCATGTAGGCCCAGCTTCCGGAACTCCCTTCCCAAAGCTCTAACGGCCCCACCAGTATAGTATCATGGACAATGTTTTCCATTTTATGGACAATGTTTTCTAACTAGGGTCCCTGCGGCTTCCAGATTGCGATTTGAAACAGATGAAGATTGATGATGCGCTCGCCCTGATTAATCATGAACATGAGGCAGACGATGGTCTGCTCATCAAGTTCCGCATGAGCGATGATGTCAATACCGAGCGACTGGAACGGTTTCTAGAGGCCCTAGTGGCACTCTCGGGACATTGCGACCAGCAATCGCATGTCGAAAAAGACTTGGCCTACAAGATCATGTCCTTCCGTGACACGTTGTCAGCGAGCGCCGGACATTGGAAAGTGTCCCGGCCCAAGGGCCTGACGATTCAGATGACGGACAAATCGTGTTTGCGAACGCCTATAGCGCCTATGATCCGAACACGCATGAAACGACGCTCTACTGGTCGCCCATGTGCGATACGACCCTCGCATCGCTTCTCAAGTACAATGACGACGTGTGGACCCAGGTCGATATCTTCCGCCATCCATTTGAATTCGAGGGACAGAAGATCGTCTTCGGTGACGGGGGCATGGGCAATGAGGGCTATATTGCGTCTGTCACGCCGGAGAACGATCTCAACTGGAGCCTGTTCTTCACCAATTCGAACCCGATCATGCGGGCCGAAATGCAAAATCGCACGCTCCTTGCTTATGGCGAGACCGGCTTTATAGCCCGCATCAATATCGACAATCCTGCAGATATCTCCGTCACCCACGCGAATTCGGGACCGGCTGGCGTTTGACTGCGAATTCATCCAGATTGAGATCGGCTGGCAGGCATTGGAAGGCCCCCGAATGAAGTTTCAGTTTCGCCCAAAGTGGAAAGAAGAACTCGTTGTCATTGCGGAAGAAGGCAGCTTCAAGCTCGACTTGGCCATGGGCGTCCTTACCGCCTTCTTGCCGACTGAAGACGACTGGCCAGACAAGGCACCTGCCTGGGCCAGAGACCTCTACCCCGTATTAAAAGAGGAGTTGGAAGCTTGGTGCGCTGAGAACAAGGCAAAGCTCGTGATCGATAGCACCGGCGTTGTCTTCTGATCGGACGCACCACTGGAATTCATGAATAATTGAGGATATTATCTCAAATCGATCAGCTTGGATCGTCAAATGTTCTCATGAGTATCCAGTGAGCCTTTCACAACGTCACCTCGCCAAAATCAAGACTGGCTTCCCTGCTGGCGAAGTCGCGGACGTCATCGCGGAGCTGGGACGGATTTCGACAAGTGAGACGATGGATTCGCAAGGCAATCTCGACAACGCTATCGGCGCCATTCTCGAATTGAGCAAGGGCAATTTCGTGGAGCTCAAGGGCCTCGTCGATGCCGCGAAAATCGACTTCCGGGATGTGATTTACTGGTGGTATCTCGAAACCAATAGAGCGACGCATCCGATGGCTGACGAGATCAAGACTGTACACGAAGGTCGCGGCGGCTATGTCGAGATTGAAGGCATCCGCTACACCATCGATCATGTTGCAGAAGGAAGTTTCTGTATTCAATTTCCTGGGGGAAAGGCGCGCAAGGATCGCCAACGTCATTTCGAAGCCCTGACGGCCTTTGCCGAGAGCAAGAGCCCCAAATGGTCTATCGGATGACGCTAGCGCGGCCTTGTATTGAACCGGCAGGCGAGCACTTCTGCGCCGCCATCCGCCACATACTCGGAAAACCAGTAGTGTGGATCATTGACCTCACGAAATTCCAGCGCGGCAGCGTCATGGGCACGGGAAAACCGGTATTCAAGAATGACTAGTTTCCTGCACGCCGGCGGCCACTCTGAAACCTCGGCAATCCGATTGCCGGATGCCAGCTCCTCAGCCAGCAAGGCATTCAGGGCAGATGAGACGAAGGCTACATCCATCGCGCAAGGGCCGAATTCTGGGTGATCTGCTTGAAATCTTCCTCGGTCAAGACCTCCGGCATATATCGCTCCAGCACTTCGAGATCGAGATGTGTCCCACATATCCTGTAAAGCGCTTCCAAGACGGACGATTTCAACGCCAGCAGGTCCGGCTCAGTCAGCATCGTCTGCGCTTCCTTTAGGAGGTCCAGGATGTCTGACCGTATGCGCTGGTACCGCGCATCACTGTCACAGTCTTCCAACGCCGCTGTTTCGAGCGATGCGAGTTTATCCAAAAAGTTTTTCATTGCTCAGCCTCATTGGAAAGTACGGCATCCGCTTCATGACTGCACCCGCGCCTTCCAGGCCTGGAGCAGGATCTCCCGTTCAGCCTCGTCAAACAAGTCCGGCACGCCAAGTGCCCAGCCCGCATCCATCAGGGCCCCGGCCGCGTCCGACCAGGGCGCGACCAGCCACCGCTCCTCTTCATCCTCATCAAATGCGGCATCTCCGGCCGCATGTTGGGCAGACTCCCAGACCCCCCCGTGGATGAGCGACAGGCCGTAACCGATGGGAGATCGCGATCGCCCTTGCCCTGCCGCAACCACACCGCTCATGTCCCGTCCCTCCGCAACTTTCTGCCCTTCCTGTTCGAGCCAGCGGTGATAGCCCGCGCTTTGCAGCGCCTTGGCATCAGGGTGCCGGTGGGATCTCAGCGTTTGTGCCTGGACTTCCGTCAACACAGTCGCGACGCGCAGAATGTCTTCAACCGCCTCGCCATGACGGCCGAAAAGCCAGTGTGTATCGACGCGGTCCAGCAGCTTCACAGACCGGCTGCGCGTATAGTTCCCGCGATGACCCTGAGGCTCGATAGCCTCTATGACCTGCACGCGCCACAGCTGCCCCGGCCAACGCGCGACCACCACATCCGCTAGAGTTTCATCGACAATGATATAAGGCGGCTCGGCGTCAGGATTGGAGATGACATCTCCCGGCTCGGCATCAGCAAAACGACCAGGTTTGTCCGCTGATGCGAAAATATAGCCGGTGATGACTTTTCTCATTCCGTAGGCGAACCAAGCCACGTCCGGGTTGGGAAAATGTGCCGCCACCTGAGGCATCCGGTTGTCGAGGTATTCCATGTCCAGAACCCGTCCATCCGGCAGGACGATCTCCACAATCCCGGCAAACTCGCCGCTCCAGTTCGAGACTTCGATCTTCCAACCATTTGAGGCGGAAAAGAGAACATCGCCCTTGATATGTTCCTGCGGATCGCGGTCTGGCGTGAGCGTGATCTCGCCTGTCTCGATCGCGCGCAGAACCTCGAGTACATCGCTCTCCGTCACATTCATTTCAAGGCAATCCACTCAGGCCCGGCACAGCATCAATTCCAGTTCCTCCTGAGCGGCGACCCCGTCCGGGAAACGCTCATAGAGATCGCCGATGTTACGGTCTTCTCCGTCGGAACTCAAGCGAACGAACTGGTTGTCCCGAATCGTGTTGAACCGTGAAGAGATTCTGCGAATTGAGCATGTGGATTAATCTGTCGAGAACATCTCAGCGATGACGGAGGAATTTCGCAATCTCCTCGCGTGGCCAAGCACTTAAGGACTGGGCATTCAGCGCGAGCACATCTTCCATGCTAAACCCCGAAATCGAAGGCACGTCATCGTCAGGGAAGGGTTCAACCACGATTTCGAAACGACCATTATCAAACGGCTTCCCCGGGGCGGCCTCCACCTTAACCACGGTTTCGCGCAGTCCCATCTTTTCGAACTCGGTGGCGCGATGGATGCAGTACGGGTTGTTCCCCGAGCGACCAAGCAGGCAATAGGATGTCCACGTACATCCGGCCTTGCAGATATCGGCGTAGTAGCACTCTTTGCAATAGCCCCAGAGATCGTCGACACCACGTTGTCCAATATGGTTAATCTGCTCGGAGTTCGAGACCGCGTCGGCGATCTTCATGTCTCGAATATTTCCGCCGGTAAATGCTGTGGATGGTAGGGAAGGGCAACCCTTAATCTTGCCGTCCGCTTCCAACCCGAGCGTATAGGTGCCAGCCCCGCAACCGTTCCAGTGGGCCCCAGAGTCGCCGCCAAAGCGGAGGTATTTTTCCCATGGCCCGAAATAACCCACGTTGTTGCCCGGATAGAGCCCGACCCCTCCGGGTTCAAGGATGGTCTTTTTGATCCAGACCAACATCGGGAATAGCTCCAAGAGCTCGTAAGGCTGGAGCAATAGCTCAGGCCGGTCCGCCGCCCGTCCCATGGCCACCGTGATCTGAATTTGCCACGCCTTGGAGCCAATATCCGCGAGTATCTGGGCCAGAGCGGGGAGTTCTGGCATGGACATGCGATTGATTTGGGTATTGTTGGCCAGGCGAATCGGGCTTGCTGCCACGCGCTCAGCAGCTTCGATAGCGGCTCGGAAGGACCCTTTGCGACCGCGTTGGGCGTCGTGGGTCTTCTCCAGACCATCTATGGAAACCGAGATCGTGCGCACGCCGGCATCCGCGGCGCGGTCAACGCGCTCCTGGGTGAGATTTCTAGCGCCGGTCGTGATGCCGCATGCCATCCCCCGCCGCGTGATCTCACGGGCGATGATGTCCCAGTCTTCACGCAGGTAGGCCTCGCCTCCAATCAGCGTCACCTCGCGCAGGCCCATGTCTGCAAGCTGGGCGACGACCTCCAGGCATTCATCGGTGCTCAACTCGTCGGGGCGGACATCCCCAGCGCGCGAGCCACAATGACGACATCCCAGATCGCACGCCAGCGTAATTTCCCACACGCAGTAGATGGGTGTCTTTCTTTCGAAATCCTCCGCCCTGAGCTGACGAACACCTTTGCCTGCTGGCTCGCCTGCCATTTTAACCGCCGTCCATGTCGGTTTCGCCCATATCCGGGTCGAAGGGTAGGCCATACTCCGGCATTGGGAGCGGCTCATCGGCCATGTCGACTTCCATGTCCGCGTCGCCCATATCAGGATCGAAGGGTAGGCCATACTCCGGCATTGGGAGCGGCTCATCGGCCATGTCGACTTCCATATCCTCGTTCATATCCGCGCCCATATCCGGGTCTATCGGCACGCCATAAACAGGGGCGACGGTATTGTTCGGGGTGTTGTTCTCTGGTGGTGGATCCTCAATACACCCCGCAGAGAGCGCAATACCCACAAGTGAGGCAGCGAAGAGCGAGCGATTACTACGAAGTGCTGAAAGCCCGTCATCACTTTCTGCAACTGCCAGAGGCGTGCCGCAAAACGGACACACTGTTTCCACCACCTTGGGTTCAATCCGAATATGCTGCTCGCAAGCAGAACATTCTGTAAGGCCGCTCCGAGACACCTTGATTCGTCGTTTCATCACCGCTCCTCTTACCTAAGGCCTCGAATTTAATTCATTTATCGACTGATTTCAAACTCGAAGAATTATTGAGCATCGAGGTCGACGCGTCTGAGAAGTTGGGCGTTGATTGCCACGATGACGGTGCTCGCAGACATCAGGACCGCTCCGACCGCTGGTGTGAGCAAAACTCCCCAAGAGTATCCGACGCCTGCGGCCAACGGCAGGGCGAGGATGTTGTAGCCTGCGGCCCACCATAAGTTCTGAATCATCTTTCGTCGTGTCGCTTTCGAGAGGCTGACGATGCGTGAAATGTCTCGTGGATCCGAACGAACGAGCACAATATGGCCAGCCTCCACGGCTACATCTGTGCCTGCGCCAACGGCGATTCCAATATCCGAAGTGGCGAGCGCTGGAGCGTCGTTGACGCCATCTCCCACCATAGCCACGGTCTTGCCCTGACTCTGCAATTCTTTGACTTTTTTGGCTTTGTCTTCGGGGAGGACCTGGGCAAAAACTGTGTCGATGCCGAGCTTTTTAGCCACCGAATCGGCAACGGCCTGAGAGTCGCCCGTGAGCATTGCGACTTCGATTCCGCGATCGTGCAGGGCCTTTACGGCCTCAAAACTCTCTTCTCGAATGGCATCCGCTACAGCGAAGACGGCCAACGCCGAATCCTCTTTGATGAGGTAGATTGCGGACTGTGCGTTCTCACCCGCTTTCTTTGCCGCATCTTTCAGGTTTTCCGGAACATCAACCCCTTCGACCATTGCAGGACCACCCATCCTGTATTCCTCGCCGTCAAGTGTGGCGACAACTCCTTTACCCGTAATATTCTTGAAGTCCCGAGCCTCGGGATAGTCGATCTCGCGTTCGTCTGCGCTCTTGACGATGCCCTGGGCGATGGGATGTTCTGATTCAGACTCGATTCCAGCGGCGATGCGAAGGGCATCTTGTTCGGACAAATCTTCTGCAGTTTCGATGGCGACCACGCGGAATTCCCCGATGGTCAAGGTCCCAGTCTTGTCGAAGATAACGGCGTCTAGATTGCGAGCTTCCTCAAGACCACGACGGTCTCGAATCAAGAGTCCGGAGCGCGCGCCCATCGTCGTGGAAATCGCCACCACCAACGGGACCGCTAGTCCCAATGCGTGAGGGCAGGCGATCACGAGCACGGTCACAACGCGAACCACCGTGAAGTCGATCGGCTTGCCCAGCAATTGCCAGACGACAAACGTAATCAGGGCTGAGGCGATGGCCACACCCGTGAGGAGTTGCGCCGCGCGGTCGGCCAAAACTTGTGAACGCGATTTTGACTCCTGAGCCTGGGCTACGAGTCGCATGATGCCGGAGAGCTTCGTCTTGTCGCCAACACCTTTGACTTCGACTCGAAGCGTGCCCTCGCCATTGACGGTTCCGGCGATGACCTCGTCATCCTCACCTCTGCCTACCGGCTCAGACTCTCCCGTAATCATCGACTCGTTGAGGCTGCTTTTTCCCTCGCGAATTAGGCCGTCGACGGGCATGCGCTCGCCAGGACGAACAAGAATCAAGTCACCTTCGGCCAGCTCATCGACACCCACCTCTTTGTTTTCGCCATCGACGATAAGTGTGGCTTTATCGGGCAAGAGTTTGGCCAGTTCCTTTAGCGCGCCTTGGGCGCTCGAGATCGAGCGCATCTCGATCCAGTGGCCGAGAAGCATGATCGTCACGAGGGTGGCCAACTCCCACCAGAGGGGCGAAGCGTCAAACCCAAGTTCGACAGCGACGCTGAAGACGAATGCCACTGTGATGGCCAGTGATATTAGGGTCATCATTCCGGGCATACGATCCTTGATCTCGCCCCAACCGCTCTTCAAAAATACCAGCCCACCATAGAAGAAGATGAATGTCCCCAAGGCGGGTTCGATGTACCCAGAGCCCGGAAAGCTCGGCGCCGTGAAGCCCAGAAGCTCTTGTATGTGTTCCGACCAGATTAGGACTGGGAAAGTGAGCACAAGGCTCAACCAAAACTTGGATCGAAACTTAGCCACGCTATGACCTGCGTGCTTGTCGTGATTCTTGTGTTCTTCGTGATTTTTGTGTTTGTCGTGACTCTCGTGTGTGTCTTCCTCGTCTTTGCTCATCAAGTCCTCATTCGTTCTAAATCGTGACCTTTTCAGGAATGCAGGACTTAAAGCTAATCACACCAGGGATTTAGCAAGTATGGTGGGACTATGCCGAATTTTAGCTTTGACAATGCACTCATCACTTTACAACATACCAACCGTTCGGTATGTATATGTTCAAGACGGAAACGCTGTCGCCGCCAAACCCAAAGAGGCGACCCAAGAGGGAGACGAGTTATGACTTTTCGATCAAAGGTGCGAACTTGTTTATGGTTCGAAAAACACGGTCTAAAGGCGGCTGAGTTCTACGTGTCACTCCTGCCTAATAGCGAGATTGACGCCGTGTATGCGCATGGAAATCCAGACGACCCGATGGTCGTGGAATTCACCCTGCACGGCTGCCCGATGATGATTTTGACCGGAGGGCCACACTACGAGCTCTCGCCGGCTGCCTCGATCAGCGTGTTGACCAAAGACCAAGAAGAGACGGACCACCTCTGGTCGTCGCTGATTGCTGACGGAGGCGCCGAAAGTCGTTGTGGTTGGCTCGTGGACCGGTTCGGTGTGTCGTGGCAGATCGTGCCTGAAGTGCTTCCGCAACTACTTGGCTCTGAGGATCGTGAGGCAGCCAGCCGAGCTCAAGCCGCGATGATGGAGATGGGCAAGTTTGATATCGCCGCCCTTGAGGCAGCTTTTAACAACACACCATGACACCACGACCCACCAAAAAATCGCCCGACCGCGGTGACGCACGAATACGCCTCCTTGAGGCGGCGCGCGATATCATCCGCGCCAAGGGGTTCGCGGCGACCAGCGTTGACGACCTCTGCAAAGCCGCAGAGGTCACCAAAGGGGCGTTCTTCCATCACTTTAAGAGCAAAGAAGACCTAGGCGTTGCTGCGGCCGAATTCTGGGCAGAAACGACCTCATCGCTCTTTGTAAACGCCCCCTATCACCAGCCCGCAGACCCACTCGACCGAGTGCTCGCCTACATCGCTTTTCGCAAGGCCATCATTCAAGGCGACCTCGCTGAGTTCACCTGCCTGGCTGGAACTATGATCCAGGAAGTGCACGCGTCGTCTGACCCCATCCGTGAGGCGTGTGGTCGCGCGATTTTGGGGCATGCCGATACGCTGGTGGCTGATATCGAGGCGGCGCGGCAGGCGCATGACATAGAGGGCGATTGGACGGCAGAAAGCCTCGCGCGGCACACACAGACCGTTCTGCAGGGCGCGTTCATTCTGGCCAAGGCAGGTAACGATCCAGAAATCGCCCGAGAAAGTCTCGATCACTTGGATCGCTATGTCCGGCAACTCTTCAAATTGACCGAGGAAAACAAATGTTAGAGACCACTGAAATCGGATGTTCGTGCGGACACACGCGGCTGGAAGTTCAAGGCGAGCCATTCCTCGTGGTGGAGTGCCTCTGCGAAAGCTGTCGTGCTGCGGCGGCGCGACTGGCGACCCTGCCAGACGCCGACAATATCCTCACCTCATATGGCGCAACGCCTTCTGCCGACTATCGCAAAGACCGAGTCCGAATCACGTCGGGTCAGGACACTTTGAAGGAGTTCCGGCTCAAGTCTGATGCCGGAACGAGGCGCGTGGTAGCCACGTGTTGCAATACGCCCGTGTTTCTTGAACTGAATGGCGCCCACTGGCTATGCCTCTATCTGCACCTCTGGCCCGAAGAGAGGCGGCCCAAGCCCGAGCTTCGAACCATGACGGGTGACCTCGCCGATCAGTCCGCCTTGCCAACGGATATCCCCAACCTTAAGACCCACTCGATTGCCTTTTTCGCAAAGTTGTTCGCAGCCTGGGTTGCAATGGGATTTCGAAATCCGAAATTTGAGGTGAATGGGAAGCTCATTTGCTGACGAACGCATGCGACATAGTCTTGTTTGAGGTATAGAAGGGAGGTACTCAAGACTAGCGAGAGAACAGTATGGCTATGATCGGACAGACAAATCGACTCAAAATCAGCAGACTTTCCGAGCACGGAGTCTACTTGGACGGCGGGTCTCTGGGCGACATCCTACTTCCCAAGAACGGGGTGCCCGCCGGCGCAGCCATTGGCCAAAGTATTGAGGCGTTCATCTATCCTGACTCGTCGGGCCGTCCTATCGCTACAACCGAAAAGCCATATGCCGAAGTCGGCGAGTGTGCGTTTTTGGAAGTAGTCGAAGTAAACGATATTGGGGCTTTTTTGGAGTGGGGACTGGACAAGAACTTGTTCGTACCTTTTTCAGAACAGCAGCGCGAAATGAGGCCCGGGAAACGTTATGTGGTCTACGTTTACGTTGATAATACGGGCCGAATTGCTGCTAGCACCAAGATTAAAAAGTTCATGGGCAAAGTTTCGAAAGACGCAAAAATAGGTGACGAGGTCACGCTCTATGTGCTGCGTCAAACGGACCTTGGTTGGGAATGTGCCGTCAATGATGAGTTCTTAGGAATGGTTTTTAACAACGATTCGCTTGGCCAGCTCGAGCCAGGCATTGAAATCGATGGGTTTATCAAGGAGATTCGTGAAGGCGGGCTTGTCGACCTCTGCCTGCAGCCTCCCAACATGACGAGCTCCGACTTGGGTGACCAGATTTTGGCTGAGTTGCGGCGCGGTGGCGGGAGCTCGACATTGACCGACAAGAGCTCGCCCGACGAAATCTTCGAAGCGTACGGCGTGAGCAAAAGGGCTTATAAAGAAGCTCTCGGCGGCCTCTACCGCAAGAAGTTGGTAGACCTTAGTCCGGGCCATGTGAAGCTCGTGCACTACGTTCAAACAGACACTTAAGAGTTGGAGACTTATATGGGTTACGAGATGCAAATGATAGAAAGCCCCACCAAGGTGCCGGATGGAATGATTCTGCAGAATCCGTCGACTCCCGGACATCATCAGTATACTAGCAGGGCGATGCCAGTCACCGTGCTGGCGATGCAATCGGCGAACGTCCTCGGATTGGATGCACCACCCGACTTTCCGAAACCTACCGAGACCGACTACGAGGCGAAAGTGCGCCTAATCTTAGACGCTCCCGGCCACAACAACAACCCACCTACGTACAAGTTCCAGTCAAATTCAGGCTGGCTGGTTACCCCCGCCGAATGTCTGAAGATTGCTGATGGGATTGATCGACAAAAAGAGATGCTCGCCCTCCATCTGTTTCCAGACGAGGGCTATTCGGCTGAAGAAGGCCGCCTCTGGCTAACGTGCTGGGCGAACTTCAATCGGTTGGCGGCTACGCATGGCGGATACAGGGTTCTTTGACATATCGTACGTTGGCCTATCCCAAGTTCATTGGCCACGTCCAATATCAGCGTGCGTCCGCTTGGGAGTAGTTCAAAGAGGGCGGTCTCGACCTGTTCGCTTACCGAGCGGTTCTCGTCGGCCTCAGCCTTGCGTCGACGGAGACTTGGGCCGTGGCAGACCGCGACAAGGTATCGGTCTGAGCTGTGGACCCAACGGATCAGTTCTCCCTCTTTGTGCTGCGTCAAACGGAGCTCGGTTGGGAATGTGCCGTCAATGATGAGTATCTGGGCATGGTCTTTAACAACGATTCGCTTGGCCAGCTCGAGCCAGGCATTGAAATCGATGGGTTTATCAAGGAGATTCGTGAAGGCGGGCTTGTCGACCTCTGCCTGCAGCCTCCCAACATGACGAGCTCCGACTTGAGTGACCAGATTTTGGCTGAGTTGCGGCGCGGTGGCGGGAGCTCGACCTCGTGAAGGGCTAGCCCGGTCACGGCTGGCTGACACCGCTTTGTGGCAAGAGCTGGGTTCCACTAGGACCAGGGGTTTACAACTCTGACCAACTGCGAATTGAAGTCGGACACATTCCGTGTCGCGACTTCCAATCTATGCGTAATTGCGCATCCAGCGATGATGCTGTCGGCGAGGTGATGTGTGGGGTGGAGGTTTGACGAGCGGACCATGTATCTGGCTGTGTTCTCTGCGCATTCTCGGTCGAATGCAATGACTCTATCCTGAAAAAGCTTGTCCAAAAGTTGTGTTTCGCGGTTCAAGATTGAGCTCTACGCCATGTGCCTCGCCGAAACATTCACGCACGATTTCAGAAGGTTTCTTCATGTTCTGGGTCCGTCGTTCACGGATCAAGCGGCGCACAAACTCTTCCATGGAGATTCCGGCGTTCGATGCCTGTTCGCGCAACCACTCTTTGTCTCTCTGGTCTAATTGTCGAACTGTAATCATGGACATGGGCCACCTCTTCTGGAGGAATCCGAGTGCATGCACCATGTGCAGTCAAATCTGCACCATCTGGTTTCTGGGGTCGATACACGCTTTTTCAAACTCCTCCCAACGGATAGTTAAGATCAACTTCCTTTCAGCTTTTTCCCCTGTGCTGAATGGGTAGCAATCTCGCAAACGCGAGCTGCTCGGGTCTTCTCGGTCTTGGCTAGCTTAATCCAGCGCAAAACAAATCCGAGGACGCGTGGCCGCCGGGCATTGAGACTCGTCCTACCCAATTGAAGGGCGCACCGCGTGTCTCCGGGCTTTCTGAGGTTGGGGCAGTCAAAGGTTTTAGAAGCTTTTTGACCGCGATTACGGCCACACCGGACGGCCGGTTTATCACGGCACATGGGAGATGCAGTTGCGGGCCTCAAAGGTTGTTAGGCTCTCGAGATCGACGCCGTAGTCGGCGCGCGCCGCCGCCGGTGTCAACGAACGGGCACTGAAAAGTTCCTGGTATGCAGGTCCCGGAGGAACACCCTCCGCAGTCTTTGCTGCCTCTGATGCTTCGGGCTGTCTCATCGCCACATCCGAAAAGCCAAACGGGTGGGAGCTCGACATTGACCGACAAAAGCTCACTAGAGGCGCTTGGCGGCCTCTACCGCAAAACGTTGGTAGACCTTAGTCCGGGACTTGTGAAGCTAGTGAAGGGGTAATCCTTGAAAATTCGATCTTCGGCTTCGGAGTTTCAAGGAACTTGACGATTTTTTGCAGTTATCCTAGAAATGTCGATCTCTTAGATCGAGTTTTCGAGAATGATTGACCACATAAAGAGAGAGGAAGAGTTCTTGCGGGTGAAAAGACTGCTGGAGCAATTCCCGGTGGTCGCTTTGATTGGACCGCGACAAGTTGGGAAGACGACTCTCGCGCTCCAGATTGCTGAGCTCGAACCTCAGTGGCATCACTTTGATCTGGAAGACCCTCGCGACAAGGCTCGCCTGGCAGAACCCAGCCTCGCCTTGCGACCACTTGAGGGCCTCGTGATCATTGACGAGATCCAACTCAAGCCAGACTTGTTTCCATTGCTCCGTGTGCTTGCCGATCGCAAGTCCAAGACAACCCGATTCCTGGTCTTGGGTAGTGCGTCACCCGCACTGATTCAGGATGGTTCGGAGTCTCTTGCTGGCCGAATTGCATTCCATCAACTTCGGGGTTTCTCCCTGGCCGAAATTGGCGAATCCCACCTTCAGGACCTCTGGCTCCGCGGAGGATTCCCGCGTTCCACATTGGCTACAGATGATGACGCCAGTGCCGAGTGGCGAGAGCAATTCATTCAGACGTTTGTCCAGCGTGACCTTCCACAACTGGGTTTTACGCAATCGTCTGCGACCATCAGCCGGTTCTGGGCGATGTTGGCGCACTATCACGGCCAAACGCTGAATTATTCGGAGCTGGGGCGCTCGTTGGGGCTCGCCGATAACACTGTCCGTAGTTACATCGATATTCTTGAGTCAACCTTCATGGTGCGTCTGCTTCAGCCTTGGTTTGAAAATATCTCGAAACGACAGGTGAAGTCGCCAAAGCTCTACGTGTCCGATTCAGGGATTTTTCACACACTCATGGGTATTGATAGCTGGTTAGGGCTGCAACGCCATCCGAAGCTCGGAGCATCTTGGGAGGGGTTTACTTTGATGGAGGTATTGCGCGCGTATCCAAGGCATCAAGCCTACTTCTGGGCTACTCATGCAGGGGCCGAGTTGGATCTGCTCTTGGTCCGTGGAGAAGAGCGGTTGGGCTTTGAGTTTAAACGCTCCGATAGTCCCTCGACCTCAAAGTCAATGCACATCGCAATTGAGGATTTGCAACTCGATCATCTCACCGTTGTACACGCTGGTGAGGCAACGTTTCCCCTAGCAGAGAAAATTACGGCGAAGTCTCTACGAGAGTTCGCAGTTTAGGCTCAGTCAACTTCCTTTCAGCAGCTCGAAATTCTCGGTTTTAATCATGGCATCACCTGCAAAGCCCCTCTAAGATGCGCGATTGGGAGTCAGAGTTCGTGAGAGATAAGATGGGCAAAATTGAAGTGTCGATGGGCGAGGATGGGACGGTTTTTGTGGAGCTGGAGAAATCCGTTTTGCTCGAGATTCCGACGTGGATTACCGACTCCAGCAATCCCGACGAAGCGGTCTTGATTTGTGAGTTTCACAGGCGTCAGAAGCTGACGGACGAAGAGCTCTACGACTTGATTCTCTATGTGTTGGAAGATTTCTTTCGACAAGCTGACCAGCATCTCTGCTGGGAATTCGTGGACTTGGACCGCGAAAGCTGGGCGCGTGGACCTATGGGTGTGCCTCTGGTTTCGTGGACAAGCATCGAGGACGCGTGGCCGCCAGGCATTGAGACTCGTCCTACCCAACTGAAGGGCGCACCGCGTGTCTCCGGGCTTCAAGAGGTTGGGGCGGTCAAGGGTTTCAGAAGCATTTTGACCGCGATTACGGCCACACCGGACGGCCGGTTTATCACGGCACATGGGAGCGGCGATATTCAGCTCGTGGACCCAAAGACTGGCAAGAAGGAGAAGGTCACCAAGCTTGAAACGCCGATGGGGCTCGGCAGTGTCTGGATTACTCAAGCGGGCGTTGTGGTGGCGCACTCGCGGAACAAGGTCTTTGCTCTGGCGGATGGAAAGCTGAGTGAGCTCGATTTCTTAGGTCTTGCGTGCATGCCTTCACCGGATGGCACTCGGGTAGCGATTGGTGATGATGAAGGCGATGTCCGGATTTGTTCGTTGCCAGATCTCAAGGAAATAGGGCGGTTTCAGGCGGCACACGGCGTGCCGTGGCAGGAGGGGTGGAGCCGTTCCAAAAGCTATTGGCCATGCATTTGGAACCTGAGCTTCATTGATGAGACGCACATTGTGGTGAGCCACACATTTCCGATTATCTCTTTCTGGAATATCGACACCCACGAGCGCCTCAATGTCATGATTGATTATGAAATTCCAAGGCCTTCGATAGCCCAAACTGGTCGAATCATTGCTCACGCAGGGCAGGGCCTAATCAGGGTGATTTCTGCCGAAGGAGATGTTTGCGGCGAGCATCGACACGCAGAGACTACGTTTCGGATGAGTTGCGCGGGACTTGGCAGAGGAGGGCGCGTGGCGTGCACGCAGTACTCGGGCTCCACCATTCGTGTTTGGGACGCAGAAACAGGCAATCTTTTTGCCGAAGTACCGTGCCGCAAGAACGAGCCTTTTGCTGTCAGCGATTCAATGCTCGCCTGCGTTCACCCGGAGACGCGCCAGCTGACGTTCTACGAACTCCCAATCACCTAACGGCACCGTCGTTGAGCTGGCCGAGCGTTGCGTTTGCGGTCAATCCTAACCGCGCGTCACCATGTGGCTAGAGCTGTCCTTTGAACCAAATCGCACTGCTCCCAGATACGGGTAAGCGACGCCATTCACCTGATTCAACGTGTATGGCGAAAGCCTCATAATCAGGTTTGTGACCCACAAAGAAGTTGACGTATTTCCGTCCACTGTACCGAGTGGAGCGCACCAGGAGATGTTGGCTGTCCGGCGAAAAGGCGAGGATATCTATCAACTCAGGTCTCGAGGTGCTGGCATCGGCCGTCTGCCACGGAAGCAGTGGGGGCTCGAAGACGTGTTCCGTCAGCCGGCGCTTCATCCCATCTTGCCACACCCAGATCTCGCCATCATAACGTACCGCCAGAGTCTTTCCGTTGGGGCTCCACAGAAGATCGTGTCCACCCTCGTAGATGGTATCAAGTCCCATTCGGTCTGATCTGGGACCGAGAGCGAAACGGTCAACTAGGGTCTGCTCTCGAGTCACAATGGAGATTTGGAGCCGTGAATCGTACGTCATCAGGGCAAACCGGTCTAAAACCGGGTTGTAGTCAACATGTCCGAAACTGCCTTCGACGGGCAGGTTTCGGATAACACCGAGGGGCTCATTATGGGAAAGGGAGAAACCCAAAGAGTCCTCATCGGAGGACCACCACTCTCCGTTTGGTCCCAGACCTAAGTAGTCCGACCCAAGCCATTTTTTGAATTCGGACTCCGGAATCTCTCGGGGGGTTCCTTGCCCCAAGTACCAGCAGCTGTGGCCGGTGCCTCCCATCAGGTGTCCGCACATCAGGTTTCTCCCGTCGTTGAGCCGGTAGAACTTGGGTTGGCTCCCTACATTCAGTTGCCAATCCAACGTCTCAGTCTTTTGCGAAGTTACCCGTTGATACCTATGAGGTTCGCGATCCTCTTTTTGAAAAAAGACGATAGACTCATCTGCAGGGAGGACGTAGAGCGCCACCGGATGGGGCGTCTCGCCTCGACAGCTGAGCCCCAAAGCTCCTAAAAGAAACGTCAAATTCACGAGTCTGTTGCGCATCCGAATCCTTAATGTCCACGACCTTCCAAATCTATCCTCGTTCGTCTCGGATTCCAACTTATTCGGAAGTTGTCGACGTGACGACACACGAGATGAGCCTCCGTCTTGAAGAGCTCCAAATTTACCAAACAATTCAAATGACATACCCTGTCCGTTCCATGGACGAGAGGTCCGTCACTATGCCAGACCCCAACGAAAACTTCGTCTGGGCGAATGGCTCATACTTGTGGTTTGGAATTTGCGGCTTGGAAGGCGGGATCGACGGCTATTGTCGGAAAACAACGGGGCTCACGCGAGAGCTTTGGGACGAGTTTTTTGAGTTGCCGCAGTTCGCCAGGCGCAGGGAATTGGCGCTGGAGTGTTTGGCAACGGGTCACTCTTGGGCATTTCGACGTTCCATGGGACAATTGGGAATCACAAACCTTCTGCACGGCATTCTTGCTGGCTCAATTGCAAAGCTTACAGACGGCTTGATCTTGTCGGATGATTCTGCCTGGGAGTGGGAAAAGATGCCTTATACGACTGATGAGTTCCTTGCTGAGTTTTTCGTGCCCGAACGAACTGCGGATCCGAGACATCGTGGGTGGGCTGAAGAATGCCTGAAAAATATAGCAAGAGAGTTAACCGGATGAACAAAGTTCCGCGAGAGGAGGGTGGAGCCGTTCCAAAAGCTATTTGCCATGCATTTGGAGCCTCCTGACAACCAAATCCACATACTCACCATGCTTCATATTCTTGACGCTCGATGATCTTGTCGCGAGCGAATATGTCCAAAGCGTTCGGCTGGACCTCGATCATCTTTCATTGACCCATGAGGATACATGAATCTCTTCGTTGGGTGATTTAGTTTGAACTTTCAGGATTTAAGGCCTTGATGCGCGCGTAGAACGTGGAGGGTTCGAGCTGGGCTGGAAGCCCAGCGACCTGACCATCACCAAGCTCAATGACGACCCATCGGCCGGTTTCAAGGCGAGCAATATCCATAGTGAAAAATCGACTTTGGATGTGCTTTGCGAGTTCTTCGAATTCGTGCAGTGGCGGGGCAATGGTGCTTATTTGTTCGTCCCAGTAGGGGGTGCATGTCACGAGTTTAAGGTCCAAGAAGAAGAGTCGAAACTCCACGAACTGCGGCATCCCACTTTGAGGATGAGGGCCGATGGGATCGAGGTCCAGAAACTCACGGAATACCAGGCCTCCTGCCAGCGATTCACCTCGCAATTCGAGAAATCGGTCTATCACGCGTCGCGCGTGTTCTGTCTTGGAGGCGTCGGGTATGAAACACGCCTCATTCCAGTAGTGTTTCTCAGATTTTACGTAGTCTTTAATGATGACAGGCTTTGAACCAAAGACTTGGAGAGCGTTTTCAATCTGGCTGTCTAGATCGTGGGCTGAGAGCTCAAACCACACGGTTTTGGCGGTGTTGTCCGCAATAATCGAGTAGCTCGACGGAAGGTGATGGCAATGGACATATTGCTCTGGAGAGTTGATGAGTCTTATGCCGTGTGAAGCGCACTGGGAGTAGAGTTGCCGATACTCCTCGGCATGTAGCATCCAGCCCCGATACAGGGCCTGAGATGGCTTTGCGGTAGGCTTTAATAGGGGATTGCCATGTGAGACGAGGGACTCGTAATCCATAAGTTCGATGGGGCAACCAGCCGCCTTTGCAGCGTTGGCTTCCATCTCGTAACTTGAGTCGACCTTGTGTCGTGCGAAAGGTTCGCTACAGAAAATAATCATCGGTCCATGCTACACGTCTGTTTGGCACATTACGTGCCGAAGACTACGATTAACGCAAAAAAGAGAAGCGACATTGAGGTACTCTCATCCTAGCTGAGTTCCGCGAGTACCTCATGGATCTCCGCCCTTGAGGTTTGACCGCGCGCAAGTTCGTCATCTTCCATGTGGAGGAGTTCGGAAAAGAAGAGGTGACCTGCCTCGACGACCTCGGGGTTCGCGCCCAGCGAAATTGCCGCGAACAACGCGTCTTCAGCCTGAGTGATTCGGCGATTGCGCCGCGCAAAGTCAAAGAGTGCCTCGTAGGAAGGCAAGGCGAGCGCTGATGCGTGGGTTTGGGCGACGTCGTGACGCAAAAACGTCGTGAGTTCGCTTTCGGCAATCAGCGCTGAAGTTGTATCAATCTGGCCCAGCGCGTGCTTAAGGCAGCGGATGGCCCAGGGTGTTGATAGGCGAGCCAAGTCGTCGCGATTGGCCGCGAAGGATGTACGCGCATGCAGTGCGAACAAGCGTCCAAGTTCGGCCGCCAAACGTGGATCAAACTCGTCAACACTCTCGATATCTTCCGAAAAAATGAACTCAGGACGGGTGTTGAACGCATCGGCGATAGCGGCTTGAATCCGGTCTAGAGTGTGCTCAGGGGACTCGATATCCTTGCCCGCCAGAATCTGCCCAAAGGCCTGACTCAGTTGCTGGATGGAACGCATCAGGTAGTCGTTTCGAATCATGAAAAACACCAGTCAAGTGGATGAACTGTCTTTTCGTTTTGGGACGTTCTGTAACACGATGTCGAAGTCACTTGGCTTCGAATCTGATTCGAGCACGCGTCTTTGATGAAACTTCTCATATTCAGCTTCTGCCAGTTTTTTGGCCATCTCATGAGAGATTTTGCCTGCATGATTGAGGATGTCCCGGTCGTTGATTGCGAGAAAGCCATCTAGCTTTTTGATCCAGTCCTTCATGTACATCGGAATTCGACGCATCGCCTGACCTTGAGCGAAGATTAGGTACTGCTCCACAAGGTTGTTGAGCGCCGCCAATTCGTCTTCTGTCAGGTAGTTCTTGGCCGTCGCAATATCCTGTTTCCGAACCTTCGGCCCACGATAACTTGTCAGGCCCATATTGGGCTTGTCCGCATCAACTCGAGAATGAACGATCTCGGCTGCGGTCTGGCCAGTGATGGCCCAATGCATCTTGTTTTGCACTGTCTTGAAAAACTCAATGCTCAGGTCCAACGTTGGGTCATAGTCGATACTCGTGGCATAGATGTCCGTGATCTTCTGGTAGAACCTGCGCTCCGACGTCCTGATGTCCTGAATGCGCCGTTCAAGTTCTTCAAAATAATCGAACGGGTGGTCGGGATTCTTCAGACGTTCGTCGTCCAGTAAGAATCCTTTTCGGATGAACTCAGTGAGTTGTTGCGTCGCCCAGATCCGAAAACGAGTCGCCACGTGGCTTTTGACTCGGTACCCAACCGAGATAATCATGTCCAAATTGTAGTAGTCGAGAAGCCGTTTGACCTCTCTTTTTCCTTCTAAACGAACTGACAAGTATTTCTTGTGAGTTGCCTCGGGTGAGAGCTCAAGTTCTTCATAAACATTAAGAATGTGCAGGCTGATGTTTTGCTGTGTTGTCTGAAAAAGCTCCGCCATTAGCTGTTGAGTCAACCAGACCGTCTCGCCCTCAAGCCGAACATCAAGCTTGAGCTTGCCGTCTTCGGATTGATAGACCAGAAACTGCCCCTTCCCATGCTCCTTGTCTTCTTCGACTGTCATCCTTCTCCTTCAGTCCACTAGACGTGCATTGCACTAGAATGACGCGAGGTGGTCAACCGAAAGAATCTGTAGGCGGAGGGTAGGTCAGCAAGTGACATGAACGTCCTTGCGAAACTTCATTCTAATCGATGGCGCGGCATCGAGATTTCGATATTCCAAGCGAGACGCTCGACGACGTCAATCGAGTCGTTGTTGAAATACGGAACAATTCAACTTGCTGCGCTCAGAGAGCGGTGGATAGGAACTCATAGACGGAGGGGAGGGTGGCAAAGGAAGTGGCGGTCCAGATGTTTGGGAGGGACACGAACTTCAGGTGGTGGCCACGCTGAGGGAAGTTCGCAAGAGGGTTGGGCAACGGCTGGGGTGGGCCGAGCTCGAAGAGCCAGTAGTCAGCGGTGGACGTACTCATCCCGCCGGCTTGTTCCGCTCTCAGAGTGTTGCGCGGCTTGAGCTCTACATTCAGAACCGGCCACACCCAGTAGGCTTGATGCGGTACGGTGCGGTCCGAAATCACCAGGAATCGGACTTCGCGGATGATGTAGGGGTCAATGCCTTCGCGCTCGGATGCCTCAAAACGCATATGAAACCAGCGCGCGGCACCGCTCCTAAAGCCTTCCAGATAGTCTTGGCTGCGCGGGTTCGCGTCGTCCTGACCGATGCGCTGAGGAGGACCGGTCACGACCATGGTCAGGTTTGTATAACGTTCGTGACGCATTCCGGCCGTGGGGATTCGCGCCGACTTCCACGCAAAAACACGGTCATCCACCACCCCAAATCGTTCTTTGAAATAGCGCGTGAGCCAGGCGCGGCCGTCAGGGGAGGGGAGTAGCGGGAACGCGCCGATGCCCACCTCATCTACCTCCTGAAAGTACGGGTGCACGGCCTCCATGTTCTCAGCGGACTGATGGAAGAAGCCCGGATAGAGCGCGAACGCGCCCACCACCGGCCGCACCCGCTCACCCGGCCCGACCTGCCGTGTAATCGCATCGCGGAATCGATGCATCTGGTTGATGGCATCGTCTGGAACTCGGTCGGGCTCCATGTCCGGATTCAGGCGGTACTTCGCGTCGAAGAGCCAGAAGAGGCAGCCCACGCGCTGCCGAGTCTCCACAAACCCGAGCTCGTCCACGAGTAGGCGTTTGACCTCCAGCAGGCACCAGACCTCGTAGAGTTGCGCAATAGTCTTGGTGCCCACGGCAACGCCCTGGTCGAGCACGTTGAAGTAGAGTTTGAGCTCCTCCCAACACCTGTAAACCTCCGAATAACCTGCGCGCCCTTGGAGCGTGAGCGACTCCTGCATCATGCCGCGAAAATCCCCGACCTCGCGGAATAGCGGGTGATTGAGATTCGTCTCGAAAGGCTCCTTCCATCGCACAATCTGATTCACGAATGCCTCGGAGAACGTCTCATGCTCGCCGTCCACGCGCGAAAGCTCGGACGCGAAGCGTTTGAGGTTCCGGCAAACTTCGGCGACCACCATCTTCACAAAGCGGTTCTCCATGGTGTCCACGTGGAGGCGTTTTTCTGTGATGGCGTAGCGGCGCTCAAAGTGCCCGGCCTGAAGGCCTTCCTTGATGCGTTCTTCCTGCCGAGGACTGAGCGCACCTTTGATTTGCGCCGGCTTCTTCCAACGCACAGTCTCAGTGAGACGATTATGCGGCGCGTTCAGTACTCGCCGCACTCCATCCGCCAACTCATGGTGCAAGGACTCAAAGCGCTTTAACCACAACAACGGGAAGTGCGGGCCCTGCCGCCCTTTGCCCTCCGAGCCGTCCGTCAAAGCATTCAACGAGTAGCGCCAGAGCGGAAAGGCGCGGTCAATCTCGGCGCTCAGGTCGCGGTAGTCCGTCTGAATATCAAGCTTCGTCGCGTGGACCTCGCACTCGAAGACTTCGTCCACCATTTGGCCGCTACGGAGTTTGTAGCGAATAGGCAGGGTCCGACGCCCAACATGGTTCTGAAAGTCCACCTGGCCCCTCAGAAGCGCCTTCTGATAGCGATTATGGAAAAGGAACTGGGTGTTGATGCGCGTGAGCGGATGTTGGGGGGCGGCTCGAAGCTTAGGTCCACCAAAGCGACGAGCGTCCGCTCCAACATCTTCAGACTGCGCTCAACGTTGCGAGTGCTTATCCAAAGAACCCAGGCATCGGTGCGTATCGGCTCGAATTCATGCATCGGATCAGGGCCAGAATGTTTTGAAGCCTTGGTCTGGTAGTGGATATCGAACTGGTTTGCGGCAGTCTCTTAGGCTAAGATTACTCAAGACAACAAGACAACACGAGATGGACCAAAGAAAAGGTTTGAATTAGATTCGAGTGTGGAACACTTGTGGATTGTTTTTGTTAGGGAGACACCTTTTGGTATGACAAGCGATGAATTCAAAGAGTTGGTGGAATGGGTTGTCAACGGTTTGAACAACGAAGTCTTCGCAACTATAAGCGACGCTTTGAAGTCGACCCCAAGCATCCGTGGGCATCTAAACCCAGCTTTTCCTTATCCCCGGAAACTTCGAATCGCAGTCTTGGGTTCCCACCTAGTTGTTGAGTATGTTGGCCCTGAGGACCCAAGAACCGAAACTGTCGACATTGAGGCCGTTATTCGCCCAGATTGGACGGTCTTAGATTTCCTTGGGATCGATATCTCTCACTTGTCTAGCTTCCACTTCCCGATGACAACAGCCGTCAAGAACTCCCAAGTGTTCCTTGGCGATGCGATCAACCTCTTGGGCGACTACATGTACGATGTGGTCAGCAACCCAAACGATTTAATACTAAACGCCTTTCCTGACTTTACGACTCAGGCTGAGCCGACCTACGTTTCGAACACCACGTTCTTGTGGTCGGACTCCAAAGGTGCGTTGCGGATTCGCCGAATTGACTTCCTTGAAGTGTTCCCAATTCAGGAAGGAGAATGGTCCTTTCACTCTGAGGAGGGTTTTAGGCATCTGGCACAATTCCTCTTGAATCATCGAGTCCCCGCGTATGAAGTGGCTCTTCATAAACAACTCAATGAATTTATCGAGTTGGTTGGTCAAAAAGATGTACCTGAACCAAAGATTACCGGTTTTCTTGCGAAACACCCGGAATTCCTCCAACTCGCGTTCGGGGCGCACGCCGTCTACCCCGAAACTCTGCTGGAGTGGCAATATGCTACGGGCAAACAGAATCTCAAACCTGACTTCTTGATAGTAAAGATGGATGGTTACGCTGATATCTTTGAATTCAAGCTGCCACGTTTGAAAGGCTCTGCGATGGTTGGGAAGAAGACCCGCAGTCGTCCATCAGCGGAAGTTGATAGCGCACTCGCGCAGATCGATGAGTATGAAGAGTGGTCATCACAGGAGGTAAATCGCCAGTGGCTGGAAAAAACCAAGGGAATCAAAATCTACACGCCACACACTTACTTAGTTATGGGACATCGTGACGACTTCACGTCGGAAGACCGTCAGAGACTCCGCAAACGGAGGAACGCCACGATATTTACCTACGACGAGTTCATTGAGATGACACGTATGCAGTTGTATCGGGTAAGATGAGAAAAGGATGAACATGAGGACATGCGAGAAATGTAGAGAGGTGATGCACCTCGTCAATAAATGTGACCTGCCTGCGGAATGACAGATGAGTACCCGACCTATCAGTGTGATAATTGCGGGGGGATGGAAATCGTCGTTCATTTCGAAGACCATATGGACACCATTACTGACTCAATGCGTGCTGACGGTGGGTCGGCAGATGGCGAGTATGAAGTGGCGTTGCTGGTTCGCGAGGATGGTGCCCAGAGTAGCCGTGAGCGACGACCGAGGCTGACCGGGGATGCTGGGTTGGTGAGCAATGCCAGCAACCCTGAGAGATTCCGGTCATCGAAGTCTGACGAGGAATTAGCGGCGGTCGAAAAGGTGAGGATGGTCTACAATGCGGTGCACGGGAAGTCATTCACCAAAGTAGAGGCAGAACTCAACGTTGATCATGAGGTTGACGTATGGCTCGTTGATGGTTTCTCCAAGGTCGGCTTTCAGGTAACAAAGCTCGATGCGGCGCCATGGGCCGATCTGGCGAAGAGTGGCTCGTTCGTGGCCGATGGCCCGCTGGAAGACGAGTTGCATAGGCTAATGCAGACGATCAAGAAAAAGCAAAGCTAGGCAGGCAAAGGCGTGAACTTGGTGCTCGATGCTTGGCCTGTAGTCCCAATGGGAGTTCTCGACACATTCGTGAGGTATGCACAGCGTGAACTGGAAACTCTAAGCTACGACGAGATATGGTACGCTGAACCAGGCGGATTAGGGAGAGTTCGGCGGCTCTATCCTCCTCATGCGGAGTCTGACGATTTTGAAGAATAGTCGTGCACTGGCACCCGGTGAACGTGCTTCTGTAAAAACGCAAGTACCTCTCATCAAACGACTCATTCCAATCAGTTTGAAGATTTGATGTCTATAAAAGACGGCCAATGCAGAGGGTTTGAAATCACCGTAGTCCGAAGTTGTGCAGTCAGGTTTTGCTGTGCCTTCAGTAGACTGTGGAAGGAGTGCCGAATCGATATCTCCTTTCTTGGAAAGATGGCTTAGATGTTGCGACTGACCATCTGAAAGGTTGTAAGTAGTGTTCTTGTGTTTTTGGAATGAGGCTTAGGAAGACCAATGATTGACCCCACCCACTACTTTGCCTCCAACGACTCAATTGCTAAGTCGATGTCGGAGGTGTTGCGAAGTATTGAAGCGGTGAATCACTACGCCCAAGCGCGTCTTCTTAGGGTTTTCTGGCGCGGCCAAGCTCACCATGAATGGGGACTTCTTTCTTCACTGGTCCGTAGTCTTGCCGCATCGGGTCCTGTTGAGGATAAGACTCTGAATCTGATCGAGGAAAGACTCTTGGGAGAAGCGACCGAATGGATCAAAGAGTTGTCGGATCAGAAATACTCAGATCCACTTGCCAAACTCGCCTATCTTCAGCATCACGGGGTTCCCACCCGTCTTTTGGACTTTACTTCCTGTCCTTGGACTGCCCTGTTTTTCGCTACAGAGGACTACGACATAGTGGATGGACGATTGTTTGCTATTCTAGTGGAAGAGGCCGACGTATTGTCGAAAACGCCAGAGGGCAGGCCGTGGATAAAGTACAGCACCAAGGAAATTAAAGTGTTTGATGCAGTAAGAGCCGGCGTATCGTTTCCTCGACTGGAATCGCAACGTGGAGTATTGGTGTTTGGGCGTCTACCAAGTACTACACCTTATCGAAAGGCTCATGACGTTTTGCTGGGAGAGGAACGAAGCCTGTTGGCGGAAGAAGTTCGCAGGATACTTTCTATTCCGATCAAGATTAGCCATTTTGACCCGTCGAAGGGAGCAGATTCAATTTCTCAACGGGTGAAGCCACCTATCGCCGTCACTTTTCGGATCCACGTCGACAAGGAATCCGTCCGTCGAGATTTGGCGGGACGTGGATCAGGGAAGAAGATATCGCCTTCTAACCTCAAAATAACGCACCAACACGTTTATCCTGATGTGGGAGGTATGGTAGGCCACTCCAAGACGCTGACAGGTCTTCGTCGACAACTAATGATCCTCTAGAGATTCAGAAGCAGACGGGTAATCTGATTCAGCGATGAATGAATCGTGTAGGTATCAACATGTCAACATGGCTGTTGTGTCTTCGCTGATTGTGACCGCGAGGAAACCAATAGCCCATGCCTGCTCAAGTAATAAACAGTTTCGAACACGATTAGAATCAACGTGGAACACCCCTCGTTAAGAATCCCCTACTTAGCCAGAAACCGTGTTTCAACTTCGAGATAGTCTACGTCTAAGCCCTGCCGATACACGCGGAATTGTTCTGCACTGCGAAAATCACCTGCGTTCAGCTCCAACGCGAAGGGGAAAAGAGCAGGATGCGAGACAAGTTGATTTAGTGGGGCCGAACCTCCTTCAGAGTCGTAACCGTCCGACAGACCACGTTCTTGTCCGCATGATGAGGCAGGCGTAGGTCAAGCTCTCAATCCTAACGGAGAGGAGAGTATGTCAGGAAAACGGTCAAAACCCAAAAATGCATCGTGGTGGTCGGCTCAGATCGGAGCCTGGGAGCGCAGCGGACTCACTCAGGCTGATTTCTGCAGGGCTCGTGGGCTGAGTATTTCGTCGTTCTCAAACTGGCGAAGCAAGTTGTTGAAAGAAGAGCGGCCCGAGACTTCGACGCAGACCGCGCTCGTGAGAAAGCATCCCACGGCATCTAAGTTCATCACAGTGGATATTCCGGTGGCCCCAGCACCTCTGGTGCGTGTTTCAGTCGGGTCGGTGACGGTGGATTTCGACACGTTACCACCACCTGTCTGGGTTGCTGAGCTTGGGTCGTTTGGAGGTCGATGATGCTGAGTTTTGCCTCGTCTGTACGCATCTTGATTGGCATCAAACCGGTGGACATGCGCAAGGGTGTCGACGGTTTGTGCCAGCTCGCTGAGGCAGAACTCGGTGGGGATATCTACTCCGGCGCAGTGTTCGTGTTTCTGTCGCGACCCCGTGACAAGATTAAGATTCTGACCTGGGATACGGGTGGATTTGTGGTGCTCTACTAGTGGCTTGAGGCCGGTCAATTCAAGATGCCGAGAGTGGGCGACTTCGATAAGGTCTGCCGCCTTGAGGCGACTCAGCTGACGATGCTACTTCGCGGCATCGACTTAAGTCGTGTTCGAAAACCGGTCTTGTGGGAGCCTCCACCGAGCTAAAGAAAATGGATCGACATAAGCTCGGAACTATGATCAAAAATCATCGATGGATGAGGTCATTGAAATCCCAGATCTGGAAGAAATCAAGGATCTTGGCACAGCCAAGCTCTTATTGAAGTACATCAGCCAGGCAGCCGATCAGCAGGCCAGAACCAACCAACACCTGCTCGAGACGATCGAGGCACTACGCCACGAAATCTCAGAATTGAAACGTGCACTTTTTGGTCAGAAGTCCGAGCGTGTCCCCGACCAATGGCGAAACAGCCACACTTGCAGACCTTACGCTCGCGGTGGTGCTCTCGGCGGATCACCCGGGCTGGCACGTATTCGTATTCTTCGCTGACTTCGGGACTTAGGTCGTCAGCAGCTTCAAGACTACCGCCACATTGCGCACATTCGGTCTCGACAATCGCGTGTTCAACGATCTCTGTCGGTGTTTCATCGCGTCGACTTTGTCGGGTTTTCTCGCGCTTCTCTTTTGAGCGCTCCAGACGCTTGGCACGCTCTTCAGGCGTCTCTTTCTTCTTTTGAGAGGCGTTCAGGTCGCGCTTGAGCAGCGCCGAGGTGCTTTCGCCACTGAGCCAACGCATTCTGGAGCTCATCGCGTCCTCTTCCCACGTCAACGCGGATGAAACCTCTTTGAAGGTCCAGGCCACCGGTGAATGCCGCCGTGCCTTTGTCTGGGACTTCATTGCGACCAACGACAACCACACGATGGTCGCATATCTCTTCAGCGCCGACCGCAGCGGACAGACGCCCATCAAGGTGCTTGGCGACTCCACCGGCGTGCTCCAGGTCGATGGTTTTACCGGCTACAATCAGGTCACAACCCCTGACAAACGCGAACGCGCAGGGTGCTGGGCTCATGCGCGGCGCAAGTATTTTGGGGCATTGGACTCCGCGCCAGACGAGGCGCAGTGGGCTATCGACAAGATCCGCGAGATCTATGAAGTCGAGTATCTGGCGGCCGAGAAGAAGGTGCTGGGCAGGCCCCAACACCTGACCCTGCGAAAGGCGAAAAGCAAAGGACTCGTCTAAGAATTGATGACGTGGGCTGACGACGAAAAGCCGAAACATCGGCCCAAAAGTCCGCTCGGTGCTGCACTGACCTATACGCTCAACCAGCGAAAATCTCTCGAGCGTTTCCTCACGGACCCAAAGATCTGACTCGACAACAATATCGCCGAGCAATACCTCCGACTCATCGCGCTTGGCCGCAAAAACTTTCTCTTTGTGGGCCACGACGAGGCCGGCATGAACCTGGCTACTTTGCAAACTCTGGTGTCAACCTGCTTGGCCAACAAGGTCAACCCGCAGACCTATCTCACCGATGTCCTGCTGCGAATTGGGAGTCATCCCCACCAACAAATCGATGACTTGTTGCCATGGAACTGGCATCCTGATTCCTGATGACGGGGTGTATCGGACGGATACGCTCTTGCTCACAGCACTCAAGAAATCTTCGCGGCGTAACTCTAAAGCCTCACAGAACGGTACGTTTTATGACGCAAGTGATAGAGTGGGTTTGACACTATTGTGAAGGTTCTGTCATTCTCAGACGAGACGAAGTTACTGCTCTTAATACCCGTGTTTGAGTCGCGGGTACCACTGGTGAACAGTAACTCGTTGGAACTTGACTCAACACAAACCTACTACGACGGCTCCTGCACTAATGTGCATGCTCGCTCCAGCAGCCTCCATACTCAAGGGAGGTGTTGCCCGTCTCAAGTAGGTTCTATCAAGACAGGAGCATTTTATGTCGAAGCAATCTAAAGCCGCACGGGATAACCGTGCCAATCAACTTAATCCCCAGCATTCTGCGTATCATCAGTCGCGGGGAGTCACTGGACCTTTCCTGGAAAAACGGTTGGAAGAACACCGCCAAGTTCCAGATTTGGGGCCCGTGAATCCCAAATCTAAAGACGATTCAGAAAAGGGTTAAGTGGAATCAACAGCCCCAACTCCGCGAGGAGTTGGGGCTCTTACGTTGGACATGAAAATGGTTGGAAAAGTCTTGATTACCGGTTCTTCCGGTCTGGTCGGAAGTGTGCTCCGTCACACGCTCGAATCAAAAGGAATTGAAGTCGTAGGGTTTGATTTGCGGGCAGCCGGGCGCGAACATGGGGATGTGTGCGACGCTAGTAGTCTGTACCATGCTATCTCAACGTGTGATGGAGTAATTCATCTGGCGGCGGTCTCGCGCGTAATCTGGGGAGAAGAAGATCCTGCTCGCTGCAAACAGGTGAATCTAGGCGGACTGAGGAATGTTCTGACGCACGCCAAAGACTCAACAAATGATCCGTGGGTGGTCTTTGCCAGCAGCAGGGAAGTCTATGGGCAACCACAAACGCTCCCGACTTCGGAAAACGAACCGCTGGCTCCAGTCAACGTCTATGGGCACACAAAGGTTGAAGGTGAAAACCTTGTCCAGTCGGCCCGTGCATGCGGACTCAAAGCCAGCGTGATTCGTTTGTCCAACGTCTTCGGCAGAAGGTCAGATCATCACGATCGTGTTGTACCTGCTTTCGCAAGGCAAGCGGTAGCGGGTGAGACCCTACGCGTGGATGGTGCAAGTCATACCTTTGATTTCACCTATGTTGATGACGTTGCGGACGGCATCGCAACGTTGGTTGACCTGATGGGTTCCAAGGAGGGCGCACCACCCCCCATTCACTTTGTTTCCGGCGTACCCACGACCCTTGGGCAATTGGCGAATATGGCTATCGAACTGGCCGAAAGCCACGCTCGTGTCCAGTTGAGCGCACCAAGGAACTTTGACGTGGCGCAATTCTACGGCAACCCCAGCCGCGCAATTCAGATCCTTGGCTGGCGAGCAGAGACAAGCGTCAGAGAGGGTCTGGAAAGACTCATTGACGCGTATCGAAACGAACAGACTCTAAACAAAATCGAGGAGCAAGCATGAAGATCTTGAAAGTCATTCATGGCTACCCAATGAGATACAACGCAGGGTCAGAGGTTTATAGCCAGACGCTTTGCCATGGACTTGCGGACCGGCATGAAGTTCATGTGTTTACCCGTGAAGAAGATGCTTTCGCGCCTGACTTCCGGTTGCGAGAAGAAAAGGATCTCGACGACCCCAGAATTACACTTCACCTGGTCAATAATCCCCGTCTAAAAGACCGGTACAGGGCAACCGGAATCGACGCACGCTTCGCCGAAGTTCTGGATCAGCTAGGCCCCGATATCTGCCATGTCGGACACCTCAATCACCTCTCGACATCAATGCTCAAAGAGGCTTCCAAACGTGAGATTCCCATCGTGTACACACTACACGATTACTGGCTCATGTGCCCTCGTGGGCAGTTCATGCAAATGTTTCCTGAGGACTCAAATGAGCTCTGGAGTGCTTGTGATGGTCAGGAGGACCGGAAATGTGCCGAACGCTGTTACGCCCGTTACTTCAGTGGTTCTCAGGAGGAACACGAACAAGACGTTCAGTTCTGGACTGATTGGGTGAAGCGGCGGATGGAACACATTAGGGAGGTGGTGCAGCTAGTTGATCTCTTCATTGCGCCAGCGAAATACCTTCTGAACCGTTATCGGGATGATTTTGGAATTCCGGAGCGCAAGTTAGTCTATCTGGACTACGGTTTTGACAAGACCCGAATGTCTGGGCGATCGCGCTCGGCAAGTGAACCGTTCACATTTGGATATATTGGCACGCACATTCCGGCAAAAGGCATTCACGATTTGATCCGTGCTTTTGGCCAGCTCGAGGGAGACGCACGACTGCGAATCTGGGGCCGTCCACGAGGTCAGGATACCGACGCGCTCAAGAAGATTGCCCTGGAGGTTCCAGGCGACATCGGTACGCGCGTGGAATGGCGACCGGAGTACCGAAATCAAAACATTGTGGAGGACGTGTTTGAGCACTGCGATGCGATTGTCGTCCCATCTATCTGGGTCGAGAATTCGCCCTTGGTGATTCACGAAGCGCAACAGGCAAGAGTTCCAGTGATTACCGCAAATGCGGGAGGTATGGCCGAGTACGTTCATCATGAAGTTAACGGACTCCTCTTTGAACATCGATCTGTGGACTCTCTCACGCAGCAAATGCAGAGGTTTGTCGTTGACCCAGATTTAGCCAACCGTTTGGGTGGTCGTGGGTATCTCTACTCAGAAGATGGAGAAATCCCGTCCGTTGAGGAACACGTCGCTGAAATCGAGACCCTTTACCAGCAAGTCCTCGGCCGTCGTAACTCGGCACGCATCATGCCAACAAAAGGTCCCTGGAGGATTACTTTTGATACCAACCCAGATCTCTGCAATCTGCGTTGCATCATGTGTGAAGAGCACTCGCCACACAGTACGCTCCAAACTCAGCGCGAAAAAGAGGGGCGTCCCAGAAGGGAAATGCCATTTGAGCTGATCGAGAGGATCGTCAAGGATGCCGTACCGATGGGACTGCGTGAAATCATCCCGTCAACGATGGGCGAACCGCTGCTTTACGATGATTTCGACAAGATTCTGGCTCTTTGTGAGGAGCAGTCTCTGATGCTGAATTTGACGACCAATGGAACTTTTCCACGGCGAGGGGCTGAGGAATGGGCTCGGCGAATCGTTCCTGTCACGTCGGATGTGAAAATCTCTTGGAACGGCGCCTCGAAGAAGACACACGAAAACATCATGTTGGGGTCAAAATGGGAAAAAGTTCTTCAGAACGTTAAGACCTTCATTGGTGTGCGGGATGCCCATGCAGATGCCGGCGGAAATCGCTGTCGCGTGACCTTCCAACTGACCTTCCTGGAGTCCAATGCAGATGAGTTGGCTGACATTGTGCGACTGGCCATATCACTTGGGGTTGACCGGGTTAAGGGCCACCACCTCTGGGCTCACTTTGAGGAGATCAAGGACCAGTCGATGCGACGTAATCCTGCGGCTATCAAAAGATGGAATTTGGCAGTCCAAGAGGCGCAGAAAGTCGCGGCAGAAAACAAACTACCAAACGGAAAATCGGTCCTTCTAGAAAACATCTTTGAGCTGGATGAGAACGCAAGCGACGACCTCGCCCCGGGTGGGCCATGTCCATTCCTTGGGCAAGAGGCGTGGGTGAGTGCACTGGGACGATTTGATCCCTGCTGCGCTCCTGACGCGCAACGACGCACTCTGGGCGAATTTGGCAATCTACACGCGTCCGACTTCTCCGAAATCTGGAACGGTGAGGAGTACAACGACTTGCGCAAGACGTATCGCAATCGCAACCTGTGTCTTAGCTGCAACATGAGAAAACCGGTGGAGGAGGTATGAAGACTCCACAACCAGCGCCATGCCGCACCTACCATGTGCTTGATTCGGGTGAGCCAGCTTACACCGAGCGATTTGATGACATCCTGAAGTTTCACCCACCTGGACTTGCCGCTGTCCAAAAAGGTGACCAAGCGTGGCACATTCGACCAGATGGCTCAGCGGCGTATTCGGCCCGTTTTGAGCGGACTTTTGGCTTCTACGATGGTCGGGCAACCGTGGTCGATATTGAAGGTTGGTATCATATCGAAACGTCGGGTGAGGCGGTCTACTCGGATCGCTACACTTGGTGCGGGAACTTTCAGGATGGACTCTGCACCGTACGTGAGGGGGTAGAGTATTTTCACATCAAACGTGATGGACGACCTCTCTACGAAAGGCGATGGCGATACGCCGGAGACTATCGTGACAAGATCTCGGTGGTTCAAAACGAGGCGGGACTCTCCACACATATCGACGCATCAGGCCAACTTCTTCACAACGTGTTTTTTGTGGACCTGGACGTCTTCCATAAGGGCTTTGCCAGGGCACGTGATGAAGAAGGTTGGACACACATCGATTCCCGCGGTCAGGCAATCTATCAACGGCGCTTCGCGAATGTTGAGCCTTTCTACAATGGCCAAGCTCGAGTCGAGCGATTTGATGGTGGGTTAGAAATCATTGATGAGGCTGGGAATTGCATGCTGGAGCTTCGACCTTCCCGTCGCTCAGAATTTGCAGAACTATCCGGAGATCTAGTTGGGTTTTGGCGTACCCAGACTCTGGGTTCCGCTGCAACACTGGGAATCATTGACGTCTTGCCAGGCACCGTTTCGGCGAGCAGCGAACGATGCAATATCACTGAAGATGCAGCGTTTCGAATTCTTCGTGCGCTTGGGGAACTTCAAGTTGTGGAGCGTTGTGGTGATGAATGGAAGGCCACGTCACGGGGAGAATACCTCAAGAAAGACCATCCACTTACGCTCGCTGATGCCGCGGTAGAGTATGCCACACGCTTTTCCAAGATGTGGCAGGTGCTACCAGACGTGTTGAGGGGTGAGGACCAATGGAAACCAGCGATTTTTGAGGATGTGTTCTTGGGCCCTGACAAGGGTACTGGCCATCATCGTATGTTACGAAGTTACGCGCGCCACGATTACGAAGCAGTCGCAGAGATCCTTCCTCTAAAGGGTGACGAGTCTATCGTGGACGCAGGTGGCGGACTTGGGACCTTTGCCTCGTGCATTCAGGCCAGATTTCCCGATGTACAGATCACCGTTCTAGAAAAGCCAGGCGTTTTGGAGTTCACACAACTTCGCGAACCTGGGTTGAATTGGCTGGCGGGTGACTTCTTTCAGGACTGGGGTGTTGAGGTGGATGTTGTTCTGCTAGCGCGCGTACTTCACGACTGGGAAGACGAGGATGCTCGGCGGATACTGTCGCGTGCGAAGAAAAGCTTGAAGGAAGGTGGGCGAGTGTGTGTGGTTGAGATTCTTCTGCCTGAAGAAGGGGTATCTGGAGGGCTGTGCGACCTGCATTTGTGGATGGCAACCGGCGGCCGAGAGCGGAAACGAACTGAGTACGAGACGCTTCTGACAGAGGCGGGGTTCAGGGTTGATGAAATCATTCACGTGGCAGCGCTGCCGAGCGTCATTGTAGGAGTTGTACCATGAGCCAATTCGCGATTCTTGAATGGATGTTGCGCCACTTGAATGAGATTCCAGAAGACCGTTCAGTGTGCTTGCTGATCCGTCACTCAGTCCGGGACCCTCTCCCACCTGATGATGTGGGGTACGCTCTGCCAATCACAGAAGAAGGTCGTCGGCTCGCTAGGAACCTTGGAGAAGTGATCGGTTCAAGACTCAAAACCTTGCATTCTAGTCCGCTGGATAGGTGCACACAGACGGCTGATGAGATTATGGTTGGAGCAGGCAAGACTCTACCTGTAGTCCCAGATAAATTGCTCGGGGACCCAGGTGTGTTCGTACTCGACGGGGAGGTCGCCTGGCCGAACTGGCAGCGTCTCGGAAACGATGGGGTGATTGCGAAGATGGTGGAAGGTGGTGAGCCTTTGCAAGGTCTAGCAAGGGCCGAGCTCGCCGCAGGTCTGTTGGTTGATCACATGTTGAAGGTCGCAGACCAACAACCTGGAATTCATGTATTTGTCACCCATGACTCGATTGCCGCTCCGACCATCGCGCATATTCATGGGTATAGGTTTGACTTTGGAGACTGGCCAGCATTCTTGGAGGGTGCCTTCTTCTGGGCGGCAAGAGATGGCGTGCGGGTCCATTTCCGCGCCTCCGAAGGTGAACTTACCGGTTTGTGGCTGAATGGAGCGCGAGCCAGTCTTTAAAGATATGCACAGGATCACAAATGGTGTGCATGCCGGATTGTAGGCTGCTGCCCACCTGAACGCCATGGAATCGGTGATTTTCCTCCTTTGCGATCTGCACGGCGCTTGACAGGTCTGCGGGAGCGCGCCATTCCCCATCACTAACAATGAGCACATCCGCCTTTGTCCACGCGTCGTCTTCTAAACGTTCAAGAACTCGATGAACGGCTCCAATGTCCGTGCCTCCGTGAAAGGAGAACCCAAGGAATTGCAGCAGCCGGCCAATACCTTCATCACTGACTGCTAGCTCATGCTCAACCACATCGTTTGGACCGCCATATGCGTACACATAACATCGGCGCTTCTCCAGATTCGCACGTCGCAACGCCTCCAAAACGAGTGCCTTGGCGACCAGTTCGGGCGCACCAGCCATTGAACCAGATGTGTCCAGCGCAACAATGATTGGCCCGCGCTGAGGCCTGGAGACTTCGCGTTCCATCTCTTCTTGAACCTCCACCTCTACGGCGTGTCGTTCCAGCTCAATTCCTTCAACACGGTAGGTAATCAAAGCACGCTCCGCACGGCGAGCGTGCCACAAAAGGCGCAAAGTTGGGTGGCCCAAATATGCGGCTTCTGAAGGCAACATTCGCGCGATATCACCGCTTCGCTCCACGCCACGAGTTTGCGCTGGCACCCATGGCGTTCGGATTTCGCGCAGTTCTTCCTCCAATCGAGACACCGGAGCAAAGATGGTTTCCATCGTTTTTTCTTCGTCATCAGACGCTTGCATACGCCCAAGAGTTAGGACGATTTCCTCTAGCTGTGGGAGCTCAGCCACAATCCTCCGCAACTTCGCAATCTCGGTCCATCCCGTCTGCCTGATGATTCCCCTCGACAAGTCCCAGCCTCGCCCGAGCATGTTTCCAAGGCTACCAAACGCATCCATGATCTCGGACCACACACGCTCGCGCTCCTGCCATTTCTCCATGATTTGGGTGTCAGGCTCATTCCCCAAACTCTCGCGCGCAACTTCCTCAGCAAGTTGACGAACCAACTCAAGATCCTCGTCAGTCACCCCGTCCTCATCGTCTTCCAACTCTCTTCGCTGCAACTCTTCAAGTTCTTGCAAAGCAGCCAAAATTGCGCTTGTGAAGTCCTGTTCACGGCGTTCAAACGCCTCCAAGGCTTGAATCAAAAACTCGTCAACAAGTTCTGCCTCATTCCGAAAAAAACGCTGCAACTGAAGAACTTCAAGGGCGGCAATAACGGGTCTCGCACTAACCTCACCAGGCCATGGTTCACACTCAGGAACCTCACCTTTCAAGAGCGCGTTGCGCCATGAAACCACACCCCTGACACGGTCCTCGATACTTCCAAGCGTTGAACCGAAGATGTGTTTAACGAGGTGTAGGGGGCAATCTTCAAGGTATGAGTAGTGTCGTAAAAAACTTCCCGCGTCGGCGTTCATTTGGCCCCCTTCTTTCTCTTAGTCCGAGTCTTTTTCCCGTTGGCGCTCTTGGGAGGTGAGGCGATCAGGTCGACCAACTCTTCCTCGGGATCGCCCCACACCTGCACTGGCAAGTTTGCGTAGCCTTCGCGAACTTTGTCCAATCGGGCGGTGATGACTTTCGTTGCACTGAGCGCCTCATCGAGGCTTTTCAGCGCTGGTTTAAGGAAATCAGCAGTGACCCAAAGATGTGCGTTGACGAGGACTTCGAGTTCTTTAACACGATCCTCAATGAGTGCCTGATGTTTAGTGACACGGTCCAACTCCACGGAAGCATCCTTGAGTCGTGCATCTCGGTATTGTGGAGCGAAGCGCTTGGCTACCATCACTGGCCTCAAGTCAGTATCTTTGCGATAGAAGTTATCCTCGTTTGCCAGATATGCCCACTTGCCGCCCCAATGATCGAATCGGTGCCAATTGTCGATTTGCAAATGGGAGAGTTCCCCTATCGTGAATCCGTGCCCTTTGTTCGTGCGGTCGTGGACTTTGCTGTCATTCGCATAGGCATTGGGCGGAGCCAGATAGGTTGTCTCGCCATCACGAACTACGGGAAGAACGGCGCTTGACTCGAGGACTTCTCTTCCATTCATCCTATAAAGGAGTTCGCCGTCTTCATTGCATTTTTGTTCTTTCGCCTTTTGATCAAACTTCAGTTGTTCTTCTAGGTGAGCAACCACTGTCGATACTCGCGAATATGCCCCTGCCTCGGCGGCCCCAATGCGCTCGACATACCAGTTGAACAGGGTTGCGCGCTGCTCTGGAGTGTTCCACAGGCAGTGCTGAAGAATCCAACAATCCCAGACCGTGACCTCATCCTTGATGTGTGTATACGCAGACACCTTCAGGAATTTGACGATCTTTCGCCACCTGCGGTCGGACACGAAGATCTCTTCGGCGATGCAGAACTTTCGCAATTCGCAGAGCAGTTCCTCCACCTCGGCGCTAAGTGTAACGACGGTTTCGGCAGCCTTTCTCAGTTCTTCAAGTTCTTGCGGGCTGAACGGAAGTTCTGCGTCCAGCACTAGAGCCGTCTCTCCAGTCAACGCCAGAAGTTTTCTGAATCCTTCCGCGGAGGCAGAATTGACTTCAAGCCGAACCAGGAAACGGTCATAGAGCGCATCCAACTCTTGTCCCTCGGGGAGTTCATTACTCGCCCCAATCGCACTGATCAACGGTACGAATTGGCGCTGCGTCCCATTGTCAAACTTTCGTTCATTGAGCACGGTGAGCAGCGAATTCAGAATTGCGCTATTTGCCTTGAAGATCTCATCCAAAAACGCCACGGATGCGCTCGGCATGTACGACTCCGTCAAGCGCTCGTAGCGACCTTCCTCCAGTCCCGGAATGGAGTACGGTCCAAACACTTCTTCCGGCACGGTAAATCGTGTCAGCAGCCTTTCAAAGTAGCTTGCATCGTTGAACGCCAGTTGGATCCGCTTTGCGATCATGCTCTTTGCCGTTCCGGGCGGTCCGATAAGGAGCGCGTGCTCACCCGCGAGAGCGGCGAGCAGGACCATGCGAACCTCCACGTCTCGCTCGATGAGGTCGGTCAGTAGCAAATCTCTTATCTTTGCAATTCTTTGGGTCAAGTTGAGTTTCTTTCGGGTCAAAATACTTGTGGGTTCTGAAGTCATCGTTTCTCCTTTGTTGGGGACTCACAGATAAGACGACGCCAAATCCCCAATCCGGAAATCCAATCGAACTTTTTTCCGCTAGGCAGGATTTTCTCCATCCCCTAGTCTGAGCTTTCACCAAGAACCTCGTGGCGGGAAAATGCCTGAAATCAATGAACTACTGGAAAAGCTCGACAAAGGTTCTGACAGGTTCGAGTGGGAGCGAATCTATGGAAATTGGGAGGGTAGCTGTACGCGCGATGAGGCGTATGAGGTATTTGCTTCCGGGCGTCCTTATAGAGAGTGGTTCGGATTTCGCTTTGACGCAGGCCCTCCTGGGACACGATTGCCAAACCCTGCCGATGCCTTTCTAGCGATCACCGGCGAATCCGGAGGATCACCGTTGGATGCGTATTCGGTGGTGTTCTACGGCCCGGTGTTTCCCGCAAGCCAACTTAGTTCCGATTGGTGTCCTTTTTTCTGGCGAGTCACCTTAGCAGCAGCGAAGTCTGATGGAACATGGTTCGCTCGTTGGCTGGCTGCACGTGCATGCCTCGCCCAATTCGCGTTCGGATGTATCGAAGGAGCGTTCGCTCTGGCGGATATGTTTGGCCAATCGGAAGGAGGACGCCGACACCTAAGACTTGTCTCTGAGTTTGAGCTTGTTCGAGACTCTCCAGAATCCCTGAAGAGTCCTTGGATTCGGCAAGCGGCAACAGAACTGTGGCGTCATGCAGCCTTGCCAATCATGCCCGAACTGCCAGGCCCTGTTGAGTTTGACGATGACCGTGATTCAATCCTTCAGCTCTTACGAGAACGTGGAGCGAAGGCATTGCTGGAATTGATAGAGGGCTTTGTTTCAAGAACGGCCACTGTGAGTGCACACCTTCTGCGCGGGGAAGAGACACTGAGAGCCACTGAGGACTACATCCCAAACCCAACCCCCTCCAGATTAGAGGAGGCATCAAAAAAAATCCCTTCAGTGGAGCTGTCGGGATTATTGTTCCGGTTCCTGAATAGTATCGCAATGAAGGTTGTAGGACCGCATACTGTTGTCGTTTTTGCGGCATTGCGTGACCAATTGGCAGGGCATTGGCTGGAAGGGTACTGGCGACCCATTATCACGATGGCACTCTGCGATTTCCTCGGGGACAATCCTGCTTTCACTGAGCAACGAGGGGTTTGGCTTACAGAGATCTGCGAGTCGGCCGAATCATCGCTACTTCTGGGTGATTGTCTCTACAATCTGGCTCTACTCAAACATTCAAACGGTGTGAATGGAGCAGCGGAATTGTTGTGCCGCGCTGCAGATGTAGCAATCGAAATCTCATATCCAGACCTTCTTCTCGCTACAGCTGAAACGTTGGCCCGAATGGGGGAGACGTCGCTTGAGCTGTCTCTTGTTCAGGGCTGGTACAGCTGGCTCTCTGAAATCGATGTCTTGACCGCGGTGGAGCTAGAAAGGGCAAACGCCGCATTTAGCCATTTGTTCTACTTGTGTGGGTTGTCGGGGACTGCAGACCCTGTTTCTGAAACTTCAGATGGCAAATTCGAACACAAGTACTTCTATGTTTTCAAGATGCCTTGGTCGTTTTCAGGCGAGTCAAATCAGAGTCTAGTTAGGAAAATTTCTGAGGTGAAAGAGGGTACGATCGAACACGCCGAAATCTTGGCCGAACTTGCCAGACGGGGCCTGAGAGAGGTTTCTGAAGCCCGTGCCGCGAGTGAGTCAACACGTGTTGCAATACGGAGGCAGACCGCATTTGAGGGGATTTTGGGCTGGATGCGACTCGCTCAAATCTGGGGACCAGAGGACCATCGCAATGACCCTGTCCGAGACTTTGCCTTTACTGCGGAGATTGCACGTGAAGCACTTGCAGGGGTATCCGGGACCGAACTGTCCATTGTGTTTGAAGTGTCTCTGAAGATCCTGCTCGCAAGGAGTCTTCGATATTCACAGGCAGGTAACCGAGACGAGAATTTCACTGAAGCAAAGGAGAGCTATCTCAAAATTTCCGAGATGCCGACAGCCACCAATGCTGACCGTGGAAACGCACTCTTCAACGTAGCTGAACTCGTTATGGACTGGGCGAATGCACCGCTAAATGAACGACTTCAGTGGTCAATCGACACGGCGAAACGCGCAATCGAAATCACTGACGATGTGCCGTTGGCCAATCGCTACAAGTCTATCTTATTAAATTGGCTAGCTATTTCAGCCGATAAAGGGAATGAGGAGGCTCTTGAGGAAGCGCAAGCCTTGATGAGCAAGATGGACTTTGATGTGCTTCCGAAAAGCCATTGGGGAACGGTGTTCCTTCACTTTGGGAACGTACAAGCATCGGTTGCCAGAAGGAAAGGCCCAAAGGACGAGGCGGAGGTTTGGCAAAAGGTGATTCGAGAGCATGGCGAGCACTTTTCGCCATCCCAATTTAGCTCGGCACATCACAACCTTGGCGCCGCCTTGCGCCGGGCTGGCCAATTCGGGGACGCAAGAGTTTCCCTTGAGAAAGCATCGGTCGTCAGGTCAACAGGCACCGATCCGCGCCACTATTACGAGACAGAGCTGGAGCTGGCGCTTCTGGAAACAGAGAGATTGCCAAACGGCGTGCTGCTTGAACGTCCTGCCCTAGAGCGTGCGTTAGACCACTATCGTTCTGCGCGGAATGCTGCCCAACGCTTGGGGCCAAGCGAAGAGTTGGTGCAGGTGGCATTGTTTCAGGGGCGTTTCCTCGGCCAACTTGATAACAATCCGTGGGTGGGTGAAATGTCAGATGAAGTGTGGGAAATTGTGGATGAATCACTACCCTTCATCATACTCAATACCGACCTGCGTGAGCAGGTAGCTTGGATGATTCTTGGGCTTGGTATCAGGGTTGTGATCGCCCACGCCGCTCGAACACGACACCTAAAGCGGCACGGGTTCAGGCTTGGCGGCCGCGAAGCTCAGCAGGTCCTGAAATGGTGGATTCGCTCCCAGCATGCCTACCTGAGGCCTATCGAGGCGCGTTTGTTACCATCGCAACTGGCGGGCTTGCCACTCGCGGCCGAATGGGGCGAAGCCGTCGATAGCGAGAACAGTTTGCGTCTAGCGGAGCTTCTTCCGGCGCTTCGAGCAGTCGACCCAAGCTTTTTGGATGACGATGTTCAGAATGAACGTATCTGGCGGTGGCTGGAAATGCAGCCCGGAGCAGTCGCCATCCATCTCACGTTGGCTACGCCAGAGTCGATTGCCCTGGTGCTCTCAATTGAAGATGACGAGCGGACGATAGAGGTGTTTGGTCTCGATACGACCCGCGAGAATCTGGAGAGAACGTCTCAGCCCACAGCCGTTCAAATTCAGCGGATATGTCAGCGGATCTTGGCAGAACTTCCAGAAACACCAAGTGCTGTTCTCTGGCAGCCCGGGCCAACGATGCGATATATTCCGACCCGAGAAGTGTGGGGAAAACTTCCTGTGGCGGTCGCTTCGTCGTTGGTAAACACCCTTCCAAAGAATGAGGAGCAAGCGAGGCAAGGTGTGCTCATTGTTCTTGCCGACCCTGGTCAAGGCAGAGAGCACGCGGAGCTTGATGAGTTCGGCTTAGACGCGATCAGAGCCATCGAGCCTCTCGCCAACAAATTCGGCCCCGTTCGAATCCTCGCGAGCCGAGGTGCGACGTTTGGGAGAGCGCTACACGACATTGACAGGGTCTTGCCTGAACCGGCTTCGGCGGAAAACGTTTTGAAGCATGCCAGAACAAGTGAGTTTGTGATTTTCATTGCGCATGGGGATGTCCCAAATCCAGATGATGCGGCGCTTGTATGCATTGGAGAAGATGGGGAGTGCGAGCCGTTGGATGTAAAGCGACTTCAGCAGTCTCGTCGCGCTTTCGCGGGGTCCAAGCTTATCCTACTTTCCTGCGAGACTGGCAGGACCACCGATTCGCTCGCACGGGAAGGTGGGATTGCAGGCGTTCTCATCGCGGCGGGAGCCGAATTTGTTGTAGCACCATTGGCACCTGTCTATATCGGAGTGGCAACGAGGGTTTGTGTGGATGTGTTAAGCGGGCTATTGAAGGGAATTCCGCCGTGGAGAGTGTTACCAAACGGAGACCCGATTGAGGCTGGTGGACCAACTCTGGGCCCAGTGCGCTCGTCGAAAGCGAAGGCCGCTGAGGAAGCGCAACACTATTCAAGCTACGTGGTCTGGGTTGCGTGACATATGACGGTATTGAACCCAGATGTCCTCTCGCTGGCTCGCGTAGCTAAGGCAATCCACCAGTTTTTCGCCTGGAATGGGGGAAGTCCCGACGAGGAGCACCAAATCAAGGTCGCTTTCGTATTCCCAGATGGTCGGGCCATTGAGCCAATCATCTGTAACCTCGTAGCCCTCCGGGTAACCTGCATCGACAACGAAGAGCCGGGCATGATGTGACTGGTCGTGCCACTGTCTCATTTTGATTGCGAACTTTGTGCTGACTCCCAATTTAGGTTGTAGCGGCAAGAACGAGGCCGATTTGACGGTTTTCTCCAGTTCGGACAGAACAGTTTTCGCAACATCTGTTGCCCTAGCTCGGATCTGGTTCGCTAGTCGAATGTACCAGGGTTCCGAAAACATCGAGGCCATGAATGCTTCTGCGGAAGCATCGACTGGTGCGGTGGTTTGTAGAATGGAACGCCAGGCATGCCCTTGAAGGTTGCGCCAGAGCCTGCCCAACGGTACGTTTTCAACGTACCGCTCAAGATTCGCATCTACAAAAGGTATCAGGGCTGGAAACATCTCGGCAGAAATCCAAGCCAACACGGGGTCGAGTTCTTCAACAAAGTGGTCGACCTGTTCCCTCAAGTCTAGTGCGCGAGCAACCGCCAAGAGGTCCTCAACGTGATCTAAGGCTTCATTGAGATCGTTTGGGTCTTCATCCTCGATGGCCTTGATGACGGCTTGCTTTCGTCCGTCCCATACCAAAGACTCGACCACTTGGGCTCGCAAAGCCTGAGGTATGGTTTCTAGCCGTTCGCGTGCTTCTAAGAGCGCACGTGTGAGACTCTCATCGGGAAGAAGGGCTTCGCCGTAGCCGATCGCATACGCCAATAGCCAGACATCTGCAGCCGTTGAGATAGGGGTCTCTGTCTTGAGATCGTGTAGAATCGTTTCTCTAAAATTCATCCTATGTCCCTTCGACTTCTTTCCGAAATACCTATTTGCATGTTTACGACGCCGTGATTCGTCGAACTTAAGACAGTCTTTCGGAGTCGGTCGATAGGCTGTCAATACACAATCAGCGTCTGGATTTCTCCCTTTAGTGTCTTTGCCGACCAACAAGAAGACGAAGTCTGGGGAAAGGCAAATCGGCTTTCCGTCCACTTGTCTCGCCCAATGACTTCCTGAGTTCAAAAGGGCATTCGTATATGCTGGACGATATCCCTCTTCATGATGCCTATCCAGAAGTTCAGACGTGTTCGTCAAAATGACGCCATACAAGGTTGGTAACTCCCTGACCACCATCCACTTTTGGCCTGAGACGCGCTCGGCGTCGTGTCGCGCAGCATCTATGTCGAGCTCACAGAGCACATCCCATCGCTCCTGTGGGTCGTAAAAATGTTTCCACACCTTATGCCGCGCAAGCTTGACGGGGATGGGTAGAATCTCAGACGGCTTCGGTAAATCGCTCATACTTGAACTCCCAAACATGCCTTCAACTCATTCTCCGCGGTTTTGCGAGCCTTTCTAAATCGATCGAGTCGTCGTTCTCGTGCTTCTGCATCCGACGAGCCCTTATCGGGCTCAATAATGAGTGAGAGTTGATAACTCCGATTCAGGGAATCTTCAGCATCCACAACACCATCTATTCGGCTTCGAATCACATTCTGGTCACATTCATGCACCTGACCCAAGTAAGAAATTTCTTCACCGGTGATGGCTGAGTCCAAGTAGTAGAGCTTCAGGACCAGGCGTCGTTTCAAAGTCAGCTTTTCAAGACAGTCACGAACAGGGAGCATCGCATTGGAAATCGACCTCTGATCCTCGATGTCGGTCAAATGAGTCGTTAGCCAATTCTCTTCTCGCTCGCGTCCAGCGATCGTGGCCTTTTGTTCATCAAGGACTTTGTTCCGAACAGCTTTTCGGAGCCAGGCCTTCGGTGACTTAACAGCTGCGCCCAGTTTGGTCGGACAAGTGTGCAGTTTCAGAAGCACAGTCTGCAGAGCATCATGGTTGTGCTCTGGCACAACGCGGGCAAGCTCGACATATAGAAAACGGAAAGTCCGTTCTCCCAAGACTCGATCCCGTGTCACACCGTACCTGTGCAAGCAGTCCACGACGTTCGTCCAGTTTATCTCTTCTGGCACTTAACACTCCTTAAATGCAGAGTATGACTTGGTCGTTCGTGGCAGACAATAGATCCACCTGAGAGCTCAATTGAGGAAAGGACTCAAACGTCCGAAAAATCTACGGGACCCGACGCTCATTGCTGTGAGAGAGTATCTGTCCCTACCAGATTTCCGGATTCTGAATTTAACCAAATCAACGTTGACGTTTTGAATGTGTAGGGTTTCACATTCACCTGAATCTAGAAAAATCGTACCTTTAGCAGACACAATCCAAATTCCGACTCCGTGCAGATACGCGTCAAATATAGCGTCCATACAGATGCTGAATTTCTTATGCGTGGTAAGCCAAACATAAGGCTTTAAACGCCCATTCTTCCGTGACATCACTCACCCCCTTGAACTGTTAACGTTGACAAGAAGGACTGTAAGCGGGAAACCTCGGATGAATTCAAGTCCGCGGGTAGAGGTAGGGTTACAACCAATCCAGGTCTCAGCGGGAATCTGAAATCGATCAGATCAATTTTCTCCAGTCCAATAGTCACTGTTTCAAGTCGAGGTTGCGAAGGTCCGCCATTCTCTTGATCAGGTTCTGGCTCAGGATGGAACGCTAGTCGCGTTTCGTGACCCTTCCGGCCCACAATGTATTTCCCCAGACCACCGGCCCCCTCCTTCAGGTACGACCGCAATTCGTCTTCTGGGTGAAACACCTGCCGTAGTTCATCGAACGTCACTTCCTGCACTTCAGATTGTCGCCTTCTTAAGTATCGATCCAGTTCTTTTCTTGCCAGACTTACCATCTTGACCTCCGTATATCTTGGCAAGCTAGACACCGGGCGGAATAGAGTCAAGTCTTATTTTGTGTATGGCGTAAAAAACCACATAAGACATAAGTGGGTTGGCAAGTATACGGCATTTCGATGGAGACCCAGTGAGCGCTGCAGCGAGTCGATCATGCTTAAGTTAACTAAATATGGGGTGGGCCAGATACTCGCGAGAAAGTTTTTTCTGGAAACAGTGGGTCCTCGCCTCTGCGATTTCTATTTCCTTTTTTTCAGTTCTTGAATTTATGTGGATGTAACTGACATTGGGATGTTTTGAATTTAGCCAAAAAATCATCAAAATGAGTGGCTTTTAATTTCATAGAGTTTTAGGGATTTCATTTATATTAGTATCTGAGATCATCTGTTTCGTGAAGCCGAGCAAGGCACTCGCGCCTGTGAAGGCCGCCGAAGAGGGATTCATATGAATTCGCTAGGCTCGCCAACATAGGTGACAACCAAGTCCTGCCGAGCCCGCGTGGTCGCGACGTAGAGGAGGTTGCGTTCGCGGGCCATAGCTTCGTCGCGCTCCGCATCATCCGAGGCATTTGAAAGCACCCAGGTAAGGGGAACAGTACCGCGCTCGCAACCCATCACCACCACTGCTTTGAACTCGAGGCCCTTCGCGTTATGCATGGTGCCTAGGCTTATAGCCTCCGGAATGACGGTCTCTTCGCTCTTAAGCCAATGGTATGGAACATTTAGTTGGCTTAAAGCCTGTTCTGCGCGTTCCACCAACACCTTCTTCTTCACTCGGCCCAAAATTGCGATGTCTTTCGGCTGCATACCCTCATCAAGCCAAGTCTTGATCTGGGTCACCACGAATCGGATCTCGTCGTCGGCTGAGGGAAAGCCTTTGATTACGGGCGCTTCGCCCTGAAGCAAAGAGACCGTCCCCCGAGATAGCTCCTGACCTCCATGCTCACGCATGTTGGGTGGCATCAGTCCATCGGCAAACCGACGAATCTGTTCCGTAGTTCGGTAGTTCACCTTCAGATTGGTAGAACGTCCGACCACCTCTATCCCAACGTCTCGCCACGAGAACGGGCGTTGATAAAGCTGTTGACCACTATCTCCGACCAAGAAGACATCGTTTGTGCCTGTCCCCACAAGGGCACGCACCAACCTGAGCTCGGCAGGGCCAAAGTCCTGGCTTTCATCCACGATGATATGGTCCCAGCGATGAGTTCCGTCATCCAGCGCCTCAATGCATGAGTAGCAGAGCTGGTTCCACGTAGATTTGCCCTGGGAACTCAGCAGCTCTCGTACGCGCTCAAAAACCCTCCAAACGGCAAGTCGAGTTCTCGCATCCAGAGGCGTGCCACGACCTTTACGGGGAAATCCACGATAGTCATCCCAAGTCTCAATCCCCCAACTGTCAACCACACTCTCCCATTCGGACATGAGGAATCCCAAACTCATTCCACTGGAATCCAGAGAACTCTTCGCTTGAGCCATCAGGTCACTCAAGCCATCTCGATCGACAGCCTGAAATCTTCGCCCCAAATCATCCACCCATATCTGACGTGCCAAGGCATGTAGATTGGTGATCCGCAGCCTTTGGCGCTCCTCTGTGTCCCTTCCCATCAGAATATTTGCGCTGAGCTCCAAGCGGCTTGCCAATGTGCTCGAGAACGTGGTGAAGAGCACACGGCCCTCAGGAGCCTCCCTGAGCAATTTGTAGGCGCGATGCAGGGCAACTACCGTCTTTCCCGTTCCTGCCCCTCCTGAGACGTATGCAGGCCCATTATAGGTCCTTTGGAGAGCACGCTCTTGTGTTGGATGTAAAAAGGTCGTCCAGCGCTCCCAGGGCCACTCCAGCGCGCGATAAAGCTCCGTCTGATTCTCCACCACCCGGAAACGCCTCTGCGTATCGGGATGGGCAAACGGATCGACCGTCGGCAAGACATTGGGAATCTCGACCACCTCACCAGCAGCAAGCCGCATCAAGCGCTCAGCCGCCTCTTGTGGCAGGCGTTCGAGCGTATCAAGGAGGTTCGAGTCCGTAACGTACTTCAGAGGCTCGAGCCAGCTTTCAGGCACCCCAAGCTTATGAAGATAGCTGGGCTCAAATCGCCCAAAGATGGGTGGTTCCACAACTTGCTGACGGACAACCTGCTGAACGATTTCTTCACGTCGTTCAATCAGTTCCACCAGCTGGGTCGCGCCAGTCTCAGGGTGCACTTCAATTTGTCGCCCCTTGGCCCACTCATACGCAGCGTCATGATGGTCCGTGTAGCAAAGCATCATAAGATCGCCGTCCTTGTAGACGATGATGCGAATGTCCATGTTGACATAGACAGTCCAGAAACGCTTTTCCTTCAACCCCTGGAGCCTGTGAAATTGATGGCTTGGGTTTTGGTGGTCCGTCTGAAAGTCAAAGGCCCGCTGCTTCACCAGGGTCTGGTCCCCTTTGCTCAGCTTGTCGAGACCTTTCTGGAAGGTGTCGGCGATCGCGAATCTCATTCCACCTCCAAATGCCTGCGCAAAAAGTCCTTAACTCCATTCACATCCGTGTCCGGTGTGATTACCAAAGCATCACCAGAGTCTGGACCGCCATCCCGAAGCTCAATCCGACGATTCTCATTGAACCAGGCCATCAACACTCGCGCGCCAGTCGCCCGGGAACCCTCCATGATGTCTTCGCCTACAATCTGAGGACCGGGAAAGTCGTTCCTCAATGCACTCACAAGGGGGGCCCACTCGCTTCCAATCAGATAAGCGACGTCAACCCAAGCGTCTGTTCCCGCTGCAGGGGCAGTGGGGGCCATCTCTTCAAACCACGACAAGTCACCTCTGATTCGATCGGCCGCATCCCGTCCCATCAACAAACGCGCCAACATTTGGAAAGTCCTACCCATCGCTGTTTGGTCGGTAAGTGCGCTGAACTCAATCTCCAAAACCCGATATCCACGCGCCTCAAGTTCCTGACGGATTCCAAGCTCGCGTTGACGCTCCTGCACAGGATCTGGGCCATACTTGGTCTGTCCATCTAGGTAGATACAGATCCCGTCAAACATCTCATTTGGGTCGTCAAAGTAGAAGTCTGGGAACGTCCTGCCAAGAGGATGACCAAGGTCGATCTCCTTTTGTGCAATGGGCTCGGGGAATCCTGCACGCTTCATCATATGAGCCAGAATTTCTTCAGCGCGATTCGTGATTTCCCCGGACTGAGATTCTGTCGGAAGCCGGGCAGGAATGTCATGCTTGAATTCAATATGCGCCCCTTCGCGGTCAAAGAACTCAATTGCAGAATGGCGATTCAAGTGCCTGTGATAATGGGCGTTGCGATAGGTCAACAAACAATCCACGCAGGCAGAGCCACAGTCCGAAGCGCAAGTTTCCAAGAGCTCCTTCGCAGCTTCGATTACCTCCGGCCACCGCGCCAACATCTGTTCGAGCAAGCCCGAACCACCTGGCATCGGATCGTAAAGAACCATGTCCACATGGGTGCCGCCCGCATATCCCATTGCCAGGAGTTGTAGATCATCAATCTCCATTTCGAGGACCTGTGAAGCCCCCTGTCGTAGCGCCTCAAGCACGCTATGGCCGACCTTCCGATCTGCAACATGTTGGAAGGTCAAAGCATCAGCGATGACATCTGCAAAGATCCCTATCTTGTACGGTGTCTGTCCACAGCGCTCTCTATGAGCCTCCTGAAACTTCTTCAGATGCTCGTCTGGAATGAACGGAGAACGGCTCTGTCCACACACCGTGCAAATTGGGAAACCAAGTTGCTGGGTCGCAACCATTCCGGAAGGGCCTACATTTACCAGCCGCATATGGACGGAACGTCGCCATAGAATCTCTGAGCGACCCCAATCAAACGCACGGCCTTCTTCGTGGCGTTCCAGCTCATAACCATAGACCGCCGATGGAAGTTGGAACCGATAATCTTCATCATCGGAGATACTTGCGAAATGAGGAAGCTGCACATCACAAACGGGCACAGCGGCGAGGTGTGATTCGCTAACACGTTGCGCGTCTTGGGGGCGTCCGGCACCACGCTCAACTACTGCCTCGTTCGCAATATCCACTTGGAACACAGTGGGATCTTCCGGTGAGAGTTGAAAATACCGAGGCGCAAACCGGTGTCCATTTGCATAAATCAGGTTTCCTGGGATGTACTCTCGAAGGGCCATCGCCGGTGCACGCCGGATGATCCAATCGCGCATTCGATATTCATTCTCAGGCGCGATATGCGTCGCAGCAATTGCACCGTTATCAAGACCATAACCCGGCAGATAGCCTTCAGCGGCCAAGACTGCGTAGGTGTAAGTATCGTCGAACCCTTCGGCCTGATTTCCTCGTCTTGTCACCTCGCCTTTGAGCTTCTTTACAAGCTTGTCGCACCGACGCCAGAGCTCTTGATCCTCTTCTACCAGAGTCCCTTGCTCCCTACGGCGCACGTCCAATCTATCCAATTGTCCAAGTGCCCAACGAAGACGTCGGTCCAATCGTCGAATGACCGACTCCAATTCTTCTGGCATCTCGGAAATAGCGGTGCGCAAGGTTGCCTCACTCACCACAACCTCATCTGTTTCCGGCCAACCTTGAGCAAAAGCTTCCACCACATGTGCCAGAAGACCTTCTAAGTGCTTGCTCGTCAGCGTCCGCAAAGGACTCACATCAAAGAGACTCAAGAGCACTCGGCCTTGCTCATCAAAGAGGTACCCGCGAATCTGATGGGGAAAGGTGCGGCCAAGCGCCTCTTTGATTTCCGCACGATCGAACTCACTTAAATCCGACGATCGCGCCCATTTATGCAAGAGCCCGAGAACCGCTGAATGAACATGCTTCTTGACCATTACGGCATTCTTCAGGTTGAAGCTCGGTGGCGTTATCAAGCCCCCCAACATCTTCAAAGGATCCGCAAAATAGGCGCGGTCGTGGCTCGCTGGGCGCGCGTACGTGAGGTTCACGGCCATTCTGTGACGTCGACCCGCGCGACCTGCACGCTGCCAGTAATTGGCAGGCAAAGGCGGTACATTGCGCATCAACACAGAGTCCAAGGCCCCAATATCAACCCCCAACTCGAGCGTCGGTGTGGACACAACCACGTTTACCCGCTCTCCGCTTCCCTTAAAGAGTCGCTCAATCACCTCACGATCCTCCGCCGGGACCTGAGCGGAGTGCTCACGCGGACGCACCATCACGAAATTCTCTTTCAAGAGCGTAAGGTCGTAGTCATCATCGTTATCGGGCTTGAATTCTAGGGTGCCGTCGCAATGCCATCCCATACACACACTATGTGGCGCGGACCGAGCATAACCCCGCCGGCATTTCCTACATTGCCAAACACCAGTATGTGGCACGAGAAGGAGGCTATCCGAATCTATCTGATGGGTGCCAGCACTCCCAACCAGCGCTTCGCCACGTCCTCCAAGAAGAGTAACTTGTTTCAAGATTGCAGTTTCTTCTGTCAAAAACCTCCAAAGTTCTTCCAGGAAAGAAACGCTGCGCTCCGGGTCGAGTCCCCACTTCTTTACGGCTTGAGCCGGCGCTGATTGACCATTTTGAGCGATGAACTGGCCCACCCAACGTTTATCGTCATTATCACCACGACGCAGTTTTAGTCCCTTGGGTGGGCTTTGCATCAACGGGATGTACCCACGTTCGACCTCGCGTGCATTTTCATACCAATACCGCGAGTAAAGCCCGGTCTCAGGATCCCAGAGAATATTCTTCCGACGCTCTACGTCGAGCATGGAGGCTACGCCGTCCACCAACTCAATTGGCTCGATTCCAAACTCCGGTGCCCAGTTTTTAAAGAAAACATGGTCCGGGTTTAAAGAGGCGTAATCCACACGCATCCGACCCCAGGGTTCGAGACCGAGCCGCTGTCTATTTCCAGTCGCCAGCTCACGCATCACCTGAAGTCGCAAAAACTTCTTTCGCTCTTGTTGGTGTTGATTTCCGGAACGTTCCTTTCGTGCCACACGCCAGACTTCCGGGATCAGAGCACGGGACAGGTCCTCATCGTTTTCTAAGAGTTCATCCAGAGCAAAGACCAAATCGCCGGGCGAGGTCGCTCCCGCCTGAATGATTTCATCCATCACGGCACGTAGTCGAAAACGCCGCGCGTGATCCTGCATCCATCCAGCTTGGAAGGCTGCATCCTGTCGGTTATCGGCAAAGATCAAAAGGCGTCTTCGCTCCGCGTGTTGAAGCATACTCTGCGCGAGCACGTGGACATCAGAAACGTTCACAGCTTTCACGGGACGCGCAGGTTCGCGGTGCCGTCCATGGCGTGTTCTGGAGGGCTGCTTACAGGCTACGCATGAGCTCAGCCTACCCGGAGCGTCGCGCTTTTGTTGAACGGCAAAGAGTTCAATCAATGCGTCAGAGTTCCCACATGAACCACATCGTTCACGCGACGTAGAATGTAAGCCACCACAGAATCGACAATAGAAGATGGCCGAAAGTCGGTTGTGTTTGCCAAGGTCCGTCTCATCTTCCTCGTCCATGAATGCAAAACGATTCAGCAATACAACGCGGTTCGCGCCTTCCGAATTCGACTCCAAGGCCGGCCACAAACGCATGCCGTCCAAGAGCTCGCCCCCGCCAGGTGATGCGCCCATGAATTCAAAGTCGGCCACAAAATGTTCAAAATAATGCTGTCCGCAAGTTGTGCAGGTCATCACATGAAGGCGATGAAGTTCCTCGGCTTCTTCAACTGCATCTTCCGCGGCGAGCCAGAGCTTGGGATCTGGAACTTGGGCAGGGAAGGTCACGACCGCACCATCCACACCTCGCACAAAAGCGTGAACCACGGGTCTTAGGAGCGGCCGCTCATTCTTTCGAGCGGCGGCTCCCAATGCCAACCACATGAGGAGTTCGGCCTCGTGAACGTTTCGTCCAAGCTTTTCTGCAACGGTCTCACAGAGCACCTTTAACGACGCAGGTTTATTGAGCTCGCTCGCGATATGAAAGACGGTCTCGTTGCATCCGAGCAAATCATAGAGACTTCGCCGCCAATCATTCATGTCCACTCGTGCACCGAGTAGGGTTTGAAGATAGGTCTTAAGCTGACTTAATGCGCGGTCGTCGGGACTATCCACGTCTGCATCGCGCAGAATGGTCAGGACCATTTCTAGCTGGACAAGCGGGTCGCCTGAAGGAGGCGCGCACGGAACAAGCTCATCTGCCCAGGTCTCTTCTTGATATTCCTCGCTGACGAGTTCGACATTTTCGGCACGAATTCCAAAGAAACGCGACGCAAACTCACGAGCAGCATGCACACCCGACTTTGGGTCGGCGATGGTCGCGGATGTAGCAATACACACTGTGTCATCAGGCGTATGGCCGCAGAACGCTCGGAGACGGCGAATCAAGCAGGCAGTCTCAGCACCCATCGCACCACTAAATGTGTGGGCTTCGTCCACCGCCAAAAACTCAAGCCTCGCCGCATCAAAAAGTTCCACGTCGCGTTGACGCGTGAGCAAAAGCTCGAGCTGTTTCACGTTGGTCAAGAGGATGCGTGGCTGCTTGCCAGAAGCACGCATTTCCTCGCGGCTAGCGCGCTCTTCCGGTGGATGAACGGCACGTGGCTCAGACGATTGGCGCTCGGTCTCCAAAGCCGCCAGATACGTCTCGCGAGACGCATTCTGTGGCAGTCTGATACCTGAGACATCAGCAGCACGTTCCGGCGTTGAGCCTACGTAGATTCCAAAACTGATCCCCGTTCCGCACAAAAGTTCTCTCAAACGTCCGAGTTGGTCTTCTGCGAGTGCATTCATCGGATAAACGATGACAGCTGTGATTCCAGCCGCTGTATTCTGATCTCTTAGCGCCAGACAACGGCTGATGATGGGATAAAGAAAGGACTCGGTCTTGCCGGAGCCAGTTCCGGTGGACACCAGCGTATGTGTTCCACTGAGAATGCTCCTGACGGCCGTGTCTTGATGACCATAAAGATGGCTATACGATACAATCCGCTCCATATGCGGATGCAGAACCCCCTCAAGAATCAAATCCTTGACGGCAGTCCCTTGCCGGAACATCCGGCTCAGACTTACATAGGGACCTTTTAGAAGAGGGGTTTTGCGGGTCTCGTCCAGATTCAAGAGACTCCGCATTTGCTCCTGCATGCGGTCGTCAGCCAACGGATAAGCAGAGAGTTGATAGCGAAGGAAGTCGCGCGCGACATTCTCCGTGTACGTAATCGGATTAAGCATCGTTGCCCCGAACAGAGTCATTCATTTGAATTCTCGTGCAAGATAGCACGATCGGGACGATACGCACCATTCAATCAAGATGGCTCAACACCCATTCCATTCGCCGTTCGTGTTCGTAAATGGGGCACCTGTGATTGAGACACTTCAAGCGTGCTGGCAACTCGCCGCGGGGGATACGCTGGAAGTAGAAGGATTTGTCTTTTATCAAAAGACTCTGGAGTCTAGTCAGAAGCCTTTGCTTTTGCCCCTCCGAGATATGGGCTTCAAAGTGGTCTTGTTGAATACAAGAGAAAGAGCGTAAATCTGGAATGCACGTTGGCTCTATTCCCAAACCGCGGAGCAGACGCCCGGGTAACACCAAATACTGAATCGTATCTTGACGGCTCTTGGCGTAAGCCGCCCATGCGGTCACCACATCGGATTCCCAATGAGCTTTAGGTTGGATGGCGCGAAGGCGCCACAAAGAAAGACCGCTTTCCCCGTCACGCAAACAGAAGTTTTCTCCTAAGGCGTCTAGGAATTCCGGTGCTTCCGGTTTTGCCACAGCTGCTGGTTTAATGCTCAAGATCCGAGCGAAGTATTCATCATCCATTCGTGGCTTCTGCTAGAATCTCATCGAGTCGCTCCAAAGCATCCGCATCGCGGCACTTTGAGCGAATTACCCTTAATCCCTCAAAGTCAGAGACACGGTCTAAACCTTCAACCACACCAAGCGGAACAAGGAGAGTTCCATTTGAGGCCATTTCAACTATCCTCCTCCAGTTGGTGTCGTCTGGGCGAATTGGGTTTTGCACTCGGGGATAAGAAATCTCTGAGCATTTAGGAAATGCGGCCTGGGTGAAGATCCTGGCTGCTATCGCCTGCAAGTCGTACCTCAAGTCAGGACTATGAATTGCTCGCCACCATATCTCGCGATTGAAACCACCGTCCCATGCTAGCGAGTCAATCTTGTCATCCACGTCATTGATGCTGGCTCTGTAAAGATCCTTTAACTTCCCATCGATTTCGGCAAGCAGATTTGCATTGAGTTGTCGAAGAGTCTCCTTTCGATCCTCAATTTGAAGAAAGCCTATCTTAGCGAAGATAAGTTTCTTCTTCGTCTTACGGATGTTAAGCGCGGTTAGTGTGTTCCCCGCATAGTCTGATATCGCTTCCGTCATGGTTGCCTCTCAAAGACTGAACGCTCCTCAGCATCAAAACAGTTCGCGCCAGGGCCGCCGAGATAATCTGGAGTTAATGCCCTCCAGAATGCTTGCTTCTGCCAGCGATGGGCAGCCTCAAGCCATTCATCCGGCCTCTTGTTCAGGTTCTCAAATAATGCGTACGTGTCAAAAATCACCAAACCAATAAAGCCCTCTACGTTTTCTTCATCTTCAAAATGATGGAACGTATAGTTCGTAAGGACATGGGAAGGCTCATTAGCCAGATTAAGTGCGTCGCTGTAGGTGAATTGACCTTCCTGAAAACTGCCTCCTTCCAACAAGGAATTGAGGATCTTCAAAGAAGCGGCAACGGCCGCCGGATTTTCTCCTTCAAAGCGATCCACATATCGAAGAAGCAGGCCTTCGATCCAACCCTCAGTGTAGACGCTGTGGGCCCTCAAAAGTGTATCCCATGCCAAATCTCTAAATATTTCCCAACTCTGGTATTCCCTGACGCTCACACCGATGGAGAGTGGGCCCACCAAAAGCGAAGGTTGGGAATCGTTCTCACTGATGAGCGCATGACTGGGGTCGATTGGCTGCGTTTGCTCCAATTTTTCAAGGGTGTACCCATAGAACTCCAGCTGTAGAGCCTCGATAGGGACTTCAGACTCCGCGCCTTTCAAAAAGCCGACCAGGAGTGATTCTTTTAGCGGTATCGAAAACTTTGTCATGGACGCAACCTGCTTGTTAGCATGGTGAGGCGCTACAAAAAGCACTGCTCATCCTACAACTTCGAGAACACGAATGGGAACGGAAAACTTCCCTGACCCACGCCTACTAGTCCCCTTGCTCCAGCAGACTCACCTGACGGGATTGGCTCTTCTTGCTGATGTTTACTGATGATTCAGGTGCATGAGTTGTGGGTAAAATCATTTCGAGAAGCTCGGCGTGGCGAGCACACTCCTCCCAGCTCTCCTCAACACTCTGCTCGAGTTGCCAATCGTAGAATCTTGGCCCCAGGTGACTTGCTACGGGTTGATACGCCTTGGCACGTTCATCGTGTCCCAATCCGTAATCCGCCAGACGAAGGCTTTTCGGTATCATCCATCCTTCCTTTGGATCGACATGTGGCACCGCTCTTTGAAGCGGTTGAAAATTTGGGAGTTCCTCAGAGTTACTCAATCCACAGAAGATCGCGATAGCTTTCTCTTCATCCCCTAAAGCAGCGATAAGCTTCTGTAAGTCGGCAAACGCCACCTGTGTGAGTACAGTGTGCCTGAGTTCAGGATCCTCCCCTTTTTGAGAGCGCCAAAACCCCTTGGTGTTCAGACTCGACGTGAATTGATTGTCACCCGGTGGAAAATCACATTCCAATAAGATGTGCCGCATATCGGCTTCGGATAGTCCATAAAGTTGGGCAATCACAGCGTCCAAAATAACACGCTTTTCCAATCTGATGCAGTTTCGCAAATTCCACATACTCCTCCAGGCAGTTTCGCGACGAGGAAGAGTAATTGCCGCAGATGCGAACTGGACGTGTGTTAACCCAAGACCAGACACCAATTGAGACACCAATTTTAGCACCGGCAAGTCGGGATTAACCAAATTAGAGGACTCAAGTACGCTCCAAATTAGCGAGTTGCCACCCAGACTCATTCTGAGTTGATAGTCATAGATAAACGAGTTTGCGACACCAATAAAAGGCGAAACGAGTTCCCGATTTAATGTCAAAGTGGGAGTTTTGTGACCACACGGGCGGTGCGTGAGACCAGCAAGTATGGCAGTACGAGAGTTTGTGGAGGAAGTGACGTCCATCAAAACTGCTTTGAAGTGCCTATGGTGTGACAACGAAAGACTACGATCCAAGTAGAATTCTGATGCAATCAAGAACTGCGGCTCAACTTCCTTCGCGTCAAAAGGTATATCGCGCCACACTGCACTCCGACCTTTTCCGCTGACCCAGCCCTTCTGACTGAAGTCGAACTGCCCAATCATGCGGCCTTCGTAAAGGGGGAGGGCGACGTCCTCGACCTCACCGATATCCATGGCCATTTGACCATCGCGCGAAAGCACGACGCCTTTGGGACGATCAAGGATGGACCAATGTTTGTACTGTGGGTCCAGACGATGTTGATTCGGGTCAAAGCCGAATTCGGACACAGGTTTCCACGGGCCTTTCAACCAATGTCCGTACTCGTCGGGACTATAGCCTTCCTTCTCCCACTTTTCGCGCGGCGGGAAGAGTTTGGCATCGTTGGTCATGTGGAACTCAGTCGCATACTTGATTCCCCAACCGTTTTCCGAATCGTCGCCGAGGAGCACGCCGTTGCCGTAAATCTTCTGCAGAATCTCTAGGTCGCGCTCGCCTCTAATCTCCAAAATCGAAAGCGACTTGGGACTGAACTGCTTGATGCGTTCCGCCGGATAGCTCAAAACATGTTTGTCCGCGTTTTCCCAATCGGCGAGCTCACGGTGCATAAATGCGGCCTTGATCGCCGTGGTGGTGCCACCTTTCTGAACAATGATGGGGTTGAATTTAAATCGGCTATCGATATCAAAAATCTTGTTACGGTTCTCAAACCCAAAGAGCCAGTGCCAACGCGATTTCTCCAGAAAAAGGCGGCGTAAGTCGGTGGTGCCTTTATCCGTATAAACCCCGGATGGCACGATGAATCCCATATAGCCATCATCACGAAGCAGCCCGTGCGCTAGCTCAAGGAAGAGCTTATACGTATTGATATCTGCCGATCCTTGATGTTGATACGGATGTTCTTTCGATGCGTAGCCCTTGCGCGTTCGCCTCTTCTCAAGCCAGTTGTAGTGCAGGTTATCGCTGTCTTTTCCGAGGGATTTATTCTTGAAATCCTCGCCCAATCGCGCGCGATCGTCTCCAAAGGGATGGGCACGGTTGGAGTAGAAATTGGAAAGGGACTTAAACTGAGTGCGATACTCAAGCCATGCTCGCTCGTCTTGCTCGCTCTTTTCAAAGAGTTCTTGCTGGCGCCTCAGCGCCTCTGTTTTTCCATAACTGCGGTATAGCGGGTCGATGTTCGAGAAGAACTCTTTCGAATTGGGTTTGGAGATTTCCCAGGGTGGGTTTCCGAGGATGGCATCAAACCCTTGTCGGTATGGGTTGAAGACATCCGGAAACTCGAGTTCCCAGTGGAAAAATCGATGCTTCCCAGCTAGCTCAGAAATGACTTCTTTTGTGACTTCCGGCGTATCAAACCAGTTTTGGGGCGTGGGAAGATGCTCAATCGATTCACCGGGCCAGAACCAGATCGCACACCAGGTGTCCATGGCCATTTTGAGTCTGTCAAATGTGGGATTACTCGTGCGGCTCTCCCTGTAGAGTCTTTCTCGGGCGTGCGTTTCGTGAATCGGTAGCTTATGAAGTGCCTCCATCAACTCGAAAGCCTCGGTGTGCACGGATTCGTGGTCAAACTGGGTGACTGTCCCCATAAGGACTTGAATCTGTGACTCAATCATATGGCGAATACCCGGCTTCACCACGTCATTAAAAGCTTCCTTGTAGGCATTCCCAGTGAGGTTCTTTTCAAAATGATGTCCGTTGTGGGTCTTGTCGCCGGCGTCCCAGTTTTGTCGTGAAATGGCCAGAAGCGGATAGTCCTGGAATTGGTCTAACCAGCAGCCCACCAACGAGTTTCCGCATTTGATTTTATGGTCCAGGAACCCAAAAGGTAGGTCTCGGTCCATGGTCTCGATCCACAAGGCCAGGCGACCAAGCTCAACGGCGAGCGGGTCAAAGTCTACCCCGTAGATGCAGCGCTCAACCACATAGCGCTTGAGCCGCGCCTTGAGCATCCTCTCAAATTCTTCATGGTCAGGCGGTACAGGAATGGGATCGTCGGCCATCCCTTCTAACTCATGGCCATCCGCAAGCCGGATATAGGACTTGTTGTCCTTATCTAGGATGCACGAGTGGAAGAGGAGGCTCTGATACAGAGCCTCGGTTAGATAGCGCAACGCGGCCACAGGGAAGGAGGCCGAGCCCATTGCGGGGTCGCAAACCTTCAATGCCAGAATCTCTTCCGGTCTCTTGGGTTCGAGTGTGCCGTCATCCTGTCGGTTGTACGCCAATGGCTCAAGGGTGCGGCTGACGGTGGGTATCGCAAGTTGTGGGCGAGTATAATACGTGCCCGATCCTTTACGTGTGCCACCCCAACGTGCGAGGTACCATGTATCGGGTAGGAAGAGTCGGTCCTTGCTGACGAGCTTCTGGGCGGCTTTTTCGCGTTGCTCTGTGAATTCAATCGTCCACTTTTCAGGAGATTTCGCGCCCTTGGGAGGAGTAACGAGTCCTGCCGCGATGACAGCGTTGCGCGCCCATTCAAGTGCAGCATGGTAGTAGCCGGTGTCGGTTGCAGGTTCATCGTCCTCTTCGTCCGAATCATCGTCGGAGTCGTCGGATGCCTCGACTTCCTCGTCCTCACTTTCCTCATCAACCAGCTCGTCTTCTTCGGCAGCTTCCTCGTCATCCGCAGATTCTTCACCATCATCTGAGCCCAGCGCCTTTTTGTTTGCCTTTCCGAACTCACTCAGGAGCTCCTTCAACTTCTTCTCTGGCATTTCACGCAAGCGTTCCAATGGCAGGATTGGCTCACTTCCAAGGGGAAGCATGATCATCGGTTCATTGGGTTGTACGCGATGCAGCTCGTAGTCGAGCAAACCTTCGTAGATGATGCCGATGTATTCCGTGGATAACGCCGAAAAATCGACGGGGACTGGGATTGACTTGTTTGATCCACCCACCTTGACTTTGGCTCGGCTCTCCGTCAGGAGCTCAAGGATATCGTGAATGACTTCATCAGAGAGATCATTGGAGGGGTCCTCAAAAACAGCAAGTGCTCTGCTTATTGGATTATTACTCTCAGTATCTCCCGGTCGGAAAAGCTCGCCCCCATATGCGTTGATGGTGAGCTCGCTGTGCGCAGATCCTTGATGAACGAGGCGAAAGAGCGCCAGAATTCGTGGCCATGCCGAGTAACGATGACGAAGTCGCTTCTTATTGCCTCCTGACTCTAGTTTCAGTCGTTGTGCGAGTCCCTGCAAACTATAGGAATGGTTATAGACGGCGATGTTGCGTGGTAGCAGGTCTCGCGCTTCAGCGAAAAACACAACCACACATCGCATCATGATTCGGCAGGCGGCAATGTAGATGTCTCGTTTCTCGATCCCTGGGTCTTCGTCGAGCGCAATCAGTGCCTGAGGATTCGAGTGTCGGATGATAATCTCTATCGCCCGCCGCAGTCGCTCTCCCAATATGCTTGAGAGCTCGGACTGGCCTTGTCGTGTGGACTGGATGGCCTTGAGTAGTTTTGAAGTATCCCCTTCAACGAACTTGAGGGCTTCGATTCCCATAAGGTGTGTGAAGGCTGCGTGGTGGTCGCGGTCTTCAAGCACTTGCTGAATGTCAAAGTCCACCCAGGACTCGGAGTCCGGATTTGCGTAGAGGAGACGGTAGTAGCGACCATTGGTAACCACGGCTAGGTTCTGCTCCGCCCGCCGCATCCATTCCACAACCTTAGCGATGTCCCGTCTACCTTTACCCACTCCGAGTGGTTTTTCGATGCAGGCGGGCCATTGACCTTGCGGCTTGACTCGGAACACAGGAATTGGCGCGTAGCCCTCAAGCCGCTTCCAAACCATGTCAGGTCGAAACGCTTCACGGGTAATGAGAATTCGGGACCAGCTCTTGTCTGGGGCGGCAATGATGCCCGAAATTGTCCAGCCCAACACGTTTATGCACACATACTTAACGCAATCAGCCAGATGTTTGGGGTCCTGGTTGAGCTTACCAAGATGTTGTCGGAGCTCTGTGGCGGTATCTTCCGAAATGCCTGGGGTATCTCCGGAAAAAAACTCGATGACTTTGGCTGGCGAGATGAACAAGCCATTGAGGGTGAGTTGGGCGAACCATTGTGGGGTGCTCATAGTCGGATCTCCACAGCGACAGGAAAGATGCTGATTTCCCCATCGAGCTCAAGGCGGTTGGGAAGGATGTGTTTCAAGAACTCTTCTTCTTGCTTTTTGACGGATTCCAGAAGCTGAGCGTAATGAGATTCGCGCAGTTTGATTTCGTCCTCAAGCGACCGAATCTTTTCCATTCGACGCTGTTTTGAGTCGCTGTCTAAAGCCTGTTGCGCTGTCTCTTTTTCGAGGTCAGCTTTAAGCTTATCGACGTTCTTTGACTGGCTCTCGCTTTTGATTTCGTTAATGCGTTCTGTATAACGTTGCTTCTCGGCTTTGATGACCGCAGGCCGGTGTTCTTTGAGAAGCGATTTGATCTGCTCTGACCTTGCCCCTTTAAGGGACTTTACGAACTCCATGCAGTCCAGGGCAATATCGGTCCAAATGTCGCGGGCGATTTCAAGTTGAACTGGTGTTGCGGATTCACCGGTTGGTACCTCTGTAGGCGGCCGATACGGCATTGGGGTTTGAAGTTGACCGTCCTTGATCGGGATTTCAATGGTTCGGACCCAATGATGCAGCGGTTCACGGAGCTTGTTTATGGCCAGCTCCTCGACGGTGAACAGGAGAAGTGCATCCATTCCGTTGGGGACTCCACCCGTCCGTACAATCCAACGGGATGCGTCAAGAGTGGTCGAATATTCACCCTTCACCACGCCTGCATTTGGGAAACGCGCTCGTGCAAACTGCGCCAGCGTTTGTTTAAATAGCGGATGGCCGAGGTGCATCAGGACTGTATCTTTTCTGTGCCGGAAAACGCGCCGCTCCCCAACTTGTTCGGTCATCGTACCCGAATCGAATGCCAGTCGCGGAAGGGCACCCGATTGGGCACGGTCGGCAATCCCTTTGCGCAAGGTTGAGTCGATTAGATAGTTCCAGTGAGGCGGAATGGGGTGATTGAGGCTGTATCGTCCACCATCGGAGGAGGATAGGCGTGGAAGTCCAGTCCCTATCCCTAAGGCAGCCTCCAAGGTTGACTTCAGTGAATCTGGGGTGAGATCAATATGGTCTTGAAATTCTCCGATGCGTGCAGCTTCCTCCAGTAAAACATCATCTTGCGATTTGGTTTCACCCAGGTCGAGTTTGGCCTCACTTGTCTTTTGGACGTGTGCCGTCCGTCGATCCAGATTTGGCAAAGCATTTTTCGATTCTGTGAGCGACGAAAACTTCTCTTCGAATGCTCTTTCGAAGACTTCGCCCATGGTTTGGAGGTCGTTGCGAATGGTATGTACCTTGGTAATAACCCGGGCCATAAATTTTAGGTCATCTGCAGCACTGCTATCGAAGTGATTGACTTCAACGGTTCGAGCCTGACCATGACGATCGAGGCGCCCGTTGCGCTGTTCAAGGCGCGCAGGATTCCATGGAATATCCCAATGAAAGAGCAGGCGTGCACTCTCTTGCAGGTTTAGACCTTCAGACGCGGCGTCTGTCGCGATCAGAATCCTGGCTCCTGAATCTGGGTCGTTGAAGATGAGCTTAATCTCCTCCCGTTCGGCACGTTGCATTCCGCCAAAGAGCTCGCGAATGTGAAAGCGTGTGTGGTCTTTGAACCGTGTTCTGAGTCTGTGAGACAGATAGTTCAGCGAGGTCATATATTCAGTGAAGATAATCAGGCGTTCATCCGAACGCCAACCTTTGTCTTGCCTCAAACGGTCCTCAATGAAGTTTGCGAGAATATCAAAGCGTGCGTCTTCTGTTGGGACTTGGACTATGCCTGACTCAACAGGTTTCAGTCCCAACGTGGCGAGACTTCTGTCTAGCGTCTCAATCTCAGACTTCAGTTTGTGGTAATATTGCTTGAACCATTCACCCGTGGTTTCTGCTGCAAAACGCTGAACACGCTCATGCTCGACATCGTCGTCTATCTCTCGATCCACAGCACGTTTGGCATTTGCTACGTCGCTCTGGTTGGCACTCTGAACGTCCTTTTCGGGTGAGCCGTCCATTCCATGGCGAAAGCGGAACCAAGAGTCAGCAAAGGTTGTGGGACCTGATAGTAGGCGCTTGTTGAGCACCTCCAAAGAGAAACGACCCGCCAGCAACTCCTTCATGTCATTCTTGGGGAGTTCCCTCAGCAGTGCCAATCGGAAGCTTTCAAACGCGCGAAAAAGCTGAAGCTCGCCAGGACCAAAATTCACGTCATTGGACTTCAACTCCCGATCTGCAAATCGGGGGGGGCGGTTGTTTTCCAGGTCCAAATTGTTGATGTCACTTTTCAAGCGCCTCACCACGACCTCGGAGATCCGTTTTTTCATCCCCTGGTTCCGTTTGTCGTGAAGATCGCTGGTGCGATGAAAGCGGCTAGGGTCCAACTGTTCCAAAAGACCTGTGAAGCAGCGCGTATGGCCGTTATGTGGCGTTGCGGTAAGAAAGAGCTTGTGTTCAAACCAAGGGCTTATGATTCTCAACATGTTCGCTAGATCACTATCTTCGCCATAGTTTGCCGGCATAAGATTATGCGCTTCATCCACGATCAAGAGATCCCACGGCATGTGCGAAGGTTGAGTTGGGTCGTTTGACTCCGTAGCTGCACGGAACTCTTCCATCACATTGGGTTGCCTCAAATAATGGTAAGAAGCGATAGCCCTAGGAAAGACTCGCCAAGGATTCGCATCCATACCAAGGCGCTTCTTGAGGTTGATGGTCTCGTCCCGATCGATCACATCAAAGCTTAGGGCAAATTTCTCGTCCATCTCCTGTTGCCACTGGTCGCGAAGTGAAGCAGGGCACAAGATTAGAACTCGTCGGATACGTCTTCGGATGAGTAGCTCATTGAGGATCAGGCCGGCCTCAATGGTTTTTCCAAGACCCACATCGTCGGCGAGCAACAAGGATACACGCGGCATCCTTAAGGCTTTGAGCATTGGGACAAGCTGGAAGTCTTCTACTTGAACCGCACCGTGGAAGGGGGCGGAGATCGGCTCTGCTCCTTTCTTGCTGGGATCTTCCGGCGCCAGGAAAGGCGTCAGAGCGCCCCAACGCGTTGCGCGCAAGAGCGCATCATACTCATGAGCGAGCATTGGGGGCGACTTCTCGACAGCTGGAAGCGCAAGGGGAAGGACACAGGTTGCATTGGGTTCACGCTCCCAGATGACTTGGTCCTCTTGGACGCCGTCGGAGTCGGTGTAGCTGATCGTAACCAGGTGCAATATGCCGTCGGACTTGCCGTCGAAGGGGTGCAGATTGGTGATGATGCCGCGACGATTGCGGACTGTTGCCATCATGCCAACGCGAGGGAGTTGGAAGTCAGCCATGAACACACTCAGGGTAAGAGAATTGCCACCAATGGATTCGAATTGTGCTTGTTGTAAACCTACCGCGCTCCCCGGGTCAATCTTCATCAGGATTCGAGTTGGTGGAATATGAGGAATCGCATATGGTTCGTGAAACACCTTCCCAAATGACGGTTAAATACGATGGATGAAGCCAAGCTCAATCAGTTGGTCCAGGACCTCCGGCAGTTTCCCGAGTTGGTCGATACTGATGTCGTTCAAGCACTTACACTGTGTGAGAAATCGCTCCCCCGGTTGGCTGCTCTGGCGGAGGGGTATGGCGCGGAATGCAAACCCAACTACCATGATGAATCAACGGGGTTGCTCACTGAGCAGCCCGCGTTCGACTTCGACTGGAAAGACTCTGGTCAGCATGCCCCCGTCTTGTTGATGCAGCTTTATTTTAGTCGGCATAAACCTGTTGGTTGGCGCCTTCGTATCGTGGGAAGTCAGGATCGCGGAGCAGCATGGTCGGAGCCCTTTCTGAACTGGCTTGAAACTCAACCCATTTCCAAGCGCTGGTCCAACGTTGTGCAAGATCAAGTTTACTTGGAAAAGGAATTGGGAGAAGACCTGACTGAACTAGGAACCGAGTTGAGTTTAGGATTGGGATTTCTAAACTCGTATGTGATAGCTAAGGAGCAATCCAAATCCGCGACCGAGCTTCTTGGCAAGCTAACGACACAATCCCATGTCGCCGAACAAAAGTTAGATTCTGTAGTGTTGGACGCAAAGAACGTCATCTTCTACGGACCGCCTGGAACAGGTAAGACCTATCTGACATCAAGACGGGCAGTCGAGATCATTGATGGCAAGCGGGCTCCAGAGTCTTATGAAGAGGTGATGAAACGATATCGTGAGCTCTACGACCGTGACCAAATCGCGTTCGTAACTTTCCATCAATCTTACGGATATGAAGAGTTCGTCGAGGGAATTGCTCCCGACCTTCAGAGTGATGAGATCAAATACAAATTGCGTGATGGTGCTTTCAAGCGCCTTGCGCTTTTAGCGCTGAGCGAAGGGGTCAAAAAGGTTGATGATTTTGATAGTCGCTGGATGACTCTTTCGGCAAAGGCTGGGGATACCGGATTCAACGTTCAATCGAAGGAAAGAAAGGACTATATCCTGACGTTTGATGGGATGCGCTTTGCGCTCTCAGGCAACACAGAATACCCTTCAATAGCTCGCGACAAGCTCAGAAAGTTGTGGGACCAATTCAAAGATAGGGATCTGAAAGAGCTGACGTCCAAAGACTTTGCTGAACATGTACAAAACTTCACCCCTTTTTGGACTGTGCTCAACGCGATGAAAGAGCTGCCTGAGGCGGATGTACGGCTATTCAGTGAGCCTGGGCAACTACCGTTGACGGAGTTGTTAGAACTCGCCAAGGAGTCGTTGGCACAACCTGAAGCCTTAGATTTCTCCAATGCGCGTCGATACGTGCTCGTCATAGATGAGATCAATCGCGGGAATATCAGCAAGATTTTGGGGGAGTTGATGACGTTGCTTGAGCCCAGCAAACGTCTTGGTGATGTGCAAGCGATGATTGTAACTTTGCCTTCGGGCGAAAAGTTCGCAGTCCCGCCCAATCTCTATGTGATCGGGACCATGAACACGGCCGACCGGTCGATTGCGCTCATGGACGTGGCGCTGAGGCGGCGTTTCCGTTTCGAAGAAATGATGCCGAATGTATCAGTGATTGTGCGTTCTCTACTGATACATTTTGAGGAGAATTATCGCGACCTCAGTGAAGAGAACTTGCTTTTTGTGAATGTCTGTGTGGCAGTCTTTGAAAAGGTTAATCAAAGAATTCGTTTCTTGTACGACGCTGACCACCAGATTGGTCATTCGTACTTCCTGAAAGTGAAGACTCTCAATGATCTCCAATTTGTCTTCTTGAATGAAGTGATCCCTCTTCTTCAAGAGTATTTCTACGGTGCTTGGCGCAAAATCGCGCTAACCCTTGCGAACCCATACGATGATAAGGGTCTACCAAGGAGGAAAGATCTGCCGGCTAAGCACCACGTAATTTCTTGTACCAAACTTGAGGAGAAGAGCGTTTTACTCGTGGATGATGAAGACTATGAAGACCAGTATGAATTCGCGGTCTCAAACGAGTTCATGAGGGACTACCCGAAAGACGACTCAGATTTGCTTTCATTTTTCGCTGGTGTCGCAGGAGTTAGGATTGAGGAACTGAAGAAACTGGATGAACGTTTCAAAGAGATCGAAGTGATGTTGGACTCGACTTCGGAAGTTGAAGTTTCAGGGGAGGAAAACGATGAGATTCAGCGAACCCGTCTGGCTATGGAGGTTAACGGTAAAACCTATGAGGAACCCTATGTTCCGCGTTTTTTTGAAGCCGTCTTGTCTGACGTTTTTCAACATGCCAGCCCACCATTGCCGTATCGCCGCTCCTCACGACACTTTGTCTCTCGTGATGGCCTGCATCCCGACGGCAAAGCGGCAATTCGACCAATTCCCATACAAACTCCGAACGGGATCGTTATCGTCGAAGGCAACTACGGTCGAAAAGATGCGTTGCGGCGATTGAGGGAACTGCTCACTGACATGGGCATAAGCCACAGGGACCCGGTTTGAATCGGCTTACGGCGGTCGAGTATGAACGTGTCTATCTTGGGGACGAGGACACCATCACGGGTGAACGGGACTCGAGTGGAAAGACGCTCATTCATCCCAAACATTTTCGTACACTCCAAGAGTTTGATGAGGGGCACGCAGAAGAGTCGAAGCAGATTTTTCAGTGGCGGAGCAAATATCTGCAGCCCAAGAATTGGATCGGGATAGTTCAGGTCGGAAGCCTAATCGTTGAGATCTTGCCGAAGATCTATCGGGCTCCAAAAGCGCCAGGCACTGAGGGACAGGAAACCGAAGAAGTGTTTCAGCGCAAGAATCTGCTCTATATGCTGAGTCTGAGCGGCGATCTTCCACTCCGCGATCGCGACCTTGCCTCACAGAGCCTGCACAAAGCCCCCATCTCAGAGACGCTGATTCGGCTCTTCGCCGAACAGCTGCTCGAACAGCTTCTCCTGGGCGTTCAGCATGGATACGTCCATCAGGAGGATAATCTGCGATTCCTGAGGGGTAAGCTGAAGTTCTCGCAGCATATCAAGCACAACTTCGCCCGAGCCGACCGCTTCTATACGGTCTACGAAGAATTCCTGGCCGACACTCCCTTGAACCGCATCTTCAAGGCTACGTGCGTGCGTTTGCGCGACATCACACGCAGACCAGCATCACAGGAGCGGCTGGACAGCTGTTTGAGCATTCTGGACGAAGTCTCACTCAAGCCACTCATTGCCGCAGACTTCGACAACTTCACAGAGAACCGACAGAACGCTCGCTTCACTTCCCTGATTAACTTCTGCAGATTGGTATGGGAGGGCAACATCGCGACAGGAATGCGCGGCAAGACAGCTACGTTCGCGCTACTCTTCGATATGAATGCCGTGTTTGAACGATTTGTGGCTGAGTTCATGAGGCGGCACGTGATTCGCGACTTTCCCGATGCTCAATTGAGTCCGCAATCAAAAGGCCTCCGCGAGTACCTCCTTTGGAGGCTCAACGACAAAGACGAACGCAAAGGCGTCCTGGAGCTCAAGCCTGATATACTTGTCATGTGTGGAGACTCACCACGTTTGATCATCGACACGAAGTGGAAGCAGTTGGCCACAGAGAAAGGTAATCGCTATGGCGTGACGTCTGGCGACCTTTATCAACTCTACGCATACGCCACGCGGTACGACTGTAGTCATAACATCTTGTTATATCCATGGGTGCCCGATGTGAAGGAGCGCGATTACGAACTGAGGGACGATGCCCGTCACCGGATAAGTACGCGCTTTGTCGATCTCTCGATGGATTTGACTCAACGGGAAGGTAGGGAAAAGCTTACTGATTATCTGAAAATAATTGTGGAAGGCGCAATTCCGCAAGAGGAGCACCATGCCTCAGCCGAGTGAACCATGGAGTTGGTCCTTGGGGAGCGTGACGTTGGAGGTTCGCGGCCAAAGCCTCTTAGACGCACCCGAAAGGGCATGGGTGAGTAGTGAGGACTCTGGCTTCTACATGGCGCGGAATCCATCGGCTATATCCGGTCAGCTGCGTAGGCATTTCCCTTATGTTTTAGACGAGCTCCGAGCTCAGACGCGTGGTGAGGTATTACCACCTGGGACCACACTTCGAACGAATGGTCCGGAAGGACGCGTGATTTTTCATGCGGGGTTTCACCATCCCAATGACTGGGATCTCTCGGATGATGAACTTGTGGCCAAGCATGCGTCCATGATTCAGCGCTGTATTGAGGATATTCTTGAGTCTGTGGCTGAGACCGGCCTAGAGAGTGTGGCGTTTCCTATGTTGGGAACCGGACTTTTTCATCTGCCTGTTTCTGTGTTTGCCGAGACCTTCTTTGAGGCGGTGGCTATGTTCAGCCGGCGAACACATAGAGCTGTCAAAGTCGTCCTATGCATCCTTGAACCAGCGCTGATTGAAGAAGTTGTCCGCTTTGGTACGAGGGCGCTCGGCGCGATGGTGGGTGGGGGAGAACCACTATTGCGAGAGGCAGGAGGACACCCAATTGTGCAGGGTCTGAGGCATACTGCGCGGGCTTTGGCGGATGAAAAGTTACAAGAGCGCAATCTTCTTCACTTTGCCGAGATTGCGCTCATGACTGACCTCGCACTCTTTTACGATTTTGAGGACAAGCCTCCCTCTGTTTTGCTCGACAAAAACGGTGGTAAGGGCGAGTGCAACCTTACTTTCGGAATCATTCGAAACAGGCTGGAAGGATTACGAATAAGGCGCCGTATACCCGAGTGGGCGATGCATCGTTACCAGCAAATCTGCAGTCAACCCTTCCAGAAAGCAATTGGTCGTCTTGTAGGAGACCGTAATGATTACGCCCATAACCGTCGCCCAAGGCCAGTGGAGGATATTGTAACGGATATCGAATCTTTGTTTGGACCGGAGGTTCTCACCGAGACATGGAAAGACGCAGAAACACATAGGTGGATACGTTCATTTCCTGCCGGATATGGTCTTTTGGACGGCGTTGATCCAGTGCGCGGCCGTTGTTCGTGGTTGATTCCCGAGGTTAGGCAACGAGTTCACGAGGATTTTGAAATGGATGTTCAAGAAGTGTAAGCGTGTCGAGGATGACTTTGGCGAGCGGGTCGATCATTGATTCCTGCAAAGCGACTTTCACCAGCAGTTTCCTCTGAGCCAGCGTCCATTTCGAGGTTGCTCTAGGTAGGTCTTCGAGGAATTCTGAGTCGAGCAAGTGCCTGTGGTACTTCGTTAGTTCTTCGAGGGCCTTGGCTTCAATGCTTTTGGCGTCGCGTTGGAAATATTTGGCCTTGATTCTTGCGAACCAGGACTTATAGCCACCATACTCTTCGATCACGGAAGCAAGTAACCCAATACGGCCGGAGACCTTGTAGATTTGCCGATTCAAAGCGCTGGTAAAGCCTCTTTCGCTTTCTGCTCTAGCTATCATCCTGCGCAGCCTATCCTCCAATTGTCTTGCACTCGCATTTGGTTCACGATCGTTCAGAAAAATATCCACCTTGTTGAGTACATAGATGATGTTCGTTGGGTTATCTGACAAACTCATAGCAAGGTTGAGCGAATCAAACTGTTTGCGCTCGTCAGTTTCATCGGCACCAAACACAACAACAGACACCGCACCTTCCGTCCGCCCGTGAGAGTGTCGGTCATCACCCACCCAGCGTACTCCAGGTGTATCCACCAACGAGATCGCCAAATCACGCCTTTTGATTCGACTTCCAATACGGGTGGGCCAGTTGATTTCAAATCTGGGTGGAGCCAGATCCCCTCGGGAATGGTATATTTCCATCACTTCGCGTAACCGCCCCCCGATCTGCTCAGGGCTCCGAAAGTCGAAAGAACCGCATTCCCAGCATGCACCATCCGTTTCGGCAATATTCAAAGACTTCCGTCTGGAATGGCTAACGCGGGTAAGACCAGCAGTCATTTCTTGAACTGCGTGAGGAAGAAGATCAGCCCCGATGAGCGCATTCGCAAGTGTGCTCTTGCCGGAACTTGTAGTTCCGAAAAAGAAGACTTCCCTTTGTTGTTTCAAGTTTGCCTCTTAATGTTTGAAGCCAACAACTTTGGGGTCCGGAACTCCCATTGAGAAAACTCCCAGTCGGGTCAGCTCTACCTTGCCCAGAAAAGATGCGAACTGGAACTTACTCTCCGGGAGGGCCTCGCCCTTCCAGGAATACGCAACAGCCCACAGGTTTTCAGTTGTTTCGGTCAAATCCTTGGAAGGGGTGAGAAGGGCTTCCTCTTGAAGCAATCTCCAATCCGCTGCCGATCCCGTCCAATAATAGCGGGCCTGACTTACCTGCTCCTTGAGCGACAGATGTTCTCCCGCGAAATCCTCGGCATTCTCAGTGTGTCGTGCAAAAACGACAAATTGTTCTGACGTACCTGACTCTGCTTTGGGAGTTGAACGCACAGGTTGAGGATTAGGCTCTTTGTCCGGCTTGTTCTCCTGCAAATTCACGGTGGGCTCTTTCCTGCTACGACTCCACACAACTAAGAGACCACCCGCGACAAGCGCAACCACGACGGCGACTCCGACCCATCTTAAGTCCAATTCCATGTCCATTGAATCTCCCCTGGAATCGTCCCTCACCGCATGTGAGAGATGATCTCGTTTACGTTGACGTGGCAAGCGTCCACCTCCATTCTCATCCAGAAAGTCTTGATAAAAGTCTCGGTTTCGGCGCGCTTTCGAAGCCAAAGTCGGGTTCACCAATTCTAAGCATTTTGTCGCGAGTTGTTCGCCGCGATAGTGTTGAGAAGAGATTGCCTCTTCGTAGAGTTCTCGATTCTGTTTTCCAAAGAATTCGAAGGTTTCATCAGTCCACGCGCCATAGTCGTACGGCGCCTTTAAGGCTCTGATGTTTTCCGCCACAAGATCCTTCATTTGAGCTTTCTCCAATCTTCGCCGTCTTGAACACGCTGACGCAGCTTATCTATACCTTTCTCATGTGATTCCACGATCCGGACTTTTACTTGAACACCTTTCTTGAGTTCCTTCAATCGGTCTTGCAGCTGCCGCCGGTACTCATTCACGCCAGCCTCCAGTGTCGACTCCAGTTCATGGTCAAACCCCTTGATGGATTCGACGAGCCACTCTCGGACGCTGTCCTCGAGATTTGATGTCTCAAACGAGCCTCCGAAGCTGGCCAGAATGGACTCATAACTGCCAAACTTCATTCCGCTAGCAGATTTCTCGATAGTTACCACCACACTCTTCGTGAAGAAGGGGATATATTTCCAACGTTGTTGTTTGACTATGTTGACCTCTTTCAAGGTCTCGCTCCAGCGCTCGATGTCGGGCTCAAAATGGATTCTTTGGATCTGCAATTTTGGAATGCTGAATTGGCGGTGAAAGAGGTCGCCAAGGCCCTTGAATTGATGACCATTCGCCGCAAGGATTTCATTTGCGTTCTTTCCCAACTGTTCAGCGATCTTTGTTTCTATTTCCTGCAGCAGATTTTCGAGTCGCTTACCCTGGATTTCTGACTCACGTACAAGTAGTCGATTGGCCGTATTCGTAAGCGCGCGGCTGAAAGCATTAAGGTCTTTCTTCGTTTGTTCAGCCTGGCTGTCTTCAATCTTTCCGCCGGTTTGGGAAATGGCGCCATACGGGCCAGCCATCAAGTTTCGCAAACTCTTCTGAAGCTCCTTTCCTCCGATACCATCGAGGAGTTCGTCGTGCCCACCTTCCTGAGTGCCGCTCTCCCAAGTGTAGGCCATCAAGCGGTCTAGCGGTTGTTTAACAATATCATGAAACACGGACCAGAGAGGCGCCGCATTCAATCCCAATCCGGAACTCAAAATTTCGCCAGCGTTTACGAGGTGAATTTGAAGATCTTCGTCCTCCGGCAGATCTCTCAATGGCCCGACTAGCCCTAACACTTCGGCTTGGCTTGCCATTAGTTGCTGGTTGATTTCTTCTAGTCTTTGCTGGGCGTCCTCTACCTCCTGCTCACGTAGCAATTTGAAAGTCGAAATCCGAGTATCGAGGAATCTGAGGACGTTTCGTGCTGGTTCGGACGCTTCCTGTACTAGGTGTGGAAGGAGAAGCTCGGGGAGATTCTTGGCGATATGGTCTCGCAGCGTGGCCTCAAATCTATCCAATCGTGCCCCTTTGGAACCAATCTGAACGAATTCCTTCTTTTCTTGGGCGGAAAAACGGGATGCGCTTCGCGGCAATTCGTTCAAGAACTCTCTTGGGAAAAGGGCGTTATAGTGTTTGTCGAGGTTGCTGATAGCAGTTTCTTGGCTCTCTGCAGAGCTGTTCGGATTATCAGCCATGAGTGTCATGAGCGCAGGTTCGCTGGAGAAGCCGAGTGGCAATATTTTCTTGATTTCATCTGCATACTCCGGAAGTGCCTCCCGTAGTTTCGATTGGACAGCGTGTGTGACCCGGTGCGTGAAAACCTTCTCGCTTTCCTCGGGGTTTGGGTCGGTCAGGAATGCATCAATTCTATTAAGGATGAACATCATTCGAGCGGGAGAGCCGCCTAGCACCTTGACTTGGTCGACCACCTGATTGAGCAACGCTGCTTGTTTGTTGGCGTCAGTCTCATAGGAGTTGTACGCCACAATACACATTGCTCCCTTCGCTTCACGCTTAACGACGTCTCCGTTAAGGTTATCGTCCACATACTTCAACCCAGGGAGGTCAAGGATACGTATCTTGCAGCCCTTTGGAAGGCCAAAGGCATCTGCATTAAGCCCGAGCCTCGTGGGCCACTGAACCGTGCATGAAGGAGGTTCAATCTCTTCGCATTCGTGAGGGGCCAGACCATCGAGGGCATTGCGATACGCCTCCATGAGCTTCGCAAGTCGGTCCTGAATTTCTTCGGCCGAAAGATCGGTCCACTCCCCCGTCTCCCACTTGGCGTTTTTCGTATCCGTTACTTTCAGTCGTCGGATCTGGTCGTGTTCGATTGTTACGACTCCAGCGCTCATCTCTTGAACTGCCTTAGGCAGGAGTGCATCGCCAACAAGTACGTTTGCAATCGTACTTTTCCCGGAGCTCGTTGTGCCGGTGGTGGCCAAAACCACGGTGGGTTGTTGCGCCTCCCGTTTCAGCCTGACTACTGAGTCCTTCAGCTTTTGAAGCTCTTGACGTACTTCGGGCAGGGAGGTTTCCAAAGCGGCTTCAATATCAGGGACGAATTCCTCGAAAGCTTCCGTGGCCCGGTCCCATTGGAGTGCCACGTTCATCAGCAAGGTCCCTACAGAGCTCTGGTTAGGCATAGCTGACCTCCGCTTCTATCCTGGAATTCCAGTCTTCCTTTGAGAGAAAGTCTAAGACCGTCTCGAATTTCTCTTGGTCGAGAGATTTGGTTCCAAAAACCTGCTCGACAGCTTGCGCAGAAACCGTCATGCGGCCGATAGTGGTTCCGCTCAACTCGTTCCAGGCAGCTTGTGAGCGCAAGCTTGGAAACTTGTACTCGCTTTCAAGCGAATTGCTGCCACTAAGACTGAAGTCACTCAGCTTCTCGCGTAGAGAATTCATTCCATCATCCCAATGCAGCAACTGCTCGGCAATGAAAGGCTCCATGCGAGTGCTGCCATCGGCGTCCACAATCTCCACGTACGTCACGAGGTTTTCTGACAAGGAGCGCCGCAAGTAGACATAGTGTGCAATGAGCTCGGCATTACCAAACGTTACTTGAAGGAAAGGTCCGTCAGAAAGTGCACGGATCTCATCGGCAATCTGCGTGCGAAGCTCCATCAGGGTGCTGTGTTTAGCCTCTGGTGCTTCATTCAGAATTGTTCGGGCATCGATCTCCTGACGCAGTGCCATGACTTGCCCGATAAAATAGGGCAGTCGTTGAGGATTACCTTTTTCAAGAGTGTTGATTCGAGTAGCTAACCAAGCCTGAAGTTCTATCGACTCTCGAACGATTCCTCTCAAATCGCTCTCGACTGCCTCGTCTCCGATCGCAATACGGTTTGTTACCGCTTCATAGTAGGTGTAGACCTTCCTCAATTGAGTTTCGAGGTCCAGCGCCTCCTGCCGCACAGTTTGATTCGCGATTGCGTCCAGAATTCTCTCGACACCGATTTCCACTTGTTTCGACAACTCCTCAATTGCTCCTGCCAGTTGCCCCTGTTGCTCAATAATTACACCGAGAAGTGCGCTGTTGTAGTTGATCAAATCGCTGAGTTGTTGCGTTGAGGCGTAGACAAGATCTTCGATGCGGTCGAGACGATAGCCAGTTTCAATACCCTGAGCCAGAACCACGTTTTCTAGATTGGCGATGCTTGTCTTGATCTCGCCGAGTTCACGTTTCGTGTGCTTTTGCATTTGATGCACCTTCCAAAGGGTCGCAACACCAACCCCAAGACCAATAAGCCCAACACCCAAACCCAAACTGCCGACCACCAGTCCCGCCTTAGCTACAGCCAAAGACTTGGTCGCCACACTAAGCGTTTTGAGTCCTACGGCAAGATTGGAAGCGCTGAGTAGTCCCTGAAGGGGCGCTGCTCCTCCCATTGCCATTTTTGTCCCTGCGGCAACCACATGTGGTAAGAACTTCCCACTAGCGAGATGTCTCGTTCCCCATCCTCCGCCCTTTGCGAGTTCAACCACGTAATCAGCTGCAACGCCACCAAGCCAAAGTTTCGGTCCAACACCAGGTAACATTCTGCCTCCTTAACCTAAAGCGCTCCAAACTCCGAACCTTTGAGGGAAATGGGAGTGCTGACAAATAAGTAGAATCGTTGTCGACGAACGATCTCACCTGTGAGCATCATGTCAATCGTGAATTGACTCCAAAGAACAACTTTCTTATTCGACGGTACGTATCATGCCGTGTTTGGTGTTTCTCTCCCAAAAGATTGGGGGCCGAGAGCATCGGATTAGGCACCTGTGTTCTCGAACGTACGAAAGCGACAGTGCCTCCAATTGGCCAGACGTTGAGATCTACGTACTTGAATCGCTTTGCAGATAGCGATGTGTTGGTTGACATGGTGTAGTCTTGCGCAAACACTGGCTGTAAATCTCTCATAATGCAGGGTGATATGAGTAACGATGAGCCACGGGCGAAACATTGGTTGGTAAACACTGTCTCGCAGAAGAAGGAATACCTAGACGAGTTCGTGGAAGAAGGAGTTTGGCGCCTTCTCGGACCGTCTGCTAGGAATCGTGAGTTGGTGAAGTCGATGAGGGCCGGAGACCGGATTGCTGCCAAGACTACCTTTGTGACGAAGGCGGGCGTGCCATTCGACAACAGGGGAAATCCGGTTTCAGTGATGCGTATCAAGGCAGTGGGAACCGTTGTGGAAAACTCAGGCGATGGCGAGTCGGTGAAGGTTGAGTGGGAGATCCAGGAGCCAGCCCGCGATTGGTACTTCTTCACTTACATTCATCACGTCGCTTTGCTCGAAAGGAGTACTGGTCTTACTCCCGACCTGATTCGTTTTGTCTTTGAAGGAGAAGAGCAGGATCTTGATAAATGCCTGAGTCATCCGTTCTGGCACGATCGCTACTTGGACAAATTCGCGTGGACCCAGTTCTTTGAGGATTTTGCCACAACGCTACTCAGCTATCGCGAAGATCGCTCCGGCTTGCTTCAAAAGCTAGTTTCCGTGGATGGTACGACACCAAGATTTAGTCTGATTGATCGCTTCTCCGATGGGACTCAGGGGGTACTTAGGGATATATGCCCCTTTACCACGATGGGGGTGTTCAACCGCACGATGACTTGGGAGAATCGGTATCGCATTGGTAAGGCGCTCGCTGAAGTACTCGAGGTTCCAGGCGCACCACCCAAGGGGTTTACGGGAGTGCCGTGCCTCAACAACCAGAACACGTATTTTTTCCCTTTTGCGCACGATCGTCCCGATGACCACATCGACAAACTCTGGCACGTGTTTGAATGTGGACTTGCCTTCGCGGACTCCGAGGGAACACAAGGGCGTGAGGAGTTTATCCGGGCGTTTGACGAGGCCAAGAAGCTCAAGTTCGTGCATTGGAATCTGACTTTTGGCCTCTATTGGGCGCGTCCTTGGTTTTTTGTGGGGCTCGATTCGCCGAACCGTGAGTTTCTCTCGAAAGTCTTCCGCATTCCTCTCAAGAAGGTACCTTCCGGCAAGGAGTACGTTGAACTTCTCGAAAAGTTGAAAGGCTACTTTGTGATGGAGGGCTGCCCCGTGGATTCGTTCCCGGCACTCGCGATGGGCGGCGACTTTAAGCCATTTCCCCCGATTTCAACGCAGCCCGAAAGAGACAAGGTGGTGGTTATGGTCGAGTACGCAGCGCAGGACATTTTGGATGAGGGGTGTTTTCTTCCTCTGGAGCAAATTGAGAAATTGCTGAAAAGAGTGCGGAGCAAGAAGAACCTGATTCTCCAAGGTCCTCCGGGTACCGGTAAAACATGGCTCGCGCGCCGATTGGGCTACGCGCTGGTGGGTGAAAGGGAAGAGGCTAAGGTTAAGTCAGTGCAGTTTCATCCGAACCTCTCCTACGAGGACTTTGTGCGCGGTTACAGGCCGAGTGGGGAGGGAAAGCTGGTCACGGCTGACGGAATCTTCATCAACATGGTCAACACGGCGCTCGCAGACCCTGAAAGCAACTATGTCTTGGTTATCGAGGAGATTAACCGCGGAAACCCGGCTCAGATTTTCGGTGAGTTATTGACGCTGCTGGAGGACTCAAAACGTCATGAGTCGGAGGCGATCGAACTCACCTATGCTGACCAAAACGGGGAGCGACGAGTCTATGTGCCTGAAAATCTGTATGTCATTGGGACCATGAATCTGGCAGACCGCTCACTAGCCTTGGTGGACCTAGCCCTTCGTCGCCGCTTTGCGTTTGCCGACCTAAAACCTGAACTTGGGTCTCAATGGCGAGCCTGGGTCCAAGCCATGGGACTTTCGGAGCCAATTGTGGAAGAGATTGCCAGACGCATGTCGGACTTGAATCAGATGATTGAGGACGACACGCGTTTGGGTAAGCAGTTTAGAGTAGGGCACAGCTATGTCACGCCATCGGTGGAGCTCTCGCATGAGAGCTGGACGTGGTTTCAAGACGTCGTCGAACACGAGATAGCGCCGCTACTTGAGGAATATTGGTTCGATAGCCCCAAGGACTTCAAAGTGGCGGTTGAGCGTCTTAAACAGCCTTTCTGATGGAGCTTGCTCACGATAACGCTTTTGTGGGTCGCATTCCGGTGCGTAACCTCTGGTTGCTCATGCTCTACGCGTCCGACTTGTTCGGGCTGCAGCGGGAGTTGGGCGAGGTGAGCTTTGAGGAGGAGCCGGACGAGCTGCCGGATTTGGTGGCGCGGATTCTGGTGGACATCGTCGACCGCCGCATTCGCCGCCAACTCAATCGCGGCTATCAGACTCGTCGCGAAAACCTCACGCGTGTGCGTGGACGTATCGATATGCTCAAAACCGAGCGCCACTCGCTCCTGCAGCGTGGCCTTGTGGCGTGTGAGTTCGAGGAGATGACCATCGACACGCCGCGCAATCGTTTTGTGCTCCACGCGCTGCAGACGATTGGTGTGCTGGTGAAGAATCAGGACCTCGCGCATGAATGCCGTGTGCTCGCTAATAGCCTGAAGTTGATGGGAGTGTCGGGCATCGCTCCTACGCGAAAAGTAATCGACGGTGAGCGCTTTGGGAGGCACGATGCGGCGGATAGGTTGATGGTTGCGGCAGCCAAGTTGGCAGTGGATTTGGCGATGCCCACCGAGTCCCTAGGGAGCCACCAGATGGTGCTGCCGGACCGAGAGGGGCATTGGGTCAGGAAACTCTTTGAAAAGGCAGTGGGTGGCTTCTACGCGGTTGTGCTGCCTTCTGAGTGGAGGGTGAAGCCGGGCCGGAAGCTAAGTTGGCAGGTGGAGGACCCGAGCCCCGGCATTCTGAGCGTTTTGCCCAACATGGTGACGGATATCGTCCTGGACCATACGCCGAGCGGGCAAAGGCTCGTCATCGACACCAAATTCAACGATATCTTCACCAACGGACGTTTCGGCAACACGTCTTTGAGGAGTAAGTACATCTACCAGATGTACGGGTATCTGATGTCACAGACGGGGCGAGGCAAACCTAAGTGGGATAGCGCAAATGGACTTTTGTTGCACCCGGCGGTGGGTGCCATGGTGGATGAGTGGGTCACCATTCAGGGACACACGATTCGCTTCGCCACCGTGGATCTGACCGCTTCGGCGGCAGTAGTCCGCACGCAACTGCTCCGCGTCATCGAACCCGCGGGCTCAGCGCTCTTGCTCTGGTAGCGTTTGGTCTTTCAAACTTGGACTTTGTCACTCAAAAGTTCAATGATATTCTGGGACCAAGTGGATTGGGAGAACCCGGTGGTCGTCTTTGCTTCGGTGAGTTCATCGGGGCTTTTCGCGTTCTTGGGACACTCAATTTCGAACGGTGGAGATATGCAAAAGTCAGAAGCAGAGAGCGTGACTACATGACAAACTCGACCCTTCGTGAGCGGTTTGGCATAGATGTGAAGAACAGTTCGATGGTGTCCAGAATCATCAAGGATTCCTTGGATGTCGGACTGATTCGCTGCCATGATGACGAAGTCGGAAGCCGCGCTCGGAAGTATCTTCCTAGCTGGGCGTGACTTTCGTCCATTGGTTGACTGTTGTTTGACTGGAGGTAGCCAAACATGAGTCCGCGCTTTCATAAGTATAGATTTTGCAAATACTTATGAGATTCTCGTTGTTTGACCGTTGTTTGACTGAGAAAGGCAAAACTGCCGTTAGACTGCACGAAGACAACCTCAGCTGTCTCAGTAGTCCTGTTCTAACTCTTGCGCCTGGTCCGCGAGTTCTTGGAGAGCGGCGCGACTTCGTTCACGGCTCTTCTTTCGATACGCCATGAGATCACTCATTTTGATTCGACGATGGGTTCCAACCTTGTGATAGGGAATTGCACCAGCCTCCAGTTGTTGAACCACGTGGGGACGCGAAACATTCAGGACGTCAGCGGCCTCTTGTGTGGTGAGTTCGGCGTGATGCGGCACCACCGTCACGGCATTGCCATTCGCGAGTTCGGCGAGGACATCGGTCAGAACTTCAAACGCTGCGAACGGAATCGATACCTCAAGGTCTCCAATTTTCAAGGAAACCTTTGCTGCGCTCCTCCTTTGGTCTTCAGAGTCACCCGTGATTAACCGGAGCGCTGCTTTTGCCTCTTGTGCTTCATCCAGGGTCGGTATTTCTATTGCGGAGCTCATATGACTCCCCTCTTCTTGTCGAGTGTTAGAGGAGACAGGAACGCGCAGCCAACCTGACGCGCGTTCGGGGTCGAATCGATATGCTCAAGACCGAGCGCCACGCGCTGCAGACGATTGGTGTGCTGGTGAAGAATCAGGAACTCGCGCATAGATGCCGTGTGCTCGCTAATGGCCTGAAGTTGATGGGTGTGTTGGGCATCGCTCCTACGCGCAAAGTCATCGACGGCGACCGCTTTGGGAGGCACGATGCGGCGGATAGGTTGATGGTTGCGGCGGCCAAGTTGGCGGTGGATTTGACGATGCCCACCGAGTCACTGGGAAGCCACAAGATGGTGTTGCCGGACCGAGAGGGGTATTGGGTCAGAAGACTCGTTGAAAAGGCTGTGGGTGGCTTCCACAAGGTTGTACTGCCTTCTGAGTGGAGGGTGAAGCCGGGCCGTAAGCTAAGTTGGCAGGTGGAAGACCCGAGTCCTGGCATTCTGAACGTTTTGCCCAACATGGTGACGGATATCGTCCTGGACCATAGTCCGAGCGGGCAAAGACTCGTCATCGACACCAAGTTCAACGATATCTTCACGAAGGGGCGGTACGGCAACACGTAGACCTCACCGCTTCGGCTGCCGAGATTCGCGCCCAACTGCTCCGCGTCATCGAACCCGCGGGCTCAGCGCTCTTGCTCTGGTAGCGTTTGGTCTTTCAAACTTGGACTTTGTCACTCAAAAGTTCAATGATATTCTGGGACCAAGTGGATTGGGAGCACCCGGTTGTCGTCTTTGCTTCGGTGAGTTCATCGGGGCTTTTCGCGTTCTTGGGACACTCGATTTCGAGCTGTGAAGATTGGGACCAAACTTCGATTCCAATAGGGAGAAGGTAGGATGAGAGAGGATGATGGCACGTCGTCGGAGCTGATCCTGTATCAGACTCAGGATGGGGGAACTCGGATCGAGTGCCGATTGGAGAATGAAACAGTTTGGCTTTCTCAAAAGCAAATGGCCGACCTCTTTCAAGTCACGCCACAGAACGTCACCATGCATATCAAGGCGATCTACGCCGAGGGAGAATTGGAGGAAACAGCAACTTGTAAGGATTTCTTACAAGTTCGAAGTGAGGGAAATCGTTCGGTTTCTCGCAATGTCAAGCACTACTCCTTGGAGATGATCTTAGCCGTGGGTTATCGCGTCCGCAGTCACAGAGGCACCCAGTTTCGCCAGTGGGCAACCGCCCGGTTGAGCGAGTACCTCATCAAGGGCTTCACCATGGACGACGATCGGTTGCGCGATCCGAGCCAGCGAACGGCGCTTTTACCAGAAGGTTCTGGACATCTATGCCACCAGTACTGACTACTCTCCACGTGCGGAGCAATCACAAATCTTCTTCGCGACGGTGCAGAATAAAATGCACTGGGCGACGCATGGACACACCGCCGCCGAACTCATTGTTGCTCGCGCGAATGCAGACGAACCATGGATGGGAATGCAGAGCACCCGCCCTGGTGGTGTGATCCGCAAGAAGGACGTGACGATTGCAAAAAACTACTTGACCGAGGACGAGCTAAAGGTGCTGCATCGGATTGTGAACGCATACATTGAGTTCGCGGAACTCCAGGCTATGGAGCGCAAACCGATGACTATGCAGGGATGGATCGACAAGCTAGACCAGTTCCTTACGTTTTCTGGCCGGGAACTACTCGATCACGCTGGCAAGGTGTCTGCTGAAGCTGCGAAGGTGAGGGCTGAGCATGAGTACCAAAGATACCAAGCCCTCGAAGACGCCAAACCGCGAGCGATTGATAGGGAGTTCGAGCAAGCTGTTAAGCGGTTGAAGGGGGATTGAGGAATCACAACCTCAGGTTTCTCAGTAACCCAGTCCTAACTCTTGCGCCTGGTCCGCGAGTTGTTGGAGGGTATCGCGGCTTTGTTCACGGCTCTTCTTTCGATACACCATGAGATCACTCATTTTGATGCGACGATGCGTTCCAACCTTGTGATAGGGAATTGCACCAGCCTCCAGCTGTTGCACCAGGTGGGGACGCGAGACATTCAGAATGTCAGCGGCCTCTTGTGTTGTGAGTTCGGCGTGGTGCGGCACCACCGTCACGGCATTGCCATTCGCGAGTTCGGCGAGGACATCGGTCAGAATTTGAAACGCTGCGAACGGAATCGAAACCTCAAGGTCTCCAATTTTCAAGGAAACCTCTGCTGCGCTCCTCCTTTGGTCTTCAGAGTCACCCGTGATTAACCGGAGCGCTGCTTTTGCCTCTTGTGCTTCATCCAGGGTCGGTATCTCTATTGCGGAACTCATATGACTCTCCTCGTTTCGTCTCAAAGCACAGTAGGAAGCCACCAGATGGTGTTGCCGGACCGAGAGGGGCATTGGGTCAGAAAACTCTTTGAAAAGGCTGTGGGTGGCTTCTACAAGGTTGTACTGCCTTCTGAGTGGAGGTGAAGCCGGGCCGGAAGTTAAGTTGGCAGGTGGAGGACCCGAGCCCTGGCATTCTGAACGTTCTGCCCAATATGGTGACGGACATCGTCCTGGACCATAGGCCGAGCGGGCAAAGGCTCGTCATCGACACCAAGTTCAACGATATCTTCACGAAGGGGCGGTACGGCAACACGTGGACCTGACCGCTTCGGCAGCAGAAATCCGCACGCAACTGCTCCGAGTAATCGAACCCGCGGGCTCAGCTCTCTCCTAGTTTTTTCACACAAACGACTCCTTTTTTCCTTGGTGCACGTATTATTCACCAAGGCTACAATTCCACCAATGCACGGGACGAGTGATGCCTTGAAGAACGTAAAGCCATGGAAGTCTCTTGATGATCAGATCGCCATTCTGAAGGGGCGTGGCCTGACTATCGAAGATGAAAATGCAGCGAAGGACTATCTTCGACGAATCGGATATTACCGGTTGAGTGGGTATTGGTATCCGTTTCGCGAGATGAACTCTCAGCACTTGGGAAAGAATCCCAGCCGATTGGACACTTTTATCCATGGGAGCCGATTCGAGGATGCGGTCAAGCTTTATGTGTTCGACAAGAAGCTTCGTCTATTGGCCATGGACGCCCTTGAGCGTATCGAGATGGCACTGCGTGTGGATGTTGCTCATCTCCTCGGGAAGCACCACCCCTGCGCGCATCAAAACCCGCGACTGCTTCACGGGAGTTTCGTCAAAAGGCCGATCAAGAAAAAAGGCCCGCATTTTGGCAAAACCGAGCATGAAGTTTGGTTAGAAAAACACGAGGAAAAAACCAAAAAGTCGCGAGAACCGTTCATCGAACATCACAATCGTTTCTATAATGGCTGTATCCCGATTTGGGTTGCGATAGAGATCTGGGATTTCGGGATGTTGTCCCGACTTTTCGCGGGAATGCGCTATCCCGACCAAGACGAAATCGGAGCTCGATATGGGGTGAAGGGTGAGACGATTGAGCAATGGTTAAGAAGCCTTAACTTTGTCCGAAACGTCTCGGCGCATCACAGTCGTCTCTGGAACGCGAACATTGTTGAGGTTTCGGCTCCACACGTGCTCTTTCCCAAGGTCCCCAACTCTCGGGCATTCATGTACTTCTGCGCAATGAGTCACTTACTTTCCGTGATTTGTCCGAACACCAGCTGGCAATCTAGGTTCGTCGCACTTATGGAAGAGTTTCCGGAAGTCCCCAACGAATCTGTGAAACCTGAGGATATGGGCCTAGTTGAGGGCTGGAAGGAATGGCCGATTTGGGCCAAGAAATGAAAACCGACGCGTACACAATGTGCAGAGGCGCCGGTCGTATTGATTGAAGTGTTAGCAAAATCACGGTCGCTGTCAACTGATTTTTCACAACGTCAAGAATCGCAGCCAAAGATGTCCAACAGGTTGTTGCGTTTTGGCCGTCTCGAGTCCAAACGTGTTAGCCAAAGTGAAACAGGCGAGCGCGTTGGATATCTGCTTCGTCAATGCGATTGCCGTCTTGATCGGCTAGTATGACGTCTCATCATGACGAGCGTTTTTGCAAAATGAACCACGCCCCCTCTCTCCCTGAAACGTCACTATCGCACCCACAGGGCTCCGTTTCCGGAGCTTGCGTGGTGCAAACGAAAGCAACCGTTGTGATTGTCTCCGTTGTACTGCAAGAAGTCGTGTAGTGGGTAGGAGCCACCACCGTAGTCGGCTCCTCCCCAAACAACAGACGTTGGTGTTTCCCATGCGTTGGCAACTACGCAAGCGTAGTCGTCACACGAGTAGCGATATGTGAACATCAGAGTGCCTTCGCGTGCTTGCGAGTCCCAACCGTTCTCATAACGCAAAAAGTCAGACACACCATCGCAATCCATTCGATATACGCTTTGTGCTGTATTCGTGGCACTAATCGCGTTGATTTGGGTGTCGGATAGCTTGGCTGAGAATGATTGATTGGGTCCGGTGAGCATGCCCACGGCTGATCGATTGACGTGAGCGCGGTCGGTATCTCGCATCACCGCTCCTAAGGACCATCCCCCACCGTTCGTAGTCATGTCGCAATAAGCGTTAAACGGGTTAATGGGGCCGGAACCGTCCGGATCAATTTGATAGACTCCGCTTGGAGTGGTTGGAGACTGATTCTTGAGGTCCAGACAACTGGTAGGTGGTGTGGCGGACACCGATGACGAACCCGCTGGGCCCGCATTTTCGCCATCAAAGGGTGTGACTCGGCATTCCCAAGTTTCGGCATCGCTCGTTGCAGAAGCCGGGACCGTGGCAGCCGTGTAGCCCGTAGATTGGCCGTTCCTCCACCATGCGTACGTGTAGGTGATGCTATCTTGGTCGGCATCGGTTGAAGGTACTGTGATCTGGCAGACGAGGTCGTCCGTGGACGCGGGTTGGGCGGGCGAAATGGCCACGGTTGGGGCGCTCGGTGGAGTGTTCAGGATGTTGAGGGACTGTGTGCCGGTGCCGCTTGTGGCGGTCCCGTCAGAGGCTTTAACAAGGCATGTCCAGTTCTCGGCTTTGGTGGTGGAGGCGGAGCTTACCACCTGGGTGGTGTTGGCGGTTGCCACACCGTCTTGCAACCACGAGTATTCATACGTTATCGGGTCGCCATCAGGGTCCACCGACGCCGTCTGGACCGAGCATACGAGGTTGTCGGTGGTTCGCGGAGCGGTGGGTGAAATGGCAGGTTGTGGGGTGCTCGGTGCCGAGTTTTGGATGGTAGCCGACGCGGTTGCTGGCGGGCCGCTCAGGCTTCCGTCGGAGGCGGTGGCGGTGCATTCCCATATCTGGCCTCTTGCGGTGTTGGACGCGCTCAATATGGCCCCGGTATTGGCTATGGGCGCGCCGTCTCGCCGCCATGCGTACGTGTACGTCAACGTGTCACCATCCGGGTCCGTGGCCGCTGTGACGATGTCACAGCTGAGGTCTTGAGTGGTGTTCGGCGAGCTTGGGGTAATGGCGGTTGTGGGGGCGCTTGGGGCTGTATTGAGGATTGTGGTCTGCACTTCGGTTGCAGGGCCGCTCAAGAGCCCGTCGTTTGCGCGCACCGCGCAGGTCCAGACTTCGCCCTTGCTTGTCTGAGAAGACGGAACTGTGGACGCCGTAAGGCCTGAAGGAGCGCCGTTGACACTCCAGCTGAAGAGGTAGGCGAGCGTGTCGCCATCGGCATCAGTCGCCGGAGTAACAACTTCGCACGTCAAGTCATCGGCTGTTCGCGCCGTGGCGGGGTTGATTGAAGCTTGCGGCGCGCCAGGCGCTTCGTTGACGATGACGCGGGTGGCGCTCGCGGTTGGGCCGTGATCGGTGCCATCATTGGGCGTTACTTCGCATGTCCAGGATTCGCCCTTGGCGGTGGCGCTTGCTGGTAGGGTGGCCTCGGAGTACGAGGTCGGCGAGCCGTTTTTCAACCACCGGTACGTGTAGGTGAGCTCGTCTCCGTCCGCATCGTTTGCAGGCGCGATGAGCTGGCAATTGAGGTCCACCGAGGTTGTGGAGGAGGGCGGCAGAATTTCCACCTGAGCTGCGCTTGGCGGCGAGTTTTGGATGGTGGTGGAGATAGTGGCTTCTGGGGAGTCGGCTTCGCCGTCATTGGCTCGGGCTACGCACTCCCAGGCTTGGCCGCGCTCGGTTTGGTCGGCACCCAACGTTGCGCCGGGCACCACCGAGGCTCCCAAACGCCATTCGAACGTGTAACTTAGCTCGTCTCCGTCCGCATCGGTGGCCGGGGTGGCGACATCACACACGAGGTCTGAGCTGCTCGTGGTAGGGTCTGGCGAAACTTGCAGGGTAGGGGCCTCGGGCGGCGTGTTGACGATGGCCACGGCAGCCGAGGCTTGTGGCTCGCCGTCTTCGATGCCGTCGTTCGGAGTGATGATGCAACGCCATTCCTGTCCTTTGGACGTGAGTGAGGCGGGGATTTCATCTGTGTTGTGAGTGGTCGGTGCACCGTCCAGAGTCCAGGCGAATTGCAGGCTCACTTCCTGGCCGTCTGGGTCTGAGTTGGTCGTGGGCACACATCTGAGCGGTGCGTGAGTGCGCGGTTCTGCGGGCTCGATCACGGGTGCCTCCGCTTCTGGAGGGCGATTGACGATCTGCACGCTGGCGCCACCGATTGGCCCTTCGATACCGTCCGCCACGGGAGTGACCTTGCATGTCCACGATTGTCCAGGCTCGGTTCTGGAAGCCGCGACCGCCGGAACATTGATGGCCTGATCGGTGCCGTCCACTTCCCACGCGTAGGTGTAGGTGACCGACGCTCCTGATGGTGCCACAGATTCGGTCACGACCTCGCAATTGAGTTGGTCTGAGGTGAGAGGCTCTAATGGGGTCACCAGTACCACCGGTTCTGAAGGTGCATCCGGTTCGGGACCCGCATCCGGTTCGGGACCTGCATCCGTTTCTGAGCCATCGTCTTCTTCTGAGCCCATATCAACCGGTGGTTCTTCTGTTTTCCAATCCCTTGCTGGATTAGATTCGCTACAAGCCATCCAAGTCAGGGCAGACAATACCAATAAGATTCTAGCCGTCATTCTTCCTCCATCCCGAGGTGAAGTTCCAAGGTGTTTTGAGATTTTTAGGATACTATCACAAGGTTCGGCACGATATGTGCCGGTGTCTCAGATTCTTCTCGTCTGCCTGACGAGGACGCAGCCTTCGTCGGCGACCCCATTCCACCTTAGGAAGTGCATGCACTTATTGATAAGTGTTGGCGTTTTCTAAGTGAACAGCCAAGGGAAGGGGTCTTGCAAGTTCTTTACATTTGTTCGTAAGTGTGTAGGATATGCATAGATGGGAGAAGATGAGACACTACGACAAGATAACCGAACTGGCGGCAAACAAGGGAATCATCAGCGCCAGCGATGTTGAAGAGCTGGGGATCTCACGCAACTACCTTTACGCAATGTGCCGCGAAGGACTGCTCGAGAGGAGCTCGCGAGGGCTATATATGCTTGCTGACTCGGACGTGAGCGCACACCACGGTCTTGCTGAGATTTCAAAAAGAATTCCCAGCTCCGTAATCTCACTCATATCCGCTCTTAACTTCCACGAACTCACCACCCAAATCCCGCACGAGGTCTGGTTCTCCATTCCTCGAGACACGTGGCTGCCTGAGATAGACTATCCGCCTATTCAAGTCACAAGAGTTTCAGAGCCTGCCTACTCGTTTGGTGTAGAAGAACATACCATTGGAGGTGTGAGCGTAAGCATCTACTCCCCAGCAAAGACAGTCGCGGATTGTTTTAAATTTCGGAGCAAGGTTGGACTTGATGTGGCTATTGAGGCTCTTCGTTCCGCTTGGGATGCTCGGAAAATCACGGTGGATGAACTTGTCCAAGCCGCTCAAGTCGACCGGGTCTGGACGGTGATTCGCCCCTACGTGGAGGCAACGGTTTGAGCCCTCTCTCGATACGCCATGGAGAGATTCCTATTTTGGTTTGCTACACAATGCAAAGATTCCGATTCAGATCGATATTGGCTTTGGCGACGCAGTAACCCCCGCTCTTGATCAAATTGAGTATCCGACATTGCTGGATGGACAACCTCCCAAACTAAAAGCTTACCCTCGATACACGGTGGTAGCCGAAAAAGTGGAGGCGATGGTTAAACTCGGCTTGGCGAACAGTAGGATGAAGGACTTTTACGATGTTTGGCTTCTTTCGAAGTTGTTTACTTTCGATGGTCAGCTTCTTGCACTGGCTTTCAAAAACACCTTTGAGCGTCGATCAACAACTCTGCCTCTCACAATGCCCACTGCTTTGTCTCCGTCATTCACCGAGGGTTCGCAGAAGTTGGTCCAGTGGAACGCATTTATCAGGAAGGCCAAATCAAAAATCGATGTTCCAGAGTTGTCCGTGGTTGCCGAAGAGATTGCGGCATTCGTGATGCCTGTCTTTGATAGCCTGGGAATGGAGACTACTTTTGAACAGGCCTGGACTTCTGGCGACGGATGGAAAAGGTCCATTCTTGCAACCGAACACTTCTAAAACCTCCTTCGAACGAATCGACGACGCTGTCGCAACGGCGCCATACCGTGGTAACCTTGGCCCATGAATGATGACGAACCGAAAATCGAAGAAGAACTTTTACAGAACGAAGCTGAGCCAGAGGAGTCGGAGGAGTCGGCGGAGCGGACGTATCCAAACGACCCCTTGCACGGGGTAACGCTCAAGGCTCTTCTCACGTCGCTCGTGGAACAATACGGATGGGAGACGCTCGCCAATGCGGTACCTATCCGTTGTTTCGAAGAGAACCCTTCAATCTCTTCGAGCCTGAAGTTCTTGCGAAAAACACCTTGGGCTCGTGAGAAGGTGGAGCAGATGTACATCACAGGGGACGTGAGGCCGGCGTGGAAACGTCGAGGGCGGTCTAAGAGATGACTCCGGCAGAATTCGCGTGGGCCTTGGTCGCCGGTCACGGCCGCGCGCTTCAGTACATCAAGGAGCACGGCGATTCGCGCCCAGAAATCCGGGCAGCGCTGATGAATGCGTGCACGTCGTGCCCCTCCTTCGACCCACAGGTGGACCCTCGATGGCGTTGGGTGGCGGAGATGATTCTGCACACAGCTAGCCCTGACGACTACTTGAGCGAGATACACCGCCAGGCTCCACCGCGCTTCAAACTCGTGCCCGTCACGTCATTCCTGTATCCGAGGACGAGCTTGACGTGCATCACGATCTCGCGTTTTCAAGTGTGGAGGCAATGAAGGAGTCCAAGCACCCAAGTCTTGTGCCGCTAGCCGAGTGGGTAATCCATTTCAACCCCTGCTGCATGTGCCGTGAAGGTGCAATTGAGTTTCTTGCTGGCGTGGGCTCGCTGACACCGGAGCTCGCAACTGAGTCTCAGTACGATGCGGTCAGATTCGACTAACGACCTATCTGGGCGAGTTGGTGACGAGTGTGACAGTTTCACCGAGCTCGAAGCTTTGTGAGACACACTCCGAAGCTGTGGCCTCGTCATCGCTAAGACTGTAGCACCATTCCACGGTGTAAAATCCGGCTTCCGCGATTGTTCGGGGCACACAGTCGTCAGTTCGCTCACCGTAGATATACCCCGCCCAAGTAGCTCTGCGCTCCGCTTCGGCGGCGAGCTCCTCGAGCATCGGAGGCTCGCCCGGTAAACACTCCCCGCAGAGGTCTGGCTCGCAGGGGTAGTTCCACGAAAAGAAGTCGCGTTCTGCGGTGCCAACTTTGATGAGGAATGTGCCGGTGTAGACCGGTTGGTCGTTCGCGTTTTGTAAGACGAATTCTGTGGCTGTCGGCATCGCTTCGTTGTTGGAATTGTTGCCCGACTTCTCAGCGTCGTCGCTGCACCCAACCAACATTGCCAATAGGAATGGTGGAATGAATTTCTGCATGCTCTCCTCAGTTTGGGCTAAAAAACGAGGGTCTCATGAACTTGATTTTCGGGCAAATGGCGACGTCCTCACGAGTTTTGCCGGGATGAGATACGTTGTTCGCAGAGCCGTCCACCCAGCCGATATTGCCGGTTTGAGTGGTGGATGTTAGCCAGACCATGAGACGCTAACGCGCGACTTGGTAGGTATTGGGATGAACTTTGCGGCCGAGGGAAATCCGGACGCGATGATTGAAGAGACACTGGTCCACGCGTCTTCGGTGGGAATGGATGACGATGACTTACGCGTGTTAGCCGTGCTCACTACGTGGGTGGGCGTACACCATGCGTACGTTAACGCAGACAGGTTAGTGCGCTGCGTTTCGGAACACGCATCGGAGAGGGTCCATGCGTATTGGGCTGCGGTTGCTGACTGGCTAGAGAAGGACCGTCGTTTCGCGCGTCTTCAAAAACACTACAGAGGTCTACCGATTGATGTCTTGCCTGTGGGGACTGACTTTCAGTTGGCTCGGCGAGGCGAAGATCCACGTTTTGTAGGCACGTCACTTCGAGTTCCCGCAGGGACCCTGCGTGATCGAGAGGCAGATGTGTTGACTCCCGACGCGCTCGTTCGTCGGCACAAGGTATATCGAACTCGAGTACTTATGGGTCCGACCTGGCGGGCTGACGCATGGGCGGTACTTGAGGACCAGCCAGACATCAACGTGGCGGAGGTGGCGCGCCGCGCGCGATGTTCTTTCGCGACGGCATGGCGCGTTGTGCAGGACTTCAGGCTTCTGCATCAGACGAGGTGAGGAGCTGCCATTGAGCCTCTGTGACGCGCGAGACGCTCAGTCGTGGTTGTCCGAGGACCTCAAGGTCCGAAAGTGCCTCATTGTCTTTCATGGAATCTAGGGTCACGGGTTGGTCGAGCTCACGTTCGAACGCGATGTCCACGGCATACCACCTGGGTTTCTTCTCGGTTGCCTTGGCATCAAAGTAGTCCGATTCAGGGTCAAATTGCAGTGGGTCTGGATACGGGTCGGAAACCACTTTTGCGATTCCGACGACGGCTGGATTTCGGCCAGAATGGTAAAAGAGCACAAGGTCGTCAGGAACGCATTCCTGCAAACGATTGCGGGCGCCGTAGTTGCGAATACTATCCCAACGGGTCGTCTCCGACTTCTTCAGGTCTTCGAGTGAGAATTCGTCCGGTTCAGTCTTAAAGAGCCAGTAAGCCATTTTTTCTCCATGATTCAGCTGTGCGCTGGCACTATACGAGCAAATTCCTCGAATCCGAATAGCTCATGGAGAGCCGATTGTTTTACTTAATCGGCTCAAGAATTTGCTTTTGTTGAGCCGATTAGGTGCTGCCCAGGCTAACTCGTTGGCTGGCCGCCTCGATGGTGTGGAGGAAACGCAGAGGCAAATGGCACTCATCGACTTGATGGTCACCGAGGCGGGAGTCGTTCGCTGAGCCATTGACCAAGGAGTTGTTGTGCCAGTGGCACGACTTGGTGATGACGGATGACGTTGTGCGGGAACGTGTGGTGGTGGGCGATTGGCGCGACGATGAAATGCAGATTGTCTCGGGACCGATTGGGCGCGAGAGGATTCACTTCCAAGCGCCTCCGCCTGAAAGGGTGTTCGAAGGCAACAGCGACCCGAGACCTGGGCGAACTCGTGGAATTGGGTATTTTCCAACAACTGCCCGCTGGTGGCCGAAGTACAAGCTACGAGTTGGTCTTGGAATAGAGTCGTGCCCTGGTCCCCGTTAATATCGACACAACTGTACGCTCAGGGTCAAAGCGTTCATCCTCGGGCCGTCCATAATAGCGCGCGTCCTGCTCTACTAGGATTTGGATTTGCATTAGGCGAGGGTCGTAGGGGAGCTCGGCCACACGAGTCACAAAATCCATGAGGATCGTTTGGGCCTGCGCGTAGCGCTTTTTAGTTTCAAGCCATTGGGCCTTTTCTCTCAATTCCAAAGCCTCTATGAATAGAGCGCCCGCGAGCGTATCCATGCACGTAACCTCAGGCTCGGCGTCCTCGGCTCTGAGTGAGAGTGTGGCAATGGTCTGTGAGTTACTGGACGCCACGCGAACCTTGATTTCTACCTCTTGGCCAATCTCCATAGCGGGTACATCGAGTCGAAAGAGAAGTTCGATCTTCTCCTTCGCCCAAGGGTCCCCAAGCACTAGCGTTGGGTTTTTGGGGTATCGGGAAGCCGGGAAGCTAGAGAGCAGCTCGGCGTGGACGTGGTCCGGTAGTTCGAGCTCCGCTCTCAGGTTTTCCGTGCCGACATCGACCGATGCCTCGAGCAGCTCAGCGAGCCCATCCCCTATCTGGTTGAGACTAATAGTGGAAGTCACCACACCCTTCGGTCCACCACTTCTGCATGCTTCGAGTCTCTCAAGTTCTTTCGGAGCGCCGACGAGCCCATCGCTGATAATAACCACGCGCTTGATTTGATTCCAGGAGGTCATGATTTGCGAACAGGCCTCCGTCCATGCGCTGGTTAGACAGGTGTAGCCATGAGCCTGAAGCCCCTTGATTTCCGCAATCGCCGAGTTGATGCCTTTGAGACCTACCTCTTGGAGCTTCGCGATCCACACGGGTGTGGTTGAAAAGGCGATGATCCCGAACTCGTCGTCTATCCTCAGACGACTCAGTGTCTGCACCAGGGCTGCTTTGACGCGCTCCAGGTTTTCGCCTTCCATGGACCGCGATGTGTCCACCACAAAGACTACGCTCAAGGGCGGCCTTTGCTTTCCTTTGCTCGACCCGGTCTGTACGCTAAGACGCAGATAGCGCGTTTGCGCTTTGCCTGCCTGAATTCCTTCCCTATCCGCACTAAAGGTGACTTTCATGGGGACTCCTCGTCGCACCAACGCATGGCTTCAGGCCATGGAGTGCGAGATATGTAGAGTAGCGGAGAGTGCGGCACGTTATGTGCCGGGTATGCAGAATTGACCGCGGAACCCATTGTTTGAAGAGAGTTTGGTGATATGTTGGGGGCAGACAAGGAGGTGCATGAAACTCGAGTGGATGCCATTTTTCTGGGATGTTCGTCCCATTTTCGCCCCAAATATTCAGGTGATTTTCAAGGTGCCACGCGGCCCTGACGAGACGTCAGACAGGCTTTTCTTCGGGATGTTTTTGATACCCCATGGAGAGGACCGCTACGAGGTCGCCCGGGCGTTTCTGAGTTCACCTGACGTCTTTTACGCCGCAACGCATCTGGAACCCGAGCTCAGCCGGTTTGGGTTTCCCGAGCAGACATTCGAGTGCCGGGAGCGTTGGCACCATCGGATGTTGCGCCGCGTGGTGGTGCCGGAAAAGGTCAAAGATTGGGAGCAGGGGACGGCTGCGCGGCCTCCAAGAGTGTCATTCAACGAATTGAGCCTTCCGGTCTGGGGGGCTCGATTCGAAGTGGTGTTAGAGACGTCGAACGCGACTTATCTCTACCCTGAAAACGCCATCGCGGTGGAACGTATGCCGTGGCGAGAAGCCGTCCGGTTCGGCTCGCCTGCTCAGCACGAACTAGCCTTTCGCATCTACGATCATCTTGAAAGCAATGGTCTGAGCGTGTTGTCGTTCATTCGAGCCGCCTTGAATCCCGAAAAATGTGCCTTTCGTGTGTGGCGACAGATTCACTTTTTGACCGGGCTCTTGCGTGGTTTAGATGTTTACCATTCAAGCGCGCATATGATGGTCAGAGATTTGTCAGGTATCAACGTCAGGGCTTTTGCGGAATTGTTCGAGAGTGGGGCGCCAAGTACGGACTTTGAGCCCTACATCGTGGTTCGAATCGGTGAGGAGACCGGTAGAATCCGCACGGATGCAAAGGGGTTTGCGAATCTTCTTGCAACTGCGCGTTCAAAGCCAGAGGCCGAATGGGGCTACGCTCAGGCTTCGAGATTCTTGATAGAGCATTGGGGTAAGGAGAATGAAGGTCTCTACTTCACCAACAAAAGTCCGTGCAGGTTTGCGGAGGATGTGCCTCCGAGTTTCATCACGTGACTCTCAAACGCCTTAAGGTACCCAATTGGGTTCAGCGGGTGTGCCGGAAGAGATTTGTGGTGCCCATTCTGTGTCCGTTAGTCGCTCGAAGTTTTCGGTGATTTTTTCGAAGTAGCTTGAGCCTAGGCCGACGTAGGCGCGGGGACCTTCACAGGTTTCGACGGTGACAACCATGGCGTGTGCGTTCCCGGTGCCTACGTGGAGGACACGACCGACCGTGTTGCCGGCGGCATCGGTGGGTTGCGTGTGCACGTCCGCAATCGTCGGGTCAAACTTGACGGAGTCCTCGTCGAAGAAGAGCTGCGGATACCAACCTGTGGCCCATTCCGGGTCTTCTGTGCATCCGTACTCGAGCACCACGGCCTGGTTGATCCACGCGACGTCTTCCTCGGCATGCGGCATGCCGGTCTCCTGTGCTACGGCCATGGCGTGGAGTCGGTCCGCGGCGTACTCAAGCTTGTCAAAGTAGGTGGTGTAGCGGTCATCAAATCCGGCGACCGCGACTTTGCCTTTCTGTGCAAAATTGCGGATTTTCTCAAATACCAATGGGTTCGGCTCCACGTAGACATCGGGGTACTCGCACGCGGCTCCGCCCGTGTACGACTGCTTGGTGTAGAGGAGCGTATCGTGCCGGAGCTCTGCCCAGCTCGCCATTTGCGCAGTCAGGAGACGGCGGCCCCAAGCCTCGGTTTGCGCCACTGCTGGTGCGGCTGCGTTGGGCGTGGCGGTTGGAGAGAGTGCGCGAATCGCGTCGAGCCAGCCGTTGTAGAGGTTGGCGTTCCAATAATCTTCATCGTGAAGGTCCACGAGGACGCGCATTGCGTTCAAATCGTGCTGGTAGCCGTACTCACGAAGCTCAGAATCAAGGAGCTGTGCCGCCTGGTCGTTGCCAAAGACGGAGAACGCAACGTCCAGAGGGTTCGGCATCATGCGCTTGACCGTGCCTGAAGCGACGCGGTCAAAGACCACGTTAGAGAAGACGTGCGAGTCCACCACATAGCGCTGGCTCATCAGTGTGAATGCGTGTGATAGCGGCTTTGTAGTGCCTTCGATTCCGTTGATCATGAAGTGACTGGAAATACGCTGCGCGCCAAACCGTTGCTTCTGTATGACCGTGGCAATCTCCTCATCGGTCATGTTTGTGACGTCTGTTGGAGAAGCTGCACCGAGCGCCGTCAGCAACGCCGGCACCTCGCTCAATATCAACGCATCCGGCTCGCCCACAAAGAGCCCAACAGTGTCCTCGATGAGTTGGTGTTGAGCCGAACTCTGTGTGTCCATGAGGTTTGCCATGGCAATCACGTTGTAGAATTGCCGCCGCCTGAATTCGAGTTGGTTCTGCTCATTGGGCTCAAGCATTCGGAAATCGAGCCGACTAAGCCACATCATCGCGCGGAAGTATCGCTCCAGGTTCGGGTTATCGGTGTAGTGTCCACGAGGCTCAAATTGCGACCAATCCATGAGGCGCTTCGAACCAAAAATCGTAATCTCTTCAGCGCCTTCGGCGGCCAGAGCTTTGGCTACCATCTCGTCTACGAGGGTCTGGCTCGCGCCGGCAATCGCGGGGCGAGGCGTTGTGTCCAGTAGAGTTCCGGCGACGGCGAGGTAGAGGTCGAGGTCGGTAATCTGTTCCGGCGTAAATCCTTCGGCGCCTCCATCTGCCAGTCGCGCACGCATCGCGTCGATGAGGTCCGTCATTGCTGGAATCAGCTCGGTGAGTTCGATTCCCTTGAGAATCGCATCATATGACCGGTGAACGGCGTGAAGGATTGAATCCGCGCTCACAAAAATGGGCAGGTCCTCCAGGTAGATGGTGGCGTAACCGTACGTAAACGTGGGGAATTGCTGTTCGGTCCGCACGAACCCGTCGGCGGCCAGTCTGGCCTTCTCGTCTTGACTCAGGGCGAGCGAGGAGTTGTCGATAAGATCGAGGAACATCGCGTCTTCGGGGTTGTACCCAAGCGACGTCTCGAAGGCTGGCGTATAGGTCCCGAGGAACTCGTCCACCGACCAGTTTTCGCTGACCTCAATCAGCGCCTTTACTTCGTTGTAGTCGGCAGGAACCTCTGTTGAGGGCTCGACGACCACGCCGGGTTCGGTGTCTTTTGGAACTTCTGCGTTACACGCAGAGAGCAAGAGGGCTGCAAGGAGGAGCTTTTTCATGAATTCACCCAATGAGGAGTCAAGGCCCAGAGTGTCTCCAAGTTTCGTGCCTGATTCAAGGATGCCGCGGAATGTCGCAGCCAGCTTGGTGTTTGGCGGTTTAGACGGCTTAGAATGACGCAGCAGGATGACAGTTATCTGATGGAGACCGCAGAAATCTGATGGTTTTCGCGTTCTCAGAAAGCCGCGCATCTGCCAGAATGGCCATTATGAAATACCTGTTTATCTTATCCATTATCGCACTGGGATGCGCCAGTACTCGAGCCGAAGCGAAGGACCCTTCCGAAGTTGAGAAGAACACGTGTGGTTAGGGCCAGTGCCGTGTTTTCGCCGCTTCCAAGAAAGCCGAGCACGGATTGAGCCCGCTTGCAGCGGCGAAGCGGCCATCAGCCGAGAGTTTCACCGGCCGCGACATTCCTCGCCGATAGCTCCTGCCGTCTTGGCCAAGTCCCAGGGGACCCTTGAATTCAAAGGTGTGTTTGTTGCCCGGATTCATTCCCTCGGGTGGGTCGTTTGGATGACCAGCGACTCGTGTCCACTGCGAGTCCTGGCGCAAATCGCACGTCCAAAAACCCTCGGTGGTTAAAACTGCTGCATATCTTTTGGCGCAACCAAACCTCGGATTGGGGCTCGTCAGGTAGCTCAGATGACCCCTCATTGGATCTTGACGACCCTGATGGGGCGGGGCCGGAGATTCTAACCCATAATAACCTCGAAAGTGGCCTCTCGTATCAGATTGGCGTGTATTACTACTTGGATAAGGACTTGGGGCCGTCATTTGCTACCGTGCGCATATTCATCAACGGTGTTGAGACAAACGTCTATTCCAATGAGGAAATGGCAGGTACTGGAATGTTCTGGCGGCTAGGTGCTATTTCTTGGCCTAGTGGAGTAGTCACTACGCTAAACCAAAAGCAGCAAGGTTTCCCTGGTTCACCCTGAGTTCAACCCGTCGGGTAGCGTCAACTTGGATCCTGAGCGGTTGACACCGCCCTCTCACCGCGATCTCTTTGCCCCACTCATCGACGATGCTCTGGCATCGTCTGCGTCGCGCGGCGTCGACCTCGTGCTCTATTGCTCCAAAGCAAGGTTCTCGTTCGGTGTCAGGCAAGGCACGTGGGGTTTTCGTTGGTTCCAAGAGTGGAAGTTCCAAGAGTGGAAGTTCCAAGAGTGGAAGTTCCAACATTGGAAGTTCTAACAGCGGGGCTATCTCAAAAAGTTCAGCACGCTGTTGACTATTGGTGTTCATTAGTGTTCAATGATTGTCATGAGTATCTATATGACATTTGAAGAAGCCGCGGAATTCCTGAACACTTCTCGAAGCACACTCTATCGTTGGCTGCGCGAGGAAAGGGTTCCTGCCCACAAAATGGGACGGCAGTGGCGTTTCCTTCGCGACGAGCTTGAAGCGTTCAGTCGAGGGGACGTGCCAATGAACAATCTTTCGGAGCTCGCAAAGCTATTGCGCGACCGAAATCAAGAGGAGGACGAGATGCAGATGACACACCCAAGTGAGATTTCGAACGGGCTAATTTGGGACGCACTGGACCATGGGGCTTCCGTGATTCACATCGACCCCAAGGGTAGCAGTCACCAAGTGCGCTACCGCACTGATAAGGGGCTTGAGACACTCTTTGAGCTGCCCGCGCTTACCTTTGAGTCGCTGGATTCCGAGTGGACGAAGAGCTCGAAGCCAGTACGCGGAGACCTCAAGAGGCGGCTTTTTCTGGAGCGCGACCAGAAAGGGAAGACCGACCGAGTTCAGGTGCGCTACCAGAAACTCGAGACGCTCGCCGGCTCCCGCGTGGTGCTGCGCCTGCTGCCTGAGAACACTTTCGCGATGGAGGTCGATGTGATCGCGCCTGAAGCCGAGGACGCTCAAACACTGCGGAAATGGATGAACGCAACTCATGGGCTGGTTCTGATATCCGGCCGCTCCGGTTCGGGCAAGACGACCACGGCTTATGTGTGTTTGAATGAGCTTGCTCAAGCCAAAGATAAGGTCATTTTCACTATCGAAGACCCGATTGGGACGTACATTCCGGATGTGAATCAGCTCGAAGTCGACTTGAACGATGAGCGGGCCTATCGCGAGGCGTTCTCCGCGGTTTTTGATAGTGACGTCGACGTGCTCTTCATCTCTTCGACCATTGCGTCTCGTCACCGCCAGACCATGTGGCGAAGCGCGTTGAGCGCAGCGGAGTCTGGTCACCTTGTCTTTGTGCAGATGGAGGCGGACTCTGCGGAAGACGCTGTCGCGCGAATGCGTGCTGAAGTTGACGGTCCTTTGGACGACGTTTTGGTGGGCGCCGTGTGGCAGGAGCTCGTCGAGAAGAAGGGCGGTGGCCGAAAGGCGCGCTACGAGTTTTTCGAAGGACCGAGCAGATAGTCCGTTCAGGGATAGAACCACGCGGTTAGGGCTGCTCGAGGCGCGTGGGTAGGCAGCACCTGGTGGTCCAAGACTTCGCTTAAGAAGACCACTAAACGGTCAGCAACGGGTTCGATATCTTCGACCTTTTCGTCGGCGAAGAACACCCGTAACTGACCGCCATGAGTCGGCTCCCAGTGCACATTCGGATAGTAGATTGCGGTCAGAGTTCGGCTGCTCTTGCCGTGAAACGCGTCGCGGTGACGGTCGTAATGAGCACCATTTCCGCTGTAGAGTGCGACTTGTGTGTCAAAGCGTTTGAGACCCATCCAGCAATGCTCGTTGGCCGCCGTTCGGACTCCCTCGAAGAGTGCCGTGACGCGCGAGAATTCGTGTGCGTTGGTCTCGTCCACCCAAGTGATGAGGTCTTGGCGTATGGCCGCATCTTGGCGAAGGTTGCCAGATCTTCCTACACCAGCATGTTTTAGGTTTCCGTCTTGGGCGAGTTTGAGAACGGTGTTGAAGGTAGAAGCGGCCGTGCCAAGACCTAAGACGGAGTCGAAAATCAGTACGCCGCCGTCGCCAAGCAGCTGCACCATCTCATCGGTCCAAGGACACCAATCCACTTGCGCACTTATCATAAGCCTCCATCGCCCGAATTTTTCAGGGTCGAACGCATTATGGAAGCCATCATTTTTGCGTTTGGTCAAGCGCGTTTAGGCGTCAATTTTCGCGAGGCAAAGCTGTGAAATTGCATAGCTAGCTCCCCACAACTCGTGGGGTTCCAAGTCGTCCCCGGTAGAGGGGTCGAGCGCTGCGTCCAGAATTTGGTGGACAATGGGCAGCGAGATCTGGCTTTGAAAGTTATTGTGAATCATCTGAGCGAATTTAAGTTTGGTCAGAGCCGAAGCGTCTCTGAGTGCTGCGTTCAAGTACGCGGAGGCGATTCTCCTCAAGTTTTCGTGGCTATGAGCAAGGCAGTCGACAATGGCTTGAGGCCCCGTTTCCTCCACATGTTCTTCGTCCCAGATGCCGCTCAGAATTTGAAGGTCTTCGACTGTATCAGCCATATCCCCCTGTTCACTGCACCAAAGTAGCATTACCTCGACCTGATGCCGTCTGTAGTAGAGCGGCGAAGCAAACTCCGAAACCCCACGTCCGAGCTTCGTTGCCTCCTCTTGGGTCAGGGCCGAGGCCAAGTCGCCCGCACCTAGCCAAAGCGTCAGGCTAGTTCCCGGAGTGAGTTCGGACTTTGCGAATTCTCGCAGGGTCTCCAAACGCTTCGGTCCACGCACAGCCACCTGCAGGTGTTGAAATGGGGTGCGCTCCTTTGGCGGGGTCGATTGGCTAGTCTGCGCAGCAAGGGCGTCCTCCACCAAGGCAGACAACCACTCCTTGTCGCCTGGGTTGCGGCTATATGCCTCGAGATGGCGCTTGAGGACATTTGCAGCTCCGGGGATTGGGTCCAGCTCGCGCAAGATGTGTGCATAAACCCAGACAAGCTCGAAATGCTTTGCAGAGCGAAGCGCCTTCATCAGACTCTTTGTGTCTGGATCGAGCACCCAGCAATGCTGAAGTACGCGTGCCTGTCGCATGAGGATGTTTCCCTCGGAGGTAGACCCTAAGCTCCAGTAGATGTCCCTTGTGTTGAAGTCTTTGCGAATCTCAAACGACTTTGAAATCAAACTAACCAAGAGTTTAAACGGTAGGGCGACAAAGAGGTCGATATCGTAGAAAAAACCACAAAAATCTTCAGCTTTTGATTCACCCACCAGTTTGGAAAAAACGCGCAAGTGCCGCTCTCCAAGAGCCTGTATGATGCCGCGATCGATCGGACAATCTTGGCGGGCAAAATGAAGTCCACGCAGCGTATTTGTGCACGTCTTTTCGATGAGTTCGACGCGTTGCTTTGGACTAAATCCAGGGTGATACCAAATGATTTGCGTGAGGTGAGGGGGAGGGGACCAATAGTCTCCGTTGGCGTCAAACCACCGCATGGCTCGGGTTGCGTCAAGTTTGAGCAGTTCGGCGGCTGCCAACGCGTCCCAGGGGCGTCTTTGACGCCACGCGACAGAGTTTAAGAGTTCGATGTCAGCTTCCTCGCGACCGGAGAGAAATGCTTCTTCCACCTGAGCATCGAGACTTTTTTCAGGAAATAGTGAGTCTTCTTCGGGTTCCTCAGGGGTCCACTTCGTGAGCCCATCGTCATACCAAAGGCGCCGGGGACCGTGGATCTGAGTGGGTTTCCCTTCTGCGGCAAGGTCTAATTTGCAATGCGTCACAAATGACCGAATGGCGGTGTCAACGGCTACTTTGAGCTCCTTTGAGAGGTTAGGTGCGGTGGAGTAGAGCTCGTAGCCAATGACGCGATGTGACTGCGATAAGGCGATGAGTTTTCGCGCGATTCTCTCTCCGGAAGTGCGTGTGACATAAACCACATGTTTGTTGATATCGAGTGCATTGATGAGCGCACTCATGGCGTGTTCGCCATTTTCCAAAGAAAGACAGGTTTGTGCCATGGTTCCCATCTGCGCCGCCATCAGATAGGAAGTCTCGGTTGAGATTGTCAGTCTTTCGCCCAGAACCGCAACATCTGTCCTAAATCCTTCGGCCCAGAGTTCTAGACGTTCCCCGAGAGGGCTGGCCTTCATCCATGCTGCATTCAGGGGTAGGTCTCGAGCTGGCGTCTTCGTGATTGAGGCGCACAAAAAATCACGAAAGAGTGTTGGGTCGAGTTCTGCGTTCTGGGACACTGCAAGGGCGAGTCGAAGCTCCTCGGTGAGCTCCGAGGTGTTGAGAGTTTGGCCAGTTATCTGCTCAATCAGCTCACAGGTCGCCATGTCCAAAACTCTGTTCAAACTTCTGGCTTTAAGCTCCTCTATGCTTCTACGGATAAGATTCTTAGCCCGCTTGCGGGCCTTCAGGCGATCCGGCTGACCCAGAATCTTGAGAAGGTTTTTCGACGGGCACTCACTTTCGCCAGCAAGCGAGCGAAAGTGCAGATATTCGTTTAGAAGATCTTCGTTTTCAGGGGTGTTGCCGAGCTGCTCGAGCAGTGACAAGTCGGCATGTTTGCCAACGGTCTCCCAACGGTTCAAAGCCCTCTTGATGGGAGAACCCTGGCCGGTAGCATTGGAGAGCGCGTGAAGGCGCGCAGCCAGAAGAGGTCCCGATTCCTGACTTCTAAGAGACCGGGTAAGGGCAAGGGTTTGTTCAGGGGCACTCCCAGACTCGAAGAGTCTTCGCAACCAGCCGGACTCAAGATCCAACTTCTCCAAGAGATCTTTGTCCAGTTGCATCAGGAAGGAGAGGTACTTCTCTAGTGTATTCTCGTCCTGGCGGAGACCGAGGCTGTCTTGATGCAGGGAGGGTGTCTCGGCTACAAAGTTCAGGTGTCTGGCGCTAAGAGTGGACTTTAGGAGTCGGGGTCCAAACCACACGGTCAAGAGGGAAGTGTGTTGTCTCAAGACGGGCCAGATCTCTGCGAGCCTCGCCGATGGAATCTCGCTAAGGATTGAGTTGAGCGATTTCACGTGCGACCAGTCGAATTGGTTGAGGCCCGGGAGTGAAATGCCGGGGTGGTGCAGGGGGATCGTGACTAGACGGTCGGCGCTCTCGGGGATGTCATCGCTAAAGATGCTCTCGAGGATGTTTCGTGAAGTATCGATGCCGAAGATCAGAGAAACTCGAACTAGAAAACGCGCAATCCAATCGAGCTCCTCGGAGATTTGGCGTACTTTAGCGTCAACCTTGTGGTCGTTGTTGAAAACTCGGGACAGCGTCTTGAGAGACTGGTCCAAGCCAGACTCGTCAAGGAGCGTGAGTTGAGAGTTTTCTCTATCCTTGTGTGCGATTTTTAGAACGTCGAGTGAGTCTTCAATCTGGCCAAGCAGAGCCCCAATATCCACGTTATGGTAGCGTTTTAGAGGTGCTGTTCCAGCCTCGATGAGTTTTGGCAGTTCCTTGCTTGTCTTGAGAACTTTAAGTTGATAGCTCCAGCGCCCAAGTCGCCCACCATCCACTTTCAGGACTTCTCGTGCACCTACCAAACTTCCCAGTCTTTGCGCGTCTGGCAGTGTTTTTTGTCTGAGCGCCAGAGCCAGTTGGCTAAGGTCTTCCTTTAGGGCAGGTTGGCTGAGCAGCCAAAGTTCACCTTGAAAGAAGGGCACACCTTGTGACCTTCCAAGGTGTGCGAGGTGGCTCGCTAATTCTTCGGCAATTCCGTTCTTCATTTGTCCAATCTTATTGGGCCAGAAAGGCAATAGCCAGGGTTGATGGTCAGTACTGTATTGGCGAGACCTTGATTTTCAAGGTTCCAGTGACCGTGTTTGGAGCGTAGGGGCAGGAAAACTTTGCCTGGCTCAAAATGGGTTGAGCACACTTGCCGAAGTCCTGCAGTTCGTCCGGCCACGTTACCTCGATGCTCTTTGTGTTTCCTTGTGTATCAATCACAAATGCAACTCGGACGTCTTGCTCGGTTTCTGTCAGGTTCTTGGTGCAGCTTCTCAATGCCTCGTAGCTAAGGGCGTTGGTTCCTAAAGCGCTAGCGTATGGGTCGTCACCGCTGAAATCGGCCAAGTATGCGGAGCGATTAAAATTGTCCACCCTTTCAGAGGAAAGAAATTTGTTGGACGAACCCGGGTAATAGTTGATGTATGCAGACATCCGGCGTTCTTGGCCTGGGCCGAAGTTGACCTTGCGTGCGATGGCATCGCATTCACATGCGAAATTGGTCCTCGGTAGGTGGTCTGGCAGCGATGCCTCGCAACGCACTACCTCGCCTGCAGCATTGACTTCAAGCAGATGCCGCATACCCCACCAGTCTCGCCAGGTCTTGGCCTCCTGTGCGCATTGAGAGAAGTCTGAAACTACGGCATCAAAGGCAGCGCGGGAGTACGTTTCACCCCATTCACCGCTAAATTCTGCGTCGCGCACCATGATTCCCGGTGAATCTTGTGCGAGTGTACCAAGGATTCCCAAGCCATCATTCTTAGGCTTTTCCAGCGGCATTTTGGTAAACGTGGCGTTGGCAATTTGCGCCGCCCAGGTATCAACGTCACCGTCGAGTTCCAGCGTCCATTTGGAGCGCGCTCGGTCAAAGTAGTCGCGACCTTTAGCTTTGGTCTCTGCGTCGCGAAGCGTCACGGTGAGCACGCATTTCTCGGTGCATCGGATTCCAATCTCGGCGCCCACTGCGTCTGGGTTCAAGGCGCGCATCGCGAGTGCAGGAGAGGGCGGATCGAAGCATTGGCCCTCTTTTACGTAATTCCCTTGAGCCACCCGCGTCCATTCGTTCAATAGATCCGTGTAGGGTGACGCCGAGTCATGAATTGGGCGGAAAGGCCCGAACTCGCCCAGCTTCAAGGCCAGTGCGTCACCAGCAGCCACGAGCTCGTCGTGAAATACCACGCGGCCGTATACCTTGAGTGAGTCCATCAATAAGGGCTCAGCGTCCTCCACGCTTCGGCTTTGTGCCGGAGTTGCGACCGTTTCCGGAGTGAGAGCAGGCTCGGCACCCCTCGTGGACGCAGAACAGGAGAGTGCAAATAGTGCCAGTGTGACCAAGAACGTCTGCATAGTTGAGTCCAAATCGGTTAAGATTTTGCGAAGATGAGGTATCCCTTCAAGGGTCAAGAGGCCATCTCCCCACGATACCTTGAGTTCATCGAAACGTTGCGAGGCCAAGAGTCTATCGCCTTTGAATAGATAGAGGCAAGGTGCAGGAACCGAGGCCAAATTTCCGGAGAGGAGTCTTCCGTAAAAATCTTCTGGATCCATGGGTTCGAAGGTCTGATTGGCGAATTCCTCAGATGCACCGAATCCGGTGTCGTTCTCTTTCCACAACTTCATCGAAAAACCGTGAGGAAAGGCTGTGGTGGAGCAACTCAGCGAGACCCCGAGGTGCTAAGGATTCTGGACTTCGCAAGTGAAGGGCGGCAAACCGCTACAACGTGCCGAGTGTCGCGATGCGACACAAGGTTTATCGCAGTGATTTTTTCAGATACTATCCGAGGATGAAACGAATCTTTTTGGTGGTCCTATTCTTGGTGGGGTGCGCCAGTACTCCTCCCGAACCTGAAACAACTCAGATTGCCGAGGCGCCGGTGGTCGTCGCGAGCGAGCCAAAACCGCCGGCTGAACCGGTGTCTACGAGCAAGTGGCCTGAACATTTCAAGATGACCGTCGCTCTTGAAGTGGAAGCTGGTGGGTTCAAGGCGCAAACATGCGAGTGGAAACTCGACTTCGTGCGCGAAGGCTCGTTCTATTGGGTACGTGGCGAGGAAACATATCCTGAGCTGGTGCCCGCGAGCACACTTGACGAGTACAAAGACAGTTTAATCAAGCTTACCTGCTTGTGGTTACCGACCAAGGTAGATGCTGAGAGTTTATTAGTTATTGAAAGGGCGCCTTTTCCAGCATCTGATATTGAACCGCGAGAAAGTCTGATGGCCTTTCATCGATTGCTGATGTCAGAGGAGGAAGCCATGGACGCCGCGCAAAGAGATCTTGATGCGGTATTTCAGCGCGTGACGATCAACATGGACTTGTTTTCGTCCAATTCGTTTCCGTTGCCGTTCCTAAACGAATTGAGCGAAGGAGAGAGTCGAGATCTGGATGGCAATCGTTTCACCTTCGTTGGAGAGCAAGACGAGGTCAGTGGAAACGCATGTCGGACCACGAAATTTGAAATGTTTGGTTCCTACCAGGGGCGAGATGTGGTGATTGATCACTGCTTCTCTGAGGAGTTCTACTTCAACCTTTTGACATCAGTAAACTTGCCCAAAGCGAGCGGTGTTGAGACTAGATCATTCAGGGTCGTGGATGTGGTCGTCGAGTAGAACAATGCATGTCCCATCAATTTCAATTCTGGTTTTATCTGTTGGGATTTCTCTCGTGAGCTGCAAGGCTGATGAGAAGGAAGCCGCGCCGGCGAGTCACGCTAGGTTAGAAGCTGTGCCGGCTAGCGCTACGCCTCCTCGTCCGGCGGTCGACGAGAGTGAGGAAGTTAAGATTGACGCGCATTGCGAGATGATCTCTCGTGACCCTGAAATGTTGGGGCGAGTACGTGTAGACGAGGGCCAAGTCCTCGTGGAAAGTCCGTCTCTTTTTGAGGATGGGACTGCTAAGATTCCCGTGGGTGCTTACGGACTGCTCAACGAGGTGTCGTATCAGATTTGCAAGACTCCTGAGATACGTCTCTTGGAGATTGGAGTTCATACGAGCACTCGGGGCTCCAGCGCGTTCAATGAGCGTCTAAGTCAAGATCGTGCTGACGCGCTGATGGAGTATCTTTCAGATTTCATCGAACCTAGTCGGCTTCAGGCCAAAGGATACGGCGAGTCAGAAGGGGTATCCGAGGGTTTCTATGAGTTTCGAATTGTTCAATAGCAGTCAACTGAGGCGCATGAATGAGCTCTAACGATTCAGAACAGAGCAAAAAAGTTGGTGTTCAGGTGTTTTGGCCAATCCTGCTGGTGGTTTTTCTGGCCCTTCTCGTTTTTCTCGTCATGAGTCGCCCTTGTGAGTGGTTTCGGCTCCGCATTATCGTCTTTAGTTCGGACTATGGTTGGACGGATACGGTATCAGCTCCTTTTGGAAAGGAGTGCGCGGTTTGGTCCCAAGAAAATCCGATGTGGGCCATGGAGGGGGATTTTGACGCGCTCGGAAATCGGAAGAACAACGACATTATTCCTCTGGTAACGTTTTGATGAAGTCGCGATTTAACAAAATAGAGCTTGCGCTCCTCGGTGTCTCGACGGTGTTGGCGATCTTCCTAGTTGCCCAGCTCTTTCGCCCTTGCGAGGTCTTCCGCATTAGGACCGTCGTGAGTTGGGAGGAGTTTGGTTGGTGGAACACTGGCGTGAACTTCGATCCTGACAACGGATGTGTGTGCTATCAATACGACCGTGACGACCCACTGGTGCTCAAGGAGGGGGATGTGGCCCCTAAGCCATATGAGGAAGTTAGGCCTCCGGATGATGAGGTCCTGATTTGGTAGCATTTTTGACGGGAGGGTTATGAAAGACCAAGAATCTTTGTGTTTTTACGGGACGCGAGTTGACCTTTCTCCGGGGGAAGAGATTCGTCCTGATGGAGGCGAACTATTTTGTACGCGAGAGCTGGATGCCGCGATTTGGGCGGCCGAGCTTGCCGACGGTGAAGGGCTTCCACGCGTGTTTCGGGTGGCTCCGAAGGGGAGTTTAGTGGACTTATCCGAGTCGCCGGATTTTCAGCGCCCTCCACATCCGTCAATGACTTTGCGCACGACCGAGCCACTAGTGGTGCTCGGAGAAGTTACGTCCTGGAACTTCTACCACGGGACCAAGGCGGATTTGCGGCCTGGAGACTTGATTGCGCCGGGCTTTGCGGCCAACCATGGCCCCACGGCACGGTTGGCAAACTACGTCTATTTTACCAAAACCCTGGACGCATCCATTTGGGGAGCCGAGCTGGCGGTAGGTGAGGGTCCTGGACGCATCTATATCGTTGAACCCATCGGTGAATACGAGGATGATCCGAACCTCACGAATATGAAGTTTAAGGGAAATCCAACCAAGTCATTCCGGTCCAAGGATGCCCTGCGCGTGGTGGCCGAGGTAGCTGAATGGACGGGCCACGACGCCTCCGTAGTTCAGTTGATGAAAGAAGGGCTTCAACGCCTCGCAGAAGCAGGTGTGGAGCCTGAAGATTGATCTCGATTCATCTCGTTAGCTGGTCGACCCAGTCCATGGTGATTTCAGTGACAATCTCCTCCGGTATCTCGCTAAAGTATTCTTTGAAGACTGCGAGGGGCTTGCCGCTCTTAAACCAATCCGGGACAGGCATGCCCACGTAGGGTTTGCCGTGATCTTTTGGTTTTTGAGGACGGAAGCCGTCGGTGTACGTGATGTCTCCGTTGAGCTCGTAGCCCCAGCCTTGCACTTTGGCGCGTCTGAAAACTTCGACGACATGGGCGGTGCTCGTTTCTTGAGCGATTTTCCTGAGGTGCTCGAGGTGTTCAGCGGGAATCTCAACACCCTCTCGTTCGGCTAGTCCTCGGATGACTTCGTCCAGAACCCAGGGTTCTGGATCGTCGAGTTTGAAAATCATATCGATGCGCCCGGGCCGGCGCAGAGCTTGAGGAAGGGTTTCGTGATCATTCGATGTCATGAGGATGTATGGGACATCACAATGGCCTTCTTCAAAGAGAGAGAGCTTGGATTCGAGATTGTAGGAAATCCGATCGATATCATCCACGATCACCATCTCGGGGTCGAGCATCTGCAAGAGCATCTTCCACTCGCTCGCCGCAACATTGCTGAGGTATTCGGAGGTCAGGATCAATGTTCTGGACGAAAGGCGGCGCGCAGCTTCGCGGCAGAGGGTAGACTTTCCGGTGCCAGGTTTTCCTTGGAAGAGGATGTTGCGTCTCAAGCCCTGAGCTCGAAAGTGGTCGAGTTCCTCAATCAAAGACGAGTTACCAAGGTAGGGAGAGTCGCTGAGGTCGACGGGACTTATGGACTCGCGGTTATCAACGACGTCTAGAAGTAGGGCGGTTTCTTTGCCCCAGAAGTACGCTCGCACTCCCTCAAACACTCTCTTGAGTGCTACCGAATCAGCTGGGAGGTAGACGGTTCCAAAGCTCGTATCTTCCAAGGGCTGGCGATCTCCCGAGCAGATGAATGATGCCCCGTTTGGCAATACAATTCGCACAAGCTGGGACTTCTGGAATTTGTACGCGAGCTCACGGGGTAGATTCCAGATGAGTTCGTTCCAGAGTCGGAATTGCCGCGATTCAGAGACCTCAAATCCGTGGTCGAGGCACCATTGGAATTCGGTTTCCCAGGTGCGGTTTTCCAAAGTTCTGTCGAGGAGGCGAGCACCCATTCCAAACCAAGACCCGGGATTCGTGGGACTAAATCCTGAGGTCATATCCGAGAGTTCCTCTAGCGACTCTCTTAAATCCTCAATGTGTACCCGGGCATGTTCAGGGATGCGTACTTCGCGAGTAAGCAGGCGGCTTGTAATGGCGAGTGCGGCTCCAATTCCTATTGCGTGCAACATGTACTTCTCCATGGGTTGGTGACCATATTAAGTACCCTTGGGTGCGGCACGTTTCGTGCCGAGTGTCACGATGAGCAGCTATAATGAGAAACGCCACCCAAGCGGTTGTATTCCGCTGGACGTTTTTGAGAACTTAAGTGGGCCAACTCGCTCGTTTGTTCGACGTAGGGGTCTTGGAAAAGGGCTTGAAGTTCCCTGACTCGGGAGTAGTCACCACGCTCTGCCATTTCGTACGCCGGAGCCACCAGCCATTCTCGCCACGTATACTTTGGATTGACGCGGCTCATTTTCGATTTGAGTGCGCCCGCATCTTGAGATTCTTCCTTGATCCTTGCCCGCCATTGCTCAAGCCAAGACCTGCAGTCCTCGGTATTCTGGGCGGATTGCAGCTGAAAACTCTCTTCCAAAGGCTCGATGCTTTCGGGGATCTCCGAGAGCGCACTAAAGAACATGGTGTAGTCGGCCTTGGACTTTTGCATCAAATTGATCAGGCTCGAAAAAAGGTCGGCATCGAACCGATCTAAGCCCAATTTGTTGGCCCACATCTGGCTGAGTTCGCGTTGCATATCGGCGGCAAAGAGTTGCTGAATCTGGTCCAGTTTTGCCAGGTGTTCATCGCTTTGAAGCAGGGGCCTTAGCGCGCTACAGAACGACTGGTAGTTCTTTTCGGCAGCTGCCGGCTGATTGAGGAACGAATAGTGTTGCCCTCCGCCGGTCCATGGCTGAAACCATGGGTCAAACGTTTCGCAAAAGCCAAACGGGCCGTAGTCGAGCGTGAACCCTCCAACCGCGCAGTTGTCGCTGTTGAAGTTTCCCTGACAATACCCAACACGAATCCAGTTTGCGACCAATGCCGTGAGGCGTTGGCGGAAGTGCTTTGCGAGTTCCAAAACCTGCTCAACAAACGGGAGCCCTTGGTCGATATCATCGGCATATTCGCGCTCGATGGCATGGGCCACTATCATTCGCAACTCTTCTTGGGCTTGAGGATGCGCGTTGCTCCGCGCGCGCCGGGCAAACAATTCGAGCTGGCCCACGCGCAAAAAGGAGGATGCCACGCGGGTCGAGATTGCAACTCGGTGAGGTTTCATGATGTCGGGTTCGAATGACTTTGAGCCTTCGGTGTACCACGGGCGCATCACCGACTCGGCGGTAGAGGCGTAGAGCGCAAGGGACCGGGATGTCGGGACCCCAAGCGCGTGCATGAACTCTTGAGCCAAGAACTCGCGGATGCTCGAGCGTAGGACCGCGCGGCCATCACCGCCACGGCAATAGGGCGTGGGTCCGCCGCCCTTGAGCTGAAGTTCCCATCGCTTGCCATTGTGGACGACCTCGGCCACAGAAATCGCGCGTCCGTCTCCGTAGCCGTTGCCAGTCCGGAAGGGGCATTGCTGCGTGTATTCGGTTCCGTAGATGGAGAGCGCGTAGCCGGTGGCCCAGCCGGTGGGCTTAAACGGGTCAGGCGCCTCTGAGAGGTCTCCCGAGAAGATGGCCCGGAACTGCGGATCCTGAGCTAGCTCGTCGTTTAACCCGAGCTCTTGGAAGAGGCTATGGCTGTGGCTCACATACTCTGGTGCGGCGATAGGAGTGGGTGCCACAGGTACAAAATGCCCCGACGTTACTTCGCGTGGTTGGTGGTCACGACCATCGGGCGCTGAATCTGGGGCCGCGTTGAGTCGCGAGGTAAACGAGAAATCGATCTTTTCCAATAGCTCTTGCATGCTTCACATTCTCGGTTTGTGACATAAGCCTTGAACTGCTTATGGGACAAGGAGCAGAGTACATCCCTATAAAATTCCCGCAATTCTCAAGGAGCGCAATTCGCAAGGCCTCTAAGGGGCCGTGAAAAGGCATAGTGTTACAGGAAGTCCAACATCTGCTGCCACGTAGAGGTAGTAGGTGTATCTCACGGTCAAACCCGTTGTTTTCGGACGCGGGATATGCCCCCAAGGCCTCAGAATTCACCCAGTTTGCCCCTAGGGCCAACCCGGTTGGGAAAAAACCGTTCATGAAGTTGTTTGGCTGGTCGATATCCCAGTTTGAGACCCCATCGGGCACTAGAGACGATGCATGGCAGCACACGCAGGCGGTGGATTTGATCTGAGACTTCACCCAATCGAGTTCTTGAACGTACTCGGGATCCTCGAGTCTAGCGTCCTCCTTTTCCGCGTCTTCCGGACGTGGGTAAGCGTAGTAGGGCCGCTGCGTTCGGACCACCTCGCAAGAGGCGTAGTCTTGAAAGTTTCGTCCCTCTTCCGTGGCCCCGCTGATGAGCTGCCAGGTGCAAACTTGCCCGTTGGGGCCGTTTCCGGGAGCTTCGTCTCCGATGGGATCCACGCAGATCAATTCCGGTGGAATGAAGACGTTGACATCAACAGGTGTTTCCTCCTCATCGCATCGAGATGTCGGCTCCCAGATTCCTTTCGCCAGCACGTCGCAACCGAGTTTTGCAAACCTGCATCCTTCCGCATCACCGTACGCAAAGAGAACGGAGTCTCCGATACCCTCGGTCGTGATAATGCACGTGCCGATGAGCTCGTCGGTACCGCAAACACCCGGTGAGAGAGAGCCTCTTCAGGCCAGTCTCCAAAATACTCTCGGCTTCGGCAGTGGCAACCCCGGTTGCCAATTCGTCCTCAAGTGTCGAGCCAGATGGCTAACTCGCCTTCCATACGAACTGGCGGAGGGCACTAAAAACCGTGCTCACCCCTGTGGCATGATATTCGCAAAAGACGAGGACGAATCTCAAAAGAGGATAAGCATGAAAACGTTTTGGTTCCCATTTCTACTTTCGACCTCAGCTCTGATTGCTTGTGGCGACGTTGAGAACTCTTCGGCAAAGGGAGAAGAAGAGAGCGCGCTCATCGATGGTAAAGAAGACAGTTTCTTCAGGCCAACGCAACACGGAGACCTCAGCTTTGGGCTCGAGAACCGCGCTACGGTCACGGCCGACGAGGTTTTTCATGCTTGGGAATTCACACTGACTGATGCTTCTTCCATTGAGTTGAAGACGGTCTTGGGAACGCGCAATCTTGACACTGTGATGTATCTCTATCGTCGCGACTCCTCGGAGGAGACTTGGGGACGCTACATCAAGAAGAACGATGACCATCAAGGCGAGATCTGGTCTCAAATCGATGGGGAATTTGAGGCTGGCCAGTACAGGGTCATCGTAAAGCCTTTCAAGACCAAGATGACCGGAAGCTTCCATGTTGCTGCCACGTGCGAAGGCGCTGGCTGCCCGGGTGCCGTTGGCGCCTGTGAGCCGGATGCTGGATTGCCCGCTGAAACCGGGTACGGTGCTTCGTGCGCAGCTCCAATTTTTGAAGTCTTGTCGACTGAGGTGCAGTCTTCCAATCAGTTCAGTGTGTCCTTGACCGAGAAATGCAACTTGCCATCTTTGGCTCAAAACGCTGTGAACCATTACATTGCGTATTGGGATGAAGTTGCAGGATTCGAAGAGCTTTTCGGCTACGACGGAGAAATCCAGCTGAATATCGAGACGACCACCTTTGAAAAGGGGCAGCTCATCTGGATTGATACCGGCGGAGACGAAGACGGGATGAATCTTGTCTACGATGCGCAAGGGATGCTCTTGGCATTGCACCAATCTAACCAGAGCCCTGATGACCGGTTCTTCTGCAAAGAGAACCAAGATGAAGAGCTCGAGATACCCACTTGCTTTTCGGAGTCACTTCACACCTTTAAGGAGGTCAGTGAAGATGGCGAATTCCTTCAGGGTGTAACATCCGTCGAGAGTGTCAATCAGGGCGAAGGTTTTGTTCCAGAATACGTGGCCCTTGCGGTCAAAGCCTATGCTCGCCAACACGGGTTGATTGATGGGTCCATCAAGTTCATCAGCACGATCAACACTGGCGAATACAGTACGGGGGCCGACGTCGAAGTCTGGGACTTTGAAGGAGTGCTTCCACATGAGCGCTTCCTCTACGCAGACGAGAGGATCTTGATGCAGTCGGGAGAAGCAGGCGTTCAGTACGTCTGTGAGCGCTGAGAGCTGGATAAACGGTTTAGAAGAGGACATCGACCGGTAGGCTGCTGTCTGTGTACGACCCGTTTCCAAGCTGGCCGTCAGAGTTTCGCCCCCAACATTTTACCCCGCCCGTATTTAGCCGAGCACACGTGAAGGTTCCGCCCGCTTGGACATCGAGCGCCCCGCTGATATTGACCGGCGAAGGAATGTGTCGATTGATGGTAGTGCCATCGCCAAGGCGCCCCTCCTCGTTGTTACCCCAGCAGGATATGGTTCCGCTTTGGTAGCCACAGGCGTGCCGTTCACCCACGGAGAGGAAGCTGTACGTTCCACTTACTTGTACAGGGGACTCGGACACGGTTATGGCGGTGGTGCCGAGTTGATAGAAGTCGTTGTTTCCCCAGCAATATACTGAGTTCCCTGCGAGTGCGCAGGAGAATTCGGCGCCGGCGCCGATAAAAGTTCCTGTACGGTTGGACCCATTACTGTTCAAAACGTTGGTAGGTAGAGACGCGTCGCCAAAGAGTAGGTAGCTTCCAATCTGTCGATCTGTATTGCGGCCCCAGCAAACGAAGTTGCCGCTCGTGTAGCGTGCACATGTGTGCGCTACGCCTGCCGAGATTTGCCCTATCGTGTTTGAGCCGGAGTTAACCGGCGTCATTGGGTTGAACATAGACGTGGTGCTGCCATCGCCGAGTCTTCCGTTCGCTCCCCAACCCCAGCAGTAAGTCCCGGTGGCCGTGATGGCACAGGAATGGTAGGTGCCTGTTTCTATGGCAGTAGCAGAACTGGGGAGGCCTACGACTTGAACGGGTAGGGAGCGATTCGTGCCACTGGTTCCATTTCCGAGCTGGCCATCGGTGTTGAGCCCCCAGCACCAGACGCTGCCGTCGGTTCGCCGTGCGCATGTGTGAAAGCCGCCGGCGCTGATTTGAGCGACGTTCGTGAGACCGGACACGGTGACCGGGGTAGGGCTTGGGTTGGTGGTGCCGTTACCGAGTCGTCCGTCATCATTGCGGCCCCAGCATCGAGCTGTGCCGTCTGACATTCGGGCGCACGCGTGGGAGTAGCCCACACTCACCTGAGCCACTGTCGGCGTGTCCGAAACGCACCCAGAAACATCGAAGGTACAGTTGGCGGTGCAGGTTGGCGTTCCGGTTCCAGCATTCAGAGTGGCACAGGTTGCCGAGTTTAGCTGTGTTCCGTCGCAGTCTTCGTTGTTTTGTCGGATTCCATCCCCGCAGAATTGGGTAGCACCTGCGACAGACCGACACTGGCTATTACACACGGTGCACGAGGTCTCGCCGTAGGCGCAAGATGTTTGGGGTGCACCTCCGTGGTCGCAATCTTCGCCGCCAGCGGCTTGGGTCGCACCATCGCCACAGAAACCGATGACCTGACCGGCAGTTAGCTGACATTGAGCGTTGCAGACCATACAGGACATTTCTCCATAGACGCACGCGAGCTGAACACTGCCCCCGTGGTCACACGCTTCGTCCGGGTCAACGGTACCGTTTCCGCAGCCATCTGGGATGGTGCATTGGGCACAAGGTCCACCGCAATCTATGCCGGTTTCTTCTCCGTTCTGAACGCCATCGGTGCAGGTCGGTGCGGCCGTGCATGCGGCGCAGGGTCCACCGCAGTCAGGCCCTTCTTCCGCCATGTCCTTGATACCGTTTTCACAGGAGGGCGTGAGGCAGACCTGAATCATTTCGTTGAACTCTTGACCCTCGTCGCATTCATCCGGGTTCATTTGTTCGACGCAGCTCCCTTCAACGCACGAGAAGCCGTCGGAGCAGGTTGGAACGCACCCTTGCGGTGTGTTGTTTGGATCGATGTTGGACTTTTTTGTTGGGCCCTCATCGCCACATCCCAGGAACAAAAGGAAGAACGGCAATACAAACAGGTTTCTCTTCACGGCATACCTCAAACGCGTTGTGCGACCCGTACTTAGTGAAGTCTGGATGAAGAGGCAAGCTCAAGCGGTTGGCCATTCCGCTTACAATAGGCTAAAATGGACATCACAATCTAAGTTGGCGGTTCAACATGCGTTCTTCGCTTCATTTTGGTTCGATTTGTCTGGTCTTGATTCTGGGATTTCTTTCAAGTTGCGGGTCGTCCAGCACATCGGACCCCGAGGACCTCGGAGGCATAGAGGACATGGGAGGCGTCGAAGATTTGCGTTCGGCAGACATGAGTGCCGACCTTGATCTCGTCAACAATCTCGTAGATTCAGGTGCTGCTGACGATTCGGGGCCTGACCTCGTCACGATGCCGGACATGACTCAAAGGCCACCACACGAACAACTCTTGAGTGAGTTGGTAGGGTTCGGTCAGGAGACCACGGGCGGTGCAGGTGGCCCGGTTGTGACTGTGACAACTCTTGCGGATTCGGGAGCCGGTTCTCTTCGCGAAGCCGCTACCAGCCAAGGCCCTGCTTGGATCAGGTTCCTCGTAAGTGGCGTTATTGAGTTGGAGTCTGCGATCGAAGTCTTGAGCGACAAGACCATCGACGGGCGAGGGGCGGACATTACGATCACCGGAGAGGGGCTTTTTGTTCAGAACGGTGAGGGCAATGTCATCATCAACAACATCAAGATTCGCGATACTTCGAATGATATGATTCGATTCTTTAACGGCGGCTCAAATATGTGGGTTCACAAATGTGACCTCTCGAATGGCGGAGATGGCGCATTTGATGCCACCGAAGGGGTTACTGGCGTCACCGTCTCCTACACACATATCTTCGACCATGACAAAGCGATGCTTGTGGGGGCCGGCTCGGACGATGGAGACGGCGTAAACATGCGTTGGACCGCACACCACAACTGGTACGAAAATGTCGTACAGCGGCTGCCAGCTATTCGTTTCGGTCAGGCCCATAGCTTCAACAATTTGATCGAATGGCGAAGTGGTACAGCAATGTCGACGCGCCTGAGTCCCAGCCAAATCTTAGTGGAGAACAATATCCTCGCGCCTCAAACCAACGTCGGGCACAAAGTAATCTCCCTTGCTGAGGACCGTGGCGCAGCAAAATTTGTTGGAAACTTGGAGCGTCCACTGCCTGGCGACACGATTGAGTTCGAAGAGACCAACCCTGAATCTGTTTTCGATCCCTCGACTTCCTACTCTTACACAGCTGAGCCCGCTAATGGGGACCTCGACGCGTACATCCGTGCGAACGCTGGGTGGCAGGACGTTCCTTTTCCTGAAGTGCCCTAGGCCTTGAAACCCAGCTTGGGTTGAAGGTAAGCGCGTGGATCATCAACATCCCAAGGCTCAAATCGGCGAAAGACACCGTGCAAATGATGCCGATGTGCAAACCCACTAGCGCTAGCCAGAGCCACGACCTAGCACGTGATATTAAGGCGATGGGAAGGGCTAAGAGCTCGATGCCGAGCGTTCCCCAGGTCAAGAACTTGAGGAGTGTCGGCAGCTCCAAGAGAAGGTCGCGCAGGGGCGAAAGGCGCGCGAGTGGACTCATCAAAACGTGTGTGATTGCCGTGCCGTCCAGCCATGAAGGGCTAATCAGCTTGGTGTAGCCGCTGTAGGTGTAACCTGCCGCCATGACCCACCACGCACTGCCGTACATGGCGTCCGGTACGCGAAAAGCTTCATCTCTCTTAGGGAGAAACGCGTGAAAGAGGAGCATCCATCCCACAAAGGCAAGACTCGGATTGGAGATCAAAGGATTTCGTCCAAAAAGCGAAGCCCAGATGACCCAAATCAAAACGGCCATCCAGCGGTCTTTGACACCGAGTGTAAGAGCCAGACTGGCCAGGGCTCCCAGAGAGACCATACCGATAGCCATTTGAGGCGAATCAAAGAACGTGAGCACGTTCGGAAAGAGATAGGCAAACGGGCTCACGGAAGCGTCGGGAAGACTGCCTTGATTCGAAAAGAGCTCCGCGGCCCACGGCACGAGGTGCGCAAAATGAATCATCAAATAGACGCCGAGGATGATTCGAACCCAGCGGTACGAAGCTGAGGTCCAGCCGTTGCGAATCTCAAGCCATTTTGGAAACTGAATCGTAATCATGAGCAAGGTACCTCGATGGTCTGTGGTAAATCGCCCATTCCGACCTCCTCCCTCGGCACGTAGCGCACTATGATTGGCCCAACGGCATCTTGTGCAAGACCGAGTTCCTTCAGAATCGGAGCTTCCTCACAGAGGGCGTACTCGGCGACCGCGTCGAACATGGGTCTTGCACGGGCATCGGTGTAGAGGACCGGGCCAAAGGCCAGGATTGCCCCGTAGACGTTTCGTCGATTGTAGGGGCCTTCGAGCCGCGCGTAGACCTCAGGCGTCACCTCCGCGGTATGTATCATGCCGGAGGAGTCCGACCATTCAAGGAAGAAACGAGTTGAATAGGTCTCAAGGCCCTTTGCCACGCTGAATACTTTTGGGGCTGGCGAGGCGAGCGTAGCAGCGGCTAAGCCTTGTAATGGGGCAAGACCGCTCAGTACTCCGACGATTTGAAGGACGCCGAGTCCCAGCAGAAAGGTCGAACGTTTTGAGGCACTCATTCGGCCGCTCCTTCAGGGTATGCCTGTACATCCTTCCCCAGAAGCATGCCGAGCAGCTCGCCTTCCTGATGTGGCTCAAATCCGCACTCGCTCTCCCATTCACGTGGGTTGTAGAACGTTCCGAAAAGCATGTCCCAGAGCGGAAGGTCGCCGTAATTGAGCTGATGAATGCCGCGTTCGTGGTGGACACAATGGCTCTCGGGACGCTGAATGAAGTAGCCGATCCAGTGTGGAGTCTTGACGTTCCAGTGGTAGAAGAACTCGGCCAACGCGCTGAGGAGCATGGCATAGGCAGCAGCCTCCGGACCCACGCCGACCACGAAATAGACGACGACACTCGAGAGTATGGAGTTGGAGAAAATCTCCAGCGGATGCTTGTAGAATGAAGTCACAATCTCGAGTCGCTGAGGACTGTGATGAAGCTGGTGAAGCCATCTCCAGAGCACGGGGGATGCGTGCCGAAATCGATGCCACCAATAGTAGAAGAAAGTCAGAACAAAGTACGCCAATAGGCCGCCCCAGACAGGCCCTATTGAGTCCAGAGACCAGAAGCGATTTGCGATAAACCAGTTGTCCCAATAGAGACCCGCCGCGACGACCGCTGCGACTTGGATTCCATTGAAGAGTAGGGCACGGCCCCACCATCCGGCGACCTCGGGCCATTTGCGCGCGGGGCTGCGCAATTCGATGAGGATCATGGCCACACCAACGGCGACGATGATGGCGAGAAAGATGTTCATAAGTTCACTCCTTTGGGTGTCGGGGTGAACTATTCGCAAGGCTCGTGCCTGGTCTCAAGTTGGCTTAAGTTCTTGTTTAACGCGTGCTTTAGGGCTCTTTTTGGTGTGGCGGGTTCTGGGTGGCTGTACTACTTGTGTACGTCATTCCGTCATAAAATGTATTTTGAGGCAAGGATCAGTCATAGCGAGCAACGACGTAGTATTTTGGCTCGTTGATCCCAGCTTGTGCCAAGACCTCGTCCAAGCGCGCATTCTCTTGCTCTGATAGCTCTATAGTCTCGCACGCTGAGGAGTCGTAGCTATCACCGGCCACCCAGACGCCCAATGCGCCGCCACATATGCATGGCTCTTGGCTCGAACCGTCTGTTCCGAAGTAGGTAGCCAGCCAACCGGCGCATCCGAGGTGTAGTCCTAGTTGGTACTTCTCCTTTTGAAGGTTTGCATTTCCATATGATATTCGCTTTTCGTGTACACCTGAAGGAGTCTGAAAACATGGCGCAAGACGATCCAATCCATTTTCTTGAGGCTGGGCTAGAGCGACCGGATGGCACGCTACTTATGCCGGGCTACGATACTTCCGAAGACATGCTGGCAAACCCCCATACGCTGCTACTCAGTGGAAAGCCCGGAGAAATTGAAGAAATAGCGAATCTGAGTTGGCAAACCGTTGCAACGAGCTCACCTGCGCCAGAACGATTGGTCTTCGTGAGCGAGTGGGGGAACTACTTCGACTTCGCGAGCTTCGAAGATCACGCCTCCGGTGTGCTCGATGATGATGGTGAAATCGAGTACCGCTCCGTAGACAATGTGGGTGGAGAGCTCTACGCCTGCGGCGGGAGTCGGACTATCCGACGTTTGACCGATGAAGGCTGGGTCGATGAGAGCGAAGATTTAGAACCTGGCAATCTCATCGAGGCGGTGTCGGGATTCTCGGGTGACGAGCTCTATGGCTTTGGCTGGAATGGCGAGATCTGGTGGCGAGAAGGCGGATCGTGGCGGGCCGTTGAATCACCAACCGAAAGGATCCTGCAGGCCGCCTGCATTGTCGATGGTCGAGTGTTCGTTGGTGGGCAGCTCGGTGTGATCTTGGAGGGGCGCCACGACGCTTGGGGCGTCATTGAAAACGACCATAAGTTAGATATCTGGTCGGTTTGCGAGTTTGAAGGAGTTCCCTATTTTTCAACGATCGATGGGATTCTTCGACTCCACGATGGCAAGATCGAAAAAATGGATACCCGCGAATTGAAGTCGACTCATAAGCTTTTCGTAGGACCTAGCGGACTTTGGTCCGTCGGTGGTGGGACGCTGGGTCTTTATGATGGAACGGAGTGGCGCTGTGTTCAGCAGCTTGGCGACTAGAAAATGAAGGTTCAGCCAAAATCTTTGAAGGTTGCCATTGACCTAAGGTAGCTGATAAAAGTCGCTCTCGTAGCTCAACAATCTATAAACGTTAGCATCTCAGCTAGCTTGGGAGAATTGTATATGGACGTCTTGGACCAAAAAATGAATGGGTACTCGCTTGCCGATTGCGCAGAAATCATGCGTATGCACACCAAACTTAAGGTGGAACACGGTGAGCGCGATTATAAAGGCCCATGGCAAGAGTTCTTGCGCATGAAGGGACTTACTGAGGGCAATTGGGCGCAGGTCTGGAATGCCTGGCACCAAAAAATGGAGGCAGACCCCGGGTTGGCGGCGAAGTATCATACGTATTTTGCCAATGCGAACGTTCGCGACATGACCGCAGGTCAGGCCAATGTGAGTCAGGATGCGCTCGAGGGCGTGACTCTTGAGCAATTCGCCAAGATCAGCGCGAAGATTCAGGGTGGTGGGGATGCTGCTGCGTTGGTGGCCGCTGAAGGACTCTCGATGGACCAATGGCTTGCCGGTCAGGGAGCATGGGGTCAGAAGATGGGAACCATCAGTCCCACCGACCCGATTATGTTGCAGTACGGACAGCTCTATCAGAAGTACAATTCTACCATTCCACAGGTGGGTGGTGGTTCGGTTTCCATGGAACAAGCCGTTGAGCAGACGCTCGACAAGCACGCGCAAATTCAAGGTAATCGCAGTATCGAAGTCACGATTCAAAACGCTGAGTCGGAGTTCTTTTCTAGCAATATCGTGCGTCATAAGGCGCGTGGTGTGCGTGCAATTCTGAACCTTTGGGACCGCTCCTGGAGCGACCGAGCGAGCAATCCTGCACTGAAACAGGTCACTCGCCGCGCCTATGAAATCAGCATTGATTTGCTGGAGAACGGGCCAGGAAATGGTCCCGGTGCGGGTCCCGGTTACCAGGGTGTCAGTGGTGGCGTGGACGCGATGGACATCCACAAATGGAGCGACCTTCATACTGAAGAAGAAGCCTACGAAGACACAGTCTCTACCATCTTGAGCGAGTTCAAGGACCTTGCGGCAGGCCAATTCATGACCCCGGCCGAGAGTGACCGTGCGCAGGCAGCGATCCGTAAGGCTATTCAGCGCCTTACACCTCGCAAGACAAAAGTCGAAGAGATCTGGAGCGGCACCACGGACATGACAAAAAAGGCGAGCCTCCGGTCATTGTTGGATTCCTATATTGAGGTCTTGGAGGAGATGCAGGAAGCGCTTGATGATTGGTCCTACGAAGGGCCAGAATCTGCAGATTCATCGGATTCTTCCGATGAGCACGACGCTCCGAGCCCCCAGAGTTTCCAATCGAATGCGCCGAGCCAGCCCTCAACGGCTATGGCGACCACCAATCAGGAATCACCGCTCATCGCGTTCCTGAAGGGCCTTCCGGTGATTGGCCAGATCCTCAAAGCTCTCGGGCTCTGAGATGCCACTTGGGCTCATAGGCTAAGTAGATGGCGCTCAAGCTCCGCGCCGTCTCTTTTCAAGGCCTCTTTTATCTCTCTCCCGATGCCTCCATCCACACCCGTCAGGGGTTCGAAATCGAGAGACACCGCTCGTTTGGTCGCCTTGTGGGACCAGACGGCGACAAATTGTCCCTTGTAGAAGATTGTGGGTTTGACGACCGCAGACTTTGCCCAAACACGGGGTTGGTCGTCTGCGTTTTTAAGCAGTGGCTCTTTGTTCGCGTGAGTCATCATTTGGGTGTCGTAAGCAGGAAGCAAACGCGCCTGCCACGATTCTGGGGTGGCTTGCAAACATTCGGCGTCTTCCTTGAACATGAGATGGCCACCGAGTCCTTCGATCTCCAATTCGACGAGCTGGTCGCGCATCGGTTCAACCCATCGGCGAGTATCGGTGATTCTTGCGCCTAAGAAGTGTGCGATGTCTTGAACTCGCGCCGGTCCCCAGGTTTTTAGATAGCGTCGCACCACTTCTATCGCAGCATCTTCGGGCGTGATGTCTGGCCATTTGGCGCCAGGCACCCACTTCTTCCGCGAAACATACCCTTGTTCGCGCCCAATATTCTCGGTGCTCGAGAGAAAGCCTTCTCGCCCAGCCACCCATATCAGGCGGGTGATAGCCATGCGTTCCGGTGGGTCGTTGTTTTGCGGCTCGTCCACAAATGCTTGCACCAGTCGAGGAGGAGCGGCCTCGAGGAGATGGCTCCGTGTGAACGGGCCGTCAAGGCCCTCAATCGTGCCGATGAAGTCTGCGAGCTCTTCATCGGTAGGCATGGCGCCGCGCCGCGCGCTTGCGGGCCAGAGCGATTGCGCCTTTGCGAATAGATGCCAGTCATCGGTCGCGTACATATGAACGGTATCGCGCTGACCCCAGGCCCGGACGAGGGACTTTTCGACGAGAAGCTTGTCCTTGATTTCAGACGCCGTCGGGATGTTCTGCGTTCTGAGGGCCAACGCCCAGCGAGCAGGTGCCTCGATTTGTGCCTGAGCGCCTAAAATGGCGCTCGCGGCTTCTTCTGGAGAAGGAAAACCTTCAATCAAACCGGATCTTTTTGCGCGAAAAAATGCGACATTGTCCCAGGTAGTCACGGTCATTTCCTAATTGGAGGAAAAAAGAGCACGGAAAGGTACCGCCCAAAGCAGCATGCCATCCTGCTTAAAGGATAAGAGTCTTTCACCAGTGTATACGACAAAGCCAGCCGAAAACCTCTTTCCGGAAAACTCCGCAAGTTTCTTCAAACCCTTAAAGTCTTCGGAACTGACTGTAGCCGATGCCTTCGCTTCTACCCCGATGATGGCACCGTCATCTTGCTCTACGACAATATCGACTTCGTGTTGTCTCTTGTCTCGAAAGTGGAAGAGTTCGACGGGCTTCTCGGACCAAGAAGATTGTTTTTTTAGCTCTCCAAACACTAGTGATTCGTAGAGCGCTCCAAAGAATTGGCTGGTCAAGAGTTGGTTTGGCTCGCGAAGGCCGAGCAAATGGCAGGCTAGCCCTGTGTCTACAATATGAAGCTTGGGCATTCTACTGGTTTGACGTTTTGAGGTGTTCTTAGACCATGACGGAACGCGGTCAAAAATAAACATGAGTTCTAGGATTTCGATGTAGTTTCGAACGAGTCCATCGTTGAGGTCGAGGTCATTGGCCACACTGGCGTATTTCAGCAGGTTTCCCGTCCTCCCAGAGAGGTACGGAACCAATGCTTGGAGCTTAGAAACGTAGTCTCCGCGAGCGTTGTGGAGGGTCTCGAAGTCTTTGAGCAGGCGACCTTCTACATAGGACTGGTACCAGAGGCGTTTCGCTCGCTTGCTATGGAGTCGTGGCTCTGGATAACCACCCTCCAGAACGATTTGAGCGAGTTCCTTTCTGTGCATCGGGGGCGACGGAGCAATCTGTTCTGGCGAGTCGATCAAAAGGTCAACGGCGTTTCCGGTCGACTTGTTCAGTTCGCTCAGCGAGAGGGGATAGAGTTCCAGCCGTGCCATGTGGCCAGGTAGAGCCTCGCCCACTGCTGCTGTTTTGAAAATGTCAGCCGATCCTGTAAGTAGGAATCTACCTCTATCGTTGGGGGCCAAGGTATCGGATACTTCCTTGATCGCCCGAACGAGGTCTGGAACATATTGAAATTCATCGATTACAACGGGTGTCTTAAACGAGCGCACTAGGCCGTGTGGATCGACCCTTGCCGCTTCTCGAGTTGTGCGGTCATCCAGATTGATGAACTGCATGTTCCTCGAGGAGGCAATTTTTCGAGCTAATGTGGTCTTTCCACACTGACGTGGGCCTGTCAGGTAGACAACCCGAAATGCATCGAGCATCTCCATGACCACTGGTTCTAGGGATCTTTTGAACAAGTTTTCACCTCTCTTTCTGCTTGCGCACGCTCACCATTATACATCTTATCGAGAGAAAAACACGTCCTTATCGAGAGAAAAACACGTCCGTATCGAGAGAAAAACACGTCCTTATCGAGAGAAAAACATGCATTCAAAGCCCAAAACTGTAGACGACTACATCTCGAACTTCGAGCCCGAAGTTCAAACAAAACTCAAAGCCATCCGAGAAATTGTTCTGGAGGAAGCTCCGAAGGCTTCGGAGTGCATCAGCTATGAAATGCCTACGTATAAGCTGCGAGGAAATCTCGTCCATTTTGGAGCGTTTAAGAAGCATATCGGACTCTATCCCACGCCAGGTGGGATTTCTGAGTTCGCCCAAGAACTGGCGATGTACACCGGAGCAAAGGGTTCGGTTCAGTTTCCTCTGGACGAGGACTTACCGCTGGATCTGATTCGCCGCATCGTTAGGTTTCGAGTTGCGCAAGCAAATGACGATACAGGAGGTTGACCCATGGGAGTTTTGAAGGGAATCGAAGAACTTGATTGGGGACAATGGGAACACGCCTATGGGCCGGCTACGGATGTGCCAGGTCTGTTGCAGGAGCTGCTCGAAGAAGAGTCGGCCGAAGATGCGCAGTACGAGCTCTATGGGAACATCATCCACCAGGGCACCGTGTATCCGGCGACCAAGCACGCAATACCGTGGCTGATCAAACTCTTAGTTCCGGAGTCGACGGCCGACCGTGTTTGGTTGCTTCAGTATTTGTTGGACCTTGCATGGGGCGATTCGTACATGCGGCTGCACGCGCATCTCGATGACGACGGAAGCCCCGAATACGCAAGTCGTATGGCGCAGGAAGTCTCACATGTGGATGGGGTTCGGGCCGCCGTGGTCGACGGATTTGAAGTATATTTGGCACTCTTCGATTTTGAGAATGTCTCGGAGGTTGGTGCCGCGATCGACCTTATTGTTGGGGTCCCAGAGCTTCTAGAACGCCTCCAGAAGGATGCGTGGGCGAAGTTTGAGGCATTGCTCGCGCACTCGGACGCGAGGGTGCGTACGAAGGCGACAATGGGCCTTGGCTGGTTTCAAAGTTGGGAAGGGATGAGCGACTACATTGACCGCGCTTCAACGGATGAATCAGAGGCCGTGCGTTGGGCCGCGGCGTGGGCTTCGGGCTACCATCGCCTACACACCCAGGAGGTCGTCGATCGTCTCGTCCATGCGATGCTCGAGCCCCAGGCACTAGATGATGAGTTAGAGGCGGTGCTGGAAAGAAGCGTTGGTCAGGCTTCGATTGCGCCTCTTTTGAGCGCGCCCGAAGAGTTTCACCCTCACATCCTGGAGGGAATGACGGTTCAACTGCAGCGTGCGAAAGCTATTGAAGCTACCGAGGCCGCGCGACTCATGTTGCTCATGGTTTTCGGTCAGGAGCGAGCACCTGAGTCCTTCGAAGAACTTAGCTCTCGTCAGGTGGAGGTGTTGCGGCTCGTATCTGAATGTGATGAAGCCTGGGTCTTCGATGGAAATATGTCCCAGTTGTTGTCATCGTGGGGATTGCCGTCGAGGCGTGACGCCCTGAAGACCTATGTGAATCAGAAGGACGACTAGCCCTTGATTAGAATCTCGCGAATCTTTGCGAGGAAGTCATATTCCGTGCGTGGAATACTCCCGTAGTTCAGGTGGGTACGAGTGTGCGTCCATTCGCAGAGCATTCCTTCGGTTGTGCTGAGCTGCCTTTCATCAGGGCTAGCCGGGACTTCGAGTGCGAAGTACCGAAGGCGGTTTGCCTTGATGATGAGCACCCAGATTGGCTCTGTCATTTCCGATGCCTGAGTGTTTTCGATGAGTATCGCCGGATACGCACCGAGCTTGATGATTCGGTAGGTCGGCGTCTCTCGCTCGATCCACTCAAGGTCGATTGGAGGGTTGGTGATGAAGTCTTTGGCCTCGGCCAGATGGTTTGGGTCCAGGTCAACAAGGTAGCCGCATTCATCGATTTGATAGGGAACAAAGCCCAAAGCGTTGTGAAGGTAGAGATGGCGGTCAAACTCGGATACAAGTGCGCGCCTCAATCCCACCTCACCACTCTCCAAAACCGCGCTTGGAAGACGATCATGCCATTCGTAGTACATAGATACCTCCTGCCCCATGTTCTCCGTGAACCCTGAAGCAGATGGTAACTTATCAGCTGGTTCGGCACGATTCGTACCGGAGACACATTAGAGCGAAACTTGTTGATTGAACGTGATTTTTCGTCAGAACCAACTAAGATTCAACTTTAGGAGATCTGTTCAATGCGTTACGAAACGTCTCGTACCGCATTGGCTTGCCGCGTTGATTCGGTTGGAAGCAATAAAAGGGTTCGATTTGTTGTCGCGTGAGAATTCACAGTCTGTCTTCAGTACTCGCCTAGAAGGCGAGGTTCTAGTGCTAAGTATTGGCCCGCGATACGGCAAACTCTTGGGTTCCGCTCTCTTGCTTTTGGTATTGAGCGGAGCAATGGTCTGGTTCTGGACGCATCAAGATCCGAAGGGACCTAGCTCTTTCGGTATGATGGCGATCAACTTGGGGCTCTTTTTACTCTTCAGTTCGTCGCTCTACCAAGGGTGGCTTGCGACTAAGTCTGTCACGCTTGAGATCGGGCCGGACCACTGGCAAATGGAACGCAACGGGAAGAAAATTTGCCAGGGAACAAGGCGTCCTGAGCTTCTTTTCGAGTTCGGACTAACTAAGGGTTTCGTCCTAAAGTTAAGTGATGCCGAGACATTGAGTGCGTCATTTGGTCAATCCTTGAAGGCCCACGAGTTGGAAAGTGTTGCGGCGCTGATTCGCTCCTTTGTTGAAAAGAACTTCGCGAGTCAGAGCACCCAAGCCGACAGCTTCGGTGAGCTTGCCGTTCAGATGGGCGAGGTAAAGTTCCGGTCGACACGTTTTTCGTTGTTGAGGAGTCTCTCGTCGCTGTTTCAGACGTTCCAAGTTGTTAAATCACCGACGAAATTGATGACCGATATTACACCCCTACAGACCTTTGAGTTCACGAGTGTGGGTTTTATGAGGGACGCCGTTCTCTGGGTTTTTGGTTCGTCGAAGGAGGTCTTTTTGAGCCACGATGGGACAATTGCCGTTGAGGTAAGTCCGGGTGGGCCAGGAGCAACCGAGACGAGGTACTCCTTTTCTACGCTTATGGACGATGGCAGATATCGACTGACTGGCACATCCGTAGCAACGGAGGGTTTGGTCTATTCAATGCCATCAAGCATGAATTTTGAACGGGACCTTCAATCGCATAGGGCGTGGATTTCAGAGCAAATCGAGGTTCACAACACGCGACCCGTTGCAATGAACTCAATGGGCGATCGAAAACGAGTTTGGCGCTATTATGTGCGGAACTTAGAGGCTCGTGTGACCTCGCTTACAGTGCTTGGTTTGGTGGGGTTGGTGTTTGTCCTTTTGGGGTTGGTCGTCTCCTTCATCATGGAGTCTCTACATTGAGAATCGAATTGATGAAGAATTTTGTATGCGTAGTGTTGGGTTTAGGATTGGTAGGCTGTGGACCTCGAGAGATTGTCCCGACCGCTACGGTGATGATTGAGAGGCAAGCACCGCAAGATGAGGGAGTTTGGTTGTTGGGCTTGGACAGTGACGTTGTGTCTCTTCCCGATGGCACCCAGATCGACCTGTTCCGCGAGGGCAGCGAGAAAGATGGCCTCCTGACCCATCCGGGCCTCAAAGTTGTTTCACCAAAGCATGGTGAGGTATTCACCGGCGGCCTCGGCCTCTTTGAGGTTCACGGGCGTCCGATGTTTGTAGAAAGGCTCGGTGGCGATTCAAAAACTCCGCCGCATCTAAAGGTTACCCTTGGCAGGCCTGACGAGAATTGGGCACTGATGTCGGTTGATGATGCGATTGCCCTGGGACGTAAAGAACTTCATGACGCGAACGTGGGGTATTCTCGCTTCGGCTGGCGGGTCTATGACTATCGACTGGAGCTGATGGCGCATTCGGACAGGGACCCGAATGTGGCCGTGTTGGTGGTGGACAGATTTCGATACCGAGTCGAAGACCTCAAAAGATTAGATTTTACGCCACTTCCTTTTGCGCCGCCGTCTTCGTTCAAGTTAGAGACTTTCAACATGCGAAGCTGGGTAGAGGTTGAAGGTTCCACTCCAGCTTCTCAATTGGCGATTGTAGAGGGCAGGTTCGTAACATGCCGATTCTCAATGGAACGTGCTTTTCCGTCGTATGTTGATGTCTCATTTGGCGAGTCGGGATATAAGTTTGACTACCCGGAGAAGCACCCAACCATTCATGGTCGCGACACCAGTTTTCAAGAATGCCTTTCCGAGGTCTTGCGGGATGTATCCGATTTGCCTGCAAAATTTCGAATCAACTACGAGTACAAGGTCACCACGGTAGAAGAGAGCGCTTCAGGAGACGGGATCTTGGCGTTGGTGGAAGGTCGTCACCTCAATTTTCCGCCCGTAGATTTGAGCATTCAACGCGGCTCGGCGGATACGAGAAACGGTCTTCGTAAGATCGTTCGCAAGAATTGGCTAGGCCTTATCAAGTGCGAACCAGAAGGGGTACAGGCGACCGGCATGGTCGAAATCGAGGGGACCTTGAACGTGGTGTTGGAGAGTCCGTGGGAAACGGAGGTTGGTTGTCTGACGCGTGCTATTTCGCGATGGAACCTGGGGCGGTTAGATAAGGCATCTGAGGTCGAATTTTCAATCAGGTCAGGTGTCTGGAATGGCGGGAGCTAGGCAGGCCATTTAGATCGTACGCCACGATGTCCTCATCGCTACCGTAATCATGAACTGGAAGTTCGGCGCAACTCCGAGCAATCTCTTTGAGCCGCTGCTCCGTGGACTTCGTGTCGCGAAATCGCTTTTGTCGGGCCAGTCGTTCCACTTCTTCATTTTCGATATCCAGTGGCATTAGAGTCTCACGTTAACGCTAGGATAAACAATTACTCAGTTCTGGAGGATGCTTCAATGGTTTTGGATAAAGGGCTTGACACGTTTCGATACTTCGATATCTTTCGAAGTATGACGGTTCGATAGTTTTCGAAATGTCGAATGGAGACCTGATGGACGAGAATCAATTGGTTAAGATGTTTAAGGCGCTTGGAAACCCGAATCGGTTTCGGCTTTTCGACGAGATTCGAAAGGCTGGTAGTTCTTCGATCGAAGAGGGTCATTGTTGCTTTCTCAACACCATCATCGACCAGCTCAACATTGGCGCCCCGACTGTTTCCCACCACCTCAAAGAGCTCGTGAATGCAGGTCTGGTGGAAACGGAAAAGGAAGGGAAATTCCTCCAATGTCGGCTGAATCAAAAGAATATCGAATCGCTTAGAGAATTTGTCAGATCGCTAGAAGAATAGACCAAGGAACGCCCAATGAGTGCTGCACTTCGAGAGATGATTGGTGAGCTAGATTTCTCGCCCAAGACTGAGATGCACAAGGTCGTAATCCCCAAAGCCGGGAGTTATGACCAGCTTCAAATCAAGGAGTTTGAGGTACCGGTACCAGGGCCCGGCCAAGTCTTGATCGAGACCCGCGCAGCCGGCGTAAATTACGCGGATGTTGTGGTTCGGATGGGGCTCTATAAGTCCGCCAAGGAATTCGTGGGTTGGCCCATCACGCCAGGGTTTGAAGTTTCCGGCGTCGTTACTGGGCTTGGCGAAGGTGTGGTGGACTTTCAGCTGGGTGATGAAGTGGTAGGGCTGACGCTATTTGGCGGGTATTCGAGTCATATCGTGACCGAAAGTCGATACGTCTATCACAAGCCACGAGGCTTGAGTTTTGCGGAAGCTGCCGCGATGCCGGCCGTGTTCATGACCGCTTGGTTTGCGCTCTTTGAGCTCGCTCATCCGCGTCCGGGCTCGAAGATCCTGGTTCATTCAGCGGCAGGTGGTGTGGGCGCAAGTCTTGTCCAGCTGGCTAAGATAGCTGGTTCTGAGGTGGTTGGTGTGGTGGGCGGAACGCACAAGGTCGAGGCCGCCAGAGCTGCTGGATGTGACCTCGTCATCGACAAGTCCACGCAGGACCTCTGGGCCGAGGCAAGATCCTTTGCTCCCGAGGGGTATGACGTCATTCTGGATGCAAACGGAGTGGAGACTTTGGGTCAGTCCTACGCACATCTACGGCGCGCTGGAAAGCTCGTCATCTATGGCTTTGCGACCATGATGCCGAAGAAGGGTGGAAAACCGAACTGGTTCAAACTGGTGTCTGGCTGGCTTCGCACTCCGCGCTACAACCCTCTGAACCTGACCACGGACTCGAAGAGCGTGCTCGCCTTCAACCTGAGCTTCCTCTTTGACCGGACTGACCTATTGGAGCTCTTTGTGGCGGACCTGCATCAGTGGCTCTCCGAGGGCTCAATCGTTGCGCCGTTAGTCACGGAGTATCCGCTGGCTGAGGTGGCTCGGGCGCATGCTGATATTGAATCAGGACGAACCGTTGGAAAGCTGGTTTTGATTCCGTAAAGCCTACCTAGATATCCATTTCACAGGTTCCACCGCCGAAGGCATCGCACGTCAACTCGGGTGGAGCAGGGCAGGGGGTTGGAATACACCCGTCGAAGTCAAAACCCGCACAGACGATATTGACCTGCTGGATGATGGCGCTGCATGCGTCATTTGTCATGGGTGTTCCGCACCCTTCACACACGCACTCAGAGGGGTCGGTTGGGGCTGATGCGAAAGGGCAATAGCCACAATCCCCATCGTTTACGCAAACATCCGAGCTTGCTTCACAATACCCGGAGTTTGCGCAGTTTGCAGGTTGCGTAGGTAGGCAGATCGCCACCGGGCACGTCGCCAAAAAGTCGGCGTCACAATGTGTGTTGAATGCGGAGTTGCGGGCCTGACATTCGGTTTGAGTGGCCGGATGTGTGGGGCAGAGCGGGCATTCGCATTCGGAAGGACTTGTGGGGGCTGACGCGTGGTTGCAAAGGCCACATTCAGAATCGACGGTGCATGTGTTTGGTCCGGAGCATCTCGGGCAACATTCGCCTGGTTGTAGGATCTGCTCATTCAAGGGACAATTGAGGACTGGACATTCTGCTTGTGTGCACGCGTCGATACACGTGTCGTTGATGCACGCGACCGGTTGTGGCGGGGTACACCGTGGGATTGGGCAGGCGCCGTTTGGCTCCCAGCTTGTGTCAGTACCACATACGGCATCCCAGGCGGCTTGATTTTCCTGACAAGTTTCCGCGGGCAAGACTTCTGAGGCACAGCTCACGCAATAGCATTCGGAAAGCGTCGTGGGGGCGGTTGGAAACGCACATCTGCTGCAGTCGGAATGGGCCTCGCAGGCCAGATTTGGCGGATTTTCCATGTCCGGCATATCGGCGTCTGTGTTCTCCATATCGGCCGTCATGTCTGGAGTCATGTCCAGAGCGATGTCTGGCATCATGTCGGTCAAGTCAGGCGTGCCCTGGTCTGTATTGCCTTCGTCGTTCGCTAAATCCGTAGGCATGTCCACTGAAGGCATGTCATGCTCGGTACCCTGATCATTTACGGAAATCGTTGGGCTAGGTTTGTCTGAGCAAGCCATTGCGAGAGTGATGGAGAGAAAGAAAATAACGCGTTTCATCGGTTGCTCGAAGGATAGGTTGAACCAATCATTGTAGCGTGAGTGTGCACAAAGATCACTCTTGGCGAAAAAAAGCCTACTTTGAGAATAAAATTGTGCTTCACTCGTCTATGTATGGGCCTAAAGAATCGGATAGTGAATGAAGATGAGATCGTTATGTATTGTTCTGGTTGGGTTGATGGTCGGTTGTGGATCCAGCCCTACCCAGACGAAAGATGAGCAACCAGGGGCGACCGGGTTGGTTTCCGAGAACTTAGAACAGACCGAAAGCTCGGTCGTCAATGAAGTGGTTGAGGTAGCTGAGGAAGAGGTGGTGTGCCACGTTGGAGGCGAGGAGACGCGTCCAGACGCTCAAATTCAAGCAGGGCAATACATCAATCTGAATGTACGCAAAGTTTGCGACTACTTGACGGTGAATGCTGAACGAGCTCACACGATTCACCAAACCTTGCAGCTCTACGATGAGGCTCTGGAGGTTATGGGTGAGGCGAAGGTAGCTCTGGTCCTTGGTAGGGAGGCAAAGGTGTATCGGACGAAAGATGAGCTGATTGCGGACCCGGAAGCTGGAGTAGATGCCGCAGCCGTTTTGCCAAAGGATTTTGACTTTGAGTCGCACGCTTTGGCGAGGTATCAAGTGCTTCATTCGAGCCTTACCCAATGCCGAGATCAGCGGCTTGGGATGACGGGCGAGCAGGCGAAAGCCATGGACAAGTACAATGAGAAGTGGCGAGAGAAAGCCAGTGAATTGCAGGGCGTGTGGCGCTTTGTGCCTGATGCCGTAGAGACCGTGCGCGATGTCCAGGTGATTGACCCGGTACTTCCAGCCGAACGCAACTACCCTGCCTCGGGTCCCTGCGAGGAGTTTTGGGTCGAACAACCCGCGCTAACTCCAGTCTCGCGCGAAGGTCGCGTGGGTGTTTACGGTCGCTAGATTATTCGTGGCGGCGAATTGTGCGGATGATGGTTTGAATCGTCGCGGCGAGACCGCTTTCTTCCAGATCGAGCTTTCCAGCTCGTACCAATTCACCTTGTAACGGCTGAGGTTTAATGGCCGCGAGGAAGGCGGCTTCGGTGATGGTTAGGTCGCGTGCGTCCTTGGCGAAGTAGTATCTTGCCGCGGGCCCGATTCCCCAGATTCCCGATCCGAATTCGATACAGTTTAGATAGAGTTCGAGCACTCGTTCTTTGGAGACTTTTTGCCAGACTCGCGTGGCGATTACGACTTCTTGAAACTTGCGTTCTAGAGTCTTGTCTCGCGTTAGAAAGAGGTTTTTCACAAGCTGTTGGGTGATGGTGGAGCCGCCCGTGACGATTTGTCCCTCGTTTTGATTGCGGGACATCGCGCGCGCGATGAGGTGGGCGCTGAAGCCCTGGTTTTCGTAGAATCCGTGTTCTTCGCTGTAGACCATGGCGGCTGGGACGAACTTAGGGAGTTCTGAAATCGGCACAAAATCTGGCGTCCCGGGGCCTACCTTTACCTCGGTGCCTGGAGGAAGATATCTTGGGTCGACCTTCTTTGTGAAGTTGGTGTTGAGCCAGTCCACGTCCTTTGATTCCCACTCGAACTCTGCCACCTTGCAATGGTGTTCGGGCGAGTCAATGCCGTGGATGCGGAACTCAAGGTCGGGGCTCTTCGGTGAGGTTAGTACCTCTAGCCTCGGCACGATGGTACCCTCGAGACGTAGTTTCCCAAAAGGTGCCGTCCACGCGGGAGGAACGAGCTCCAGAACTTCCTGACATTCAAGTGAGTCGGTAGTTGCGATTTTGGACAAAATTTTGGGGATATCGAGGTCGTGGTCCGGCAGACCGAAGTCTATGTTCGGAGGCTCAGCTGAGACGGAAAATGTGCAAAACATTGCGCCAATGAGCCACGAGTGCTTCATAGTCCGCTCGCCTTGTCATCCGCTACGCAATATCCGCCTTTCATCACGCAGAATCCGTCTGTCTTGCAGGCTTCGGACGCCTCGCAATGCGCGTGCAGGGTAGGGGCGCACCAGGAGCCGGATTCGACGACAAGTCCGCACTCTCCGGCGATTCTGCACCTCTCGGAGTTTTGACAATGGCTCTCATCTCTTGGTCGGCAAGTGCTACCCCAGTACATCTCCTGGACTCCACAATTACCTCTTTCTACGCATTCCTTTGAGAACGAGCAGCCATCGGCGGTGACCATACAGACGTTCGTGACCCATTCGAAGCAATCTTCTTCGTTCTCGGACCCGCACTTGTTGTAGTAGGAGCGATAGGAACCCGCCTCGCAGAATCCGCCTTCTTTGCACGCCAAGGACCCAGTGCAGTCGGAGTCTTTCACCGCTCCGCAGACCGCCTCTTGCCAGTCCGTGCATAGATATTCGCCGATTCTTTGATCCGCGTCAGCGGAGATGACCGAGCAGAGACCGTGTGTCTTGCAGCCCTCGGTTTGGGTGCAGTCGATTTCGCGTCGAGGGACGCAAGACTCTTCGGGATCACATCCGTCGGTGCGGCAGTCCAAGACTTCGAGTTCCTTGTTTCGAGTAAAATCCTCATCGGTCTCGTCTGTGGCAACAGGCGCAGGCTGCGGGACAACTGTGGTGAGCGGTAGAGCTTGGGGCTGCGGGTCCGCGGCGTCGTGAGTAGGCTGCGGCGTTTTGCATCCAGCACCCAATACAATAAAGGTTGTGATGACCAGCAATCGTGGCATTTCTATCTCGGTAGAGTTAAAGTGACAAAAAGCATCATTGGAAGGAAAGGAAATGACCTATACCGAACGATTCGATCGCGCGCTACTCCTGGCGTCCGAAGTACACCGCCATCAAAAACGCAAGGGTACTCAAATCCCCTATATCACCCACGTTTTGGCCGTTGCGGCTTTGGTTGGCAATCATGGTGGTGATGAGGACCAGGTGATTGGGGGCCTTCTCCATGACGCGATTGAAGACGGTATCAAAGCCTTTCCGGACATTCGGGAGAGGATTCGCGGCAGTTTTGGTGAGCGAGTTCTGGCGATCGTTGAGGCGTGTACGGATGCCGATACCGACCCGAAGCCGCCTTGGAAAGAGCGAAAGCTCGCCTATTTGGCGCATCTGCGTACGGATCCGGATACCGGTCATTTGTTGGTGTCTTTGAGTGACAAGGTACACAACGCCGGCGCCATCGTGATGGACTTAAGTGTTGTGGGGGACGAACTTTGGCAACGGTTTAATGTCCCCAAGGAAGAGACCCTTTGGTACTACGGAAACTTGGTTGAGATTTTTGAGGAGAGGGTTCCCTCGGTGTTGACTAAAGAGCTCGGCCGTTTGGTGCGGCTGATGAGTTAGAGGGCCCTCAGCCGCTCGATCCATTCCCTTGCTTCGAGAAGTGTTTTGGGCTGGTTGGCTTTCCAAGGTGAGCCCGCCCAAATCATGAAAGCGCCCATCAAGACCATGAAGCCTCCTATCCCGAGCGCGAAGTTTCCGCTGCTGTCTGCGTAGTTTGAGGCCGCAAAATAGATGCCCCATAGCGCGCAAAGTGTTCCGATGACGGCAAATCCCCAGGCCATAGTGCTGGTGCCGGTGGATGTGACCTTCAGGTCTGGGTTGTCGATTTCGATCGTGCTCAAGATTTCCGACACCATACCGAGGAACACGTCACGGTGAACGGTCTTAGGTTTACCAACGCAGTCCAGCGCAACCGTGCGTCCAGGTGTGACAATCGTGAGCTCTGAGCTCGTCATTCCCTTACCAAAGATGGTGTAGTTGAAGTTGCAAGAAGTCGCGTCCTTCAGGTCGAGCTCTTCCTTGGGGCCGACGAGGCGAGTGCCCGAGATTTGCCACGTCTCTTCGGGGCGAATTAGTGCGCGTTTAAAAACAAATTCCATCTGACACCTCATTGAACTCATTGCATTAATTGGACAAGCGGCTTGTAGCCGCTTGAGAAGGGTGCGGAAGCAAGGTAGCCTAACAATAGTTTGGGCACTTTGTAACTATGACACGTCCTTCCCACGCGGACATCCGATATGAAAAAATGGTCAATATTAGTGTTGGGTTTGGTCGCGTGTAATGGCGAGATCGAGACTCAACTAGAGCCCGATATGCCGGCAGAAGACACCGGGTCTTACGTGGACATGGAATCCACCGAGGACATGAGTGAGCCTGAGGCAGATGCGGATCCATTTGATGTGCCTTTGGACCTCTTACCTGATACCAGTGAAACCCGTAAGTGGAGCCGGGGCTGTGGATTGTTCGAGGGCCTTGCAGAAGGCGAGCATACGTTTGAGCTCGATGGAAGGACGCGACGCTACATCGTTCGGCTTCCTCAGAATTACGTCTCGGACGAAGGCTGGCCGCTGGTTTTTGCGCTGCACGGAAACGGCGGGAGTGCGGCCTACTGGGATGTCACGAGCGGTAATCGCAACATCCGTGAAGTCCTCAAAGATGAGGCAGTTCTGGTCATTGCGGAAGCTATCGAAGGGAATTGGCGCGACTATAACGCGCCGCAAGACACATGGCCGGACAGGATTGAGAGTGAGTTGCGCTACTTCGATGAAGTGCTGGAACAGGTCAAGTTGGGTCTTTGCATCGACACCGACGAAGTCTTCACGATGGGCTTTAGCGGTGGTGGCTCGTTCTCTGGCGTTTTGACCTGCCGACGCGACGACTACAGGGCCATGGCCGTGGGCGGGTCCGTGATGTACTTCGAGCCCCAAGATTGCACCCGTGCGACCCCGGCTTGGATAACGATAGGTACTGAGGAACTGGTGCCAGGACGAGAGGCCTTTAGGGACTTCTTCCGTGACCAAGCTGGATGTTCAGAGACATCAACCCCTGTGGACCCGGCTCCATGCGTCGCCTACGAGACGTGTGATGTTGGAACGCCCGTTCACTATTGCCAACATGCTGGAGACCACGTGTGGCCGGATATCGGCTCCCAAGCAATGTGGGAGTTCTTCAAACAATTTGTAGATTGAGCCGAGTCTTCGGGGAGTCATGAAAATCCTGACATTGAAGAAAACTGGGTGTGTGCTCTCTTTACTGGGACTCGTTGTAGTTTCTATCTCTTGCCGAACAACGACGTCTAGTCGAGGACATGGTAAATTATTGGAAACTAGGGAGGTGCAGCTGGATGCAGGGCGAGATTTCACGTGTTTGCTGCGCTCCGGTGCATTGAAATGTTGGGGCAGCGAGGCATGGGCTGAGGAGCAGTTGGGAGCAGGTATCACCAAAGTGGCAGTGGGAGAGTTTCATCACTGTGTCATCCAGGAGTTTGGTCTCAAGTGTTGGGGTCGTAATGATCTGGGAGAGCTAGGTGATGGGACTCAGACTGGGAGAACTGAGCCGAAGTTCGTTCTTGGCCTTCAGGAAGGTGTCAGTGATGTCTCCGTTGGAGACCAACACACCTGTGCTATCCAAAACGGTGCAGTGTCTTGTTGGGGATCGAATGAAAAGGGTCAACTAGGTGATGGAACATTCGGAAGTCATCGTCCTACTCCTGTTGCTGTACTAGGACTGGAGCGGGGGGTGTCCCAAGTAGTTGCGGGTGAAGAGCATTCTTGTGCCCTCAAGCAAGGGGCCGTCTATTGTTGGGGCCAAAACTCCGAAGGGCAATTGGGTGATGGAACTTTTGATTCCAGAACTTTACCACGGTTGGTTGTTGGTTTGGAGTCGGACGTAACAGAGCTAGTCGCCGGAGGTTGGCATAATTGTGCAATCAAGAACTCCAAGGTCTATTGTTGGGGAGGAAACTCCTATGGCCAACTGGGTGATAGGACTTATAGACCGAGTGCGCAGGCACGAGAGTTGATTGAAGCTGGATTCCCATTGAGGGCACTCGACGCGTCATTGACTCACACATGCGCGAATCGCAGCGGTGCGATGGTGTGCTGGGGCTTGAGTCATATGTCGCTGGATCGCAACGACCCTCAGATAGTGGACAAGATGGAAAGTGGCGTTGGTATGATTGCGCTAGGGTGGGAACATGCTTGCGTGTTGAAAGATATGGAGGTGATCTGTTGGGGGCTAAAGAATCATCAGAACGAGCTTGGGGATCAGACGCGGTCTGTGTTTACAGTTCCCACCCTCGTGCGCGATTTGAAGTCAAACGTCACTAACTTTTCATCGGATGGCGCAGAAACCTGCGTAATTCAGTTTCAACGAGTTAAATGCTCGAAACGCAATAAGTCTAGGAGGGAACCAGCCAATCCGACTTTTCGAGGTGCGAGAGTTGAAGGACTGGGTGCAGGTGTCAGTGAAATCAGCGTCACGAACCGAAAGTGCGCCATTGCAGAAGGTGCACTCAAATGTTGGGGCCGGGGCGCGCCATCAGAGGATATTGCGAGTTTGGTTCCAGGTTTCGAGTCAGGTGTCACGCGTCTCTCCGATGGTGGGTGGTGTGTGTTACGAGACGGAGGTGTTTACTGTTTTCGGGACGGTGAATATACCGTCGAAAAAGGTTGGGAATCTGGTGTGACAGACATTGTTGGAGGGTATGCAATCAAGAATGGAGCTCTTCAAGTGAGAGGTAAGACCGGACAATTGCCCCAAACTGTTAAGGGTTTCGAAAGCGGTGTCTCGAAGATTTATAAGGACGGCAGGTGTGTTGTCAAAGATGGTGTGTTCGTATGCATTGGGGAGGATCTAGAATCGGTACGGATCTCTGAATTGAGAGTTGAGCACCCTCCGGATGATTATCTTCTGTCCAACAATTACTTCTTTGTTGTCACTGAGGGGAAGCTGATGATCTACAGCCGTGACGGCGAGATACTTCGCGGAGAGATATTTCAAGGCATCGATTCGGGGGTAACCAAAATCGAAAGAACTTCAATGGGCATATGCATCCTTCAAGATGATGGACTCAAGTGTTGGGAAACTCCGAAATCAAACTCCAGAAGTCAGGGACTCATCAAGGTGAAGGTTTGGTGAGTTACTGCGCGCCGGTCAGATTGCCGTCAATCCCCGTAATCTTGAGAGCGATTGACTTGGCATCCAGCGTGCCGTTGCCATCAGTATCAATGTCATTGGGCGCCAGAGTGCCGAGCAAGTTGATGAGCTGAGCGGGAGGCAATGGTAGCGAGTCCGGATCTAGCGAGTTGATGGCCGCATTGAGGTCGGTCTCGGTGACGGCACCGCCTAGGATACCGTTGAACGCGCTCACGTTGGTCCCAGACACCGTTACGGTCTTTTCGATCCTCGCCATATAGACGGTCACATCCAGCGTATTGGCGGCATCGAGAGGGATGGACACCGGAACCTGGGTGTTCGGCCCACCAGCGGTCACCAGATTGCCCGTGCGGGTCGCAGGGAGCTGAACCAGTCGGTCACACGACAAATTGTTCAAACTCGCTCTAGATGCGTAATAATCGCACGTGGCGGCCACCAAATCGCACGATGGGTTGGTCGGGGCCAGTTCCCCGGTCAAGAGGGCTAGCGTGAATTGGCCAGGTTGGAAGCCAATATACTCGAAGAGCAGAATCAAGCTTCCGTCGGCAACTGCATCTGCGAGCGGCTGATTCACAAATCCACCAAGCGCTGACAAGACGTTGTCACGGTCGCCGTCCCCATCCACATCTAGCGCCTCGCCCACACTCGTGTTCGCGCCGAGCGCCAGGGCGCTGAACTTCGAAGCATCCGCAAACGACGGCGTGCAGAAGCACTGACTGGTATCCGCGGAACAAATGCCAGCAGCGCAGACGTCACCTGTGGAACAACTCAGCCCGTCATCACAGGTGTTGCCAGTGAGCGGCGAGTGGATGCATCCCTGATTCACATTGCAGGAATCGGAGGTGCAATCGTTTCCGTCGTCGCAAGTCCTGGTGGTGCCTCCACACGAGCCCTCGAAACACGCGTCGCTCTCGGTACAGGCGTTGCCGTCATCACAGGACAAGGTGTTAAACTCGTACGTACAGCCAGCAGTGTCGGGGTCGCAGAGGTCCGTGGTGCAAGGGTTTCCGTCGTCGCAAATGCTGACTTCGCCGGTGCAACACGGGCTGTTCGTGGGCAGGTATTGGCATCCGGCGACCGGATGGCAGATATCGATGGTACACGCGTTGTTGTCGTCACAGGTCTCGGGTTCTCCGGCACCACAAACGCCTTCGGAGCAGGTGTCGCCGGTGGTGCAGGGGTCGCCGTCATCACACGCGGCGGTGTTATTGGTGTGTGTGCATCCTGTTTCTGGGTCGCAGACATCATCGGTGCACGGATTGCCGTCGTCGCACCCGACCTCGCCACCAACGCACGTGCCTCCAACGCACACGTCATCGGCCGTGCAAAGACTTGAATCGTCGCACGCTGTTCCGTCGGCAGCGGGCGTATTCATGCAGCCCGCAATCGGATCACACGAAGCCACGGTACACGAGTTTCCGTCGTCACAATCCACCTCTTCGCCTGTGCAAATGCCGGCCTGACACGTCGTGTCAAACGTACAGATATTTCCGTCATCGCAGGCCTCGCCGTCAGCAACTCCGCTCCACGCGTCGGGCGTAGCCGGGTCGCAAATACCGCATCCTTTGGAGTCGGTATCGCCGGGTTCGTGGCAAACGCCCTGAATCAAACAGGTGTCTTCAACCAAGCTCCAGGCACAGATTTTCCCTTGCCCGGCCTGCTCCACACAGGTGTCTGTGGTGCACGACAAGCCGTCGTCACAATCGGAAGCTTCTTCGCATCGAACTACGCCCTCGAACACCGGGTCTGGTGTCTGAGCGTCTTCTGACATGTCTTCGTCTGCATTATTGGTGACGGTGGGGTTGTTATTTGGGGTCGGTTTTGGCGCCGGTGAATCATCACTGCAGCCGGCAAAACCAAAGAGTAGGGCGCTGAATAAGGTCAGGCGATTTTTCATTGAAGCCTCCCGTAGATTACGGTGTTGCCGCTTTGTCTCGAGCTTGGAAGTCCTGCGTCGTTGATAGGAACGATTCGTATGAGCGAAGTTCCTGGAGGTTGTCCGAGCGAGGCGGATAGGTCGATTTCAGGCAGTGGGAACGAGGCTAGCGGAGTGCCATTGCCAAGCAGTCCTCCGAGCGCCGGAACGAGCTGAGTCTCCAACAAGGACGCCAGCGCGGACTCAACGCCGAGTGCAGGCTCGTTAGTCACATTGACCTCGAGCTTCACGTTTTCAATGGCCTGAATGATGATCTCGATATCGCCTGAGTTCGGGTTGGCGGCGAGCGTAATCGGGGCGTCAAAGGCCACGTAAACCTCGGCGTTTACGGGTTGTCCAAAAAGGTCCAGCGTGGCGTCAATCCTCAAATCCCCGATATAGAGCCTAAGCTCGCCGTTGACGCAGTCAGTGGCAACCGGAGGAAGATATCCACTGACGTCCATGTTCAAGTTGGTCACGCCGTACTGGGCCAAGTCCACGTTGCCCAAGAGCGCGGGGTCCACGGGGAATTGAAGAAGTCCTCCCCACCACGCGGCGCGCAAGATCTGGTTGATAGTATCGTCAGCAAAGACGATCTCCAATGGGGCCGCCTTAGGGATCACCATTTGCTGCCCAGCTCCACAGCCAACGCGCATAGGCACGCCGAGGTTTGCGTTGAACGGGTCGGCATTTGGCGTGCCGCGTGTGGTCGAAGTTGCCCATGCTCGAAGTCCAAAAGCGCCGCCTTGAGGTCCAGGGGAAGCATCTTGGAAATCGCTAAAGCTGAAGTCGCTCTCGAGCGCGATATCGATTGGAGGAGGGTTACCGTCCAAGCGAGGTAGGCTGAAGACTTGGTTGAACGCTAGGGCTCCGAGGCCGTCCTCGAGGAGAGGGCCGAGGACCGTAGAGAGTTGTGTGTTGAGTTCTGTTTCGAGGTCGGAAACGAGTCCGCCTCGGATGAACGGCTCGATGATGCCGAGAAGGAAGTTCGTCCAGATATTATTGGAGTAAATATCCAGACCGTTCACCGAGGTCGCAGGGTTGTTGACCGAGACGGCCAGCGTGTTGTCTGGATTTACTGTGATGATGAGATTTGCCGTGATGACGATTGAGTCGATGTCGAGCCCACCATTGCTATCGCCACCGGCAAGCAAGCAACCAAACGCAGTGCAGTCGAAGTAGAGTCCACCTTCGATTTGGTTCAGGCTCGCCCTCACTCTTAGTCCGCCGTCGATCGCGTCTAATGTGACCGTCGAGCCAGCAAAGTCGAGGCTCGTCAAATAGATATCGTACCCTGAATTGCTGGCGATAGGCGTGTCTGAGTCGAAGAAGCTGCTCAGGTCAAAGCCGTCCAAAACACCTTTGAAAATCGCCGCCAAATCTGTGGGAGGCGGAGATTGTTTGTCGTCGATCGAGTCTTGGGCGAGGTAGATTCCAAGTCCCGGATTGACATTTCCTTGGCCACTTGTGGTGGGGTTCGTGAAGGCACTTGAGTAGTGGAACGCCTGGACGCGGTACTCTTCGGTACCGAGCTCGTCCGACGCACTGAACTCGAGCGTATTCGCACCCGCATCCGGCACAAGAGTCAGCGAGAACGAGCCATTCTGGTTGGGAGTAACGTCTTGGCCGTTGATCTGGAACGTGGTGATATCACCAGCACCGCTGTCCACCGTGCCCGTCACCGTAATGCCGTTGCCAATCGGACCCAGAATCGTGGCTCCGCGAGGCGGGTATGTGATGTTGATGATGGGACGACACGTAAACGACTGAACCACCGTAAAGCCGCAGCCCGTGTCGGGATCGCAGAAGTTCACGGTACATGGGTTGTTGTCCTCGCAGGTGTCCGAAATGTCCTCGTTGAGGCATCCCGTGGCTGGGTCGCACGAATCTGAGGTGCAGAGGTTATTGTCGTCACAACTCAATGGTTGTGTGCCGGGCTGGCAGCCACCGTCCGCGCACGTATCGCCGACGGTGCACGCGTTGTTATCGTCGCACGCGAGCGTGTTGTTAACGTGAATCACGCCGACCGCTGGGTCGCATGTGTCGTCGGTGCATGGGTTACCGTCATCAGGGTTTACTGGGCTTCCGATGCATGCGCCATTTGTGCAGGTGTCCACTGTGGTGCAGAGATTATTGTCATCGCAAGGGTCGGTATTGAACGGGAAAACACAGCCGAGGGCCGGGTCACAAGCCTCGTCGGTACAGGGGTTGGTGTCAGTACAGCGGTCTGAGATATCCTCGTGGTCACAGCCGTCCACCGCATCGCAGAAGTCGATGGTGCAGAGGTTATTGTCATCACACGAGACGACCTCCTGAACCACGCACTCGCCCGCCAAGCAGACACTCGCCTCGGTACACACAGAGTTGTCCGTGCAGGTGGCGCCGTCATCGGGGACGAAGGTACAACCTAGGGCTGGGTCGCAAGAGTCAGCGGTACATGGATTTGAGTCGTCACAGCTTAAGCCAGGGCCGGGAACACACGCGCCTTCCACGCAAGTATCGCCGTCCGTGCACGCATCGCCGTCACTACAATCCGCGGTGTTATTGGCGAACATGCATCCGCCCGCGCCGTCGCACGTGTCGTCGGTGCAAGGGTTGCCGTCATCGCATTGAAAGGACTGCCCAACACACACTCCGTCAACGCAGGTGTCGTTGCTGGTGCAGGCATTGCCATCATCACAGCCACCCGCATCAGCCTTAGGCGTCCATGCCGCGTCATCACTCACCACGAGGCATACTTCGCACGAGTTTTCTGGATTTGGCGCGCCGTTGTCCACGCACGCCCCGTCGATTTCGCACTGGTCGTCGGTGCAGCACGCGGCGGCGTCGTACGTGTGAACACACGCTCCTTCAACGCATTCGTCCTGTGTACACGCGTCCCCGTCATTACAGGCGTCCGGGCACAACTCGCCTGAGTCTACGCCGGAGTCTGGGCTCATGTCCGACGTGTTATTATCGGGGGTCGGTACGGAGGTGGTGCTTTCGTCACCGCACGAAATGGCGAAGAGCGCAGCCACGCAAAGAATACGCTGAAGGCCTCTTGAGAAACCCATGGATTCTCCTTGGTAAGTGATTACTTACAAGATTGGGCTTTTCCTCCAAGAATGTCAAATCGCCCTTCACTTAGTGTGCGGACTCGAATCCCACACTCAGGCCGGCGTAGAAGGTTCGCGGAGCCAACGAGAGGTATGTCGGATCGCCCGCGTCGAGGGCGTTTCGAACGCCACCGAAAACCTTGAGATCCCACGGAAGACGCTGTGCGAGCCGAATGTCGAGAATCGCATGAGGGTCGGTCTGAATTTCGAGGTCTTCAGCGCCCGATTGCTCCTCGAAATAGACTCGTGGGCCGGTCAGAGCCAATGCCAATGTTCCTTCGAATCCGACAGAGGGTAGCCACGAGACACTTGTGTTGCCTCGATGTGTAGCACGGCCTTCGAGCTCTCTCTCCTCCTCAAGGTCTTTCGCATCCGTAAACATGTAGCCGAGCCCAACTCTCAAAGTCGGATGAATTCTCGCGCTGATTGAAGTCTCTAGACCTTGAGTACGAGCCCGAGACACATTCTGGTATTCGAAATCTGTGGGAGTTTCAGGCAGCCCAGTGAGTACAGGCCTTACCAAGATGAGATTGTCGATCTCATTTCGAAAACCGTTCACGTTCCAAATTAGGTCGGCCACTTTCACCTCGAATCCCGCGTTGAAACCGTGGGACGTTTCGGCCTCAAGCTCGGCGTTTCCACGCACGACAATGGGCGAATTGGGCGTGTCAAACTCGAGGTAGAGTTCTTTGAAATCTGGCGCGCGAAAGCCCATTGCGTAGCTCGCCCGAAATGTGAGTTCGTCCATGGCATCAAATCTCGCTGCAACTTTGGGCGTGGGATGGACCCCGAACTGCGTGTCGAAGTCCACTCGAACCCCGCTCACGAGCTGAAGTGTGTCCACAATGCGCCATTCATCCTGGATGGCTGCGGCAGCTCTCATGCGCTCGGCACTGCTTCGGTTAAGCCGATCCGCCTCGTAGCTCTCGAGAATTCCGTCCCCTACAAAGGTCACATCGTGATTGTCCCAGAGGGGCATGGTGTAGACAGAGCTGACCTGAGCATATTGCTGAAGTGTCTCTTCGGTCGTGCTGGACGACTCCGGGTTGGAGATGGTGAGCGTGTTATCAAAAAGCGCGTAATGGCCCGTAACCTGTAGAGATGAGCCGTTGGAAAACTTAACCTTCGGACCAAGGGAAACGCTTCCTTCATGGGTCTGATTATCGCGGTTGAACACAGCCCCTCGGCTGAAGTCGACGTCTGAACGGTCGCGGGTATTGAACCTAAGGTTTGCGAGGAGGTCAACGTTGGTCTTGAGCGCATAGGATGTGCGGTTGACGAGGCTGAGCATTTGGTCTTCACCGCCTGTGGTCGAGGGATCGGACTCATCGAGGTCAAACGCGTCTCGCCTACGAAAGCCCACCGAATTCTTCACATTCCATTTTCCCGCTTGGAAGCTGAGCTTCCCGAAGGAGTCGACTTCGTTCAAAGAGCCATAGGAGGCTCCGACTTCACCACTAACCCTGGGGCCTGTGGTTTCATCGGTGATGATGTTGACCACCCCGCCCATCGCATCGGAGCCATAGAGGGCTGAGCTTGGGCCTTTGATGATTTCGATACGGTCCACGCCCGCGAGTAGGAATCGGTCCATGTCGACCACGCCGCCGAACCGTCCGACGACAGGCTGTCCGTCCACCAGAATTAGGACGTGTTTTGAGTCCATGCCTTGTAGTTGAACCCCGGCTCCCGCGCCCTTGAGCTCTCGGTCTATCGTGACGCCGGGGCTTTGTTGCAGAACCTCGGAGAGCTTAGTCGCGGGTGTGATTTCTAGCTCTTCTTTAGAGATTACCTCCGTTGCGATTGGTGCTTTCTCAGGGTCGCGCTCCGTGCGCGTTCCAGTTACCACGTAATCGTCGGTGAGATAGGGCACCTCTTGTGCCCATGCGGTGCTCGTCAGGAACGTCCAGACGAGAAATGTGGCTACCTGTGTTCTCATGGCGTCCTCCGTGAAGAAAAAATGGAGAGCCGAGGATGTTTCAATAGATGTCGTTCACGGTGTTGTAGACATTGAACTTTCCTGTGGGGTTCTGAACCCAATCACCTTGAATGACCTTCTTCACTTCCAGGGTCGCGTCGTCGTAGACAACCAGGGCGCTCTTCTCGCCCATGAAGTACGAGACCCATGCCTCGTCTCCATCCTGATTGAACTCGATATGAACCGCGCGTCCGTCCACTCCTTGAGGCGCTTCGAGCTTCTTCTTGAAGGTGAAGGTCTCGAGGTCAAAGACGTATATCGCGCTATTGAGTGACGCATCGGGGTTCATTGTCCGGTCTGCGTAGAAGTGCTTGGATTTAGGGTGAGTTTTCACGAAGAGCGACCCGCCTCCTTCGCCCGGCATTTCCATCTTCTTGACCACCGTCCACTGGCCTTCGCCTGGGTCGGTCTTGATGAATTGGATCGTGTTGTCGCCAAGATGGCTCGTGGCCCAAAGGTTACCCAATTTGGGGTCTTTGACGTTGGCACCGCGGCCAGGGTGCGGCGTTCTGCCCACTTCAACAATCTTCTCGAGCCTCTGGTTCGGCACGTCGATGACCACGATCTTGTTGTTTGAGTTTGCGGCGACAAGGAAGTACTTACCACTCGCGTCCCAGCCGCCATCGTGGAGGAAGCGTTCGGTGGGTATCTGCGTGGATTTTGGGTTTCGCGGGTCGGTGTAGTCGACAAGCCAGACCATGCCGGTTTCCTTGACGTTCACTACCCAAATCGGGTCCGTGTGAGAGGCAACAATAGCGGCCACGCGTGCCTCCTTGACGAACTCCTTGTCCCCACAACACGCGTTTCCGGATGTCTTGGTAAGGCTGAGCGGTTCCAGCGTTTGTGCGTCGAAAATCACAAAATGGCTGGGATTGTAGCCGCCAGCAATCAAGTACTTGTCATAGAAATCACCTTTGTCTCCCTTGTATTTACTTACGTCCACGGAACGTGCATCGAGCGACGCACGTACCTCAGCAACTACCTTGGGAACATCGTAGTAGGTGTCGATCATCGTGATTCGGCCATCGCGTCCAATCGAATAGATGTATCGGCTCGAAGCCGAAGGGCGCAGAATGTGGACTGCAAAACCGGTTTCGAGCACCACAATCTGTTCATGGGTGTCACCGTCGATGATGGCAACCTTGCCAGCATCGCGCATGATCACGCCCATGTAGCCGTTGATGTTGCGATTGTGCTGGGGTTTGGTGGGGCGGTCCGCAACTGGGACCTTGAGCTCCCACGTGGCCTTGACGTCAGCCATTTCGAAGGGTGGTGGCTCAGGTGGGTCCACTTGAAGGAAGCGAGCCATGAGGTCGATTTCCTCCGGGGTCAGGATGCCTTTCCACTCCGGCATTCCTCCTGCGGTGCCGTTTTCAATGAAGACTTTCAAGCCCGCCATGCCCAGGGCCTTAGTGGCAGGCGCTTTTCCGTCTCCATCCGGCAAGAGGGATGGACCCGTTGCGCCGTGGCGCGTGGTACCGTGGCATCCTGCACATTTATCGAAGTAAATGGCGGAGGCCTGCTTCATCTCGGCATCGGAAACCGTGATTTCTACGGGCTCTTCGGCGGCAGGAGCTACCGCCGCTGGTTCTTCCTTTTGGGCTGGTCTTCGGTTGTCTTTACAACTGATGGCTAGTAGGCCGGCGAGTATGATTAGAACGTAAGGTCTCATGGAAGCCTCCTCGGTTAGTGAACTTTCCACACTTACGAACTAGCGCTCTGAACCCCCCAAAGACATGCGGCAAAATGTCGCACCTGATTCAGATCATGTCTGGTTACGCCTCAATCGAGTTCTTCAACCAAATCTAACCGAGTAGATCGGAGGAAGGTTGTTGCTAACCGTCTGCCAGGATTCGCCGCGGTCCTCACTGATGTAGAGGTTTCCGGTGGTGCTTCCGAACGCGATGGTGCCCTCGGAATTCGCCAGCGCATGCCGATAGATGACGTCGTGAGCGCAGTCTTGAGGAAGGCCTTCTCGAAACTGCTTCCACGTCTTTCCGCCGTCTGTGGTGCGGGCCACAAAGAGGCCGCCGTCGATTGTCATGGGAAGAATAGATCAAATTCTTTGCCAGAGAAACCTCTTAGATCGAAAGTAGCCACCGCGAATTCCACGGCTTACTTTCGTGTACCCGTCCCATTCGGATCCCGTGGTGGCCAGAAGCCATTGAGGCAGTTCCCCGAAATCGGCGATGGTCTTTAGGACATCTTGATTCGTGTAGTTTGTGATCTCGTAGAGCTGATAGAATCGTTTCTCCAGCACCACCGCATACGGGGGCTTCGTGCCGCAATGGTAGAGTCGGATGTAGGTGTCGCACCGATCGATGTCGAGGGCACAAACTGCGATCCTTTCTGGGCCGTTTTCGGGTCCTGAGGAGGCCTTGCGCTCGTAGATTCGAAGGCATTCCGAAGGAAGTAGAGTACTCACGGTCTGCATTGGAGGAAACTCGGATCTCGGAATCTCCAGGTCCGGAAGGTCCGAGATAGGCTCCATTTCAGCGATCTTGGTGTAGTGCTGAGAGATTCCAAAGACGGGATTCTGGAGGGCTTTCTCCGCAAACGAAACCCCGCCATTATGGTGGCAATAGATGAAACAATGCGCGGCTTCTGCGCGCGCAAAGAGTTTCAGCGCGTCGGTATCGATATTGGGAATGAGGACCGTGCGCGAGTTCATGAATGCCAAAAGGCTCAGCGAGTCTCCGGGCGCAAAGTCTCGCAACCACTCTGGCATAGGCTCGTGGTGGGTCTTGAGAATCTCGATTGGCGCTGTCTTTGAGTCAAACATGGTCATTAGGGTCCCAAAGGGTTCGTACCACGTTCACTAGATACCACGGGGTGCGGCACGAATTGTGCCGTTTTTTGCGATTTCTTGACGTTTGACTTCCACGCAGGTGAGCGTCAAGCTTGCCACAGGAGGAGGGTGTGATGACAAGCCGAGAGGAATTGATTGCCCTGATTGTTCGGGCCTTTGATGGCGTGGAACAGCCAGAAAAGCTGACGTTGCATGTTGCCGAAGCATACGACGACTACGACTACGACCACGATGAAGAACATAGGGCCAAGGACTTTATTGGGCCTTGGCAAGACCTGCCTGACGAGCATATCCGCAAATGCCAGTGCGCCCTTAGCTACGTTGATGCCGTAGGAATGCGCTATTATTTGCCGGCATACATGGTCTGGTACTTGAGGCAGCTGGAGAGCGGCGGGGCGTGGTCTGAACATGCACTCTATTCGCTCGACCCACACTTGGGACATCCCGTCTTAAGTACCTATCAGACCAAGCGCTTTTCGCTCTTCAATGCAGAACAACTTCGAGCATGTGCGCGTTTTTTGAAGTATTGCGCCGAGGAAGAGCCTGAGAAGACCGATGGCCATTTTGCAGCGAATAAGTATCGCAAATACTGGTACCAATTTGACGTCTAAGTGAGCAGAAGACCAGCCCACTGACGCACAAAATCCCTTTGTTCTTCATTCTCGGGGGAGTTAGGAATGCGCCTAACTTTAGGAGTGGTTGCGTACAACGCTTGAACCGTGTCAAGGGCGCTTTCAGCAGGTTGGCCGAGTTGACAAAGCCAACACGCGGCAACCAGCCCTGTTCGCCCCACGCCGCCCCAACAATGCACGTAGGCGGTCCCACCCTCGGACATCTCGTCGTTGATGGCATGCAGGATATCACTGACGATTTTGAAGTCCTTTGGAACGGATTGATCAACGATGGGAAAACGCCGATGTTTGGCTTGCGGGAACTCATTGAGGAACTCGGTGTAAGGTTTGAGTTCGCCAGGTTCCGTCAGGTCAACATAGAGAGTCACACCCAGTTGACTCAAGAATGCCAACTTTGGATGCACCTCACTTTCATTGGGGCTTCCCGGGTACTCACCCGCGATCAAGCCCGGCCAAATCATGTAGTGGTTGAGCATTGTCATTCTTTGAGTGTGATTTCAAAGCCTTCGGAGAATGCATCTCCTTCAATCAAACTGGCCCACTGAACTTCTTGAAGGACGTGCAGTCGTGCGAAGGCATGAAGATAGGCCGTCAGATTTGAGACGGCGAGTTGCGAGTCGATGAAGTCCTCTGAGCACCCATCGTCCGGCGCATCGGGTCTAAAGAGCGTCAAGATATCCTCAGATAAGTCTGTGCAGATTGAGATGAAGCTGAAGTGTCCGCCTAGCGGCATTTCAACCCAGATATCGTCGGGTCCGTCCAACGCCTCCCACGCTGGTATGGCGTGGACTTCATCGGGCAGAGTTTTGTCCATGCGTCCCGACTGCAGCATCACTGGAAGTTCAATAGAGGCGATTTCTCCTTCGGCGAAGAGCGGGATCAGGGCAGGGGCCTGCGGAACAATCGCATCGATTCTCGAGTCTCCAAGCCCTGCTCGAAATGCCGTCTGGACCTCTTCCTGGTTGATGAATTCGCAGCTGTCCTCGCCGTAGCCGGCGCAAGTCTCCACGAGGCGGTCTGTGTCCAAGTCAGCGCCACCTAGCGCGAGCGTGGTGTAGCCACCAAACGAATGCCCAAAGAGCACGACGTTGTTCAAATCCGCGATGCCGCTCACTGGGCTCTCGAACCCGGCTTCAATCGTGTCTAGGAGGGCACGAATATCGGTGACACGATGTAGGGTGGTGGCGAGGAAGGGCGCAAAACTCATTTGCACGCCATCGAGTGCTGTGTTGCCCACGTGATTGGGGGCGAAGACCACCCAGCCCCAAGACGCCAGATGCTCCCCATACGGGTAGGCGAGCAGGCCCTCGCCGCCGGAGCCGTGGGAGTAGATGACGGTTGGAAAGGGGCCTTCCGTGCTAGGCGCGGGCTCACGCAATGCGACGTCGGTGGGCACGTTTACGATGCCGCCCACGGCGTATCGTGCGGGGTCCGCACCGGTCGCAGGGTCTGCCGGATACCAAACCTTGACCGGAATTTCTCGGGGCTCCTCCTGACCAGGTGCATCGTACGAATAGCTGAACTCGAGATATCCGACTTTTTGTGGCCCAGTTCTAAACAGGTGGTCCAAGGTTTCGGGAGAATCAGGCAAAGGTTCGCCTTGGTCCGCTTCGGCATCCGGTTCCTGGTCCACATCGGCGTCCTGCCCGATGTCTGGGCTCGAGAAGTCAACGCCAGCATCCATCTCGGTTTGAGGTGAGTTGTCGTCACTACACGCGACGAAAAACAAGAATGGCAATATCAGTAGGGGTTTCATTTGCACCGTCCTTTGATTCTCTAGTCTCATTTAGTACACTGCACCAAGGCACTCTACCTGATTTTTGCGACCAGTAAGTGTTTGTTTTAAGTGAGTAAGTCATGGTGGCCCTGGTATTGATATTGGCGCTTGGCCTTTTGGGTGGATGCTCGGGTGCCGACCCTCAGAAAACAGAAGTTGGTGAAACCAATTCTCAAGAAGACTTGGGTCACGACGAGGATGCATCATTTGAACGTCCTGACAAAAATGACCTTGGCCGTGGAACACATTGCGAGACGTGGCGCACCGACCTTGCACCTCATTTTGAGCCGGCCCCGTGGGGACTGCCCGATACTGGGGAAGTGTCCGAAAATGTTCGAGGTTTTTTTGCAGCACAGTTTCCTGTTGAAGGAAAAGACTATATGGGGTGTGTGCTCCATGACATTTTCGGCGAGATCGAACTCAATATCGATGAGATTAGCCGAGCCTATTTCGAAATGCCGCCAGAGGCACAACTAGCGCGCTCACAAGTTGGGACGTTTCTTTCATTTCTCTACGAGGAGGAGTACGTGGTGGAATTGCTGGTAGATATCGCAGTTCAACCCACGCCAACTTTTGATTCTAGATATGTTGAGGAGTTCGGAGAGGCTTCAGTCAGGGAGTCGGAAGCTCAAGTACGCAATTCAGCTGTGAATGCAATTCAACGAACCGCTCCCTTTGATTCATCTCTTCGTCATCCTTGGACCGAAGGTCTATTCACCTTTGTGATTGAAGCTGAGGCGGAGTATCTGGCGGAGAAACTGGTGGCAATGTGGTTTCTTAGAAACTTTGGGGTCCCGAAAGATGCGTTTGTAAACCGCGTTTCGGAACATTTAAGTGAAGACGATCTTGGGTTCTTGTTGGAACAATGGTAGAGCCGCCAAGTTCCTGAATTCTATCTTCAAAGGCTCTCTCAGCATGAATCCAAAACATCCGTGTCCGTGGGACAATTGGGACCCAGGTACCGTACAATTTTGCGAAGAACGGCTCTGTGCATGGATCGCGGAGCCCTCGAATACCTGGTCGAGCCTGGCATATGTCATCATCGGCCTGATTACCCTTTGGGCGTGGCGCAAAGGCCCGTCCATTGGGGTGGCTGTTTCCGTGGCCAATATCATGATCGGCATCGGCTCCTTCTTCTTTCACGCCTCGGGAACCTTTGCGGGCGAGGTCGTGGACCAGATTGGGATGTTCATGCTCTCGGTCTTGATTCTGGTGTCTTCGGCGGCGCAAGCTCAGGGTAGGAGCTCGAGCTGGGCCGTCAAAGCCTACGTAATAGGTGTGGTGGTTTCCACCGCGGCAATACTGGTTGTGAGGCCGCTGGGGATTCCAATTTTTGCCGTTCAACTTCTGATTGGTCTTGGCTGGCAGCTCAAACTCTGGAAGCAGGTCTCGGAGCCGGAAAAGGAGGCCTTCAAAATCTTCATTGCGGCTCTCGGGCTCTTCTTCTTCTCGCTCTTTATCTGGGCACTGGATATCACGGGCATTGTATGCGACCCGACCAACCACTTCATCACGGGTCACGCGATTTGGCACGTCTGTAACGCCGTGTGCATTTGGCGCATCGGCGTCTTCTATCGCGAACGGTTTCAGCCACGTTCAAGTTCGGATCTAGCTTGATGCACGTCTTTGGCCGGCTCTAACGGCCCAATATTGAGCTTGAAACGCTCATCCAACCACGTGCAAATCTCACAGGTCCATGGAGCCACAGAACGCCCAATCGGAGTGTTTGGCGTAAAGTGGATGTTGATGAGTGTGCCTGCTTCTGCCGGGTCCAATAGTACACGGACATCAGCGAACTCCTCGTCGGATTCCGTCCAAACTCCTTTGTCTCTTTTCAGCCAAAGGTCAGTACTTTCGAGGCCTGGAGGCTTTTCGGGATGCATGAATCCCACGCGGCCCGAGCGAGTAGTATCCGCAAATTCCAAAATCTCTTCTTCTAAGCGGCCTGCGCTGAGCTTTAAGAGCGAGCCCTCAACGAGCAAATAGTTGAGAAAAACGAGTTCGTGCGCAATTCCCATTGGGCCAGTCATGACGGCGAGGGCCGCACCGTATCTCGGGTTGAGCTCGGTCGGGCGAAATCCATCTGCGGTCATGATTCCGTCAACGGTGAATACCCCACGGTAGTCATATCGTTCGCGCAGGAACTCGCCGAGTACTTTGGCGATTTTGCGCATGGACTCTCGTTCCTCGAACGGTGGGTCCCAGAACGACGCCGCCCGGGCATAGAGCAGCTTGGATGAGCTGGGGCGTCTCAGAACCACCATTTCCATTGGGCGAAAACTGATGGTTTGGTCTGGAAACACCATGCCGTGAATGCTGCATGGGATGCCCTCCAAAAAGGGCATTACTCGCACTCTATCAGCAACGGGCGTAAAGAGTTCGAGGGCCTCGGATTGCTGCTCTGGTGTTTGAACCCATCGTAATAGCGACGCGCCACCGTGAAACCCCTCGCGACTATCTGCGGCCTGCACCGTGCCGAGCCCCTGGTCTATCTCGAGATGCGCGTGTTTCAAGCTTTCCTCAGAGACCACCACGACTTTGGAATCAGAACGAGGGATTCCCGCGAGGTCCCAGAGTTCATCAACGCTGGTCTTGTCTTCCAACGCCTGCCACGCCAAGGGTCTGCCGCCCAGATATGCTCGCCCGTCGATATCATGGGCCCGTGCGTAGAATGGGCCGAGCACGCGCGCGCTGCCTTCGGGGTCCCAATCCCGAATCGCTTGAACCGCGTCTTGAGGTAGTTCCTCCAAAGCACGCTCAAACGCCTTGATGCCGTCCATGAATGTTTCGGGTGGCTCGAGATTCAGAAGATGTACGTCCGCAACGTCGGGGCCAGGAGCAGGTCCTCCGCCTAGCCAGGCAGAAAGCACAAAGGGCTTTGGAGCGCCCCAAAAGTTTAGGAGCTTGACCCAGCCGGTGGCTGCTGCTGCATGGGCCAGCGCAATCAGCCACTTCTGGTCTTTCATCAACTCCCGAACTTCGTCGGCCCAATACTTTGGCATAGCGCAACCTTAGACAATGAAGAGCCAGTAAATCACGAGAGCAAATCCGAATGCAATCACGGCCACATCGATTATGAACAACCCAATCAGAGTCAGAGGCGTTGGGTGCTTTATCAGTCTTGAAGTCAGCAAACCAAAAAGGGCGCCGGGCCTGAGGTAGTACGGAATTGGCGGACTCGGTGAAATGGCTTCGGTGTTCGGCAGCTCCTCGCCGGACTTCAGCGCTTTACGAATGCCAGCTAGGTGCCCAAGGCCCACAACGGCTACCAACGAGTCGGTGTCTACCTCACGGATAGCTTGAGCCATATGAAGGTCGCGTTCGTCGATGAGTACTCGTTTTGCGGCCGGAAGTACTTGGGCGAAACGCTGAGTCACAGACTCAAGGTTTGCCTCTAGTTTCAGCGCCTCGATTGAGTTCTCGTCGGGGAGTTTTCGCCACCTGAGCGTCAAACTTGTTAGAAATAAGAGTGCTCTTTGCCAAAACGGAGAGGCCCACCAGATGCGGCTGAGCGTGATTTCGGGGTGTCTGTCGATGTGGACAACGTCAGCGCCCAACTCACCCGCCGTGTCTATAGCACTTTGCATATCTGCACCAAGCGGCGAGCCGACGTTTTGGGCCATTCGCTCCTGGTAGTTCGCGAAGTTGATTAGGGTGGCGAACATCACGGCAGAGCTCGATTTGACGGCATCGGCAAGGTTGACGTCGAGCTCGGTGCCTTCTGGTGGAAGCTCCACGCAAATGGTCTCGGGACTCAGCGCTTCCACCACAAACTTCACGGTCTTGGCGCTTTCTTTTGAGGCATGCGAGGTACCAACCACGGTGATTTCTTTCTCACCGAGACGTGTTTGAAAGGCTTCGACAGGCGTCTCCAAGAGGTCGATCACCACGCCATCCATGGCGGGGAAAGGCTTTTCGAGGTCAGCATTCTTGATTCGCACGATCAGTGGAATCCTGAGATTGGCAGTTGCCGCGATGAGCTCTTCTGCCTCCTCAACTTCGAAGAAAGGACCACCACAAATATTTGAGAGAATGAGACCCGCTGCCTTTTTAGACTTGGCAATCTTTGCCTGGGCCATTGAAGATACCTCGACGAACACTTTGCGTTTTTTTTGTCGCAAAGACTTGAGGAGAGCCTCGGTGGCCTCGGTGTCCATCCATAGTTCTGCGGCCAATATCACCAGGTTTGACTCGGGATTGACCGAGTGTGTGACGATGCGCACCGGCTCCTCGGGCAGCGGATCTGTAGAGACGACATGGATATCCGATTCGCGAGCGGTCTCGATCACGGAATTCCAACGCGATTTGTCTGAAACGTAGAGAAAATTGATAGCCGCCTCCAACTTAGATTGTAAGGAGTCTTTTGCGGCGTGCAAAGTGCGGTATAGAGCTGTTCGTGGTGAGCATCGGCCTTAGGCAAGGAGTTTGAAATGAGGCAATGGGTGTTAGGTGTGATTTTGCTGACGGGCTGCACGTCAAGTACGGTTGTGGAGAAGGCCGAGCCTGTTCAGTTGGAGCCCACAAAAGTTGAGCCTGCAAAGCTGGCGGCAAAGGTTCCAAGCCCTGATGAGGTCGCAGAACTCGTTTGTGGACGGAAGAGCCCGTGCCACGTGATGCTCGTTCAGCCAACGGACTTAGACGGCGTATCTATCGCTGAAGTCTCGTACCATCCGAACCCTCAAGATGACGGCAGATGGAAGGACCCTGACCACGACGCGGAAGATTGGTGCCATCCGTGGGAGCTCTATCAGGTGACTGTCACCAAGGGTGATGCGCTCAATGCCAGGAAAATCGCGTACTTTTGCAATGATGGTTACGGCTCAAGTGGGGTGGGCGAGAATTTTTGGGACGTTAAAAATGGTCAGATTGAAGTCTCCACGAACGGGGGCTCAAATTGGCGGTGGGGGCAGGGGAGCGCGATGGACCTGAGAGACTCCACGGTAACCAGAGTCTACGCCCAACACTACTTTGCGTCGGCGCCTGATGTGTTTACGTGGGACAATTGGGATTACGAGAGCTTTAGCGGTGTGTCTGGATGGTCCGTGATGAGTTGCGAAACTGAGCAGGTCCTCGAGTTCGAGCCGCGAGTCATCCCAACGGTCAACCTGCCGGCTGCGTTCTCAGAAGGAGGTTGGGCACAGACCGGGCTCGGCGAATGTGCCTCTGTTTTTGACGCGTCGGGCTCCAATGGGTTTGTGATTCATGGCGCGACTTCTTCCAAGGCGGATACACAGATGAAGGTCGTGGCGGGCAATGACGGCCAGCTTTTTGTAGAGGTTTTGGACGATGAACTGAAGAGCTCGCAGACGGGCAATTGGATTCACGCTGACCATCTCGAGGTCTGGGTGTCCACCACTGAACAACCGCGACTGGCGATGGATTGTGTGGAGCCCCAAAAACCCGTGCTCTGGCAGTGGGGAATCGATGCGACCGATGGCCAAGTTCACCCTGCATACGGCAAGCCGGGGCCGCTCGAAGCTGAGGTAAAACGATTTGAAGGGGGCACCAGATTTAGAGTTGAGCTGCCGACTGAAACTAAGCACGTGACAGTGGTCTATAGCGACTCTGATGACGGCAAAACTCAAGAGCGTTTGCTCGCCACAAGTCCCCTGAAGTTTGGTGACTACTACACGCTTGGGAGCTTCAAACAACTCGACCAAAAGCGAGTCACGTGTGAAGTGGATGGTGAATCACTCAAACGCATCAATCACCCGTACGACGGCCTTTTGGGTCCCGACTTCGAACAAGCTGGTGGCTTCTAGGACCGGGACCAAATCACTTTGCCAGACGATGTGAGCAGCGCCAGATTGCCGGCATGATGGCCTGCGGTGGCAATGATGTTTCCGGCATCAAATCGAGCCTGGTTCAGAACCACATCAAAGTAGTGCTTGCTGCCAGGTCGTTGCCCAAAAAACGCGTCACCTAGCGACGTGTGCGCTGTCGAGACCACCTCAGAACTTGAGTACAAGACCGCGCCTCGGCATCCCTCGACCACATGGTCCACCTTCTGGTCAGTCTCAACATTGAAACTCAGCAAAGCTCGCCCATCTCCAAGGGCTCGGATAGAGGGCGGTTTCGAATGCCAGAAGCCACTTAGGAGTTCTGGGATTTCAAAAAGCACCATCCGTTTTTCTTCGGTCACTAAGACGAATTCGCCGTTCTCCTGCACAACCCAACCACCGCATGGCGAAGGCGTGACAAGGCCGCTAAGGCCGTGTGATAACGTGCGTATGAGTCGAATTTCATATTCGTGTGAATCAATCTCGTATTGTATCTCATCCGGGCCCGAAACGATGCGCAGAAGGATTCCAGTCGATGTTTCGGCAATCTGAGCGCCCTGAAAGTCCGCGGCATTGATTTGATGAGCGACGAGTTTGCCGTCATCAAAACCAAAACACGTTAGGGTCAAGTTATCACCGGTACGGTAAAGCCTTACGAGCGTCTGATGCGCAATTCCGAGTGGAATTTGCTCTCCACGTACACCTTGGCTCTCAAACTGGAAAACTCGCTCAGAATTTGCGTCCTCGATAGTGATGCGTTCGTAAGTGCGGCTCTTTCCGGGGGTGAAATACGAGGTGGGACCCGCCATGAAACGCTCTGTTCGAACTAGATATCCCGAAAGATTAAAGACCTCCACAGAACTTACACCGCTTTGCACGTCTGGAATCAGCGCACGCAATTCTTCTTTGGACGATAGCGCCGTGTTCGTGGTTCGAGCATCTTGGCTAAAGTTCGCGAGCAGAGGTTTGCGGCCCTCGATCACCTGGACAACATCCAGGGTTGGCGAGACACCAAGGCAGTTTCCAGAAGACCCTGAAACATCGGTAACGCGAATTATGGGAATCATTTCACAACCAGTGTAAATTGCGCAGGTTCTTGTGAGGTCGTGACCCATTGGGCGAGCGTGCCTTTGAGGCAATCTGCCTCAGAGAGTGGGGAAAAACTAGCGCCCTCAGTCCTCTGGTACGTCGTTCGTCGAGTGCCACAACTCGCAATCTGGCTCCAATCTCGGCGTGCAAAACCTCGGACCTCATTTCGAGTTGTGGGGCTTCCGTTTTCGAAGATTATTGCGATTTCGACGTCTCGAGTCGGATTTATCGGGGTCACCAAAGACGGGGACTTGCCCGGACTTGAACTACGAACAAAAGTTGATTCATAGACAAAGTCCACTCGAAAGCTGATCTCAGAAAAGTCCTGCTCTGCCAGTACCTTGTCAACGCATTCCCGAAGAAACCGAATCTCGAAGGAGTTCTCAGCATAATCCCCAGCGTAATCAATCTCAGTGTTCGAGCGAGAGATTGAGACGTACGCGGAAGTCGGTGTTTCAAAAATGGCGCACTCGGAGAACGCCTTTTCAAGCATTTGTGCGCCTCCAATGTCCTCGGGACTTCCTTGAGCATCAAGCACCAGAGCGTCCTGAAAGTACAAGTTCTCAACAGTCTTTCGCGCGATGTCCCCGGTGGGTAGCATGGCCTGGAAACTACGCATGTGCAGAATCTTACCGGTGAGGCGGTCGAGAGAGGCCTGCAAAAGCCAAATGTCGTCTTCCTTGTAAACCACAACTTCAATCAAGTGGCCGCGCAACTGCCATGCGTAACCATCAAAACCAATGCCTTCGGATCGCAGCTTCTGAAGCACGAGTTCGGTAGACTCTTTGGTTGGTAGCAGCGCGCCATCCTTGGGCTGCATCAGGGAAACCTGGAGATGGGCAGGTGACGTGCGTGTGCCTGCAACGCGCTCAACCAGGGCGGCGTGCTGACCGAGTTCGAAGTACCCAAGTCCCGAAGTGTAGTGGGAACTTGAGTCCGGCAACGTAAACTTCAATCCTGGTTTAGTAAGCAATCCGAAGGTCGAGTTTCCTTCGTAGAGAATCTCGACTCGAGTTCCGTCATCTAGTGCCAACTCGTTTGAGTGTTGGCCCACGCCCAACAAGAATTTTCCCTTGAGCGGGTTGATACCTTCTTGAGTGAGTGGCTCTTGGGACCGCGACGTGGTGCCACAGGCAAGACTCAGTGCTGCCAGAATCAAAATGAGTAGGTGCATTTCAGTCTTGTCCCATTTCAAACGTCACGTCGAGTTCGTCACGAAGTCGATACCCTTCGTCGACCGTCTCAATCCAGTCTTCGAGGCCGAGCTTACGAAGCCTTTTGATGGATGTGTAAACTCGCATCCGTGCGGCGTCATACGTTATGACCTCGTCCGGCCACGCGGCGCTAAGTAGGTCCGAAACGCCAAGATTTTTTGAGTGCTGCTTCGCGTGACACAACGCCAACAAGAGTAGTCTCAGTGGGCCGCGTCGGCTGAAATCCAGACTCGTGCCATCCGGTAGCGTCACTCGCCGTGCCTCGGCGTCCAATCTAAGGAGTGGCCGGTGTGTGGTGTTCGGGGTGTAGATGCGCGTCGGGTCATGCGGCACCCACGAGCTTGGTCTGCGGGTTTCATCCGCGCAATGCTCTAGAGCGATGTTCGACCAGTACTCGGGCGATTCTGTGGCCGAAGGCAAGCGGCTGGAAACCAACGCTCGGTAGCGTGCGATTGTGGCGAGCCAGACGCTCTCGTTGACGTGCAGAGCCACTCTCCATGCCTTTGATAGGGTGCGCTCCGCCTCGGCGAATTCCTCTCGCCAAACTTGATGAACGGCGAGCTCTGCGAGCGCCCCGAGTCTCTCGACGTGCACGTCGATACCCTCGATAAGGTCGATAGCGTCCTTCAGCAGGTCAACCTGTGGCTCTCCTTGCATCAGCGAAATCACGGCTCGTCCGGTCATGGCCATAGCTTGTATCATGGCGTTCCCAGTGGTTTGCGCGTTTTTCTCCGCACGTTCGAATGCTGCCAAGGCCTCCTCGGGCTCATCCAGTAGTAATGCGATGTTTCCAAGATTGAGCTGCCCCATGGAGAGACACATCCAATCATCAAGTTCAATGTCGATGGCCTCGGCCGCCTTGAACTTTCTCTTTGCCCGCGCAAAATCCCCGCATCCCATCGCAATGGCGGCTTCGGTGGATAGGGCTCGTGCTTCCTGATAGCGGTCTGCCGCGCGTCTAGCCGAATCCAGTGCTTCGCGGGCGCGACGCTGCGGATTGGAGCCTTCTCGACCTTCTACGTAGTCGAGCATCGCCAACTTTTGGAGCAACGCAGAGTGTACGTCCAAGAGCTCAGCCACGCCCACCACCGCATCCACTCCCGCCTCAAATTGTGCCCTGGCCTCGCCGAGCTTGCCGTTTTCTACGAGACATGAGCCGAGCACAAACGAGCTGTCTCCGATCAGGCCAAGGTCCTCAAACTCAGTGGCCACTTCCAGGCTCTCGCTCGCCTTCTCTATCGCTTCGGGAAGAAACCCTTCGGCGAGGTCGGCGAGTGACTCGCACCAGATGAGGTGCGCGGACTCCAAAGGGGAATGCTCAAAACCAAGACGTGTCTGGATGGCGAGCTCCCTCCAGCGGTCGAACCCAAAATGGAGGCGCGCCCCGAGTTCTGCAGCCCGGACGAGGCCGACCCTAAGTCTTGAATCTTGAACCTGAGGTGCGAGAAGGTAGTTGAATTCCAGGTATTTGGCCGGGGGGCGGCCCCAGCGTCCTACCGAGTCTAGGGAGGAGAAGAATTCAGCTAGCGCGTGAACGTCCTCAACGCCGAGAAGAGAAAGGCGCGCGACAGCCTCTTGAAGGTGTTTTGGAAGGTCAGTGAACGACTCAGCCATAGTTCCTGGGGGCGCAAAACTAGTGAAACACAAGTCTAGACCTAGATTTAGAAAATGTCAGCCGATGTCAGCCGAATTCGAAAACTGAGTTGAGTATGGTGTTCCCAAGACGGAGGTACTCATGAAGAAGAGCATGTTTTTGGTGATCGCGAGTTTGGTTTGGACTGACGTGGTTCTTGCTGCTGATACATGGACGGACCCAGCGCCTGGGGTCCGGCGATTGGTCCGCACGGCGCCTGGGCCAATACGCATCAATGCGGCAATCGTCGATTTTTCAAGGCAGGACCTCTATATGCGCGTCACGCGGCCCGAGGAACGGGGCCGCACGGTGAGCAATTTTGCGAATCACGTGGGTGCGGTGGTTGCCATCAATGGTGACTGGTTCAGCTGGGGCAGCTACCAACCTGTGGGGCTCGCCGTGGGTGACGGCGTACACTGGGAAGGAACGGGCGATAACGGTTGGTCTTTCCTGGGTTGTACCATCGAAAAAGACTGCACGTTTGACGACCACACCCAGAATACAGCGCGAAATCCGCGTTGGAACGATGTGGTGGGCGGCAACGGGTGGCGACTCTTGGTGGACGGCAATGTTCCCCAGTACCCGGCTGAGTCTTTCTACAATGCACGCGAGCCGCGTTCGGGCGTGGGAATGAGCGCAGACGGCAATACCCTGATCTTTGTGGTGGTGGAAGGGCGCCGGAGTGATTCGATCGGCGTGTCCTTTCCACAGATGGGCCAGATCATGAAGGATTTAGGCGCTCACCAGGCCATGATGCTCGATGGCGGTGGTTCGAGTTCGCTTGTGATCAATGGGGGCAGGGTCTCGAACCTGCCGTCTGGGGCGAGTGAGCGGGTGGTGGCGAATCATCTGGCGATTCTGAGAGGGGCGGCCGACCCACGTTGCGCGAACACCCCGAATGGGCGCTACTGCGATGGCTCGGTCATCCACACATGCCGTGGCGGGCAACATATGGGGCAGGGCGATTGCGGGGCGTTTGGCGCCGCGTGCGAAGTAACAGCCGATGGTGTGGGCACGTGCGTTCATCCCTACTGCAACGGTGGGGCGATGGGAGGCTATTGTGAAGATGAAACGAATATCGTCAGGTGTGAGTACGGCCAACCCGGGCCAGCCGGAGATTGTAGTTTTTTTGGTGCCACATGTGAGCAAATTGATGCAGGTGCTCAGTGTGTGCATTTCGAGTGTTCGGAAGGTGGCGACGCCACGTGGTGTCAAGGTGACGTGCTGAGCGCCTGTGCGCAAGGTCAGCCGCAAGAGAATACAGATTGTGCGGCTTCCGGCCAAAAATGCCACGTTGGACTCAAGGCCTGTGTTTCGCCGGAGTGCCTGGAGGCAACCGATGGGGAGTTCTGCCTCGGAGGGTTGGTTACGGTCTGTGAGGCGGGCGCAGCCACGCGTACCGCTCAACCTTGCGGCGTTGATTCCGATGACCCTGACCAGCCAGACGTGCCGGTGGTTCCGGTTGACGAGGTGAATGATGGCGAAGAACCATTCCAAGCAGAGCAAGACGGCGGCATGGAGTCTATGACGGCAAGGGGGAACGCCTCATGCACCACAACGGGTGGGGCCGCAATAGTTTGGCTCCTTGGCTTCGTTTTGTTGTTCAGACGGCGGTCATTCGACCGTGCGCCCGGCATGGGCGCCCAGAGTTGAGAAGGCAGGCTCCGCAGGCAATAGGAAGTCGGAGGACGCTGGGTCTGTGTTCAGAGGTGTTGGCGTACCGTCGAGCTGCCACGAGTTTTGATTTTGCTGCCCCCCACCTCCATGAGTAGCGTCTTCGAAGGCGAGATTTAGCTCGCTTAGCGTGTCATCCCCGAACCAGAATCCACGGGAATTGCCCCAGGATGTGTTGTGCCTAAAGGTCACGCCGACTCCGGAATTGAAGTCAAAGCCGGCCGATTTGTTGTTGTAGGAAATGTTGTGCTCAACGAAGGCCCTCGCGCTCGGCGGCGCCCCGCCTGCCTTAACGCCCTGTCCATTGCCTGAAGCGATTCCGCTACTGTGAATTATTGAATAACCCACGTAGGCGTCGGTGCTTCTCCACACGTCGATCCCATCGTCCGAATTGCCATAGACCAGACAGTTTTCGACTCGATTTCCGATGCCGCTGGAGATTGAAATCCCGTCGGAGTTTCCGCCGTCTGCGTACTCTGCGGTCATGAGGCCGGCGCCCGAATTCCCCCAAATTACCGAGTCCCGGATGATATTTCGGTTGGATACAGGTGTTTCATAGGATTCGTGAATATGGATACCACTTAGGAGATTGTCGTGGATCTTGAGACCCTCAAGGAGGTTGTCGCTGGTTCGCACCGAGATTCCGCCTTTGGGCATGTTTCGAATCGTGAGCAGGCGAATCGCGACTGGATCTCCCAAGACTCGAATGTAGATGTCGTCCTCAGGACCGAGGGCGGAGCCGTCTAAGATGGCTTCTTCTCCCGGATAGCTCTCAAAAATAGCTCTAGGAGTTGCGCCGCGCCCCCGAAAGTTGAGATTCCGGTCTATGGCGTACTCACCGCCTCGAAGAAACACCACGTCACCGGCCTCGGCTTGCTCTAGCGCCTCCCAGACATCGCAGGGAGTGTCTTGGGTGCAGTCTTGGCCACTACCATCGGGTGCCGCGAAGATAGTGCCCTGGGCCAATGGTGTCGGGTCTACGGGTCTAGGGCCAATAGCTCTTGGTTGCGGCTCCTGGGGCATATCTGCGGTCATATCCGTATCTTGCGAGCTGTCCGCCCCGGAATCTTCGACTTCAGTCATGTCGCCCTCTGTGGGCATATCAGCAGGTCCGACGTCCCCTTGGCTAGCGTCCGCGCCGGAGTCCGGCGAGTCAGGCGTTTGTGTGCTGACTTCAGACGTACACGCCCCAAGAAGAAAGAAGAGTATGAGTACGATGGGACGCATAAAAGAGCTCCTGCAACAGAGTGTGAAGAGGTAGAGTTTAGACCGTTTGGCTCGTGATCTCTAGAGTGCGAATCCGACGGTTGTGTGGGCCGCTGGCGCTAGGCCGGAGGTGCCCAGACCATCTACCGTGTAATCGAGGTACTGCAGGCCGAGGCCTCCCGAGAGTACGAACCAGCCGTCAAAAATCGCAGTGTAGCCACCAAGCGCGCTACCGTAGCCTCCAAGGTCTGTGACGTCGGAATCCGCGATGAGATACGCGCCGACACCACGGACTTGCGCCCACCAGCCTTCAGGTGCACTACCAAAGAAGAAGTATCGCAAGCCAACCTCTGCGCCATAGCCTTGGAACGTCCTTTCGTCGTCCAGATTGAGCAGGCCGTTGAAGAGTCGGAGGGATGGCCCAGCGTAGATCGAGAAATGGTCGGATATCGTGGTCTCGAATTGCACGTGCACAAACCCCAAGGCCGTTGTCAGCGGGTCGACCTGAACGGTCATGGTTGGGCGCTCGGCCGAGGCCGCGGATGAGCTTAGAAGGAGGATTAAGAAGATTAGTTTTTTCATGGTTTTATCATGTTTCAGGTTCTTTCAGTTTATGTCGGAGCATGTAGGTCCTAAGAGTACACCATCAACATAAACCGTGAGGTATCTGATGCGTACTAAAAATCTCTTCCCATTCTTCTTCGTCGCAAGTCTGCTCGGCGCATGTGCTGAGGCCACCGACGATAGCACAACTTGGCCCGACGCAGAGTTCGGCATTGAGGCCGATGGCAAAGATGACTCGTTTGCGATTCGTCCAGGCTCCAAAGAAGCTGAAGCCGTTTTGGCCTACGTGAACCAACCGCTCGCCAGCGATGCCGCCGGTGCGCAATTCTACGACGCGATCAACGCGCGCCTCGACAGACGGGCTGCAGAAGGCATTCGCGACCACCGAAGCGGCGCCGATGGGCGATTCGGCACGGCAGATGACCAACGATTTGCGGACCTGAACGAGCTCGATTCGGTGCGCTGGGTTGGACGCACGGCGCTCATGCGACTCTTTGAACTGGCGGACGAGGCGGGCCTTTTCAATCGAGCTTCCGTGGAATGCAGCGAGTTCATTCAGCCTTCTAGCGTGACGAGCCGCGGCCATATCTATCGGTTCCATACTCTTGCGTCGCTGCTGGAGGTCGAGAACTCCAAGTGCGAGATCATTCGAGGCACCGTTGAAATTCGACTCCAGTCGACGGACCTTTTGCCTCCTTCGCGCCGGCACCTCAAGAACTTCGAGTTTATCAAGGTGATCGAGGGTGACCTTGTGGTGGACGCTACAACGAATATGGAGGGTGCGGATTTCGACCGGCTTGAGTCGATTTCGGGTCGTCTAATTCTTCGAGACGGTGAGCGCCGAGACTCGCATGTCTTTAGATTCCCAAGTTTGACGAAGGCAGACGTCATCGACATCCAGCGCGTGGGTCCAACGGAATTTGGAAGTCTCGAAGAGAGTCAGTCGATCGTCACCCAAACGCCCTTTGTGAACGGGTTTACCGCGCTAAAGAACGTAGACGGCCTGAGAGTTCAGGGCATCGGCAACAAGCCCAACGCTGTGGAATTCCCAGAGCTTGAGCGTGCTCAACGGCTAACTATCACGCGCCTTACCCAGTACGACAACTCCTGGAACCAGGTGTACGAGGGTGGGTTTCCTAAGCTCACTTCGGCAGGAGGACTGACCATCGAACATGGCTTGTTTGGAGGGCTGACATTCCCCGTTCTCAAAGAGGTCGATACGGACTTCACGCTCAGCTACACACAAGAGGCTCTCAAAGGATTCAGCGCTCTTGAGATTGTAGGCGGAAACTACGTTGTCGGCGGCTCGCAGCTCGGGACCGGCGTACACGAAGGTTTGAGCACGCTTAAACGCGTGGAAGGCACGCTTAGAATCACCGAAAACAAGGGAGTGCACGGCTACGATGCGCTTGAGTACCTAGGGGGCAGCGTAATCATCAACGTGAATAGCAACGAGCTTGTGGGCTTTGGAAAGGTTGAGCAACTTCTGGGCAACACGGAGATCACGGCGGCGAGTTTGAATGCTTTTGGAAACGTGGTGGACAGCAAGGATATTTATCTGAATCTGCGCAACGCTGCCTCCAACCCAGTTGTCTTCGCGAAACTCAAGGAGGTTGATGGTAGCCTTCAAATCGTTGGAGCTCGACTTTCGTTGCCCGTATTCGATTCGCTCGAAGCAATCTCCGGCGAGCTGAACATCGATTCCTACGTGGGTACTGACGCAAACTTCCCAGAGTTGGTCCTCATTCAGGGTTCGCTCACGATTCAGACTGGAGCCGACGTGGCGGGCTTTTCGAAGCTCCGAAACATCGAGTCCAACCTGAGCCTTTTGGGAAGCATTCGTGCGGTCAGCGGCATGGCAAATCTTCGAGGTGTAGGTGCAGATATCTACATCACGCGCCAACTTCCGGTTGCTGAGCGCGACTCGCTGCTTGACCAACTCGAAGAATTCTCAGGTGGAATCTTCCTTCGTTAAGGCTTCGTCCACGAACACGACCCGGTGCGGGTAAAAGGCGACCACATTTCCCCAACCGAGGTCCCAGAGGCGCCGCGACACGCAATAGATGAGCGTGCAGAGCTCGCCCGATTCAGCAAGCCCCACCAGACCGGTCTTCTCCAGATCCAGGGCACCCAGCTGATAGTCCGCGCTCAACCAATCGAAGGTGCCATAGCCTTCGTTTTCATCAACGCAGATATCGTGAAGCGCCTCCGCACGAAGAACGCAATCCGGAGGGAAAACGCCCGGTATGAGCACGTCCAATGCTTGAAGAAGGGCCTCGTGAAACGTAGTAGGTTTGTGGCCATCAAAACCAAGGGCGGCTTCTCCGAGAGGCGTGACCTCGTAGATGCCGTGAAACTCGCATTGGCAAACAAGTAAGCCTCTGCGAACAAGGCTTCTGAGCGTGGCGAGTTTAATACCGTGTCCGTCTTCGTGACTCGGTGGAACGTGGCCAAGGCTTGAGTAGATGATGATCAGCGCGCGTTTTTGTGCCGGGCTAAGCTTGGGGTGAGAATTCATTGGATACCTTTGTTTAGGAGAGCGGGTCTCGTTTACAAAGTTGTGTACCCGTAGGTTTGGCACGATGCGTACCTAGAGCTCATTCAACAATTTTGTGTTGAACTTCGATGCCACCGAGGAAGCCGGATTCACGTCCAGTGTTGTGAACCTGATAGAAAGCTCGCCATTGGTCCTCATCAGCCATGAGGTAGCCGGGCCCGGCTTGATTTGAGTTTCGGTAGCGTTGAGCGTTTGACAAGATCGGGCAGGCGAGTGGCGCGCAGCCGAAACTTCCCAGGCCGGCATCGCACATGTTTGCGGGAACTGGTCCCACACAAACCTCTCCCGGCTCAACCAGAGAGGTGTTTCCGAACTTTTCCCCAAGGGTCCATTCGCCGGTGGTGCGACTCCACGTGGCGATCGATAGGCCTGGCTCTTGCGAACGGTCTGCAAGTAGAAGAGCCCAGCCATCGGGTGTCTTGGCGAGGTCGAGGATGCCATGTTCCAAGGAGTCCATGTCTAGCGTTGCGCCAGGCAGGGTGTTTGGAATGGCCGTCTGGAGGTCTCCGAAGCCGTTGCCTGGTGAAAACTCGTAAATCGAGAAGGAAGAGTTTTGCACTTCAACCCAGGCGAATCCGCCCTCAGTAGGGGCGCATGCAACTTTGGGGAATCCTTGGCCAGGGCTTTCTGCTTGCCCTGCACTCCAACTCCCAAACTCGTCTCGAGCCAGCGGCACGAATCTGGCCATATTGATGCCAGATGTTTGATAACAATCTGAGAGGTAGACCCCCTCTGGGCGAACCCAGGCGCCGTGGAAGTAGTTTTCACTTACGTTTTCCCATCCGAACGCAGCCCCAAGCTCTGAGATGAGTTCGGTCTCAAGAGTGTCTGTATTCAGACGTGAAATCGTCACGTTTTCAAAGGTTTTTACCACGAGAATAAGGTCGTCTTCGATATATCCGGCGCCGGCCACAAACCCGTTTGCCCCAGGCCCCGAAACCTTCCCAACGAGTTGTAGATCCACCGGACTCTCGCCGGTTCCTTCTACGACACGAATCAGCGATATTCCTGAAGTGTCGTTTCCTAGGACGAAGGTGTCGGTGCCGTTGGTCACAACTTGAATCGTGGCGGCTCCGGCGATGCCAAGAATATCCTGAGAGAATGCGCCTTCCTCATTGACCCCGTAGAGAGCCGAGCGCTGAATGAACTGCATGTAAGAGCGTGCGCCACCTAGCCAGCCGAAGGGTGTTTCCACGGGTCTAGGAAGAAGCGGGGTGAGTGCGGTCGGAATCGTCGCTCGGGCAATGAGGACGTCAACAGAGCGTTCGAGAAGTGTGACGGTTCCTGTGGTTACGCCTTCCTCGACCACGATCTGAATCTCGTGTTCTCCAGGGGTAAGTCCTTGAGGCCAGTTTACGCGGAGGACGGGGTTACTCCATTCGACCACTTGGGCTTCAAAGCCACCGATCGTTACCGTGCCGGGAACATTTGGTAGGCCGATGACCCCCAGTTCGCAGATCTCGGTAGCCGAGGTCGCGCACGATGTCTTGATTTCGGGAAGGACCTCGATCAGTTGGGAGTAGTTGACGCCATTTAGCGGTATCGAGATAGCCATCGTCTGCGGGACAAGGAACTCAAGGACGACGTCGCTCGCTCTACTCATCATAGCGTTGGAGGAGATTTGAAAGCCGTTTTGGAGGTTTGTGCCTCGGACTGCAATGGGGGTCGTTGGGGTGACGCTCTCGGGGACTTGGAAGCCGGTTATCGCACGTGGGGCAAGCCACGGAACTGGCCGGGTTGTGGCACCATCTTCTCGGGTGATTCGCACTAGCGCGTTGGTGGCAGGCAAGTCGTCGAGCTGCACACAGACGGAAGTATCGCTCCAGGTGGCCTCGACTTGTGCTCCGTTGACTTCAACGGTACCCGCGGCCCCGAAATTACGTCCGGGCACACAATTGACTCCAGGGGCAAGGCCCTCAAAGCCCTCCCAAAGCACACAAGGCGTGTCCTCGCCTGCACATGAGAGATGACTGTGTCCAACCAGGTCTTGGCTCGATGAGCTGGAATTTTGGAACCCGCGTTTAGCAACTCGGCCTTCGGTAGGTGTGAACGCGAAGATGTCGCCATCATAGACGAGCACGACTTCTTTTCCTTCGCGACTTGTGAGTTGAAGATCACTCGGTGAGAGAAATCCTTCGGCTACGGTTTCGAACGTCTCGGAGTCTGGCGCCAAATAAACCACCCGACCGTGCCGGAAATCTACCGCGTAGAGGCCGCCTTCGTCGTTGACGCGCATGGCGACGAGGTCCGAGTCATCCAGATTGATGCAGAATTCGGGCTCGGGTTCTTCCTGGCATCGCCGGATGTCAGGGACACGTCCGTTGAGTACGTCGAACCTAGCCATCTGCACAGGTCGTGCTTGGCCTCGCACGCCACGCGCGTAGGTGTAGCCATCGTCCACCGTAAATGCGTGCTGTTTACCGAAGATAAGTCGTCGGCCCCACGCTCGCCGGTCGTCTGGGTCGGGGATGGTCATATCCTCCTCGAGAAATGTGCCTTCGTCGGTGGTCCAAAATTGCGTGCCGAAAGCCGTTTGCACGTCGTAGACCTGTTCATCGCCGAAGGCGAGGGCGGACCGAGACGAGTTCTGTGGGTTCGCGTAATCGATCTGAAGGCGCTGCGTCTTCGGTGGGTCGAGGAGGTTTGATGGCACATACATCGTTGTGACGAAGCCGGTATCCCAGTAGTCGAGCAAGGTGGCCGGCGTGTAGGCCTCAATAGTCGGCAGTTCTGAGGCAGCCGGAGCATCCAATACGACTCTAGGTTGGTCAGGTGGTCCGTTTCTGAGTTCTCCGTGATATGTGGCCCATATCGTGCCAGCTGGCGTCATGCTAAACCGGTCAGATACGCTGGTTCCGGCGCCAATTCTGGCCACCCGAATGACCTCACCGGGTTCTGGTGCTTCGTAAAGATTCTTGGTTGCCATGGGTTCAATACCTTGTTCGACCCCGGGGCCAATCTCGCAGAACATGGTGCTTCCGAAATGGCGCGTACCCCGCCGAGCGCTATTTTCTTTGGTCCGGGCACTGAAGAGTACGCGACCATCTGGGCGTCCAAGGGCGTCTGGCACACCATCAAACGTGGCAGCCTCCCAGTTCAGATTTAGTCGAACTGGATCCTGGCCGGGAGCAACCATCACAATCCCAGGTTGGTCTTGCTCGAAAGAAGGGACCTCGGTCAAAACCCAAATCGTGCCGTCGCCGCTCGCAGCGAATTTTGCACGATTGGTCAAAAAACTAGGCCATGGCCAACGGTTGAGTTCGTTTGCTTCGAGGTCTTGAACCACGAGTGAGACAGCGCCAGATCCGTTTGAAAACCGCTTGCCTTCGAGGAGAATCACTCTCTCGTCAACCACCGCAATGCTCTCAGCAACTCTTGGGAACGCTATGGTCTTACCGATGCCCATGGGTTGAGGCTGCTCGCCAGGGCGGATCAAGTAGAACCCGGAGTCTCCTCGGTCCTCCGCGATCACAGCGCTTGTATTGCCATCAATATTGACTAATGAGAGCCCGCCATAGGCTTGGATATCGTCTGCGGCCTGTCTGAAGCCTACTGGTTCCCAGTTGGTTTCGTCGGTTGAGGCGTAGTACCACACACCCGTATCAGCCACAGCAATGCCGTCGTGACGCCATACTCGGATGGACGTGTCGGAGTTACCCATCGAGATGGCTTCAGTCGTCGCCAAGACGTCTGTGGCTTCTCGGTCGGTGTCCATGAAGAGCAACCAGTCGAAATCCGTGTAGGGGTCCTCAGGTCCTGGAAGCCTTGACACACCGGCGATACCGCGTTGGCTAATGGCGTAGCCGTTCGGCAGTTGAAACCACCCCGTTGATGCCTCGAGGGGGCCACGGTAGACCTCTCCGCTTGGTGGATTTTGAGTACCGAGAGGCCGTTCGAAGGTCTTCCCCTCGTCGGGGGTCAAGAGGGTCAGGAACGCCATCGATACATCGACATTGTCATGGCGGTTCGGTCGGTATGAAATGGCAATTTCTTCCCCAAGATCGTGCATTTGCCAAACATGTGCCGACGTCCAACAATGAAGGGGTTTGGACTCTAAAGGATAGTCGAACCCAGGGACCGGTACCGGTTCATCTTCGCCGGGGCACCCTAGTGCAATCAGGGAGATCAAAATCAGGAGAACAATACGCATCTGGCCCTCAAAAAAGGTGGTCTAGACTCAATTAGTGCAGTATTTTCATGAGGATTCAACGACATTTATCTGACGCATTTGGCTGTCAAAAACGGACACTTCTGTTTGCGCAATAAATTCGCAGGTTTAGATATGGGTGTCTTTAGACCGAAAAATCATGATCTAGGTCAGGTGCGACGAATTGCCACATGGATAGTCGCAAGGGCGTGCGCTAGTTCGTTATTGCAGGTAAAAGGAACCTGATTGGTCCTCAAAAAGGGAGTCACCATGACAAAGTTTATCATCGCAATCATCGCCTCCGTTTTCGTCGTCTCGTGTGGAGAGCACTCTGACCACTCAGACCATGGGGACCATCACAACCACTCGACCACGAACAATCACGTAGTCGAACTCGTGCAGACCGTGGATGGATGGACATTGGAAATGATCCCGCCGGACGCGGATTACGTGGTGGGCGCCAACGAGTTTCAGTTCAAACTCATTGATCCGGATGGCCCAGTCGACGCCACCGAGTTCGATGTCGAAGGCTGGATGCCCGCTCATGGTCATGGGACGGCCGTACCGACCACCGTTGAGACAACCGGAGAGGGCGAATACACCGCTACCGTGACGTTCAACATGGGAGGGGCTTGGGAAGTGCAGGTAAATGCGGATGGCAAGGAGTTTGTCTTCAACGTGATGGTACCCATGTAATGCAAAGATTCTCCCCACCTGCTGAGGCTGAAGGGCTCGGGAAATGGCTGATTTGGCTGCGTTGGTGCGCTATTGCCGCCCAAGTTGTGGTGTTGGGGATCGTCGTGTTTTGGCTTGGGCTGAGCGTCTCTCTGCCTGTCATAGCAAGTCTTTTCGCCTTTGAGGTTCTATCGAACGCGGTGTTGTCTTGGTGGGTCAAGAGCAAGCCGATGCCGGAGAGCACGCTTGCGTGGATTATGGCCATCGATGTGATTCTGCTCAGTGTTCTGCTCCAGGCGACCGGAGGCCCGTTCAATCCCTTCACCTTGATGTATCTGGTTCATGTCACCATTGCGGCGCTCACTCTGAGTTTTCGTTGGGTAGCAGCGCTTAGTGTGGTGAGCCTAGGGGCCTATGGGGCTCTATTCAGTCCGTGGCTTTGGGATCCTCATGCCCATCATATGCACCACGGAGCAGCGTTGACCCTTCACTTGGAGGGGATGTGGTGGGCCCTAGCGGTCACTGCCATCCTAATCATTCTCTTTGTGATGGGGTTGAGACGACACCTGGCAGAGCAGGAGGATGCCTTGAGGCGAGTGCGTGAGCTCCAAGAACAGGAATCGCGGCTCACCGCTCTGGCAACGCTGGCCGCTGGCGCAGCCCACGAACTGGCCACGCCGCTCTCAACGATTGCAGTTGTAGCAAAGGAGCTCGAGCTGGCGCTGCAATCTGAGCGTCCGGAACTTGGCGAGGATGCCCGTTTGGTGAATTTTGAGGTGGCGCGATGCCGCCGCGTACTTTCACAGCTCTCACTGGATGCCGGAGCCATGATGGGGGAGGCGTCGGAACCTATCTCGGTTGTCGAGTTGAGCACGGCCATCATGGAGGATCTCTCGGATGGTGAACGACTACGAGTTGAAATCGACGACGATGCGTCTAGCTGCTGGATTTATGCGCCACGAGCGGGGCTTGCGCAGATTGTACGTGGGGTGGTTCGAAACGGCCTGCAAGCGGGCGAATCAGAAGTTCTGCTTCGGTTTTCCAAGGGTGAGGAAGGAGTGGTGGTCTTGGTGAAGGACGAGGGCAAGGGAATGGATGCTGAGACAAAAGCACGCATTTTTGAGCCCTTCTTTACCACTCGCGAGCATGGGCAAGGAATGGGCCTCGGGCTCTTCCTCGCCTACCGAATGATTCGAGACCTCGGAGGGCAAATCCACGTGGAGTCTGACTTAGATTCGGGAACCACTGTGCGGATCGAGATTCCATGTGAGAGGCGAAAATGAGTCAAGGTGCCGAGTCGGAACACAAGCTTACATTGCTCATTGTGGATGATGACGAAGTCTTTAGGCCTCGCCTTGCTCGCGCCTTCGAGACCCGAGGGTTTGAAGTTTGGCATACGGCCGATGCCAGGTCTGCGGCCGATATCGTTCGTGAACACGACCCCGAGTTTGGAGTCATCGACTTGAGAATAAGCACCGAGTCCAACGGTCTACAGGTTCTGAAGGAGCTCTTGGAGCTCTCGCCGCATCTGCGCGCGATCATCTTGACTGGATACGGCAGTATCGCCACGGCTGTGGACGCTGTGAAGTTGGGCGCGGTCTCCTACCTCACTAAACCCGCGGACGCAGACGAAATTCTTCATGCCCTCACCCAGAAAGAGCCGGCATTAACCTCCGGCGAAGTCTCGTACGAAGAGGCGCCCTCGTTGGCCCGTGCCGAGTGGGAGCATATCAACCGAGTGCTCTCGGATTGCGGAGGCAATATATCCCAGGCTGCCCGAATTCTAGGGATTCATCGCCGCTCGCTCCAACGCAAACTCGCCAAACATCCTCCTCAGAAATGAAGGCGGGCGGTGTGGACTTTTTCCGCACTCTACGCTAGCTTGCGCGCCCCGCGGAGCGCGATGGTCGTCGCTAGTTTGGGAAGGAGACGCCGATGGCAAGTGTCTTGGATGAAGGGATCGAAGAGCAGGACGTTTGGACGGTGGAAAAAAGCCGTGACCTTTACCATATTCAAGGTTGGGGAAGCCCCTATTTTACAGTGAATGCCGAGGGTAATGTTGAGGTCAGGCCTACGCCTAAGGAGGATCGTGGAATCGACCTTTATAGGCTGACTGAGCAGCTCCAAATGCGCGGACTCGCGCTGCCTCTTTTGATTCGTTTTCCGGATATTCTTCACCATCGTATTCAGCTTCTCAATGAATGTTTCCGCCGAGCCATCCAAGAGTACGGATATCAGGGCGTCTATCGCGGCGTGTTTCCGATCAAGGTGAACCAACAACGCCACCTTGTGGACGAGATCGTTAAGGCAGGAAGACCGTGGAAATACGGCCTCGAAGCGGGCTCCAAACCGGAGCTCCTGATTGCGCTTTCCGCAATGGACGAGCCAGACGGGTTCATCGTTTGTAATGGCTATAAAGACAGCGCCTTCATCGAGACCGCTCTCATCGCTCAACGTTTTGATAACACTGTGGTGATCGTCATCGAGCGACCTGACGAAATCGAACTCGTTCTGGAGGCGAGTGAGCGACTCGGTATCAGGCCGATGCTTGGCGTGCGCTCTAAATTGGCGAGTAAAGGCATGGGGCGCTGGGCGGACTCGGCCGGCGACCGCGCAAAATTCGGGTTAACGACGGCTCAGATTGTTCATGTGGTCGACGAACTCAAGAAGCGCGATATGCTCGATTGTCTGCAGCTCCTACACTTCCATATTGGCTCGCAGGTTTCTTCGATCACGCCTTGGAAGAACGCATTGCGCGAAGCTGGGCATATCTACGTGGAGCTCGTGCGCATGGGCTGCAAGATGGGCTACCTCGACGTGGGCGGTGGCTTGGCCGTGGATTATGACGGCTCCAAGACCGACTTCTACGCCTCCATGAACTACGGCGTTCAAGAGTACGCGAACGATGTCGTCGGTGGCATCCAAGACGCGTGTGACAAGCATGAGGTCCCGCATCCAACCATCGTCAGCGAGAGTGGGCGCGCCGTTTCGTCCTACCAATCGGTGCTGATTTTTGATGCCGTTGGCGAGTCGAGCTCCAATTCTGAGGCCACGAAGCCGTCAGAGGATGCGCCGCGCGTGCTGCACGACCTTTGGGAAACCTATGAGAACATCATGCCCAAAAATGTGCAGGAATCCTGGCACGATGCGAACCAGGCGCTTGAGGAATCTCGCTCTCTTTTTCGATTCGGATTCCTGGGGATGCGAGACTTGGCGGCGACCGAAACCCTCTTCAGGGCTTGCTGTGTCAAGATTCGCGACCGACTAAAAGACCGTCAAAGAATTCCCGAGGAGCTGGCCAATTTGGACGAGCTTCTGGGCCATATCTACTATTGCAACTTCTCGCTTTTCCAAAGCGCACCCGATATCTGGGCCATGGACCAACTCTTCCCCATCATGCCTATTCACAGGCTTGATGAAGAGCCTGAACTCAAGGCCAGACTTGCCGATTTGACGTGCGATAGCGATGGCATGATCAAGAAGTTCATCGACGTTGAGGACATTAAGTCATCGCTTGACGTCCACGAGGTCAAACCGGGCGAGCCATACTTGCTCGGGATGTTCCTGATTGGTTCGTACCAGGAGATTCTTGGCGATTTGCACAACCTCTTCGGGGACACCAATACCGTACACGTCCGCCTCGAAGATAATGGCTATAGCGTCTCGGACGTTATCAAGGGCGACACCATCGCTGAGGTCTTGTCTTACGTTCAATACAATGCCGAGAAGATGGTTGAGCGCGTGAGACGGCAGGCCGAGAGGACTCATAATGAGGGCCGTATGACGCTTGAGCAACTTCGTATGTTCATGAAACATTACGAAGATGCGATGGGCAGTTATACGTATCTCAACGAGTAGAGCCGAACTTGGAGCGATGATGAAATCAAAGGCATTACTGAATCTAGTGCTTCTTGGTGTAGCGGGTCTTTTGGCTGGCTCGTGCGCATCTCCGGCATCTACGCTGCAAACAGCCAAGTCACTTGAGCCTGGTGACTTTGAAATCAACGCCAACGTGGGCGTCCACGTTGCCCCGTCTGCTATTTCGGCGATTTACGACCAGGGCAAAGTTGCCGCGAACCGAGCCAAAGACGATTTGGCTGAGGGCATGGAGCCTTCGCTTACAAACGAAGACGTGGATGCCATCATCGGGGCTGCATTTTCGGCGCTGATCGTTGGCCCGACGCCTATTCCTGAATTTGGTGTTCGGGTAGGCATTTTCAAGGGCCTCGAAGTAGGCGGCGCCTACACCACAGCGGGGTACAGGCTCGAGACGAAATATCAATTTCTGCGGCACGATGCAGGCCATTTTGCAGACATGAGCCTCGGGTTTCAATTCTTCCGCCAGACCACGGAGCCTCCGGTCCCGAGCTTTTTGGTCGATATCTTTGAACTCGAAGATATCGTCCGAAATGATTTCTGGGTGCCTCTGCTCATTTCCAAAGACATGAGTCAGTTTTTCACGGCCTATGGTGGTCTGAAGTTTGGCTATTCCACCATTGATGCGTCGATTCTCCAGCGCATTTCAGACGCGAGCGGAGAGGAGCTTTCCACCAACGATTCCATCATCCAGATGGGAGGTGTGGTGGGCGGCTCTGCTGGCTATAAGTGGGTTAGGCTGCTCTTTGAGCTGAACGTTCTCTACTACGATTTCGGCGTCAGTGCGCTCGGTCGTGATATCGACGTCTCCGGACTGACGCTCTACCCAGCGTTGGGCTTGCGGCTCGAATTCTAGACTCTGAGCCGTCTAGAATTTGTAGGTGAATGAGACTTGGTCAGGACGTACGCTGAGAGACGCGCTTTCTTGGCTATCGGTCATCTCCCAGATAAGGATGCCTGCTCCTGCAGCTCCAAGCACCGCACCGCCAATGTAGAGCGCGGTGATAGCTGTCCTTCTGGATTCCGCATCTGAGTTGACCTGGTCAACGGCGCCGACCTCAACCGAATCAACGCCAGACGTGGCGTCTAGAACAAGGCCGGCGACCAATGCACCCGCCCCAACACCAACGAGCGTCCAGCCCGTGACGGGGCGCCAATCCGAGGAGTCTTGAGGTACCACGACTTCCTCAACGGTGGCGATTTCGGCCGGAGCGAGCTTTGTTTGCAGTGAGATATCGTCGCTAAAAGCATTGATATTGACGCTGTAGACACTTGGCAAAAAGCCATCCGCGCTAGCCTCAACGCTGTAGCTTCCTTCCGTGAGCTCCGTAGGAGTCGCACACGCCAGAGGTGTTTCGCCGTTGAGGAGGAGCGTGGTGTTCGCGGGATCGCATTCTACCGTCAGGAGCCGTTTCTCGACACAATCTTTGAGGGATTCGAGCCGTTCTGTGGCCGCACTCCGGTCCTTCTTTGGGACATCATCGCGTTTGACGTAGATTGAAAACGTCTCTCGAGCGCGATTGCACCAGCTCATGGCCTCATACGAACGCCCGATATTGTACGAGAGGTCCGGGTGGTCATGAATAACGCGCGCCTCGCTCAGGAGCTCGATGGTTTTTCGGAAGTCGCCTTCTTCAAAGGTCTGAGCTGCCTCGGTAGTCAGAGATTTGTACTTCTCGACATCTGCATCAGAGGGTTGCGCCCACGCTGCAGAACTCATGAAGACGATTGCAAGGCTGAATGGAAGTGCGGTTTTCAAAACTTTCCTACACTGAAAGGGTCGTCTTTCTTCTCTTGACGCTCTTTGTCTTGACGTCTCTGAGTATCCCTATTTGCAGGTTTTTTTGAAGTAGAATCGTTTTGAGCTTTGACGGGGTCTTCGTCAAACGGTGAGAGCACCGCGCGTTTCGCCGTCTTTGGCTCTTCTTTTTTCTCGATTCTCGCTGGTTTTTCTTCAACGACGGTTTCCTCTGCCACAACAGGTGCTGAGTCAGTCGGGACCATCTCCTCATCTTCATCAAACGCCATCTCGGGCTCCGTCGGGGCCGCAAGAGGTGGTGATTCAATCACACTGGGTTCTGGCTCAATCTTGGGTTCGGGCAGTTGTGGTGGGATTTCAGAGGCAGCGAGTCCTGGTTCTTCCGTTGGTTCGGTCTCAGGGGTGCCATTGAAGGCGAAGATGAGGCCTCCAACTAAGACGAGGGCTACAATCCCAATTCCTACGGCCATCTTCTTCGAGGAGCTTTCTTTTGATGGCAAAGAGCTAGTCTGAGCGGCTGGCGTGAAGACTGGGATAGGCTCAGGTTTGGACTGCGTGAAGGTCCCGCTAGACGATTCCGCGCGACGTTCCGCAATCATCTGCTCCGAAATCCGTGGCATGGGCAGGGTAGGGCGCTCTACAACCTCCGCGGTGCCTGTGCGGTCGCGAGGGGTCAAAAGAGTGGGCGGAGCTTCAAAACCACCCGAATGCGACGGGGTTGCCGTAGTCGGAGCCTCGTCAATATTGGAGAAGGCCGAATAAGGGTCTTCAACTTGCGCCACAATCTGCGCCTCGCAAACCAGGTTCTGGTCCACCGAGTCGAAGGCCGCCTCAAGCTCGTCGTACATGGCCATGGCGTGCGGGAATCTTTCGGCCGGATTACGTGAGCACGCGCGGCGCAAAAAAGCGGCGAGCAAGGTACCTTCGATTTCGTCGGGGATGGTGACGTCTTTGGTGAGGTGTTGGGCTACGATCTGGGCCGTGTTCGGACCCTGGCGCACGCGCGAGCCGGTGAGCATTTCCAGAATGATGAGCCCTATTGCGTAAACATCCACACCGTACGTGATCCCCTCACCGCGCAGCCCTTCTGGCGCGAGATAGGGTATCGAGCCCAGGACCTCGCCGGACATCGTAAGTTCCGTCTGCTCGCCCACTGATTTGGCGATGCCGAAGTCCAAGATCTTCGGAAGCTCGCGGCCTCGGCCAACCTTGGTGAGCATGATGTTTGAGGGCTTGAGGTCGCGGTGAATGACGCGATTTTCGTGGGCGGCACAGAGGGCGTCTAGGACCTGTTCGATGATTGTGCGTGTTCGCCCCACCGAAAACGCACCAGTCTTGTTGACCAGCGCCTTCAAATCCTCGCCTTCAATAAACTCCATGACGATGAAGTTCATGCCGTCATGGGTTTGTCCAAAATCGTAAATCTCAACGATGCTCGGGTGTTTGAGACGCATGGCGATATTGACTTCGCGCCTGAATCTCTCAAGGTGGCGGTCGTTGTCCTGGTTTTCAGCCAGCACCATCTTCACAGCAACTTCGCGTCCCACGGCCAGCTGCGTGGCGCGGTAGACCACCCCCATTCCACCCCGAGCCAATACCGCATCGATTCGGTATCGCTCATTTACGGTTTCACCAACTGTGGGTAAGAGCATGTCCAAGCTTCATTGTGCGGAGTCCCTGAGCGTTGCGAGGATACATGAAGTTGATGGTTGTGTACAAGCGGGCACGTCCGCTTCGCCTCTACTCCGCACACCGGGCTTGAATTCGAGCCCTGACGGTTTCATCATCATCATAGATGCGGGCTTCGTCGCAAGCAGCGCCATGCAAAATGATTTTCTGCCCTGATTGCGTATATCCGTTTTGCGGGTCGAGAGGCACGCGACTGCCCAATACTTCGACCCAGAAATCGGTGTAGTTTCCAGCTGGTAAGGTAATCTCGCACTTGAAGTCATACGAGAGCGCGAGTTCTTCTGCGTAGATCCCGTCAAGGGCGGCTCGAAGGTTTGTGACATTAGTCACCAAGTGTGGTTGGTCGTTGGAGAATGTCCCCCCCGTACCGCCTTCGGCCGCAAGACTCTCCGGAAGATTGGGAGATGCAAGCGCGTATTGATACCCAATGATGTGTGAGCGCACGTTTTGCAGCAACATGGTTCTAATCTCTTCAACCTCGTCGATCGTAAACATGCACCCAGTAGCGTCACCTCCATCAAAGATCAGAATGTGATTTCTACGCCCGGAACCAAAACCGTTGGGACCAAGCATTTCGGTTTGAACCGTCTGTAGTGCGCTACGTAGCGTGGCGTTTCCATCAGGCTCAAATCCCGCCCACGTCAAAGCAAGAGCGGTGGGCGAATGAATGCCAATATCTAAATGGTGTGAAAAACCCGGGCACGTTCCAGATTGAAAGGTGCCAAGCCCAAACCTTGTGGTGGAAATTTGGTCACCGAAAGATGAGCTGAAAAAGGCATTGCCAACCTCGTCGATCTTCGTGGCCATCGAGCCCGAGAGGTCCACGAGAACGTAGAACTCGGGAGGAATAAAGTCGTGCTTTAGCTCCTGCGTCAGGCAGAGCTCTCCGACCGGTTCGGGATTGCAGGCATCTCCAATTCCACCACTTTCACTCGCTTGAGATGGATTGTAGACGTCCGGGCAGTTATCAAGTGAATCCGGTACGTTGTCCCCGTCGCGGTCGTTAGGAGTATTCTGGTCCGACGCCATATCGCCTAAGTCGAGATCAGCAAGGTCCGGCAAGTCGACGTCTTGCATGTCTTGGATTGGCGTATCAGGCATGTCTTCAATACCATCGCCGCCCGAATCTAAATCGCCTCCAGATGCGTCGTCGAAATCCAGATCCGATTCACCGGACATATCCGAGTTGTCCGATAATGGTTCCACGAGTGGCACACATTCTTTACCTGAAAAGACGACCCCTCCAGCGTTCAAACACACATTGTTTGCGGGGCAATCACTATCAGTTGTGCAGGTGTCAGATGCACAACCAGTAAATGCCGCAATAGAAAGGCCCATGCCTAAAAGGATGACTTTCGCGTTCACACATAACCTCTGTATGAACCTAAGATATCTCGGGCGCGAGACTTGTACAAGCGGGCTCAGCTTCCGCGATAGGTCGAGAAGCCAAAGGGGTTTAAGAGAAGAGGGACGTGGTAGTGCTCGTCTGAAGCGTCCACAATAAAGTCGATGGAGACGGCAGGATAGAAGGTCTTCTGACCAAGCTTCGCATAATAAGGCGCGACTTCGAAATGAATTCGGTACGTACCGTTCTTAAAGTCTGAATGATCTAGCAGGTCCGTGACGCGACCGTCTTCATTCGTGGTACCGCTGCCAATCTCTTCAAAGCCATTCTCGCCGAATCTCTCAAGTCTAATGCTTACGCCCTGAGCGGGTTTTCCACGAGAGGTATCCAAGATGTGCGTCGTGATTGGGCTTTTCATAGCTCGAGCTTCTCCAGTCTTAAGCGCGTGATTTTCGCCTGCTCTCCTTTGGCGATTTCAAACTCAACCTCAGGGGAATTCGGCAGCCGAGCCTCCAGGATTTGGAGCATCTCTTCGGCCGACTTACCTGTAGCGCAGACGATGAAAATATAGCCGAATTTCGCCTTGTAGGCGAGGTTGCCGTCCCGGAGTGCGTGAAGCGTGTCCTCCGAAGCTTGCGAAACGCTTGACTGTTCTCCTGCGGACCACGTGGCTGTAGACGCGAACTTTTGGCGCAAGAGGTCCACATCCGCCCCGATTTCGGGGTGATGGGTGAAAGCCTCCAAGACGTCCTCGCGTCCGACCTCTGCCCAGAGTGCGTCTGCCGCCTCGTGAATTTCCTGCAGAGTTTCGAAGGGCCTGGATTCCGCCATTTTACTGGCCCAGGCCGACGAACCGCAGCATTTTTGGAAGACCGCAACGGCTTCGTTCCGCTCGAGTGCGTTCAGTTTGGCAATCACTATTCCTCCCGGATTCCGTAGAGTCGCATTCTGGACAACCCGCCGTCCGGGAACGTGTTCACCCGAACATGAGTGATTGGGCCGGCAGACTTGAGTTCATCCCTGAAATGGAAGCGTTTGTGCGATTCCATTTTGGTCCGAGGAATGATCTCGACCCAATCCTCAGAGTTGATCAAATCCGTAATCCTGGCGCCAGGTGCGTCGATTCCCTCGAGCGATGCACTCTCCGGAAAGTTGCCTTTGAAATATTGGGTGTCAAGCACAGCCATTGTGAGTGTTCCTCGTGCGCCGAGCTGCAGAATCATCCAGTCGTGGCCCGGTGTGCGCTTGCGCCGCGTCTCCCAGCCACCACCCATATTAGCGGCAGACCCAGGAAGAATGAGGTTTTCCATGGGGCTGAAGAACATATCGCTGCATGCCAACGCGCGCCCACCATTTCTCAAAGAAACCAAATCGACTTCGTTTGGCTGCACCATCACGATGGTATCTTCTCGGTCCTCCGTGAGCTTCCAATCGGTCACCACGTCGCCCCAAACTCTGAGTCGAGCAACGCCACCATCCGGGAAAATCCGGAGGCGAACGTGCGAGATAGGCTCATCGCTCGGTGCGACAAAGATATTCTGAGAGCCCGGCTTGAGAGGCGATTGCGGCAAAATCTCGTTCCACTCCGCGTTTTGCAAATCTTCGAGACTCGCATCCGGTGCAAAAACCGCGTCCAGAGCCGCGTAGGGTGGGTGGTTTCCGAGGAAATGGTTGGTGTCGATGTCGAGCGCCCGCACTTTTCCTGGCACACCGAGCTTGAGGATGCACCAGTCGTGGTCGGCGCCTCCGCGGCGTCGTCTCGATTCCCAGCCATCCATCCACTTTCCGCGGTCCGTGTATTCGTCGGGCAAAAACACGCCACGGCCGGGCTTCACGAGATTTCCCATTTCGGCGAAAAAATCGTCCGAGCAAGCGAGTGCGCGGCCGCCAAGTTGCTGGGCAAGCAGGTCAACAAGACCCGTAAAAACAGTTTCAGATGTGTTCGACATTCTTTAAATCCTTCAAATCATTTCGCAGGCGCGATCAAACGCACTTTCCCATTCGGAGCGCCCGGAAAACCGTCTTGTAGAGAATAAACTTTTTCGCCGCTCAGATAGGTGGCGAGTACTCGTCCTTTCACTTTCATACCTTCAAAAGGTGTGAAAGGGTGCCGCATGTATAGCGATTCTGATCCGATTGTCCACTCTTGATCGCCATCGAAGACCACGACATCGGCAAGCAAGCCGGGCTGCAAGGCGCCCTTCAAGTTGTCCAAGGACGCAAGCCTAGCCGTGTCGCTCGCCATCCATTTCACGATATCGGTCATCTCGAAGCCGCGTTTTTGCGCCTCGGTCCACATCAATGGCAGGGCGAGCCCCAGGCTCGCGATTCCGCCCCATGCCTGGCCGAAATCCCCGCCTCCCTTTTGTTTGAGCGCAGGCACACAGGGCGAGTGGTCAGTGGTGACCATATCGATGATGCCGTCCCTGAGTCCCTGCCAGAGCGCCTCACGGTTGGCCGCGTCTCGGATAGGCGGACAGCATTTGAATTGCGTTTGGCCGGCGGCAATTTGCTCCGACGAAAAGACCAGGTAGTGCGGGCAAGTTTCTACCGTGATGGGTAACCCTTCGGCTCGCGCTTCAGCGAGCATCTCTAAGCACGAAGCCGCCGCGAGATGGACGATATGGACCGGGCATCGGGTCTCCCGCACAAGTTTGATCAGCAGCGAAATGGCCTCGTATTCCCACTCTTGAGGCCGGGAGTTCAAGAAGTTCTCATAAACGGCTGGGCTTCCGGCGAGCTTGTGGCCGAGGTCCAACTCCGCGTGGGCGAGGAGTTTGAGGCCGTTCTTGGCGATAATCGGCATAGATTCGCGCAGAGTCTTTTCGTCCGATGCGGCAAACTCTGGAAGGCCCGAGTCGATCATGAAGGTCTTAAATCCCGGCACGCCCTGTGCCGAAAGGTCGTCGAGGTTCTTTACTTCTCCGGGGACTACACCGCCCCAAAAGCTAAGGTCTACCATCGCTTGTCCTTGAGCGGCCTTAACTTTCTGCTGAAGTGCCTCAACGGAGGTGGTCACCGGAATCGAGTTCAACGGCATATCCACAAGGGTTGTCACACCGCCAGCAGCGGCAGCTTTGGTGGCGGACGCGATGCCTTCCCACTCGGTGTTTCCGGGCTCGTTGATGTGGACATGTGGGTCTACCAGTCCTGGTATCACCCATGCCTCACCTACGTCTTCGACGCGCTCGAGGCCTTCGAAATGGTAGGGGAAGATGGTTTGAATTCGGCCGCGATCGATGACCAGAATTCCTGGGGCAACGCTATGATTCGCCACTATCCGTGTGCTCTTAATTCCAAACATTGTACGACTCCGTGTACGTGTGGATGCTTAGTCGAAAACTTCTTCGCATTGGTTCTGAGTGCAGCGAACCTTCACCGTCTTATCGCATCCGCGGATGATCGAGACATCATCGACTTTTTGTATTTTCAGATTTGCGGGCGGGCAATCCAGAGCTTTTGTGCCCCAGATTTTTTCGGGCGTATGCAGATTCTTGTAGACGTTCCAGCCGAAGAGACCCAGCGCACCTAGAAAGATGAGGATGGCCACGTTCGGATTCTTCTGAGCCCTCTGACGGGCCGCTTGTTCTCTCGGGCTGAGTTCTGGAAACATATGTGTTTTAGGGGGCCTTAGCGCCTTGATAGACCCATGCGGCCAAGAGGAGGCGCTCGTCTTCGGTGATGGTGGACTTGTTGCCAAACGGCATATTTCTTACGTCCCACACGCGCGTCTTGATGGAGTCAGCGTATTGAACCATGGATTCGGTGTTATCGAATTTGACGCCATTGGGTGCGATGACGAAAATCTCGTCCGTAGGTGAGGCCGAGTGACAGGAGTAGCAATGTTTGGCCACCACCGCTTGGGCCTCGGCGAAGCTCACTGGCGCGTGGTCCTTGAGCGCCGCGCTCGAGTCCGCGTCCATGAAGCCAGGGCTTGTGACCCACGCGATTAGCGCAATAGCCACTGCCCCTGCGGGCATGACCCACATGGTGGCGTTCGATTTATGGCGTACGTTGAAGTGGTGGCGAATCGCGATACTCACGGCCGAAATCGCGGCGAGCACTGCCCAACCGTACGGGTGGCCGTAGGTCATAGGGAAGTGATTCGAAATCATGATGAAGAGCACGGGAAGCGTAAAATAGTTGTTGTGTCTTGACCTTAGGCCACCGTAGATGCCGTCCCACGGGTCCGGCTCTCGCCCCTCTTCAGCTGCCTTCACGAGCTTCTTCTGTCCGGGAATGATGACGAAAAACACGTTGCCCGCCATCATGGTGCCGATCATGGCGCCTACGTGGATATAGGCCGCTCGTGGTGCCAGATACTGGGAGAGTAACCATGCCGAGAAGGTTAAGAAACCGAACATCAAGACCAGCATCAGAGCAGGCTTCTTGAGGAGGGGCGTGCGGCAGATGACGTCGTAGAATATCCACCCGACCACCAGCGAGCCGATGCCGATGGCGATGCTGACGCCGGGACTGATGGCGGCCACGCCGGCGTCCACCATGTAGGCGCCAGCGTTCATGTAGTAGACGATGAAGAGCAAACATACGCCTGTAATCCACGTGGCATAGGCCTCCCACTTGAACCAATGCAAGGTTTCAGGCAACTTCTCCGGAGCGACCTTGTATTTGGTGAGGTAGTAGAACCCACCACCATGAATGGCCCATAGATCGCCAGCAATTCCTTTGGGGAGGCTGTCCTTGTTCCGTTCTAAGTGGTTCTCCAACCACACGAAGTAGAAAGACGCACCGATCCACGCCACACCAACGATGACGTGAATCCAACGCACGACCAAGTTCAACCAGTCGAAGATATGAGACAACATATGCAAAACCTTCCTCAAGTCAGGCCACTTCATTCGCACATTTTGAGCATGTGGGCAAAGGCCTCGCTTCTGGCGATGGTGATTCTTTTGGGATGCGGCGATGAAACGTCGGGAACACCGCCGGAGTGCGTGGGTGAAGATTGCACGCCGGATTTCTGCGGGAACGGCGTGTTGGACGCGATTGAGACCGACGTGGACTGTGGCGGAGAGCTTTGCGACGCCTGTGATATCGGAAAACGATGTATCTCCGCGACCGACTGTGAGTCTGGGCTCTGTCCGGTTGGAAGGTGTCTAGACCCAAACGCGCCTGAGCCTGCATGTACGAGCCCCGATGATTGCTCGAGCGGGATTTGCCTTGGTGGACAATGCCAGCCCTCGCGATGTGATGACGAGCGCCTGAACGGCTCGGAGACGGATGTCGATTGTGGAGGACTGACGTGTGACGGGTGTTCAGTGGGGCTTCGGTGCGAAGCAGACCCCGATTGTGCGAGCGATATCTGCCTCAACGGGTTCTGCAGGAATGACCGTTGTGGTGACGGGCAAATCAATGAGGATGAGGTGTGTGATGATGGCAATCGGCAAGACGGTGACACGTGTTCGGCGGATTGCAGCGAGGTCACGTGTCGGGTAGGTGCGGACTTGTTGACCATCCAAGATGGCCTTAGTGCAGGCTGTCCGGTGATCGTGCTCGGGGCGGGTGAGTTTTCAGAAAACCTCGTCATCGAACAACCCGTAGAATTGGTAGGGCAGGGGGCCGAAGAGACCCGAATCACGGCCTCTGGAATTGGAACCGTGGTGGATGTGCGCGCATCCGGTGTGATTCTGAGCAACTTGAGTGTGAGCGGCGGAGAAGGACCGGAGGGCGCCGGAATCAAGGTGGCTGCGGGTGCCGAGCTCCTCATCCAGGGCGGGGTCGTCGAAAACAACCTCGCGTACGAGCGCGGGGCGGGGATTCTCGTCTTGGGGCAACTTTCTATGGTCGATAGCAAGGTGCGTGGAAATCGCCTCGAGGGAAGTACTGAGGGCGTAGGCGGAGCTGGTGTGTTTGCGGAGGGTGCGACGCTCGACTTCGAAAACGTGGAGGTTCGAGAAAACACGATTGAACTCACGGGAGTTGTTTCGGCCTCCGGTGCCGGGCTCTATCTTGCGCAAGCTCAGTTCGGAGCTGAGGGCCTCAGCCTCGAAGACAATACGATCAACGTGCTCGAAGCGCCGGCAGAGCCGATGAGTTTAGGAGGCGCAGCCTTAGCGGCCGTGGAGTCCCAGATTCTTGTCCCAACCGGATTTGTCGCCTCCGGAAACTCAATTCAAGGCGTGACGGGGGAAGGGGGCGCAGAAGGTATCGTCATCTGGGCTCAAGATAGTTCCTTGGTCATCATCGACGGACTCATTCAAGATACTCAAATGGCGGTGGAAGGGATGGATTTGAGAGGGGTTGCAATCTCAGGAAGCGGTGAGCTCGAGCTCAGCGGAACGACTTTGGAAAACTCCACACTCGCAGACACAGGCGTGGTGGCCGGACACATTTTTTGGAGTGGAAACGCCGATCTCGCGAATGTGTACATGCGGGCTCCATCTGGAACCTGGAGCTCGGCCGAGTCTCTCGGACTCTACATGGTGCTCGTAGAAGGGGATTTTGGTGCACCCGGCCTAAACCTCATCGGGTCGGATATAGCTTCCAATTCAGCGGATGGGAGCGTTTTCAGGCTAGAAGCCGAAAGTGAAGACGCGACGACCTTTGTGCAGCGAAGCTCTATAGCGGGACCTGCGGCCGGCTATGTGTCTGCCGGCGCAGATCTACTTTTGGACTTTGAAAACTCGACCGTGGCCGCCGGGATTGGACTCGTGGGTCCGGGGAGCGCTGTGGTTCGGCTGAGAAACGCCACCGTGGTCGGTGGACTGCAGCTAGACGCTGGTCAAAACGCTCAGGTGGCCAACTCAATTGTCGACGCTGAGCAGGCTTGTGTGGCTGCCGACGGTGCAATTGTCTCGCTCGGATTTAATCTCTTTACGGGAACGGGTTGCCCGAACAACAACGATCTAGCTGTTGCGGACGCCAACCTCTTGCCGCTGGGCTATGTAGATTCTGAAACGGCGACATTTGAGCCGGAGGCGTTTTCATTGGCCGTGAATGCGGGCAACCCAACCGGTTGTGCGGGTATCGATGGAGAGATTCTCACGGTGGATCAGCGTGGTGTGCTGCGCGAGAACCGCTGTGATATTGGCGCTCACGAGAAATGAAGGTCAGGCAAGTTTCTTTCTGAGCTCTATAACCTCAACTGCGTGTCCTTGCGCGGTTTCGTGGTCTCCAATGCCTGTCTCGGCACGCATATGCCACTTCTCAAATGCCAAACGAATCAGAAGTTTATTGCGTTTGGTGACCTTCATATAGTCCGAGAACTTCCCTCCGAGCAGCAGCTTCCATTCTCGCCACACTCTGCGCCTTGCCGGTAGCAGGAACTCCAGATCCTCTTCCTTAACGATAGAGCGGTCTTCTGTACTCAAGTACTCCTTGATGAGTTTGGATTCGTGTCTGAGGGCGAACGCTGCGGTGACAAGCATCGCGATGAAGAAGGGGACATTGACCACGAGTGCTTGGAGAGGAATTCTCAAGAATAGGGCTTCGACGCCACTCTCAACACCTGCCATGAAGATCCGCCCAACGGAGTTCCAGACGAAGTGGACGAACATCGCGAGCGCCATCGAAGCCATCAATATGATGTATCTAAGACCACCCCTTCGCATGACTCTGAAGGCGCCGAGTCCAGCACCGAAAATTGCCGAGTACGCCGCATGGGAGCCTACCCCCGAGACGATTCCACGCATCCAAAAAGTCACTATGATGCTATCGGAGCGAACGTAATAGAGAATGTTTTCGATGGTCGCGAAGCCTAGCCCAGCCAAAGCTCCATAGACCACGCCGTCCAACACATTGTCGAAGTGTTTTGGGAACATCACGTAAATCAAGACTAGCGCGAATCCTTTGGTGATTTCCTCGAAAAGAGGCGCCGAGAGGCTCGCGGTGAGTTGACCTACCATCATAGGGTCTTGAACAAAGGCCGAGAAGACTCCCCTCGAGAACTCGTTTCCTATTATCGAAAGCCCCGTTGACGCGACAGCCCCCCATAAGAATGCCGCGGCCAGCAATGGCCAAGGTTCTTGCTCATTGCGGTCAATCCAGACGTAAAAGAGTGCGTATGGTGCACAAATGAGGAAGGCAAGGAACGTCGCGATAACGAACTTCAGTGGTGCTGAAGTAAACTCGAACCAGAGTGTCGTGGATACTGAGAGCAGCCCAATGACCCCGAAGATAAGCGTCAGACAACCACCACATCCAAGGGCCACCTGGCGCCCGGTTTCCGGCTTCTTCTTTCCCATGGCAATCGCCATTGTGCTGGGTGCTTTTTGCTCCCCCATAAGTCCTCCGAGAGTTGCTAGGTTGTGAGGTGAACTTAGCCGCGTTCGCGCGTTCTGGATAGTGATTTTCGTTTCTATTTCAGAGCTATGGTGGCCAAGGCCTGACCGAGGTTCCTGAGCTCAGGTGTCATCGGGTGGCCGGTCTTCCAAACGAGCCTGAACATATCCACCAGCGGCTCCGTGTCTGAAAATACGCGCTTAAGCTTTCGTGCCTTGAGCTCCGGCTGCACGAAATAAAGCGGCAAGACTCCCACCCCTTTGCCCTCCAAAATCCTGAATTTTGCGGCGCTAATCGTTCCCAGATGTTCGCGTCGGCCAAACGTCCATTCTTCCTGCGGAGGCCGGACCTCTTGAAAATAACGAAAGAGGGGAAGCTCTGGGTGGACATCGATAAGCGTATGCGACTTGGCGTGTTCAGGCTTGGTGAACTCAACGGATTTGAGTAGTTGCGGCCGCGCCACAAACGCGTAGCGCTCAGGATGCAATGCTGCGGTGCTCAGCCCGTGATGGGTTAGGCGTGCGCTTGTGATTGCGGCATCGATGTTCCCGCCCAAGACCTGCGAAATCAGCGATTCCGAGTCACCGAATACGAGGTCGATATGGCGATTCGGCTCTTCAAGGTTCAAAGGCGTCAGCGCCGGGACAAGCCAGCTATTGCCGAGCTCGTAGCGCGTACCGACAGTGAGCGTAAATGGGGCTTGAGCACCTTCTCCGCGTGCCACACGATAGACTTCCTGCGCTTGACTCATCAGCTTTTGCGCAACCGGAAGGAGGCGACGGCCTGCGGCCGAGAGCTCGACCGTGCGAGTGGTTCGGTGAAAGAGGGTTTCGTTGAGTTGGGATTCTAGGCGCGTGATTCGATCGCTAAACGCCGACGGCGAAATCGCAAGTTCGTCCGCAGCCTGCCGGAAATTCAGGTAGTGTGCGGCTCTTTCAAAACAGCGGATCGATTCAAGGTCTAGATGAGGTGTCATTGTTCGTCAATGGTGAATAATAGTGTTCTGATAATACCGATTGTTGGGACTATTGCCATTCTCTATTCTTCATTGGCAATCACAAAGGAGGTTGAAGATGAAGAAAAATGTATTTTGGATAGTGAGTTTGGGGCTCGTTGGGTGTGTGGACCTTGAGAAGGAACCCTCGTCCTGGAGCCAGATTGAGGAGCCTACACCAAATCTTCCGGTCAACGAACCTGTTCAGACGCCAAACGAGACTCCTCCCGCCCCTGTCGAAGTGGCCTCTTGCACAGGGGCCGAGCTCCTCGAAGTTCGACCGGACTCCGTGCTCAAGGTCTTTCCTGATGGGTCAACGCAGACGTTACTCTCGTTCGGCGAGGAGTCCCAGAACTATGTGAACTCTTGGGAGAGCTATGGCGACACTCAGGTGCTTGTCTTGAGCACCTATTCGGGAGAAGAGGCGTTGACGAGGGTGATTCAGGTCACTGGTGGTGGCATTGAGGTTGTTGCTGAGCTCGAGACTTACCCGCGGGGTGTCCATCTCGGAGAAGACGGATTCTCAATCGACAACGGTGACGGAAGTTCGACAGTGATCGAAGCGGGTGTTCGGCGAAGCGTCTCTGCGTATGTTTCCTCGGGGCCAATCGATGGGCACGTCCTTGTCCGGGACCGAGTTGATGAGTGGGATCCTCAGGTGAAGTTCAAATGGTTGAACGTCTCGACTGGTGCTGAGCGACCGGTTCCAGAGCCTAGACCGTATTCATTGAAGCACGTCAAAGGCGGAGTCTTCTTTCAAACGTCGGATGATGGGCTCATCATTTCTCGGCCCAACGAAGACGTGCGACTCGGAAGCCCGACTCAAGGTGAAGGGGATATCTACGGCGCCACAACCTCGCAGAACCGAGAGTGGCTCCACTTTCAACAAGAGGGAGGCGTGTATACCTTGGTGGACGTGAAATCCGAGCAGATCCATCGATTCGCCCTCGAGGATTTCAACGGGAACTGGTCTCGGGAGCTTTTCGTGGCAGACGACGGCGAACTGAGCATCAACGTCACGGCTGATGGCATGTCTCATGCCGAGGTTTCGAGTGATTTTGGGCAGACCTGGGAGCCTGTTGGAGCGCCTATGAATGCCGAGCACGAAGGGTTCATGCATAGCCTCGTGCCCCAGAAAAATGGCGAGAATATGGTGCTGACCAATATCTGGGTCGGCTACGGCTACTACCTGAACGAAATCCAATTCGTGCGAGACGGTGAAGTCTTGGACCAAATCCCAGCGTATGAGTTCTATACCGGCGGAGCGTATGGAATCAGCGATGCCCTGAGCATCTCGGACGACGGAGGATGTGTGGTGTTTTGGCGCTATACTGAGCCAGTCCCATCTCCGTTTTCGCCTGAAGCACGTCACGAATTGGTGATGTTCGACTTCGCCAGTTCAGAGGCGAGCGTCCTGAGGACGGGAACCGTGTTCCAGCAACACTCAGGACGCCTCAAATTCCTGCCACGATGAACTCAGTAGATGCGCACGACGTAGGAGTTGGTGAATTCAGCCGGAGTCTCGGACTCGGGCTCGAGCATTTGATCAGTCGTCGCGTATGCCGCAAATTGGCCGCTTCTTGCCAGTGATGCGGCAAAGTGAGGGCTGTCCGTGTCGAACGCGTCTACAACGCGCTGGGCGAGCCCGTGATTGGACCAACGATAGTCGGCACCGTAGTTGATGGCGTAGGTTTCTTGAGTGGTGTTATCCCAGACGTAGAGCTGCCAGAGACTGGCTACACCTGTTGGGCCGTCGGTTACGACGAGGTTCGTTGCAAGTGACGTGTAGAGCGCCCACCTTCCGTCCGCTGAGATACCAAGGGCGTTACTTTGCGCGTCTGGAAGTCCTTCCGCCGAGGTTGTAATGCGGGTATTCGTGCCGTTGGCTCCGTCCCAAAAGTAGACTTGTCTAGAGTCGAAGGCGTTCGCTGAGCCGTCCAAGGGGCACTGAGTGTGGAAGAGCGCGAGTTCGCCGCTATCGTCCAAGAATGGTGCGCCAGAGCCTGCTGTACGCGTCGTTCCTGGACAAGGATTACCGTCTGTCAGAACGCTTAGACGCTGAACCGTCTTGGTCGTGAGGTCTTTGGCGTAGGAGTGGAAGTTTTCCACCGTGATGTCCGGGTCCACGATGTTTCTTGCAGCTGCCGACCAACCCATGAAATTGCCGTTTGCAGAAATGGTTGGGGTGAACGAGTTACTTCCCCAATAGAATTCATTGTACTCGTCCTCAGCGTTTAGGTCGGCAATGGAGAGATCTTGGTTGGAGCGATTGTAGCGATAGATAGTGAATTCAGCAGTTGCATCCACTGCCGAGAGATACCTACGACGTGTCGTGAAGAGGAGGATGTTTCCATCTCCAGAAAGGGCGACATCTGCACCCATCGAAGGGTTACACTCCGAGCAGAATTCGGTGATTTGCTCGATCGCACCGTCTTCTAAGGTGTAGACGAACATCTCTACGTTATCTGGTGTGGTAGCCTCCATCGTCAGGTTCGTGGCCCCTGAAGCAAAGGCGACCGTCTGGCCGTCCGAGCTGATTTGGATGCTTCCAGCATTACCATCGGCGGGTCCGTTGAGACCGTTGGTCAAGAGTCGGGTTTCGCCGGTTTCAAGATCTTTCCAGAAGGCGTTTCGGACCACGTTTTCGGTGTCGTACGTGTCGGACGTGAGGTTGGTCGCAGTCGAGAGGAAGGCTACGTATCGCCCATTATCACTCACTACCGGTGTATAGACGTGGCCGTTAGGCTCGGAGCCATCTGTTGCAACACCGATTTTCCAAACAGGGGGTGTATCGGTGATTTCAATAGTTACGTCGTCAATAGCAAACCCATCATAGGCAGTATCTGCAGATGAAACCGTGTGTTGGATGACACCCTGATGGTCTGAATCGCGCGCCATATCAATGAGCGCGGTCACAGAAACAGTTTGAGGTGTGTCCCAGTTTTCGGCCGTGAATACTAGTTCTGTGGCATCCAGTGAGATTTCTGCATCGGGGGTCAGAGTGACAGTCACGGTGTCGCACGGAATGTCGCCGAGGCTGACTTCGTAAGTGACTGGATCTCCACCCTCGTTGGCGGTCCCTGAGACTTCACTTATGACGAATGATGGCGCGTCGGTGACACAAACACATGCGGCGTCTTGACATACTTGGCCTTCGCCACAGGCTTCACCTGCGTTGTTGCCGGCGCAATCGGCGCTTGCCCCACAGAACGCTGCATCGGTCTGCGGGTCTATACACGCCCCGTCGCATGCAACCTGTCCTTCATCGCACTGCACTGCACACGCGCCGTCCACACATGACTCGCCCGCCGCGCAAGCATTTCCACAAGTTCCACAATTGTCGGTGGTGGTGGGGTCCACGCATTGGTCCGTACAGAGCAGCTCGCCCGCGTCACATTCCAAATTGTTTTCAGGCTCTTCGATTTCGAAGCCTTGCGGACTGTTGTCGTCGCCGCAAGCTGCGGCGATCGGAAGTGCTGCCAATAAGAGAAATAGTACTCGTTTCATGTCCATACCTGGGAGGAGAGGGAAAAAAGGCCGGCAAGCCGGCACACAATCTCTAAAAAGTGTTTGAGTTCCCGCAGGGTAATGGATTTTTTTGGGTTTGTCTTTGGAAACTTGTGCCCGAGTTATGGGCCGCTTGTACTTTCCGTCAACGCGCGACGAGCACCCTGAACAATGCCGGCTTCGAGCGCCCGGTCAAGGAGGGCTGGGTCGTTCAAATCGGCGCCGGGTGGCGCAATCTCCAGCCAAGCGCTTAGCGTACCCAGATACGTGTCCATTGCCACAGCTTGAACTGCTGGAGATTTTGGAGCCGTGAATCGTTCAACGAGGTGAGACAACCCGTAGAAGCCGTCCTCGCCACCCACCGCAGTAGCCGAGTAGTAGTCGATGGTCGCATCGACCACCATGGCAATGCTCGTGGTAAACGCATGTCCTCCAGTGTCCATGCTCAACCCGTATTCAATCTCACGCCTGATATCCTCCATGTCCGTCCATTCAAATGCCGTGTGCATCTGGCCGAGCGCGAGGTAGGGCTGACCAGGTTGGTCGAATCCCGAGAAGATGTCCTGCCACAAGTAGGGGAAAGGCTCAGGAATGGTGCCGCCCAGAATTCCCGCGAGGCGCTCTTCGAGGGCGAGGTGTGCCGTCAAAGCATCTCGTTCCTGGAAGAGTTGGTGAACCTCTTGAATCTGGTCGCGAATCGGCAGTGCGATTTCGAGCGGCGGACAGCTCGGAAGGCCGCTCAGACCTCCGCAGGGCCTCATTCTAATCTCCGCACGTTCACCGTCGTGTCTCAGGATTGCTGTCACAGGCCTTGGTCCATTCACACTCTCAAAATTCTCGGCAGTGATGGTTACCTTCTCTCCATTGGACGTCTCTCCGTCTACATTCCAGAGCCAATCTGCGGGTTCGATAGTATCCGCATTGCAGGCCTGACGGGAGACAGAGGCAGTGAGTTCAAAGGACTGCGTGAGCTGGGACTCAGGAATCCAGAGGATGTCGCCATCCCTCGTTCCCAAATCTTGAGGGGAGTTGATGCCGATTCGTTTTCCGGTCTCGTCGATCTGAATCTCAACTTCGTCGCGTCGCGAGTTACCATCGGCGTCTCGAACCTCCATGCTCAGAGTGACAGGACCGCTTGGACACGCTCGAAAACTCACGCCTGTGGAACCATTTCCTTCGGTCAAAGGGTTGCTCTCTAGCTGCTCACCGTCGAGCTCCCAAATCACCTCGCCGGGGGTGCTTTGGATCCAGTAGCGACCGGTGGCGAAAGTGGAATATCCCTCTGGTAAGTGCGCGCCGGCGAGCGGTGTTTGAATCTCGGCATCGAGGCGGACCTTCTTGACTTCAAATCCGCCTGAGATTTGTGAGGTTGGATGTACATTGCCCAGCAATACCCAGAACGAAGCCGTTTCGCCTGCCTCGAGCGAAATGAACTCCGATGTCTTTGGTGAACAACCGGGTCCCTGCCTGTAGATGGCGATTTGACCACCTGGGCCGAGCGTAGGTTCGATGGCCCAAGATTCGGCCTCGGTCTGAGCCTTGAACACCAGCTCGAAAGGTTGGGCTGAATTCGCCGCAATATTCTGGGAGTGCGAGATTTCTGCGTCTTCGACTTCGATCGTGTCCACGTGATCCCAGTTTGCGAATCGTTCGCACGCTTGATGCGACGCGTCGAGTGGTTCAAAGCCCTCGTAGAACTGGTTTCTCAGATACTCCCAAACCAAGGTCGGTAGGTTGAAGTCTTCGGCGCTGAGATAGCCAGATAGCCCTTCATAATCGTTTTCGAAGGCAAAATCTTGGTAGACTTCGAGTCCTTTCCCGAGCTTTCTCGCGAGGAAGATCCAGAAGTCTTGTGACTGATAGTCTTCGGGGTCTGCGATGATATTGTCTCTGAAGAGCGGGACTCGCACCGAAAGTGGAGAGCGATGGGGATCCCGCGCCGCGAGCCCGAGGGACGATTCTTGTGAAGCGACAGCTGTTCCCTCGAGGAAGAACGGGTCTACCGCAACGCCGGGGTTCATCATGAATTGGGTTGCGTGAAAGAGTTCGTGAGTGCCCACAAGCCCCATGCGGTGTTCATAGTCGAGCTTAGTGATGTTGGATGTCGTACTGATTGAATAGTCTGAGCGGTTGCTTGACCACGCCTCAAAAACGACGCGATTTCCGATGGCCCGTACCAGACGGCTGATTCCATGAGTAGCTGGGTCCTTGTCTCGTGAGCGCGAAAACTGATCCGCGAGCTTGAACGCAATGGTTTCGGGAGTATCCGTGCTAGCGGCGGTCACTTCGTACGCCTTCCCATTGACCTCAATTCGGAATTTCTCCAGCGACTCAACGGACTGAATCTCGAAGTGCGGCGCGCGTTGGGGGCGCTTCCACACGCATGTCTTGGCTGCACCAGTGAGTACATTGTAGCGACCACGAACCATCTTGCCTTCCTCGTCGTAGTTGCAGAGCTTCGTGGGGCGTAGAAGCGAACGCGTGCGTACGCCCCTGAGGTAGAGTTTGGGTTGGCCTCCGAATGTGGTTCGAAGTAGCGGTGGTGGGTATCCGGCGTCCTGAAACTTTTGGTAGGCGTCAACCATGAGCCAGTTGAAGGCTTCAGCAGTTTCGTAGTCGCAGTCACCGTAGTCTTCGCGTTCGCAATTGATCTCAAAACCACCTTGAAGCTCTTGACGCCGTTCTGCAGCCTCAGACTCCAGCGGTCTTGTAAACCACTCACCTTCACCTAAAACAAACGCCGTCGGGATCTCAAGTAGGCCGAAAATTGTGGTTTCAACGTACCCGTTTGAAACCTCGTAACCTTCCACGATTTCCCAGTGTTCATCAGCCTCTCCGTCGTCGAGCGCCTGGTCGGCGACCCAAACGTCGTGGTCGCGAGACATCCAAAAAGCCACAACGAGGTTTTCCGGGTCTGCCCCGGATGGCAGTGGTATTCGGATTCGGAACGCACCTTCTGTGGTCCATCGGCGTTCTGCGGCTTGAAATTCGTAGTGAGGGCTCACTTCAACGAGTGGTTCGGGCAGTGGAGGGAGCTTCGATTCGGAGTGTCTCAACTCTACCTCGACCGGTTCGTCGAGCGATTCCTTGTCCGCGAGGAGCACGATTCCGTCCGGGCCTTTGAGTTCTGAGCCCGGCGCTAAAGTGTCTCCAGCGATGAAACTCTGAATATTTTCGCACGACGTTCCGAACGCAAGGAAGAGAAGTATTAGCAAACAATAAATTCTTTTGAATTTTCGATAAGTCATTGAAATACCTAGGTCTGGTTCCCTTTTTTCCGCCAAAAATTGTGCAATGAGTTCTACGGGTACAATGAATAACGTTCCGAATCAAGCACTACCGGCAGGATTGATGTAGTCGCATGGGTCAGGGAAGTTGGGTAAAGTAGGTTTGAGGTTGGCCGGAGAGATATGACGAGAACTTTAGTGAAATGGTGTGATGACCGCGTTGTGGACGGCAAAGGGGCAGGGCTTGCGCATATCTGCGTGAGTTTCCTCAGAGCCAACGGGCAAGACGCTCACGTCTACGATAGCCTCGCCCCACATCCTTTTGCGGTTCAGGCCATGCTGGAGGTCGGCGAAGAATTGCGAGACCTCGTGGTCCTGGCAGAATCTACGGAAGACGATCTGATAGTCGACCTCGACGACTTTGATCTCGATAACCCACTTGAGGATTATGAAGATCTTTATAACGAAGAGCGGATTCACCGGTTCAGATCTGCGCGCGAGAGAATTGCGCAATTGGTGAGCAACGGCGAAATCATTTGACTTCCGGGGTGGAAATCGTCAAAAGGAGGCCGAATCAGGGTTCGTCCCCCAAGCGTACCGTCGCCCAAAGCGCCGCCGGAGTTTCGCCATGAACATGCCAATCGCCCCAGAACTCTTCTCTTATCCCAAATACCGGGATGACCTCAAACCCGCTCCATTTCTGCCCATGAGCCGGGCCGAGATGAAGAAGCTCGGTTGGGATTCTTGCGATATCATCATCGTCACTGGCGATGCCTACATCGACCATCCGAGTTTTGGGATGTCTGTGGTGGGGCGAGTGCTTGAAGCGCAGGGTTTTCGCGTGGGGATCATCGCTCAGCCAGATTGGTCGAGTGCTGAGCCGTTTAAGATTCTGGGCAAGCCTAATCTCTACTTCGGAGTGACGGCCGGCAACATGGATTCGATGGTGAACAAATACACCTCGGACCGGCGCAAACGAAGCAACGACGCGTACACGCCCCATGCTGAGCCAGATAAGCGTCCAGACCGCGCAGCGATCGTCTATTCGCAACGTTGTCGCGAGGCGTACAAAGACGTTCCAATCGTGCTCGGCGGTATTGAGGCGAGCCTGAGGCGAATCGCCCAGTTCGACATCTGGAGTGAGAAGATTCGCCGGTCGATTCTGCTCGATGCTCGTGGTGATATCCTGCTCTTTGGCAATGCGGAGAGAGCCCTTGTGGAGGTTTCTCACCTCATCGCTCAAGGCGTTCCGGTCGAAGAAATCAAGCATGTCCGCGGTACGGCCTTTGCCGTTAAAGGGGTCCCCGAGCCGTTCAAGGAACTGGTCTATACAGCCAAAATGACGAGCCCGTGGAAAGAGCCTCGAGAGACCACGGTGATACGGATTCCGAGCTACGAAGAAGTGGTCGAAAACCCCGTTGCCTACGCGCAGGCATCTCGTGCCCTGCACTCGGAATCGAATCCGGGTAACGCGCGCGCGCTCATACAGGCTCATGGCAATCGAAACGTGTGGCTCAATCCTCCACCCATTCCACTCACAATGCGCGAAATGGACGGCATTTACGAGCTGCCCTATGCGCGCGAGCCGCACCCCGTCTACGGCAACGCAAAAATCCCCGCGTGGGATATGATTAAGAACTCCATCATCATCGAGCGCGGCTGTTTCGGTGGTTGTACCTTCTGTTCGATTACCGAGCACGAAGGGCGCATAATCCAGCGTCGCTCCAAGGAATCTATTATTCGGGAGATCGAGGCGGTGTCACAGGCGCCGGGCTTCACAGGAGTGATTTCAGACCTCGGTGGCCCTACGGCAAATATGTACGGCTTGCAGTGCAAGAGCCGCGAAATCGAGGCTGCGTGCAGAAAACCTTCGTGTGTGTTTCCGGACGTCTGTCCGAATCTTCAGACCGACCATTCTGAGCTCATTGACCTCTATCGAAAGGCCAGGAACGTAGACGGTGTGAAGAAGGTGCTCGTGGCTTCTGGAATTCGATACGACCTGGCCGTCAAAGACCCGCGCTATATCCGCGAATTGGCCGAACATCATGTGGGTGGCTATCTCAAGATCGCGCCTGAGCATGTGGCGGACGGCCCGTTGAGCAAGATGATGAAGCCCGGGATCGGCACCTATGATAAATTTGCCGAGCTCTTTGCGCAGGCATCGGAAGCGGCAGGCAAGGAACAATATTTGATCCCGTATTTCATCGCCGCGCACCCCGGTACCGAGGACTCGGACATGCTCGAGTTGGCGCTCTGGCTCAAGCGCCAGAATATGAGGGTCGACCAAGTTCAGACATTCTTGCCAACACCGATGTCCACCGCGACCGCCATGTACTACAGCGGCAAGAATCCTCTTCGCAAAGTGACCGAAGAGTCCGAAGAGGTAAACACGCCGAAGGGACTGAGGCAGCGCCGCCTTCACAAGGCGTTCTTGCGCTACCACGACCCGGAAAATTGGGCGGCTCTGCGCGATGCGCTGACCGAGATGGGACGCCAAGACCTCATCGGCCGCGGTCCTCGCCATTTGGTGCCGCCCGATGATCGTCGCGCACGCGAAGAGCTCGACAAAGTGCGCGCCCAGAAAGAATCTCGGACCAAAAAGAAGAAGTCTTCTGCTACAAAGCCCGCCAAAGGGTCGCAGAACAAGAATAGTCGGTCCAAAAGGAAGTAGACATGAAAACCAAGGTGGAGGGACTCATTCAACGGTGTGATCGTCCCGACTTTACGCCGGGCAAACGCCATTTCCCTGAACTCTTGGAGCTGGCTGTTTCGGACGATGAAAGCATCCGAAAGAAGGCTATCTCAGCTTGGCTGCGCGCCGGCGCGCCGGGCCTCGATTGGCTTGTGCGCGAGCTCGAAGGTCAGGAATTCTCGAGCACCTTCCGTGCACGCATCGCCCGCGTGATTCAACGCTTCGCAGCGGACGATGTGGGCAGCTCGCGCGTCCAGATGCAGGAGCTCTTAAAGGACCCCGACGAACAAGTTCAACGCGTCGTGATTCAGGCCATGGGGCAGTGGAAAGATGCCGAAGAGGTCCAGCTTGAAGCGCTCCTTCTAGACCATTGGAACTCAGTCAAAGAGCTAGCCACTGAGCGCGGAATCATCAAGACCTTGGGAAGAGTGGGCGGCGAGAAGTCTCTCGCCCTGATTCAAGACTACGTGGACCGTTTGGAAGAGATCGACGAAGCTACTCAGAAAACAATCGACAAGACCCGGCTTGAGATTGAGAGGCGGCTTAGCCGGTCCGAGGCCAACGGATTGGATCTCAACGTGCCGGTGCAAGCTAGGCTCCGCATATTCTCGAAGCCGGGGCTCGAATTCCTGGTTCAAGACGAGTTGAAAGAACACTCGCTCGTTTCAAACACTCCCGGCGAATTGGAGTGTGATTGGGACGCACCGCTCATTCAACTTTATAACTCACGCGTGATGCTCGGGTTTGCGATTGTGACATCGAGCGAATCAACGCGAGGTGGACTCGGACAGGCGCTCGCGAGGCTCTTGCAAAAGAAGTCGGTTCTCGGCGTTCTGAAGAGAGTGACGCGCGGCCCTATTCGCTATCGAATCGAATGGATGGATCACGGAAAACTTCGAGCGGAGACGCTCGAGGCCGCAAAACTCTTGTCTGAGGGCTCGCCGGAGCTCGTCAACGACCCTTCTGAGCGCGATTGGGACATTGAGGTGTATCAAGTCAAGAAGTCCATCTACGCGCTTTTGAAGCCTCGTGTGGAGGATACTCGGTTCTTGTGGCGTCAAGAGGATGTTCCGGCTGCGTCCCATCCTACGGTGGCTGCAGCCTTGGTGCGTCTAGCCCAGGTCTTCGATAGGGCCAAGGTTTGGGATCCATTTATGGGCTCAGCTCAAGAGCTTATCGAGGCTGGGAAAGTAGCAAACGAAGTCATTCTGGTGGGGTCGGATACCGATGCCGCTGCAATTGAAGCGGCGCGAAAGAACCTGGATGCGGCGGGCGTCAAGGCCAAGATCCATCAGACGATGGCTCAGAGACTCGATATCACGGGTCAAGACTTCATCATCACAAATCCGCCACTCGGTTGGCGAATCCATGGGCCACATTCCGTGGGCAAATCACTTGAATCTTTGTTCAAAGAAGTCATCCCCAATCTTTCTCGAGCACTAAAGCCGGGCGGAAAGCTCGTCTGGATGAGCCCAAATCCTAAACTCACGGACCCCATCGCCAAGGCGCAGGGCCTTGAGCTCAGGATGAAGAAGCCCGTGGATTTAGGTGGGATGAACGCGACTCTTCAGGTCTGGGTCAAGCGTTGAGAGCTTCGAGGGCGGCTTCGAGCTCGTCCACAAGCGTGTTGAGCTGATCAACAACCGCACGCACCGTGCCGGCATCGTTGAGGTCCACGCCTGCCTTCTTCAGCTGCTCCATCGGATGGTTGTTTCCTCCACTGCTCAAAAGCTCCAGATACCTCGCCCGAGTTGCTTCGCGCTCGGTTGGGTCCTCGTTGAGTAGGCCCTTGATGATTTGTGCTGAAGACGCAAAACACGTGGCGTACTGATAGACGTAGAACGGCGAGTTGAAGAAGTGCGGGATGCGCGCCCAGGTCAATTTGTAGAGCGGGTCTTGGTCCACAGCGTCGCCGTAAAACGAGTTCTGAACTTCGTCGTAGAGATTTGAGAGCACCTCAGCGGTGATCGGTGCGCCCGACTCCACAAGGCGATGGGCCTTGAGTTCGTAATCCGCAAAAAGCGCCTGCGAGTAAAACGTTCCAACGATTTCGGAAATGGCGTGCTGCAGCAAAATCGCTCGGTCGAGCGGCTCATGCCGTCTGGCCTTGAGATAGTCCAGCAAGAGGGCTTCGTTGGTTGTGGACGCAACTTCGGCCACAAAGATGGTGTAGCTCGAGGTCGCAAAAGGCTGATGCTCGTGAGAGTAGACCGTGTGCAACGTGTGTCCCAGCTCGTGGACAAGGGTGAACACGTCGTTGAGCGTGTCTGTGTAGTTCAAAAGCATATAGGGGTGGACGCCGTAAACCCCCGCGGAATAAGCGCCTGAGCGCTTCCCGTCGTTTTCATAGACATCAATCCAACCGCCTTCGAGAGATTCGGCGAGCTTCTCCTGGTACTCGGAGCCAAGCGGAGCCATCGCCTCGACGATCATCTCGGAGACGTTGTCGTACGGGTATTCCTCGTCCTTCTCTACCAGGGGCACGAAGCTGTCATAGAGGTAGTACTTGTCTAGCTTCAGGAACTTCTTTCGGAGTTTGTGGTACCGGCGAAGTGGCTCTGCGCCTTCGCGTGCGGTTTCAATCAATGTCTCCAACACGGACACAGGCACATTGTCCGAGTCGAGTGCAGCCTCGGCCGTACCGGAATAGTTGCGGGATTGAGCGCTCATCCAGTCGCGCTGACAAATCGCATTGTAGATAGACGCAAAGGTGTTCTTCTTATCGTCGAAAATCGTGTACATCGCCTCGAACGCTTTGCGGCGGTCGTCCTGATTTCGATTGGTCTCCAACAGGTTCCGATAGGTACCGGGGGAGACGGTCGTCTCCTCACCGTTGGCCAGCGTGATGGTGTTGTACTTTACATCAGCGGTTGAGAGGGCTCGGTACACGTCTCCAGGCGTGCTTCGAAACCTAGAACCGAAGGAGAGAAGTTGCTCACCGGCTTCATCGAGGACGTGCTCTTGCGCGCGAAATGTCTCGGCAATCGGGAACTCATAGACCTTAAGCTCCGGTGTGCTAGCGACCCATCCCATGACCTTTTCACTGCCCAGGCTCAAGAGTTCAGGCGTGAACCAAGCTGTTCGGGTACCGTACTCGGCAAAGAGATTTTGGACCTGCTGAAGTCGGCTCTGGATCGCATTATTGCGCTGGTCCACGTCGAATTGTAGCTGCGGAAAACGATAGAGCTTGTAGGCAGTCATACCGATTCGGTCGCTCAACTGGTGAGTCTTTACCAAAACCTCTGGGCCTTCGTTGAGCTTGCCTTTGTAGGCTACAAACTCGTCCATGAGCCCACGCACAGACTGCAAGTCCTTCTCCCACGCTGACCAGTCCTCATAGATGTCTTCGACTCGCCATTTGAAACGATCGTCGATCTCGTCTCGGATACGTGTGGTGGGGCGAGAAGCGGATTCTTTGTGTTCGAAAAATTGCATGGTTCTACCGTATGTTTTCATAAGAATTTCTAAGCCTCTGTATGAAGCATTTTCTGAGTCAAGGATTCCAACTTTTCACTAAATTTCTCATCTTTGAGCACGCGCCCAAGTGCGGCTAGAGCGTCTTTGCGGTCCTCCGGATGAAGCCCCAAGAGCCTCTCTTGCCAATCCGACTCAACGCCGTTCCAGATCTCTTGTGCCTTCCGGTTCGGGTCTGAAATCCAACGTTTGAATTCCCTCAAAAGCGGTGCGTGATGCGGGAAGTTGAAGTGCAGTGAATACACCGTAGCGTAAACGTCGGCTCGTTTGGGCTCAGCTGCCTCAGCAATCTTGTTGATGTCTTTGAGATAGGCCTTGTGGTCTCTCGGTTTGAGCCCAGGATTTTCAAGCGCCAAATATGCATCAGTGAGCTCCTTGATTTGATCCGCCTTAAACGGCTCACCGGCCATATAGGTGCTCAACAAGCCATCGATGGCTCGCCGTAGTCGTCTCGACTCAGCATGATCATCGTCGATAGCCGCGCTCGCTTTCGGCCGACGGACGAGTGGTTCGTCTTCGGTCTCCAGCGCTTCCTTCAACGACTGTGTCGCCCGGCTTTGCATGGGCTCCTCAAGCCACTCAAGGAAGGCGTCGATGGTCTCTCCCATGTCCCGCGTGCCAAACTCGAGTGCTGCCACTATTTCCACAAAATAATGTTCTTTCTGGCGTTCAGTGAGGCCGTTTTTCCAGTCGATATAAATGGCTGGTCGATGGGTCTCGCAAAACTTCACGAAAAGTTCTGCGAGCTCGCGTTCTTGGCTCCATATGGAGTCAAAGAGGTTGACCCCCTCAAGGGGACCATCCTGATTTTCTAAGAGGTCTTTCTCGTAATCACTGAGCATAGCTCCCTCGGTTGCTTTATCCTAAAGGGACTAGGTAGCACGTTTAGCCAGAAGTTGAACCACGGCCGACTTTCCGCGGTGATAGGCGCCTTCTTGAATGTCGCGCACGCGCTCTTTGAGATGCATGATCTCGAGGGATTCAAACTCCCGGCGCAAATCTTCGGTCTCGACGAGGAGTTCAACCACAGGTGGGCCGCCAGTCTTGTACTCAAGTTGTCGCGGCGAGTAGAGTTCGACGATGGCAACGCCGCCCGGTTTGAGGGCTTGAGCCGCCCAGAGGTGCATCTGTGCGCGTTTCGGAGCTGGAAGATGCGCAAAGATGGCCACTACCGCGTCGAACGAGTCTTCAGGTGGCTTCCACTCGAAGAGGTCGGCGACCTGGGTTGAAATGGTCACACCACGGCTTTGAGCGAGCTCCTTGGCCCGCTCAAGACCAGCCTCTGCCTGGTCCACCGCCAGCACGTCGTGACCCTCCTGGGCAAGCCAGACGGCGTTTCTACCCTGGCCTTCAGCCAGGCAGAGCACCTTTCCCGATTTCGGGATGTGGCCTGCCACTTCTCGCAGAAAGTCATTTGGTTCCTCGCCGTACGCGAATTCTTCTTCTTTATATCGCTCGTTCCAAAAATCCTTGGACATCTGTGCTCCTTTTCTAGTCTTGCGCCGAGCTGGCGTGCAGTTTCTTAAGGTCACCCAAAAACAAGGGCGTTGCCAACACAAGAAATCCGACGCTCAAGCCTGCCAGAAGGATCCATCGATTTAACTCCAAAGTGTGAAATGTGGCCGAACTGATGGCGAGCCAAAGCAGGGCGATGCCTGCTCGCACGCGCTTGAGCTGGCTCGGCGACGACTTCCACGAAACAGGTTGTTGGGATGGCGCCCGACCCGCCCGTCATCTTGACGCTGGGCCTTCTTCTGGCCGCAGGAAAAACTCGGCTCTGGTTGTTGACTATCCCGACGTTGTGGTGCCTGGCGAGCGGAGCCACCGCGTGGGTCCTCGGCTACTGGCCCGGGCTCTTGATGCCAATCCTCGCCCTTGCGGCATGCGTGGTCGCTGTACTGGGAAATCGGTCGAAGCATTATTAGGTTTGCTCAGTCTGTGCCCATATCGTTTGTCGGTTCAGAGACTGGAGGTTTGCTACAAAAGGACTTCAGGGTTGGACCCGCTTCAAGTAGTTCCTGCCGAACAAAATCATTATCCGCCACCAAGTCACCCTGGAGGTCAGCTTCTAACTCTTCCAAAGTGACGCCATCGTGCCAGGACTCTGGAAGGTACTTGCACCCGCCGACCTCATTGATGGGGAAGGTGACCTGCCCTGCGGAATGGTTCCCCCACGGCATTTTCCCGGTGTGTAACACCCCATTGGTCTCCATGAGAAAGAGGACAACTTCCTGTCCAACCTGCAGCCCGGTGTCACCCGACCATCCAAGCTCGTCGCTCACTTCTATAGCGGGAGAGTTCGGCCATTCGGGAAGCCAAACGGCTCCCTCTCGTCGAATGGGCAAGCTTGCCCAGGTTAAGTATTCTGGTCGCACATTAACAAAGATCTCACCGCTTTCGCCCTTTAACGCCTGCGAGATTTGCACCCCAACTCGCAATGTCCACGAATAGCTGGTTTCCGCACAACCTGTGCGGTCATCAACCTCCAAGAAAGAAATCGAACTTACCTCACCAACCACGATTCGTTGGACAACCTCATCAACATCACCTCCGCTCAGATATCTCTTGTCCTCATCCTCACAGATTGAATGATCAATGCTGGAAGAAGGGAGTTTCAACTCCCTATTTTGGGGGGATGGGCTATCCCCATTGTTCGAACAGCCGAGCGCTCCCACCAATAAAAATAATATACTTTGCTTCTTCATTTTATTCTCCCCATCTAAGGTAATTCGAAACAGTCCAATCTCCGATCCCGGAAGCTCCGTTGGCCGTGACTACCTGATTAAGGTGATTGAGAGCACCTCCTCGAACCACGCCAAACCCACAATCCCCTTTCACCAACGAAGTTGTTGTTCCACGATAACGAAAGATTCCACTCTTCCATCGACTGTAGGAGGGCTCCAATGACTTCATCTACTGTCAAACCTCCCAGCGTTCCTGACTCATCATACAAGAAATCTTCAAATGATTGATAATGAAGCCAAACGTCAATTTCAGCATCGGGGTTACCTGCGTTGGCCACGCAATGTGCAGGGTCAGCATTAACCGTGTATGAAAAAAGCCAAATTATGAAAAAGGTGAAGAGCTGAAGAGCTGAAGAGTTCATGCGTTCCTCCCATGTCGTGAATCGTATCATCCATAACTCTCTCGATCAACAACAAGAGTTAGTGTGAGACGTTGCTTTCATGGATACCCCCGTCCAGTTTGCACACTTTCACCATGTAGATAACAGCGTTTGATTTCTTGAACTCTTTGAACCAAAGGTTCATGTTTTCTTCGCCGCCTCCGGGCCAGATAGGTGGCCCCGCCTCGAATGAAACTTTCCGGAGTCTTTCGTGAGATCGCAGTTTTGGAGGCGCCGCGATAGATACTCCGCTCAAAACACCCAAGCCGTAGAACGCCCAAACGAAGTAGGACGCGGCCCAGTTTAAGACGCTGTAGCGCCCACCAAAAAAATCCCAACCTACAAAGCCGACTAAGACGCAGACCATGAGCGCAGAAGCCAAGCGCCGCCCCTTATTGCCCCTAAGCGCGTAGACCGCAAAGAGCGCAGCCGCGATAGACGCCACGTGCAACGGGAAGTAGTCCTCGAACTGAGAGACGAAAATCTCCACGTACGCGTCTGCGTTGAACGGGATGAAGTCTTGGATGGAGTAAGAGAAGAACTCGGGCATCAAGCCCCCTCAAATGCCTTTAGAATCGCATCACGACCGGCTTGGTCAGGCAGAGTACCCGTGCACGCCACCATATTCTCCTTCATATGCTCGACCTTTGACGTGGCCGGGATTGCACAGGTGACGGCCGGGTGTGAGACCACCCATTTTAGAAGAAGTTGCGGCCACGTGGTGCAGCCGAGCTCTTTGGCAATGTCTGGGAGTTTAGCGCGCCCTTTGAGTTGGTCCGGCAGGGTTCCTCCTTGAAATGGACGATTGGCTAAAACAGCGATGTTTCGGTCTTTCGCAAGAGGTAAAAGGCGGCGCTCTACCTCGCGATCATCCACATTGTAGGTCAATTGCACAAAGTCCAGTGGGTATCGCTTCATCACGGACTCGAAGTCAGAATGCCGGCGTCCATGAGAGGTCGTAATCCCGACGTAGCGAATCTTTCCTTCCTTCTTCATTTCGAGGAGCCTTGGTAGATGTTCTTCCCAGTTGAGCAAGTTATGAACTTGCATCAGATCGAATCGCTCTACGCCCCATTTGGAGCCAGACTGGTTGAGGTCTGCGGCTGTGTCACCACTGCGAGTCCAGATTTTATCCGCAGAGAATACCTTGGGTCTGTTAAGCTTGCTGAGGGCATAGCCCATCACGTTCTGGGCAGAGCCGTACATCGGCGACGAGTCCACCACTGTCCCTCCCGCCTCAAGGAATGTACTCAGGACCTGAGTACGACTGTCCATCAAAGCCGTGTCAGTACCCACGTTAAACGTCTGCCACGTTCCCATGCCAATGACGGGTATCGCCTCTCCCGTAGAATGGATGGGCTTAGTCAATATCTTTGGACGTTGCGCACCAAAGAGTAGGGTAGGGCTGCTCAGGACCATGCAGTTTGCGGCACTCAAAATCAGAAAATCTCGTCTTTTCATAATTCTCTCTCGTTGGGCACAAAACGAGCGAAGTCGCTTATGATATTCCCACTTGTTTCTTGGAATTATCCTCTCTCTTCGATACGGTTTGCGGCCCACTAAGTCGTTTTTCTGTGTTTTTGCATCGACTGCAGAGAGATATGAACCTAGTTTCCGGTTTTAGATGTCTAATTTTATGTGTTCGTAGGAAGGATAGTAGTTTTGTTGAATTCCGAGATTCCGTGGGCACGTATTGCCGCGATTTGGGCTGAGCTTGCAACCGCCCCAGTCAATGCGCCGGACGAGGCGCTTCACCACCTCTTTGACTTGATTTGTGAGCTTACACGAGCAGACGATGCGATATGTGTGGTCGCGCTCCGATCGTTGCCTAGTGCAGATTGGGACACCGACCCACTCCATGGATGGCGCTGGATGCACACGTTTCGGTACGATGACCGTCATGACGTGACGTTTGCAAATTTCTGGTCGCAGGACCCGAAGAACACGATTCATAGCCGTGTGTTGCAAAAGGCCGTGGAAGGTTTTGGTTCACATCGCGCCCTCCTGAAGAATGATGTCATCGGCGATGCGCCTTGGAGCGAGAGTCGAGTTGGACCACTCTTCACTCATTACGGTATAAAGGATCGCATCACCGCGGCCTACTCCTTGAGCTCAGATATCGAGGTGTTCTTTACGGTGGATAGAAAAAAGAGCGCGCGGCCGTTTGGCGAAAAGGAGCGCGATATTCTACTTGCAACACTACCGGGATTAGGTCCGATTTGTCTTCGACTCGCTATGAGTTTTGGTTTTGTTGGCTCCAAGATGAAGCTCACACCGCGAGAGCGGGAGACCTTGATTCATCTGCTCGACAAGAAAAGCGAGAAGGAAATCGCGGATGAAATGGGGCTTACTGTGAGGTCAGCCCATCAATACGTGGTCTCGATCTACCGAAAGTTTGAAGTCAATAGTCGCGCAGAGTTGATGGCGCTCTGGATGAGCACGCCACCGATGCGCCAGACGCGAGATGACGTGGCTCGGCTTGCTAGCCTGGACGAAGATTCCGAGGGGATTTCGGGGTAGTTTAGGAGGCGGAGCGAATCAATTTTGCAAGGTCGCTCAACTTGCTGACTTGTGCGAGGTCTTCATCAGGGAAGGTAGTGTTGAGGCGCTCTTCAATCACACCAACCATCTCCATGGTCACAACCGAGTCGATGGCGAGGTCACGGATTTTCATGTCCATGTTCGCAAGCGTCACTTCCGCTGATTTCCCCGGTGCGACTTCATCCAGTGCCTCTTTGATGAGGGCAATCACTTCATTATCGTTCATTCTGACTCCTTAGGGTCTAAAATCTGTGTATTTCAAATATCTGTTCAATAAGTTCAATCAATTCGGCGCAGAGCGTACTGAGCGAGAGATTGATAGTGATTCTGGAAGCCCACGACGCAAGTATGAAGGTAACGGTCGTAGTCTTCGAAAACTTTGTCGCCCCATTTGTCGCGGATGAGCGCTTCGTGGCTTCGAAGGCGGCGCAACCACTCTGCGCATGTCTTCTCATAATGCTCGCGACGCGTTTTGACTTCCATGATTTCCCAGTAGGGATTGACGGCCATGACGATGTCTTCGAGGCGAAGAGAGAGTCCGCCCGGGAAGATTTCCTGAGTGACCCAGCCGATATCTCTGAGGTGCTCACGGTTTCTTGGCACGCGGTTTCTCAAGATCGTTTGAAGGCCAAACCAGGCGCCTGGACGGGTCCATTCGTGCGCCTTGCGGAAATAATCGCGGTACATACCGATGTGTTTTCCTTCGCGGACCTCTTCAGGCGTGGCGATATGCTCCATCATGCAAATGGAGATGACGGCATCAAACTTCTCGGTGGGTTGGAAGTCCCTGTAGTCGGTCACAGTCGCGAAAACGTTGGGGATATTGCGATCAACAATCTCGGCGTGCTGGGCGCGACTGAGTGTGATTCCTGTGGCCATCGCCACGTGCCTTTGGGTGGCGAGGAATTCGAGGTTTGCGCCCCATCCACAACCAATATCCAGTACAGAGGACTCGGAGTTCACGTGGGCAGCATCGGAGAGCCAATGCAACTTCTTCATCTGTGCTTCTTCGAGGTTATCAGTACCCTCATAGAGTGCGCAGGTGTAGTTCATCTTCTCGTCGAGCCAGAGCCGGAAGAACTCGTTGGAGACGTCGTATGAGACTTCGACTTCATCTTGTGTAGACACGATACTATCCTTGTTCTGGTGCCGGCTAACGCGCGGTCACAGTGTACTTAACGCGGGTCCAAACGGACCGCGCGACATGTTTTGCCATGGTGAGTTTTTGCCCCGAAGAGCCCATTTGCCTCGAGCCTTGTGAGCCGAGAGAGCCTTCGAGGTAGAGTTGTCGAGTTTTTCGGCGCTGGAGCTTGCCCGAAGACGTCTTGGGAAGCAGTCCAGCATCGAGTACGACGACCTCAGCGACTTGGACAGAGAACTCTTTGCTAATCGCGTCCGTGACGGCCTCTCGAATCGTCTGGTTATCAGCGTCGGCGCGCTTCTCCAGCGCGATAACGAGCTCTTCGGTGGACAAGCCAGGAACCGAAAACGCCACCACATTGCCTTTTCGAACACCATCGATTTCCTGCAGAGGCCATTCGATGGATTGCGGGTGGATGTTGCGGCCGTTCAGAATAATCAGGTCCTTGAGGCGTCCTGTGACGTAGATTTCTCCGTCCCAAAGATAACCCAGGTCACCGCTTCGCAACCAACCGTCGCGGAATGCTTCCTGAGTTGCCTCGTCGTTGAGGTAGTACCCGGGCATGACCGAGGGCCCCTTCAAGCAGATCTCACCTTCGCATCCGTCAGGCATCTCTTGATGGGTTTCCGGAGAGACGATCTTGACTTCGTGGCCTGGGAAAATCGGTCCGCAAGAGACGTGTTCAAGAGCGAAATCACCGGTTGCTTCGATGGCCCGACCTTCATTCTCGAAAGCTTCGGGATCCACGTATCTTACGCGCATCGTCTGGCCGGCTTCCTTCAGGCTGATGGCGAGCGTGAACTCGGCCATGCCGTAAGCAGGTAGAATGGCGTTGGTCGGCATCTTGCTGTTTTCCGAGAAGAGCTCGACAAAGTCTCGAGCCGATTCCGGATTGATAGGCTCAGCACCCACGCCAACGATGCGGAGCGTGGAGAGGTCCCAATCTTTGATTTGGTTTGGCCGTGCACGCCGAGCTGCAAGCCCGAGCGCGAACGGTGGCGCAAATGTAATGGTGGCCTTGTATCTAGACGCCGTCTCCATCCAAGAGTTTGGATGCTTGAGGAAGCGTAAAGTTGGGATGAATTGGCAACTGACTCCCCAGAATGCGGGTGCGATGACAAAGCCAATCAGCCCCATGTCGTGGTAGAGTGGAAGCCACGAAAGACCGCGGTCATCCTTGTCCGGGTCCATCTCAAGGGTCGTCATGATACCAGTCACGTTGGCATGCAGCGTGCCGTGCGTCACAATGACGCCTTTCGGGTCGGCAGTCGAGCCGGACGTGTATTGCAAGAATGCAATATCTTCCTGAGTGATGGTCGGGAATATGGGCGCCGGGCCACCCTTTTTCAAAGACTCGATAGCCACGAGCTTTCGAACCGAGGGAACGCGATCCACCACCGACCAAAGCACGTTTTGGAGCTTCTCCGAAGCCAGAAGGACTTCTGCCTTTGCTGTGTCGAGGATTCGAGTCAAACGATCCATATAGGCGTCGATTTCGCCCATGGACATCGGTGGGTAGAGCGGAACAGGAATGACGCCGAGGCGAAGAGCGGCAAAGAAACTCAGGACAAAGTCTTCGGGTTCAATCACGATGATACCGACGCGATCTCCTTTTTTGAGTCCGAGCTTGGCCAGTGCTGCTGCGCGCGTGCCGGTTTCGTCCACCATTTGTCCAAAGGTGTAAAACGTCTCCTTACCGGTCATGTCCTGGAAGGTAAAACCGTGTGTTGGATATGCTTCGGCGCTGGCTTCGAGGGCGGTTGCGAGTGTGTCGGAAACGGGTTCCATGCGTCTCATTATCCGGCCTCCTGGTACGTGACCATGCGTGATTTTTCGGGGTCCCATACGCCACAGCTAAATACCTTGGCTATGACCTTTGGATGCCACGTAACGCGGCCTGGTGACTGGAGTTCTGGCATAGCGGCCATGGCCTCCGGAAGCCGGTAAAACGGGATATTATGGTTCAGGTGGTGAACGTGATGGTAGCCGATATTGCCGGTAATCCAGTGCATCCATCCCGGCATGTCGAACATGCTCGAAGAATTGAGCGCCGCGTAGGTGTAGTCCCAGTCGGCGCGTCCTCGAAGCTTACAATCAGGGAAGTTGTGTTGCGCGAAGAACAAGAAGGAGCCGAGACCCAACGCCACGATATGCGGGATGATGATGATGCAGAGCGCGGTCCAGAGGTTGGTCAGCGCCCAAACGCCACCGAATAGGCCGAAATGAAGCAGAAGGGCCACGGGGCCGCCCCAGTGGTTCTTTGGGTCGCGTTTGAAGGGCGAAATCGCCATGCCAATCAAAAACACCGTGAAGTACCCGCCGAACACGTTAATCGGGTGCCTAGCCGCACGGTAAAGAAGCTTTTGTTTTTTGCTCATTCGGCGCCAGAGGCGAGTGGTCACGAGAGGGAATGACCCGATGGAAGAGCCGAAAAGCTTGGAATTGTTGCGGTGGTGGTAGTCGTGAGTTTCTTTCCAAACCGAGCGAACTGAGAGCTGGTAGAATCCAAGGCAAGACATGATGGCGCTTGCGAGTTTGGATTTCTTGAAAATCGCGCCGTGCAGGTAGTCGTGATAGAAAATAAACGCTCGGATTTGTACCAATCCGAACGCAATTCCGCAGAGGAGTTGAACCCACCAGATTGGGGCAAAGACGGCTCCGGCGGCCAGCGCAAAGAGCACCACAGCGGTCTCGATGAGCAGTCGCCACGACTTTGCGCGGTCTTCCTTAGCGAACTCTTTGGTTGCGCGTACGAGCTCGCTGTCAGTGCGCATTTTCGGCGGTGCTGGCTCGCTCAGGGCCTCGGGTTGATTTTGGGTATCGCTCAGTCCTAGAAGAGCAGAAGAAAAGATCATATTTCTACCTGGATTTGCTCGTCAAAGTGAAAAGCGGGAAGTGCCTAACATGCTGAAACTGTGCGCGCAAGAGCTTGTTTCAGATGCTTAAAAAACCAACCGGTCGGTTTTGTTTCTGAGGGAGCAATCTACCAGTTTTTCCACCACGGTTGTTTGGGCTCGTAGACCCCAGGTTCGACGTATTCTCCGGGGCGCGGTGCGACCCAACGGTAGCCCTTTTCCTCGGCTATCTTGGCGAACTCTTCCGCGGGGTCTTTCCAGCCGTGGAGCCCGAGGCTAAAGGTGCCCCAGTGAATGGGCATGATCACATCGGCTTCCATCTGTTCGTAGGCACGAATGGCGTTTTTTGGGCCTAAATGAACGTCGCTCCATGCTTCATTGAACGCACCGACCTCGAACATCGCGAGGTCAAAGGGGCCATAGCGCTCAGAAATCTCCCTGAATCCCTCAAAATACCCTGTGTCACCGCTAAAGTAGACGCGGTGATTGGGGCCGATGATTGTCCACGATGCCCAGAGCGTGGAATCTCGGTTGAAAAGGCCTCGTCCCGAGAAGTGCCTCGAAGGCGTTGCGGCTATCTTGATGGCGCCGATTTGGATCTCATCCCACCAATCGAGCTCGCGAAGGCGATTGGCCGGAATTCCCCGCTCTTCGAGGTGCGCCCCTACGCCAAGCGGGACAAGGAATAGAGCGTCTGTAGTGTCTACGAGTTCCTTGATGGAATTCATGTCCAGATGGTCGTAATGATCGTGAGAGATGATTATGGCGTCGATAGGCGGAAGGTCTTTGATGTCCACCGGAGGTAGGTGAAATCGGCTCGGCCCGATCCACTGGAAGGGTGATGCCCGTTCAGAAAAAATCGGATCTAAGAGGATGTGTTGCCCAGCGGTTGAAACAACGACTGTGGAGTGTCCGAGCCAGGTCACGCGCAGCGATGCCGACGGAATGTCGGAGAATTCCGGAGTCAAGGTCGGCGGGTAATCTTCAGGGGTTGGGTCGGGAGGCTTGTTCCAAAACGCCTTGAAGAGCTCCCAGCGTTTTCCGGGCTTGATACCCCCGGTAGGAATGACGTTCTGAAATTTTTCCTCGACGTCATTCCATTGCTCTGACGCCTTCATGCGTTCGAGCCGTTCGCCATCGGGCGTCCCGCCAAACGAGGCTCCGCACGCGGTCAGGAAAAGTGCGAAGGAAGCGGTAAAGAATTTCTTGAACATTCGGCACCCGAAGAAAGTTTGGTCTTCATCGGATGCATCAAATCCGTTTTAGTCGCAGGTTCTAACGACAACCGATACGTTCGGTGGCCACAACCACGTCATCGTAGTGAATGATTTGTTCGTCGGAGACCGTTAGCCCGCGATCTTCCAACGCTTGTCGTTTGTTGTTGCTAGAGTTTCTCTCGTAGTAGGCGTCCAGAATGACGGACTTGAAACCGACTTCAGGGCTCGTGCGGAAGTTAAACCCTTCAAAGGGCATCGGGTCTGTGCATGCCGAGAAATCACATCCGTCGGTATGGAAGTTAGCCCTAAGCCATGTTCCATCGGGATGGCCTTGCCGATAGTCTCCTACGAGCTCGTCATCGATCCAAAAGGTGAGCTCTCCGTCGTATTGGTTCGGTGTGTTCGCTTTGGCACGCATCTCAACGCAGAACCACTCGTTACGAGGGTAGGGTGTCTGCTCCGGCGGCTGGAAGACGTTGCCGTAATGGTAGGTGGTTCCCTGGTCTCCGGCGCAGCCCGGCGTGGTAGAGCCGTCGTTGCACCTTCCGGAGCGCATCTCGTGCCAGTAGACGTAGAAGTTGAAGACGTCGTCGTTGTTGATGTCGAAATCGAACCAAAACCCGTCTTCACCTGCGGGAACTGTGTTCGCGAGCCCGCTTCGATCCCATTCGGCATTGCCGGCCGAGACCCTCACCCAGTGATGCGGATTGGGCGCGACCACCGGCATCCGAGCGTAGAAGCGCCAGTAGATCTCCTCTTGTCGGTCGAATCCGACCCGGGACTGTGAAGAAATGTACTCGGTCTCCTGGAGGTCTTGGCGAGTGACGCGTGATTGCAGGTATCCATTTCCGGAGTTCGCGGAATCGTTGGATTGCATGGTCAGGTATCGAGTATCCTGCGAGGGGGCATCCCAGCGTCCCCAGCCGCTCTCGAAGTCGTCGAAGAAGAGCACCGCGGGGTCAGCCTCAATTCCTTCGTCGTTCGGGTATCGCTCGCTCAGAGTTCCCGCGTTTGGGTTGGCGTCAGGTTGGTCCTGGTCAGTGCCGGAATCTGGCGTGCCGGAATCGGGTACTGTGTTGGAGTTCGGGATGTCCGGTGATGACTGGTCCTGCTCAGCCGCATCTGGCAGACCTTGGTCTTGGTCAGGTCCAGGTGTTGTGGATTCGGAGTCTGATGAACAAGAGAGAGCTAGGCCGAGTGCGGTGGCCAGGATTACCGTTTTGAAGTCGCGCATGGTGGTCCCGGTGGGTATTGATAAACAGTTGTACGATGGTCTCCAGAATAAGTTGTTTTGATGTATATTGCACGTGGCGTTGGCTTTTTGGTTCTTTGGCTTTGCGTGGTTGGTAGGTGTTTATGGGCTTTGTTGTAATTTTTGTCCTCTTCTTGGCGGCATGTGGTTCGGAGACGCCGATCATGGACACGGATCTCATGGACACGGATCAGCCAGATATGGCTCTGATCGGCGACGCATGGATGGAGGAGCCCGAACCGGAGCCTGAGCCCGAACCTGAGCCCGAACCTGAGCCTGAGCCCGAACCCGAGCCCGAACCCGAGCCCGAACCCATGTGCGAGTTCATCGAGGCATGCGACGAGGTGTCTGGCAGCGCCCAAGAGCATTTCATCGAAGAAATTGGTTCGTGTGCGTTTCAACTCGTGCTTTACGACCGTACTCAAGCAGCTCACGCAGAACTGGACCAGATTGCGGCTCAAGCAAAAGGTTATGTGAGTCTGAACGACCTCAATCTCAACCGTGAGGCAACTCCCGGTGTTAGTGCGGATACGGCCGACCGACTCAAGAACCACGACTATTTCGGATTTCGATGGAACACGGGTGATAACGACACTACGGCCTGGTACCCACAAGGCATGACCGGGAACGAAGATGCCGGTCAAAGTGGGCGGCGCTTCCTTGTCTCCTGGTACGACAAAGCCAACAATCCTGCGAAGGGTGTACGTATCTCACTCGTGGATCTTCAGGACCCGAACAATATTCGGTACCGCCATATTCTGCTGGTGGAGCCCACCGCCGATGGGTTTGGACCTGTGCTCACCGGAGGCGGCAATCCACTTCACGCTGGCGGCATCGTTTGGATCGGAAACCTGCTCTATGTCGCGGACACGGGGCAAGGTTTTAGAGTCTTTGATTTGTCTCGTATCATCGAGGTCTCACATACCGATGACACGTCCAGGATAGGCGTTTCCGCAGGACGCGTGGATGCGTTTGGCTACAGGTATATCGCGGGGCAAATCGCGAGGTACAGGCAGCCAAACGATGCGTGCAATATCCGCTTCTCGTTCGCTGGACTGGACAGGTCCACGCAACCCGCGACCATCGTTTCCGGTGAATACATGGTGGATAATACCACAGGCCGGCTCGCGCGTTGGCCGGTTGACCTCGCTAGTGGCTGGTTGATCGAGGAGGTGGGGCGAGTCCGCGCGACAAGCGCCTACATCGCTGGCCAGACCCGCATGCAAGGTGCACTGACCCGAGGAGACGAAATCTATATCTCGTCCTCAAGTCAGTACCAACGTTATGGCCGACTCTACCGGACAAGGGTAGGGCAGGAGAGCTCCATCTCGGCGTGGGTCTATGGTGCCGAAGACCTCTATTACGAAGCTTCAACTGACCGTATCTGGACGCCCGCGGAACATCCCGGGGACAGAGACACCGTGTCGATTCCGAGGCGTGACCCCTAAAAGATGGAGGGGTTAGTTGGTTCGGCGTGAGCGCTGCGAAGAGTTTCGCGGTGACGAATTGCGCGGACGAAACCCTCGACCACTTTTCTTCTTCTTCGGGGCAGGAAGCGCGCAAGCTTTGAGCGCCTCTTCCATGTGGAAATCGTGGTCCACGACATGGGGAATGCTCTCTCCGATGATCTTCTCGATATCCTTGAGGTAGCCAGTTTCGGTCTCGTCACAGAACGAGATCGACGAACCACTTCGCCCGGCACGACCTGTTCGACCGATTCGGTGAACGTAGTTCTCCGAGTCGTTCGGCAGGTCGAAGTTAAAGACGTGGGTGATTTCTTCCACATCAATTCCGCGTGAGGCGATATCGGTAGCGATTAGAAGTTGGCTCTTGCCGTTTCGGAAGGCGTCCAGAGCGCTATTGCGCGCACCCTGGCTCTTATTTCCGTGGATAACTTCAGCCTTAAATCCAGCGCCGAGAAGCTTCTTGTGAACCTTGTTCGCGCCGTGTTTGGTGCGAGTAAAGACGATGGCCTGACCAACATCCTCCGTCTTCAAGATGGACATCAAGAGTCCCGGCTTATCATTTTTGGCCACAAACATCACCTGCTGAGAAATCTTCTCAACGGTGGACGATTGAGGCTGAACCTCGACCCTGACTGGGTTGTCCAAAAACGAGTTCGCGAGTTCTTCAATGGCCTTCGGCATCGTGGCTGAGAAGAGAAGGTTTTGCCTCTTTGCAGGCAATTGCTTCATGATTCTCTTGATGTCCGGCAGAAAGCCCATATCGAGCATGCGGTCAGCTTCGTCGAGCACGAAGAATCCGACGTTCGAAAGGTCTACATAGCCTTGATTTCCAAGGTCGATGAGCCTTCCTGGGGTGGCGACGATGATGTCCACACCTTCTTTGAGTCGGGCGATTTGGGGCTTTTCGTTGACGCCACCAAAAATCACGACCTGTTTGGTCTTTAGGAATCTTCCATAGGACTGAAAACTCTCACCGATTTGAGCGGCAAGCTCACGAGTTGGAGAGAGAATCAAAGCCTTTGGGACCCGCTTTTTCGAGGGTTCGGATTGAGAGATATGTTGGAGAACTGGGAGCGCAAAAGCGGCTGTTTTTCCCGTTCCCGTCTGGGCACAACCGACCACATCGCGGCCTTGTAGCAGGGCCGGAATCGATTTGGCTTGAATGGCGGTTGGGTGGGTGTAATCGTTGGCTGTCAAAGCCTTCTGAAGAGGCTCGATAAGTTTCAAATCTGCAAATGTCGTCAAGAATACCTTCCGGTCAATCGGAGCAAAGAAAAAAGCGCTCCATAAGTTAAAGCCGCCGGTTTGAATGAAGTGCGGCGACTACCCATACCGGTTCAGCGGGCGAAGCCTTAACAGAAGGAATGGGTCGTGTCCAATGTCAATGAAGGCGAGCTAGCAAGGGCAGTCGTACGAATGGACAGGCACCGAATGGGTGTTGACAAAGGTAGCGCCCACCTCTTCGAAGATTCTGTTCTCGCCCACAAAATACGTCTTTCCATCCACGACCACGGTGGCTTCCGGAACAAAGTACTCGCCGGGGTCACGTTGGTCGGTGAGCAAAACGGGCTTCTGGTCAGCACCGATTTTGTAGAGTGCCCAAAAGTAGCCGCCAAAATCACCACAGCCGGGACCCGCATCCACTGAAATGGACACGTATTTGAGATTTCCTTCGGATGCGAAGGCTCGATAGCCCACAAACCCACCCGAGTCTTCCTCGTCCCAGAATCCTTTCTTCTGAAACTCTTCGCTAAACTCTTTCTGGATGAGTTTGTAGCCACTCAGCTCCCTAAACGCTTTCCTAACTGCGGCTTCAGTTTCCTCAGTTGTATCGAGGTTGGTGAGCGACGTTGCGGGAGCTTTGGGGTCAAGGGTGGCGAGCAAACCGCCGGCACAACGTTTGTCGAGCTGTCCGACGACAACACGTGAGGTTCCGGCGAGCTCCCATATTCCGGTGGCAATCTCGTCTTCTGAGGGGGCAGGGCCAAACTCACCCGTCCAGGCTTGTACCTGGCCAAAATGCGGCTCAACGCCGGCGTAAACATGCAACGACTCAATTTTGGCGGTGCAAATCGTCTGGTCCGGTCCAATCACTCGAGCCTCGCGCCCGATAAAAGATTTGAGGTCCTTCTCGTCCTTCACCGCTGCCATTGCGACACCGTGCGGGCTCATGAGTTTAGGTGGGTGATGGACCACATCGTCCTCATCCATGCTGAGGACGACCAGATTCTCATCGATAACAATCGCTGCGGTTTCGGGCGAATAGTCAGGAATGGGGTTTTCTTCATCGAGCTTCTGGGAGCGAAGCATTTCTTCACGCGCAATTTTTAGTTGGCCATTTTCAAGCACGACCGATAGCTGTTTTGGACCTTTGTCCTTGTAGTCTCCGGATTCCCAAACCTGCTCGAACTGAATGCCGGCCGTGGTCTTCGCAATCATGAAGGCTGGCTCAAGGGCCTGAACTTTCATCTGCTTTTTGAACATTCTCTCTCGGTCCTTGAGCCAATCTTGACGTCCGAACGTCGTGACTTTGGGGCCGGCACGTTTGATGCCACTGAACTTAGTGGCGTAGTGTTTTGAGTAGTCCTCAAAATTGCCTTCGTTTTGAGAAGCAAGCCAAGTCTTCAAGAGAGCTTGGAGGTCAGCCTCTGAAATTGATTTCTCTGGCTCTGGCTCGGACTTTTCTGGAGCTTGTTCGGTTGGAACTGACTTTGGCGCTACAGGAGCTGGGCCCGCGGGCTCTTTCTCTTTGCATCCTGCGAGAGCCATGAGCGAGAGGGCCAGAGAAAGTACTACTAATCTGTACGGTTGTTGCATCGCAAAAATCCCGTTTCGAGCGTTGAAAAATCTAAAAGCCATCAAAATCGCGCATCACGATAAAAAGTCCGGTGGCCTCAGCTAGAACCTCGTCACCATTAAGAATTCTTCCTTCAACAAATATCTTGCGACCCTCGACACGAGTCACCTCGGCCTCAACATCGTAAGCTTGACCGAGTTTGACCTTTTGTTTGAAGCGTGTGGTGAGCTCTGCGGCGAGCACAGGGTGACCGGCCGCCCAACAAGCACTTCCGAGAGCTTCGTCTAGAACCGCTGCGATGCTGCCCCCGTGTGCGTGACCGGGTGGGCCTTGGGCCCCGGGGCCGAACCACGCGCGTCCTTTGAGCGTATCGTTGGGTCCGAGAAACCACCTGACATTCATGATGCCTTTGTCGTGGTGAGGTCCGGAGAGGAACGAGCGTTCGAAGGTGAGATGCGCGAGTCTATCATCTGCCCTCTGCAAGCCGGGGATATCGAGGTCCGCATCGTCTGGCCCCGGATGAGTGAAATCTACCATACTGCGTCCTGTGCTGGATCGTCTTGAGCAAGCTCTGCGGGCTTAGTCTCGTCATCCTCGGTGAGCTCGGCAGGTAGGTCGAGCATTTCTCTAGGCTCCAGTGCGTTCAAGAAATCGTGTCCGCTGAGGTCGGCTTTGACTTGTGCCACGACGCGAGCCCTGAGTGTTTCCCACTCTTGAGAGTCGATATGTCCCGAGCCGTCGAGGTCGTATTCGTGAATCCAGCCAGGGGTCTGCGTAATTTCGTCGAGCCTTTTGGCGACTTCGCTCGCGAGGATGGCATCCTTGTCGGATGAAATATGGGTCATGGCGGCCGCCTGAGGTGTGCGTTGCATTGCGCTTGGGTCGTTGGTGTTCATCAGCTGGCGCGCGTCTTCCAGCTTCATGTTGGGGGTAAGGTCCGCTGCGCTTTGATCGTGGAGCCCAAAGTCCGCCTCGATGTAGTGGTGGAAGGAGATATTTTCTCCGAACCAACTGCCGTACCACTCGCCGTCGATGGTTTTTTCCTCGCCATTTGAGCGGATGAAGGTCAGTGCAACTTTTCCGGGAACCGTTGGGCCGTATCGGCCCTTACGACGAGGTCTCTGCAGTCGAGTATGACTGACGTACCTGAGTCCTTTTGAGAGACAATAGGCCTTAAGGTCTGCCTGCAACCTATGGTTCTCAAAGCTGTAAATCAGGTAGAGCACCATGCCAAAAAGTACCAACGTTGCCCAAAACTCCATTTCACCTCCTCGTGGGGGATACCCTATTGGATCTTGGAGTTTTTGACCACTGAGAGCGCCAAGAAAGACAAAATGCGGCATTGTCCCAATGCCGCATTTTGCTCATCTCCCCCTGGAGATGTGTTTGCCGGTGTCCCTTCCGGCAAACGTATTTCTAAATTTGTACGACTCGAGTCCAGGAGTTCCCATCAAATTCCATCACGTCCTTTTCGCCGATGGACCACATGATGCCGTCTGCTGCGCTTAGCCATCCACACGACGCTGGGTGGTCGTTTCCAAAATCCACCGCCTCAAACACACCATCTTTGAGCATGTAAACGTCGTCCACAGTGGCAGCGTAAAGGTCGCCCTCAAACCACTCGAGCGCCCAGAGGTCGTCGGTGGCGGGGATGACGTTCGGAAGTACACTCCAAGAGGAGTGGCGACCCAAAACAAGTGTCCCTGCGTTTCCACCTACGTAGATTCCGTCGGGGGTGGCTCGCATACAATTCATATGGTTTGTGGTGGGGCTCGTGAGCTGTGTGAAGTTGGCCCCGTTCCATTTCCAAAGTTCACCTCCCGTACCGGAGGTGTAGATCTCCGAAGACGAGTAGCCGTCAATGCACTCGAACACATCACTAGACGTGGACGGCTGACAATCGGCGTCAATACAACGCCAATCGCTGACGGCTACTCGCTCGTAGACTTGCCGCTCTGTACCCACCGCCAGTGCTGTTCCCGCAACACTTCTGATGTATCTGAGCGGCCCTCTCTTAGTGGGGTCCTCGCCACTAGAGGATACCCCTGTTTCAGACGTCCAAGTTCCCGTTGGATCCGCCTCCACCTCACCCCATTTCCCTAAGGCCAAATATCTTGAGTTGGGCACACTGCACACGGTTCCGCTGACCGCAGGCCAAGTCACCGTGTGGGAATCCCAGTCCGAGCCGTCCCATCGCCAGAGAGTCGTTGTCACGTGGTCATCATTGGTGGAGACTAAGTAGCACTCATCGGAAGCTCGAACTGTTCCACCCAATAATGTATGACCTTTAAACGACATAACTATCCCTTAACTTTGATTCAACACGTTAGACCTGCCTCAATCTCTATGAATTCAGAGTAGGGCATGCCCGTGAACATTTCATCTAGTTGAGGGGAGGTTTCAGCGGTTCTCAGAGCTTTTCAGGGAGTGGGCTCAAATGCGCAGGAGTGTACGTGGCATGCGCTTGAGAATGAGGCTTGGACTCTAGGTGGGCACCACTTCTGCCGAAGCATTCGAGATCACCACTACGCCGTCCTGATTCTTGACTTCGAGTCCGTAGGTGATGATACCGGCTGACTCGGACTCCTTCCAGATCGAAGTCGTGAGCGTCCAGCCCGGAAGCACCGGCTTAGAGAAGCGCACGCGTAGCCGCTGGAGTTTTTGCGGATCGCCGTCACACGGGCCGTCGACGAGGGCTCGCGCAGCGAACGCCATGGTGCATAGGCCGTGGAGAATGACGGAAGGGTGCCCGGCGGATTTCGCGATTCCCTCGTCCACGTGGATGGGGTTCATGTCCAGCGAGGCTTTGGCGTAGCGAAGTGGTTGATCGGCAGCCACGGTCTGCGATTGCGAGAAGATAACCTCGTGTGCCACAGGCTCAGCTGGTGCCTTGGCCCCCGAGGACTTGCGCTCGGTGGCACGTACGAAGATGACGCTTTCCACCTCAGTCGTGAGTTTACCATCCACAAAGAGGCGCTGAGTGATGGTGACCAAATCGCCAGATTCTTTGGACTCGATCTTGGAGATCTCAGCTCTTGGTGTGGCTAAATCCCAAGGCTTGAGGTGCCGATGGAACTTCATGTCTTGCTCGCCGTGGACCAAACGAAGCAGGTCGGCGTTGAGTTCAGGGTCGCTGATGGCTTCGGTGAGCATCTTGAAGAGCGGGCGCACTGGGAATACGGGGGGCGCGATCATGTCGCCGTCCTCTTGCCCGAAATACTGAGGGTTTGTCTCATCGGTGGCTTTGGCATAGGCGACGATTTGGTCGCCGGTCACAAATTCAGCACTTCCTCTGTACTTCTTTCCAAGTGCATCTTTGTTCAAACCTGCAGGTACTTGAGCGGTCTTAACGCCCAATGATGAGGCGGCTTCCATGAGGTCGAAATACTTTGAGAATTTCATCAAAATTCCCATGTTATCTGTGGTGACTTTTCCACTCATGAAGGCTTGCTCAGGAGCCATCTTTCCACTTGCCATTTCAAGTAAGGTTTCCGCGGAGTTAAACGTGACCTTCCCGGTGGGTTGTCCCGCAGAGCCTTCCTGGATAGTCGCCTTTCCTCCCGACGCGACCAGCGAATAGGTTTCAGGGCCAACCTCGAAGAGGATGGTGGCTGCCCAGTCTCCGGCCTTATCGGCTTTGAACGTGCCAGGGAGGGCCTGGAATAGGGTTTTGACTTCTTCGGAGCCTTCGCCTGTTGCATCGGGCTTGGCCTGGCTTGGCTTCGCGGTGATTTCCTTGAATCGGGCGCCCACATCTCTTGGGGTCCACCGTTTTTCTCCGAGGTCTACGCCAGGGGTGAGCTCGGTCACGTATTCAAAGTAATGGGACCCGTGACAACCAAAGATTCGGCCGGTGACACCTGCGGCGTCGTCGCTAGCCAACCAGCAGACAAGCGGCGCGATATCCTCGGGCTCAAAGCTTTCAGGAACCATCGAGATATCTTTGGTCATCGCTGTTTTTGCCACCGGCGCGATAGCGTTGACGGTGATGCCAGCTTTTTGGGTTTCGAGCGCGACGACTCGCGTAAACCCGGCGATTCCCGCTTTGGCTGAGCCGTAATTTGCTTGTCCGAAATTTCCTTTCAGGCCGGCGAGCGAGCTTGTGTTGATGATTCGCCCACCGTTTGAACCCATGGCCAATACAGCAGCTTTGGTGACCAGGTACGTGCCTTTGAGGTGCACAGCGAGCACGATATCCCACTCTTCCTCGGAGAGTTTGACGAGGGTTCGGTCGCGCAAGATTCCCGCGTTATTGACCACGATATCGAGTTTGCCGAAGGTGTCGACCGCGTGCTGGACCATGGCGTTTGCAGCCGCGTGGTCAGCGACAGAGCCCGCAAACGCGCTCGCCTCTCCACCCGCTTCTTTGATTTCGGCCACCACTTTTTGAGCGGTGTCTTCACCGAGGTCGTTCACGACGACTTTGGCACCTTCTTTGGCGAAGATGTGCGCGTATGCACGACCGAGACCCGCGCCTGCGCCTGTGATGAGAGCGACTTTTCCGTTGAGAATTCCCATGTTCTACCTCCTGCGCTCTCAGCGCTCGATGATTGTTGCGACAGCCATTCCGAATCCGATGCAAAGCGTGGCGAGGCCATACTGAATGTCTCGGCGCTCCATTTCGTGGAGCAGCGTTGTGATCAGACGTGCGCCGGAGCATCCGAGTGGGTGCCCAAGTGCCATGGCGCCTCCATTGACGTTCGTGCGCTCAAGGAGTTTTTCAGGGTCGTCCGAAAGGTCTTGCGCCCATGAAAGAACCACTGGTGCGAATGCCTCGTTGACTTCGAAGAGGCCGATTTCGTCCATAGTGAGGCCGGCTTTCTCCAAGACCTTCTGGGTGGCTGGGATGGGGCCCGTGAGCATAATCGTCGGGTCCACGCCGGCGACAGCCATGGCACGGAACTTAGCTCGTGGTGTAAGGCCAAGCTCGTCGGCCTTTTTCTTTGAGCCGATAAGAACAGCCGCGGCGCCGTCCGAGATCTGCGATGAAGCGGCGGCGGTGACCACACCGTCGTCCCGGAATGCGGGCTTGAGTGACGCGAGCTTTTCAATCGTGGAGCCGCGTCGAGGGCCTTCGTCCGTATCAAATACCAGGGTCTCGCCCTCTGGGCCTTCGACCTCAAGCGGAATGATCTCCTTCTTGAAGTAGCCATTGTCTATGGCGTGGAGTGCACGCTGGTGGGATTCGAGCGCCATTCGGTCGAGCTGCTCGCGGGTCTGGCCCCACTTCTTGGCGATGAGCTCCGCCGAGTGTCCCTGCTGGATGATGTCGAATCGGTCGAGGATGTTCTCGCTCAAGGCGGCGCCGTCAGTCCCCATGGCGACGCGAGTCATGGACTCGACGCCAGCGCCGATGACAAGGTCGTGCATGCCGCTCATGACGCCCTGGGCGCCAAAGTTCACGGCCTGAAGGCTCGAGGCACACATGCGATTGACGGTTGTACCCGTGGTCGTGACCGGAAATCCCGCGGTGAGTGTGGCGAGTCGGCCAATATTGAAGCCCTGTTCGCCGATCTGAGTCACGCAACCCATGATGACGTCTTCGACGTGCACAGGGTCGAGCTGGTTGCGCTCGACGAGGCCTTTTAGCGTGTAGCCGGCAAGGTCGTCAGGACGGGTTTTTGAGAGCATTCCTTTGCGGCGACCAATCGCTGAGCGACCGGCGTCCAAGATATAGGCGTCTTGCATGATGAACTCCTCATGGGGTTAGTGTTCGCTAACTTGGGGTTCTATCCGATCGTGGGAGCAAGTGTCTATACCGCAAGATGGCAGATTATCGGGCAGCGCAAATGGGCGTTCATTTCTCTTTGAGCGTTGAAACACCCGTTGCAACGAATCAGCCGAAAAGTCGGTCCCAAAGACCTGTATTCTTGCCAAGTAACCACTCCGCCTTCTTCTTATAAGTATCCTTGTCGCGCGCGCCCACAATCGCGTCGGCGACCTTTCCGTCCTTGATCATGAGAACGGTCGGAAGTCCACGAATGTTGAACGCAGCGGCAAGTTCGGGGTGCTCTTCGGTGTTGATCTTGTAGAAGTCCACGGGTTCTTGGTCCAACTCTTGGGCCGCGGCCTCATAATGTGGCGCCATTGCGCGGCACGGTCCGCACCACGAAGCCCAAAAGTCGATAAGGGCTGGATTGGCGTCTGCCGCGAGCACGGCTTTAAGTTCGTCCAAGGTCTTGATTTCTTTCGTGTGACTCATGACATCCTCCTCTGAAAAAGGTCTGAATCGAAAGAGTTGCATCTGCATAACGCATACCAATCGACTCTGCTTGCAGGTTTGAGACTAGGTGACTAGGGTCCTGATTCTAGAGATTTGGAACCTGCGGAGGCGCGAAAATGTTGAAGAAATGGTTAATTTGTCTTGGGCTTGGCGGTGTACTGTTGGGTGGTCTAAGTGGATGCGCTGCGTCAAATAGCGCGATGGCCACCAGAGAGATACCTTCCTCAGCTCGTGTCTTTGTGGAGGTGCGCCAGGACACGATCATGGCCAGCGGAGTCAAGGACGACGTTGCAGGCAAGCTTAAGGAGAATTTGCTTGCCACTCGCCAGGGCGTCCCAGTCAACTCACGTGAAACGGCGGACCTGGTTATTGAGGTGGACGTTTTGGACGTCAATTTCACCCACGCGATCAAATGGGAGTGGAACGTGTACGACAGCTCGGGCGCAGTGGTCCTTGCAAAGGCAGATACCTCAGCTTTTGGAGCGAGTGGCGAAGCTATCGCAACTCAAGTCGTCTCTGCGCTGGGTGAAATCGATACGATGGCCTATTCAGGCGGCGCCACGCCAGCGGTTCGGGTGGCGGCAAAGCCCGCCCAGAGCTCTACGGGCGAGTTTCCGCAATCGAACACCGACGGGTCCAATTCATGGGCGGTGGTGATTGGGATCGAGAATTATCGTGAGTCACTGCCCGCTGCATCAGGCGCCGAGCGCGACGCTCGCGCGTTTGCGGACCTCGTCCAGAAAACGTTGAATGTGCCGGAAGCCAATATCAAGGTCTTGACCGGTGAGCGGGCCAGCAAGGCGGATATCAGCGCGGCTCTCTTTGAGTGGCTGCCTCGAAACGCTGTTCAGAAGGGTGGACGCGTCTACGTGTTCTTCTCGGGGCACGGAGCGCCAGATGTGGAGAATGGGACGTCGTTCCTCGTGCCCTATGATGGAAACCCTACCTATATCCGTTCGGGCGGAATCCAAGTGGCGGAGGTTCAGGGCGCGCTCTCGAACCTCAAAGGCCAAGATGCGTATCTCTTCTTGGACTCATGTTTCTCGGGTACCGGAGACCGTAGCGTGCTTCCCGAAGGGACGCGTCCGTTGGTGCCGGTCAAAGAGTTGGAAGGCGGCTCCGTCTTTACCTTCACGGCATCAGGCGCACGTGAGACCACGGGCGCTCATCCTGAGAGCGGACACGGGCTCTTTACCCACTATCTTTTGGACGGAATGAAGGGGCTTGCGGACTCCAATAAGGACGGGAACGTGAACGTCTCGGAGCTAAAAGGCTTTGTTGTGGACAATGTGAAGGTCGAGGCGCGTCGCCAGAACCGTGAGCAGACGCCTTCCCTCCTTGTGCCCGCCTCAAAGTCCGGGGCGGCCGTGGTTCAAGGGCTTCAACCTTAGAGGGCGCGACGTGCTGGGATGAGTAGGTTCGCCAGCAAGAGCCCTGCTACGATCGCCATTGCGATGAGGATCATTGAGAAGGCGGTTTCGACGCCTCCAATGACGTCCGCGGAGAGCATGGCAGTCATGCTCTTGAATCCAATACTTCCGGGGACCAGAAGCAGGATTCCTGGCACGAGTAGTACGCTTGCGGGTCGGTCGAGCGTTCTCGCCATGATATTGGAGAACGAAGCCACGACGAGCGCGCCGAAAAAGGCTCCGAGCTGGGCGCCGAAGAGCGATGCCCCGGCGCGTGCGCCGATGAACCCGAAGATACCAGCGACTAGGATCGGAAAGAGGTCGCGCGCACGAGCTTGAAAGAGGACTCCGAACGCGAGTGGGAGCGCTCCGAGGGCTATGATTTCTGCGGCGAGCGGAACATTGGTTGGCGTGACCGTAAAGTGAAACTCGCTTGAGAGAAGGGCCGCGAGTTTCTGACCCAAGGCCACTCCAAATCCGAGTTCGAGGAAGATGAGCGCCGCACTCATTAGGCGGGCCGTTCCGCTTACAAGGTTTCGTGTGGCGAGTTCTGTCATCGCGAGTGTGAGCGTGAGCCCGGGCACGAGCGCGATAAGGCCAGCGATGGTGATCACGTAGACGGTCATGCTCGGAAAGAGCGCGCCCAAGATACCTGCCAGGATCGCGGTCGCAAGTGCAGCGAGCGGCTCCATGACTCGGGAGGTTTCAGGCTTCTTGTAGAGCACGACAGCCATCATGCCGACCACCGTGCCGATCAGGGCAGCCGCACTGACGTCTAAGAGGTGCCCCCCGAAGAAAGCGGCCGTGCACATGCTGGAAATGGTATGGGCGGCGACAATGGTCTTTGGGCCAAATCGTTTTGGGTTCGAGACGATTTTGGCGATTTGTTCTGAGCCCTGGTCTGGGGTCAATTCGGCACGCAAGACCTTGCTCGCGATTGCGTCTAGTTCAGCGAGTTTGCCGAGTTCAGCTACACCGGGGTCAACCCGCATCATGGCCATTTGTTGATTACCTATGGGCCCAAATGCTGCGGTGATGGAGGTTGGCGTGGTCAAGAACTGGCCGTCGAGGCCCAACTGTTTGGAGACGCGCATAAGAGCGTCCTCGAGCTGGTGAGCAGGCGTTCCGTATGAATGAAGTGCACGTCCGAGTTCGAGCACAAATGCTTGTCCAGATTTTTCTTCCACAGAAGAAGGCCTCGCCTCGAAATACCTGATGTTTGATACTGAAGAGCCCATGACAGACACCCACGGGGGTGTTGAGATATCACCCCTTGAGCGGCGGGAATGTAGGGATGGGTGATCCCATAATCAAGAGCAGATTTGGTGCAATTATTTCATGCCCATTTTGGCTTTAAGCGCGGCGAGCTCATCGTCCGCTCCGGCCATGGCGTCTACCTTGGCAAACTTGGCTTCAAGGTCTTGATCTTTGGTGGTTTGGGAGAGTTCGGCGCCGGCTTGGACCTCGATCTCAAACTCATCGATTTTGCCTGCGTGCCTCTCGAACTCGTCAAACGCGTTTCCGCCACTCATGGACTGTGCAGTGGTGGCCATAGCTTGTTTGGCTTCGACCTGCTGAGCTCTCGCGACAAGCGAGTTCCGCTTGCGTTTGGCTTCTTCGATTTTGGTGTTGAGCTGTTTAAGAGAGACCTTCAGGTCCTCCACGAGGCCCTTTTGTTGCTCCGCACTTGATTGAAAAGCAGCTGCTTGTTCGTCGTAATGAGATTTGCGAGCAAGAGCCTCGCGAGCGAGGTCGTCTTCACCTGCGCGCACGGCGTTCATCGCCTTTTTCTCCCAATCTTCAGCTTGCTTCTTGGCGTCAGCGTATTGCTTCTCGAGACGCTTTTGATCAGCGAGAGTATCTCTGACCTGAATCTTGGCGGCGTTCAGCTGCTCCTGCATGTCGAGGAGCAACTGGTCCAAAATTTTCTTAGGATCCTCGGCCTTTGACGCAATGTCGTTGACGTTGGATTTGATGAGAGTTTTCATTCGGCCAAAAATACCCATTGGAACTCCTTGATTTCTCAGGTTCAACCTCAAGTCTACTTGGAGTATTCCCTCGTGCAAGGAAGAATGAGTCTCTCAATCGGCTACTTCTTGGTGTGCAGGTAGGCGATGATGGCGCGGGCTTCTTCCTGCGTGACGGGTGGTGTTGCCATTGGGGTCTTGTACTCTTCAAAGAGTTTCTTTGCCTCTGGGTCGGTTTTCACGAAGTTCAGAGGGTCAGTGATCATGGACTGCAACCACTCAGGCGAGCGTTTTGCTGTGACGCCTTTGAGAGGAGGTCCGACAACCTTATTGTCCCATTGGTGGCATGCGTTGCAGGTTTTTGCTGTGAAGAGTTTTTCTCCCTCGGCAATGACGGCTGGGTCGGTTGAAATAGTGAACGTCGCAGACGAAGCGCCCGCAGCCTTGTCGGCTTTTGCGGGTGCCTTTGCTTCGGACTTGCACCCCACGAAGGCGAGGAGGGCGGCGATTACGAATGATGCGATTAACGTGTTTCTCATGTTGTGCTCCTATGGAACGAGGACCTGACAGAGGGAAACTAACGGCAATTCGATGGGTGCTTTATGATCCAAGTCATCGGTTTTTCATTTTCTTGGCGAGTTTGGAGAGCTGAGTGTCCAAACACCTTCTTCGAATGTGAAAACGTGGCGCTCCATCTGACGGAAGACGAGCTGTGCTTCCTTGACGTGAGTCCATCTGTCAGCATGGCCGACTTCGATTTTGACCTGATGCTCGCCCTCACCGACGGGAATCTTTATCAACGCGAAGCTAGGGCCGTCTGAGGCGAGCCCATGTGGCTCGTAGGTGGCTTGGTGGACCACACTTGGCCCGACGCTCACACGAACGTTGACATCGGGTCTGGAGCGCTCACAGATTGTGTCGGACTTCATGTGCCGCATCATCTTGGCTTTTTCCTCTTCGGTTGCCGGCCTGCAGAGTTCTTCGACCTTGGGTCGGTACTTCAACGAAAGCACGAGTTCCGGACTCGGGTCTGCCTCGAATAGGCTCGCCATGTTTGAAGGGGCCCAGACGAGCGCAGAGAGTGTCGCCGCGACTAAAACGCCCTTAACCCAGTGCTTGGGTTGCACTTTGAAGCCCGATGGCTTTGCGAGGGAGTCTGTTCGATAGGCGTCAATATCGGCCAGCATGGAGACGAGGTCTCCGCGCGGATGAAGTATGAACCTGACTCGGCTCGTGTCCACCTTTTCAAGCCTCATCTGAGGTGAGCGTTTGGCGTCGAGCCTGTCTTGTGTGAACTCGACTCCTTCCCTGAAAGGTGGGTCGCTGCAGCCGCACCCGACCACGAGAACTCCCTTCGCGCCGCGTCTGAGTGCTCTTTCAACGGTGATGGGGTTGACCCAACCCGAGCAAGGTACTTGAACGCATCTGAAGCCGGGGAGTTCGGTTGAGACTCCGTTTTCGTCGATTGAAAAGTCGCCGGCAGCCGAGTTTGCGCAAAGGAACGCGATGAGAGGCTCCTCGCCATCGTTTTGGACCTGGTCAACCCATTGGTCCACGACCTTTCTCTTGTCTTGGACGGGGAGGCTTGGGATGCCGATTCCGGCCGAGTTGCAGGAGCCGGAGCAAATGGTGCAGCCTACGCAGAGGTTTGGGTCAACCTTTGCTTCGAGCTCCCATGGGCGTCCGTCCGTGCGAGGAACCATGGTGATAGCGCCGTAGGGGCAGTCGTTGGCGCAATTTGTACAGCCGTTGCAGCGGTTGAGGTCGACTTGAGCTTTTTCGGGCTCCTTACGGCTGAGCGTCCACGGAATCGTGAAGAGCAGCAAACCGAGCACAAAGGCTGCGGTCCAGATCACGCCGGTGCCGAGGCGGTCAGCGACGGCCAGCGGGAAGAGGTACCACCAATCCATAGTCTCGAAAGCAGGCTTGATGCTCATGTCGGCTTGTTCGGAACTCAATGCAGGAAAGGCGATGGAGACCGCTAAGAGTGAGGCACCAAGCCACGCACCCATGGGTTTGGACGTGAGGAATTTTGCGCGTGCGACACGGCTGATATGCATCCAAATCGCCACCCCGATGACCAGTGGGATGAGCATGTGGAAGAAGAATACCGTCACAAAGAGTCCACTTGAGACTGCTTCGTTGACGACGAAGGTGCGGGAGAGTGGGTCGGTGAAGATTGGGATAGGCTCAACAAGCCGAGCGCTGATCGTGGCGAGGCTTTGAGCGCGAGAATCCCAGACGAGCCAGTAGCCGAGCCATCCTACAAACCAGAGGGTCCCGAGGCTAAACACGCCGGTGACCCACGCCACCCAGCGCGGGCCTGAGAAGCGAGACGCAAACAAGAGTTTTGCCGCATGGAAGAGCACCAGGAGCATGGTTGCGTCAGATGAATAGCGGTGCACCGAGCGTGTGAGCTGCCCGAGCGCGCTCATGTTTTCGAGCGATGCCCAGGCTTCGTGCACGCTTGGGCTGTACCAAAATAGCAGCAGTACGCCGGAGATCGCGGCGATGATAAAGGAGACGTTAGCAAGCGCGCCGGTCTGGGCGAACGGGTTCATCGAAGGCGGCAAATGCGCCTCCATGAGCCTGTCGAGCGCGACGAACGGCGCTTGCAAGAGATCGAAGAGGCGCGGCCAGCGCGACTGGTTCGAGAGTTTTTGTGGATTTGACATGCTCACACCTCCGCGAGCAACACCTTGAGGGCAGTCTTGAGCCAGTTCTGGTGCCGTTCACCAAGGCTCAAGCGGTAAGCAATCGTTTGGTTACGATCGACGAGAATAAACATGTTGGCGTGTTCGATGACGCCGGTTTCGGGGTTGGTCCAACGTGCAAAGTTGAGGTTGTCCAAGAGTGCGTTGACGGTGTCTTTGTCCCCGTTGACGAGGTTCACCCTTGGGGCGAAGAGTTGGTGGGCATCCGCATTCTTCTTCAACTTCTCGGGCGTGTCGTTTTCTGGGTCGAGGGTGATCGCCACGACCGTGACTTTTTCCAGGTCCTCGTCGCTCAGGGTGTTGAGCGTTTTTCGCAATGTGGTCAGGATCATGGGGCACGTATCAGTACATGTGGCGTAGATTGCCGTGATGATGACCACACGGTCCTTTAGGTCTTCGGAACGGATTCGCTCCCCCTCTTGGTTGAAGAGGTCGAATTCGGGAAGAGGCATGGCGGTCCGAAGTCTTTCGGCCGGAAACGGGCGTTCCTGATCTGGGACTTCGGTAGGGCCTAAGAGGTAGAGGCCAACGCTAAGGCCTACAACGGTGACCAGCGAATATGCGGTGATCTTGAGGATGCTCGAGCGAGCGTCTCTCCAAGCGAGGTTGAGCGGGCGCCACCAGATACCGGCGACGATTCCAACCAGCATGAGCGGGTTTAGAATCATGACGGCGACATAGGCCCAGTTCATGGTTCCTGCGTTCGGATCGTAGCTAAAACACCAGGTTTTGAAATCCTCCACAAAGGCACCGAAAGGGGTCTCGGTGACGGGAATGACCAAGATGGCGCTCATGAAGAGGGTGGCAAAGACGAGGATGCCGATCATGAACGCGGCAAACACGTGTCCTGAAAAGAGGCGCTCGAACGCATGAACTGGGCGAATAGTCATGGTTTACCTCACCCACCAGAGGTCGGCCAGAGCCTTCCAGTTTGCGAAGTAGTAGACCACGAACGAGATGAGCAGAATCATCACGAGCACCATGGTTCCAGGTGCACGGCCCGCGCTCGCCTCGGCTTCGGCAGCTTCGGCTTCGGCCTGGGATGCCACGATTGGGGGAGTTCCCCAATCGAAGATCGCGCGTCCTTTGTTGGATTCACCGAAGAATACCGCCCAGACCGTGAGCAGGATGTAGATGAGCAGGCCTGTGAAGGCCAGCACGCCTCCAACGCCCATGATGCCGAGCATCAGGTGGGCTGTAGAGCCGTAGATGCCAGCGGCGTCGATATCCCAAGTTCGTCTTGCGACACCGTTGGTGCCCGCGAACGACATACCCAAACTCACCATCACGATACCGATGGCAAAGATATAGGGCTGGAGCCGGGCCAGCCACTTCATCGGGTAGTCGCGCTGGAAGAATAGCGGGACCACGTAGTAGGTCACGGCCATGAACGAGAGCGTGGTTCCGCCTACTACCGTGGCGTGGAAGTGCCCGGGAATGCGCATGGTGTTGTGGGCGAGGATGTTGATCTGTTGTGTTCCCAACGTTACGCCGGTGATGCCGCCGATGAACCCAAAGATCACCAGGGAGAGGAAGAAGCCGGAGAAAGCTGGGTTCTTCCAGGGTGCGTTCCAGAGCCAGCCGAAGAGGCCGCGTCCGTAGCCTCGGATGCGCATGCCGATTTCCATACCCGCAGGGACTGTAAATCCGTGGATGAGCGACGCGAGCACAGCGAGGTACATAGCGTAGGACGTGTTCCAGATCTTCCAGCCTGCACCGACACCTGGGTCCACCAAAAGGTGGTGAGCCGAGGCGAGGTTGATGAAGAGGATGTAGAGGAGGAATGCGGCTCTGGAGACGAATTCGTTGATGGGTTTTGCGCCGGTGGTCAGATAGGAAATCAGGTACCAAATGGAGACCATGGCGGCCACGTTGACCTGCTGTGATTGGTGTCCAAGTCCCCACCAAATCAAGCGATACCACATTGGGTCGGGTTCGGGTGTGAGGCCGAGTGAGAACGTGAACGTAGGCACGAGAGCGATGGCACCGTGCAGGAGCGCGAGAACGGCGATGATGGCGGCCGTCATGGCTCCGAAGGTAACCAAAGGCATGGAGCCTTCGTAGTTTTTGTCTCGTTTGGCCACGTAGAGCGTGCCGAAGAAGTTTCCAACGCCAACCAGCGTTCCGACCGCAACGAGGATGATTCCAAGGTAGAATAGAGGGTGTGCAAGCAGTGGTAGATACGACGTCATCATGACGTCTGCTTTGCCCATGAAGATGGTGTAGTCCGTCATCACGGACCCAACGACCATTAAACCGAAAGACACCCACGCGAGTTTTCGAGAGAAAAGCTTTGTATTGAGAAGGGTTGTGCAGGCAAAGTAGAGGACGGCGACTTCGAAGAAGAGAATCCAAAAGATGAGCATATTGATCCCGTGCAGGGTCAAGATGCGGTAGAACCACGCGGTGTCCAAGAGGTGCACGGCGGGCCATCGGGTGAGGACCAGGAGTAGGGCAGCGATTGCACCTACGAGAAGATACACAACGGCCATGACGGCGTTGAGCTTGATGAAGGCCTGCGCGTCGAGACACACGGGGAGTCCCGTCGTGTCGCATCGTCGCATTCCTGGCTTGAGGTCAGACATAGGAACTCCTTTATTCGACGAAGATTTTGCCGATCATGGCGTGGTGGCCGATGCCGCAAAATTCGTTGCAAACGATTGTGAATTCGCCAGTGTGGGTCGGCGTGATGGTCAAAACGTGGTCGTAGCCCGGCATGACTTGGAAGTTCATGTTGATGGGCTGCAACGAGAAGCCGTGCTGCAAATCTGCGGACGAGATGTGCAGGCGGTACGTCTCACCCTTGCGAAGCTTGAGTACGGGGTACCAGCTCCACATTCTGGCGAGCAGGTATGCGTCGCCACCGGGAGGGGGCTCGGCAACAGGAATACCATTGTGTTCCGAGACTTTGTTGGTCTGGGCGAACTTCTCTGCGCGTTCGGTGAACTCAGCAGGTGTGACGCTATAGGATTCGCCTGTGCTGTTTTGCTTACCCTTGAAGTGCCAGAAGGGCATCATGGCGAACATGATGAGGCACCAGACAAGGGCAAGCCCGATCCAGAGGCGCTCGTGCCCGTGCGGCATCTGAAACCAATCGGGGGCTGGACTATGAATGGACATGAGAACTCCTTTAGGGAAGGGTCGCTTTGGTGATGGTGAGAAGCTCGAGCCAACCCCACGCGGTGTAGCTGATGAACGGAATCAGAAGCCCGAGCGCGAGCAAGAGCCATGGGTTGTCTAAGAGCTTCTGAAGGGGATGTGTTTTGTTTTCGGCATCTTGGCTCATGGTGTGGCCTCCTTGGTGTAAGTCATTCCAACGATTGATTTGAGCTTGAGCGCGATAAGCGGCGTGCTTTCGCGAAGAAAGATGAAGATAAAGGCGAGCCCGCCGGCCACGGCGACCAGCCCGCCGAGCCCCATGATGCTGAGACCTAGCCAGTCCCAGACGCCACGAACGGCTTGTTCCGCACCGTAGACCTTGCGGCCCATGCCGTGTGCCCCTGCCATTGCAAATCCAATCGCAAACACGAGCTGGCCGACCCCGAAGAGTACCGGTTGGAGGGCGAAGAGCCTGGAGTAGCGGTCTTTTGAGGTACGATGTGTTTCGTAATTGGTGTGTGTTGCGGTACGAGACGTATCGTACTTTATTACGTCTGTATGGAAGAGCGGTGTGGCCTTGAGACCAAAGCGCTGTGGCGCAATGAGCACCAATGCTACAGTCATGAACGAGACGGTGACGGCTCCAATCGCGGCATGGTAGTGCGCGGGGATCATCGTGTTCGAGCCCCGAATCATGGCGCCCAGAATGAAGCCCGTGACGGTGAGCGATGCGGACGTTGCAAAGCCCACCAGTCGAGGGTCGCGCCATGACCAAACGTGGCTTGTCTTCTTGAGTTCCCAGAGGATGAAGCCGAGCATGGTGAGCACTGCCGGGAAGATCCCCCAGCGCATCAATTGGGTGGCGCCATTGTAGTAGAGAGCCGAGCTTGTCCCAGCCAGGGTGAATGCGGGCATCGCGAGGTGTGGGGTGACCAAGAGCCCGAAGAGGAACGCTGCTTTTCCACGCGAGAGAACAGGGCGCTTGAGAATGGTTCCAATCAGGATGAGCCAAACCGAGAGCATCGCGGTCTCGCTGGCTAACTGCAAGACGTGTCCACCGCCCCAGGCGATGAGTTCATAGTAGGCGGCATTCTCGAGCTCGCGCGGCGTACTCAACCAGGCCCCGTAGAAGGTCAAGGCGGCCGCAAATGTGGCGATAGCACAAGCCCTGAGCCCGATCCGGGCGTCTGGGAAAACTGGGAAGTAGCCTGCCGTTTCGTCGTCAATCAGACGCGGCGAGAGCATCGCCGCGAGCACGCCGATGCCGAAAAGAACGAGTCCTGTGATGAAGAGGGGGTGGTCAACAACTGGGACGTAGTTCGCGAGCACTGGCTCGGCGTGTTTGATTCCAGCCGAGAGCACCATCAGGACGATACCTATAATGGCAGGCGTCGTGCCTCGCCACGCCCCGTACCAGGCACCTGCTTTGGTTGCCACCAGTTGCATGAGCGCCGCGATGAAGGCGTAAAACCACACGATGAGCGCCAGATCCACGTGCACGACGAGTGCTCGGCGAAAGAAGTCGGGGTCATTGATGATGTTCGCAAAGATCGGGACTCTCGCGACGACCAATGCCATCGAGAAGCAGCCCGCGAGCATAAGAGAGCCAATGGAGATGCCCATCCATCGAGCGGTGTTCATCTGGTCGGTGTTCGGATCGGACATCGTAACTCCTTTTGAAGTCGGCTTACGATGTGGATACTACGGAAGATTTTGAGCTGGTTTGTGATCTGGATCAGGAAAGGCGACTAGTTTTTCACGCTTATTCCACGACCTTCTTGAGCTCTTCGAGCGTGTCGGGGTGGGCGCCGCTGGCCGACCAAATCTCGCAATGGTTCGCGTCGAGGACGATAGTCCAGGGAAATGCTCTGGGCGCTACTCGCTCTAAGATTCGAGAGTCTGTGTCCCAGATGACCTTAGGGTCTAACGCGTATTTCTTCAGAAAACTTTGAGCGCGATGGGTGTCTTTCTCCGAGTTTATGGCGACCACGGCGACGCGGTCCGAAGCGAGCTCTTGCGCATGCTTAAGAGAGACGACGCAAGGCGCACACCACGTGGCCCAGAACTCGAGGATGACCTTTTTGCCCTGGAGCTCTTCGTAGCCTTGGTGAACCGAGAGCTCATCGGACCAATCTCGATCTGCGGGACATTCGGCCGCGGCATTCGAGCTGATAATGAGGGAAATTAGTGTGACGAGCAGATAGCGCATGGAGCCTCCTTCAGAGTCCAAACTAAGGACGTCTGAGCCGGACGAGCTGATCTAGATCACCCTGGGCGCCCATCGGGCCGAGGAGTCAGCAACATATGCGCGTGTTGAGTCAGGTATAGGAGGAAGGCAGCCGACCAAAGTCCGGCCGAGACTACGATGGATGTCATCACGGCCGAGCCGCCGACAATCGGTCCTCCGACACGCGTTAGAACCGCACCGACCATGAGCACGAAGGCTAGGGTGGTGAGTTTGTCCGTGGTGAGGTCTCTGCCCGTGTGGCCGCGGGTGACGCGGGCCATCATACCGAGGCAAAGGATGCCGATGACTCCTGTGGTTAAGCCGTGAATGGCCACGCTTGGAGCCAGCACCCCCCACGAACTTACGGCGAGCAAGGTAAAACCAAGGATAAGCCAGAGATTTCCGAAATGTAGGATCCAGAGCAGAGGCACCTTGAGGGTCTTGAGGCTTCCCCACTTCCAAGAGCGGACGACAAGCGCCAGTGCTAGTGCGAGCGCGACCCACGGAACCAGGACTTGGATCCCCGAAGTGGAGATAGCCGCGAAGAGTACCGCGAGCCCCACACAGAGTTTATCGACCTTGGGATTCGACTGGATGCTCATGTCGTCGAGCGCGTTACGTGTAAATAGTGGGACAATTCTTCCTGTGATTAGAATCACAATGACCAAAATCATATGCAAAGCTAAATACAAAGATTTCATGCCCATTCCGCTCGTTATGCCGTAAACGTCTAAATGCGTGAGCAGATTTGACGCCCACATAACCATTAGTATTATTGGGAATACGTAGTTGCGTTTGTTCTTCGTCTTGAAGATTGGCCTCGCAATAGTACCTGCAAAGATTGGCAAAAACGCGAGGTCAATCGCGCTCACAATAGGATAAAAAGCCTCGGGCAGAAAACCGCAGAGAAGGATTCCAATTCTGCCGGCCAGCCAGACCGAAAACACCCCCAAAAGGAGCCAGCCCTCTGCCGTAGATTCGCGTGTCCAATTGCTCACAGCCGTCAGCAGAAAGCCTGCGATCACGGCTACCGTAAAACCGTGGAGCATTTCGTGGGCGTGCCAGACAATGGGGCCGAACGGACCTGTGGCGCCGCCCTTGAGATACACCCATGCCCAGAGAGGCATATAGAGCACGGCAAAGAGCGCGGCCCCCAGGAAAAACGGGCGAAAGCCTTTGCCGAGTAACGCAAAAGGAACCTCCGCGGCGGGAGGATCGATGAGTGAAATAGATTTTGGTGTCGTCATAGGAAGTTCCTCTGCACACTGATGCCGCCGGAAACGCCGGTTCGCGGGAGGTTCTCTCCTAGAAACATATCCGTGCCAGCCGAGAAATTGATGTCCCAGAAGGGAAAGGCGAGCGATTGGCGCCAGTGCGCACCGAAGGTTAGACGGCGCATTCCCGAGCCGTCAATGATCTTGCCTGCGGTAGTGATTTCGGAATGCATGGATCCACGGACAAAGAGCCCGGCAGACCAGAAGATGCTGCCTTCGTAGGCCCAGCCGAGGACTCCTCGAAGCTCCGAACCGGGCTTGACCGCAAAGGACTCGCGACCCAATTCTACGTCATGTGAAAACTTGTAGAGCCAGTCTGCGTTGAGCCTCAGGGCATGAGATGGCACCACAAACTTGATGACGCGCACTCCGGCTCCGAGTGAGTGCGAGCCGGTGCTCGTGATATCGGCGCCGAACGGGTCTTCGCTCGTTTTAGTCGCGTTGCCGGTTGCGATTGACCCCATCAGGACGAATTCCAGGAACGGAGTTGGGTCGTGCGAAAGGCCCAACATCGGGTCTTCTAGGGCTAGCCATCCAGTGCTAAACGCAACATCTCCAAGGGCCCATTGGGTGCTGCCGAGTGCTTGAGCTGACCTGTGCTGCAGGTGATACGGGACGAGCAAGCCCACTCGAACGGACTCTACCGGCCGTATTCCGCCCGAGACTGTGAAGATGATGTCTTCGCTCTGGGTCTCTTCGAAAGTTTCTCTATCTCCTTGTGCGTTGAACGAGGCGACACCGTGGTCAAAGGTCATGCCGGCCTGGAGCATCGCCTTGTGGCAACGGCCTACCACACCTGCTTCACCGGCAGACGTGGCGCTGCAACACGCCTGAGCCCATAGGTCTGTGCTCCAGAGGGCAACCAGAATGGCTGCCAACAAAGTGATTTTCATGATGACCTCCTTCAGCCGTGCAAGAGCGCGGCAATGGTCATAAGGGGAAGATACGCAAGTCCCGAGAAGAAGAGTCGTTTTGCCCATAGCTCGGGGATTTTGACTTTTGTGAAGGCGAACCCTAGCGGAAGAGCAGCCCCTGCGAGGCCAAGGATGAAGCTTGCGCCTTGTTCTACGACAAGGCCCGCGGAGAGGGCGAAGAGGACAACGGAGAGGATCCGCGCCCAGCGTACGGCGTTTTGAAGCTGGTGGTCTCGGCAACCAATGGCAAACCCGGCGTCCAAGTATTGTTTCGCCCGGCGGATGCTGATGGCCAAGAAGTGCGGGAGCTGCCAGACGAAAAGGGCTCCGAAGAGTAGCCACGCGGTGGCTTCCCAAGCAACGTGCGCTGCGGCCCAACCGATAAGTGGTGGAATGGCTCCAGACACCGCACCCACAGGTATGGCAACCCACGAAACTCTCTTAAGCGGGGTGTAGATTCCAACGTAGATGACGCATGCTAGCACGCCGAGCAGGGCCGCCCCGAGGCCCCCGTAAACAGCGAGCACCAGGCTTCCCGCGATCAGCAAAAAGGTGGCAATTCCAGAGGCGAAGTTTCGGCTAAATATGCCGTCGGCCACCGGGCGACTCGAGGTGCGAGGCATTCTCGCGTCAACGTCGGCTTCGAGCTCTTGGTTCGCCGCACCGCAGCCTGCCACGAGGAGCGCCACGCCCAGTCCGACTGAAACCACAAGGTCAGGACGGCCCGCAACGGCAGTGCCAACTCCGGCCATCATGGCGTTCGTGACCACGATTCCGGGTTTGGTCAATTTGAGGAGCGATCCCACCTGGGCCGTGATCTGCGCGTCGTTACTGGTCAAAGAAAGCATGGTGCCTCCGTTCTAAGCCACGTCTCCAAGCTACTCCCCGGTGATTTTGAGGATATGACTTGGATCATAAACTGCGACGATCACCGCGATATGTTGGGCGAGTCTTTTGTGTGGCGGTAAGATGCAGAAGCCCGATGGTGTGCATTTAACAGATTTTGAGTGGGAGCTGGTTCGGCCTTTGATTCAAGAAATCGAAGAGCTCAAGGCCGAGAAAGATGCGCTGATCCTTGCGCATAACTATCAGCGCTCCGAGCTCTACCACAGCGTCGCGGACGTTCGCGGCGATTCCTTAGCATTAGCCGTTGCTGCAACGACGCACGCCAAACGTGGTCCGATTGTGGTCTGTGGCGTTCACTTCATGGCCGAGACCGCCAAGATTATGAACCCAGATCGTGTGGTTCTGAGTCCCGATCCAAGCGCGGGATGCTCCCTGGCGGATTCGATCAGCGCCGACGATATGAGGCATCTTCGCCAATCAAATCCAAACATTCCGATTGTGGTTTACGTTAATACCAGTGCGGAAGTGAAGGCATTGGCTGATGCGTGCTGCACCTCTTCGAATGCGGCCCGTGTGGTGAATTCGTTCGAGGAGGACACCGTGATTGTGGCTCCCGACCAGCACCTGGCTGATTGGGTGCGCTCTCAAACGACGAAGACGATTCTGACCTGGGACGGGTCGTGTGAAGTACACCGGCTCTTCACCACCTCCGATGTGGCAGAGCTTCGCCAGATGCATCCCGACACGCATGTGCTGGTGCATCCCGAATGCGAAGTTAGCGTCCAGGAGTCCGCGGATTTTGTGGGGTCCACGTCCCAGCTCGCCGACTATATCGAGCGGAATCGTCCTCAAAAGGTGTCGCTGCTCACGGAGTGCACCATGAGTGATAACTTACGCTCGGGCTATCCACAGACTTCGTTTGTGCAACCGTGCTCGCTTTGTCCGCACATGAGAAAGATTACCCTGGAAAGTGTCCGTGATTCGTTGAAGCACGGCTTCGGTGAAGTTCATGTGGACCCCGATGTGTCGCGCCGCGCCAGACGTTCACTGGAATACATGGTGCGCGTCGGATGAAGTACGACGTCATTGTTGTGGGTGCTGGTGTTGCAGGGTTGAGCACCGCACTCTCTCTAGCTGGGCGGCGGGTTCTCTTGGTCGCTGGGCGCGAATCCGCGAGCCGAATGGCACTTGGAGGCGTCGCGTTTCCTCTGAACACGGATGATATCGATTCGCATATCTCGGACACCTTGAAAGCAGGTGCCGGACTCTGCGTGGAATCTAGTGTTAGAGGCATCATCAACGACGCCCTAGACACCCTGGAGTGGCTGGAGAGCACAGGTTTTAGATTTGATAAGGGTTTGAATCACGAAGGAGGGCACGAAGTTGCCAGAGTCCGACGCTGCGGCGGAGACCGAAGTGGTGCAACGCTAACTACGCATCTGGACAACCGTCTCGGTGGACGTGTTGAGCGCGTGGATGCGCGCCTTACGGGCCTGTTTTTAGACGAATTTGGTGGACGAATCCGCGGAGTGGAGCTTCAGCGCGAGGGAAAGACTCAGCGCGTGGACGCAGAGACGGTCGTCCTGGCAACTGGTGGAATTGGGGGCCGTTTTGAAGCCTCGTCAAATCCGCTCAACGCCACGGGCGCGGGACTTGAGCTAGCACTTGCCGCTGGTGCAATGGTTCGAGACCTCGAAATGATTCAGTTTCATCCCACGGGCTTGGACGTCCTGACGCGACCTACACCCATCATCTCGGAGGCTTTGCGTGGTGCGGGTGCGCGGCTCGTGGACTCTAGCGGTCAGCCGTTTATGCAAGAACTTGGCGGCGATCTCGCGCCTCGGGATATTGTGGCTCGCGGCGTAGAAAGGGCACTTCAGACCGGCGGCGCATTTTTAGATTTGACGCCCATCAAGGACCTTCAGAGGGAGTTTCCAAGTGCTGCCCTGGCGCTCCGGACCTGGGGGTTGAGTCTTGATCGCGTCCCGATTCGGCCACTCGTTCATTACCACATGGGAGGACTCTTAGTTGACGAGGAAGGTCGCACATCCATCGACGGCTTGTTTGCCTGCGGGGAGGTTGCAAGCACAGGCCTGCATGGTGCGAATCGTCTGGCGAGCAACTCGCTCTTGGAAGGTCTTGTGTGTGGCCGAAGGGTAGGGCGCGCAATAGGGGCAGAAGAGTCTCACTCAACGCGTTCCGGATTCAAGGTGGAGAACGTCAGAGCAAGGTTTTCGCCAAGAACTCTCTCCCTTGCAATGGGTGTGTCCAGAAGTCAGGAGATGCTTGAAATGGCGTTGGAAGAACTGGAGCGAAGTGCACCCCAAGATCTGCTCGCCAGAGCGATTCTCCTATCCGCCTATCATCGGCGCGAATCGTGTGGCGCGCACCATAGGGCGGATTTTCCTGACCGAGTCGGACTTGGACATACCTTGATGGTCATGGACGGAGACGAGCTAAGCATCGCCTAGAAGTCGTCTTCACCTTCGGCGATTTCTGAGAGGCGGGCAGGGTCGGTGATCAAAAAGCCGTTTGGCAATGTTTGGACCGGACCTTCCTTATTCCACCGGCTCATCATGCGGATCGCGGTCTCGATGCGCACATTGACAAGGTCGGCGATATCCCGTCTCGAGAGAGGCACATCTACGAAGATCGCCATGTTTCCGTTCTCGTCTTTTCTGCGTTGGCCCAATTTTTCCGCAAATTTTTCGAAGACCATCGCTAGGCGTTGTTCGGCAGACGAGGTGGTAAGCTCCTCGAGACGCCTCACCAAATGGTAATTCCGCTCCATCATCGCCTGGATGAAACACTCCATGAGTTGGGTGTTTCGTTGGATGGTGCCGAAGAAATGGTCGCGATAGATTTCTAGACAAAGCGAGTCATCGAGGGCCACCGCACTCGCGGGGTAGGGGATGCGCCGAAACACAGCGATATGGCCTACGGCATCACCTTCGTCGAAGACCCCGAGAATCGTCTCTCCGCCATCTGGGCGGTACTTCACGATCTTGATCTTGCCTTCCACCAAAAAGACAAAATTATGAGCTGGCGAGCCCTCCCGCCAGAGCTCGTCACCGCGCTCAAACCGTTTGACCACAAAGTAGTCGACCAACGGTTTCAACACGTCCTTCGAGACATTCTCAAAGATCGGCATCGACTGTAGCGCGTCCAATTTATCCATATCGTCTCCCGGAGGAGCACATTCGACGCTGATATTCATGGCGCACCTACGGAGCGCAGAATGAACTCCCTTTCGTCGGCACTATGGCGTTTGAAAGCAGCCCTGAAGTCGTCGATGAGCCATTGAAATTTCTTGAAGTGCTCCTCGTTATGCGTGTAGGTTTGGATGAATTGGGTGATTTCGTCAACGCGGGACTTGAGATCGCCGTGCTGCTTTTGCAACGCTCGTAAATTGCGGTCGTTCTTGCCCGTCAGGTGAGGAAACATCTCGTTCTCCTCCTCGTCGATATGTTCGAAGAGTTCTTGCTTAAACGCGTTCCAGTAAGGCTTCAGCTCCTCGATCATGAAGTCCGGCGTCTGGCATCCTTGCAGACCGTCGATATGGGCCTCGACCTCATCGAGCAGGCGCACGAGGCTGCTGTGACCGTGTACGAAGTGCTCTTTTTCTTCTGCTGGCAATGACATGATTTCCTCATCGGGTTGAAATTGCGTCCAAGGTTGAGAGTAAGCGCAGATATTGCGGAGGGTATGATCTAGGTCATTCGCTATCCGTGGGAATCATTGCCCAAGAAAAACGAAAGTCACGGCGCAGCACCGTGACTCTCATTTTGCGCCCCCCGGCGAGTGAGTCCAGACGTGGGCGGCGTCCGGAGCTCGGGTAGGAGGTGACTGCACTTAAAGTGAAGGAGCGAGTGAGTGCAGACACCGTCAACTGAATGGAAAGGTATCAGGAAAAATTGAAAAGAAAGTGATGTGGATCATACGCGAGATTTTTTTTGGAACGAGATTAGCAGTGTGTGGAGGGCAAGGTTGGTTTTGGCCCGGAGAATTGATGAACACAAAGAAGACAAAGCTTGATTGGGAATGGAAGGCGGCAGCCTCGGGATTTGTGTTTGCGGGCTTGGTCGGTGCCTGGATGCGCTATGCGATGTCCACAGGAAACTGGGCTGGCCTTGAGCTCGCCCACGTTCGGCACGCCCATTCTCACGTCATGCTCTTTGTGTGGGCTACTACCGGCTGGATGATCCTCTTGACGGAATATTTGGGACGTCTCGGCGCGCATATTGGCGGGTTTAGGCGCCTGATTCACTGGTCGCTGGGTCTTGGAATGGCGAGCTTCATTCCCTTTCTTTTTTGGGGCTATAAATTGGCTGAGATCGGCCCGGTTAGGATGCCGCTTTCGGTCATTATTTCAACGGCTCTGATGTTCGTTTGGTACGGGTTCGCCTGGGTGTGGAAAAAGCACCGGCACATCGTATTCGACCAAGGAACCCGCCTAGTTTTGGATATCGCGAATTTCTTCATGGTGGTTTGCACTCTTGGCGCCTGGCTTAGAGGCCTACTAGTGCCTCTTGGCGTTGACGACCCCGTATGGACGACCGGCGTTGTTCATATGTTTTTGAATACCATGACCGATGGTTGGCTCCTGGTGGGCCTTTTGGGCCTCATGGCCTTGTCAAGAAACGCAACGCTCACAACGCGCTTTCTTCCCGTCATGGCGGCAGGCATTCCGCTCAGCTTTCTGGCTGTGATTCATGGGCTCCCTTTGGAACTGCGAGTGCTCGGCGGACTTAGTTCCGTATTTTTTGTGTATGGGCTTCTGCGCACCTGGTGGCCGCTTCTGAAGCATGCCTCAAAGTTCTTGGCGTTGGCGCTGCTCCTGATGGCAGCGGCGCGCCTGCTCTACACGGTTCCAGACATTATGCACTGGGCAGACCGAAGCGGCGTGCGGATCCTCTTTCTACATTGGGTCTTTCTCGGCGTGTTATCGGTAGGACTCTGGGAAGTTAGAGATAGGCTGGTAGGTTCGCGAACGGCAAGTGCCCTCGCATGGACCGTGCCGCCATTGGTCCTCGGGATTTTGCCCGCAACCGCACTCTGGTCGGTCTTTGCTTCATTTTTGAATCTGGATGCGTTGGCGTTTCTTAGGGCGGGTCAAGTGGCCACCGTATTGACGAGTTTCGGTCCTGCTCTTGTGGTCTTCTGGGCATTGGTCCACTTCAAGAACTCGAATCAAAGGAGGGGACATGCCTAGAATCACACGAGTATTTCTTCGGACCGCGCTGGTCTTTTTTGTCTTGGGGCTGAGCCTTCTCTTGGCCGCGACTGTGGCCGGTATGCCGTGGGCCATGCTCCTCTTGCCCACATACCTTCACTATTTCACGGTTGGGTTCATGACCTTCATGATCGCGGGAGTGGCGCTTTGGATGTTCCCCAGATGGACCAAGGAAGCGCCGCGCGGCCCTGAATGGCTCGGTTGGCTGTGTTATGGACTCCTCACAGTGGGATTGGCATTGCGAGGCATTGCAGAACCTGCAGGCGCACTTGGCTGGCTTTCAATGAACGCAGTGGTGGTCTTTTCCGCAGTTCTTCAATGGATGGGGGGATTGATCCTCGTTGGACTCCTCTGGCCAAGAATCAAGGAGAAGGGATGACTCGACTTTCGATCATAGCGTTGAAGGTGGGGCTCTTGAATTTCGCCATCGGCTGGACGATGGGCGCATGGTTATTGGCTGCCAAAGGTGCACCCTACATTCATCCCGGGTTCGACCTTCTCCACGGTCATGTCTCGATGATGACACTCGGGGCGATGGCTCAAATTGTATTTGCGGTGGCGTATTGGATCCTTCCAAGGGATGGGCGAGAACGCCCGCGTCCCGGCTTTGCCGCTGCTTCGCTCGTGGTCTTAAACCTCGCCGCATGGGTCGGGGTTATGGTGCATTGGACACTGTATTCGATTGTCTTGGCGCTGATTTCGGCGCTTCTATTTCTGATTCACGCCTGGCCGAGAATCCGTCCTTTTGGGGCGGTCATTCCTAAGAAGAAGTCAGGCAATGGGAGGTTGGTATGAAAAACACACATCTACTTTTTGTGGTTCTGGGATTGCTGCTCAGCACCGATCTTGCGGCGGAGACACTGCCTAGCGTCACCAGAGACGAAGTGGCCGAGCCCGTCTTGAAGGTACACGCGAGCCTTCGTCCACGGCTGGAGTTGAGAACAGGACATCTCTTTGGCGAAGAAGCGGCCGACGTTCTTTACGGGCCCAAAGTCGACTCCATGGACCTCTTCTCCCAGCAGTCTAGAGTCGGGGTAAGCCTTAATCACGGACAGGTTCATTCACGTGCCACGGTGCAGTTTGCGCAGGTTTGGGGAGCTCCGGTGAATGCTCAGCTGCATCCTTTTCCGATTCAGCTCTATGAAGGATTCATCGACTACGCCTTCCTTCCGAACCTGAAGCTTCAGGCGGGGCGTTTTGAAATCGCGTATGGCGAGGAAAGGGTTCTGGGGTCTGTTGGGTGGAGCCAGGTTGGCAGAACCTGGGATGGATTGAGGCTCAAAGTAGGTTTTGGCGAGGATCATTTTGTGCACGTCTTTGGTGCTCGACATATCGATGGTGGAGCAGGAACTGAGGCCCTTGTGGGCGATGCGTATCTGAGCGGAGTCTACTCCCGGTTCGGCAAACTAGGACCGGTTGCCGAGCTTGACATCTATGCGTTGGCCGACACCCATTTTTCCGATTTTGACACCGACGCTGCGCATCAAGAGATGCTCTTCACCTTCGGAGTGCGGTCAAAGACAGTCGTAAACGCGTGGGACCTCGTAGTGGAGGGCGCCATCCAGGGGGGCACACGGTGTTTGCGGGATGTTGACGGTGCGTGTCTTACCGAAAGTCAGGATGCGTTTGCGTGGTTCGCGGAGGCTCAGAGTGGATACAAATTTGGGCAGACTAGAACGTTTGTCGGGGGATCTGTAGCCAGCGGCGACAATCCCGATACCGAGACAAACGAGGCCTTTGACCAACTCTATCCCACCGGACATGCGCACGTGGGCTGGATGGACTTCTTCCCTCGCTCCAACATCGTGGACATCTACGCAGGTGTGAACACAAAGTTTGAGTGGATGAGCTTCACCCTCAAACTACACGAGTTTCAACGTCTTGAGCCGGAAATGGTTCGATTGGGAAATGAACTGGACTTTCAGTTGACTCTGCCTCTCACCGACTCGGTGGCGGTGGATGCCGGAATGGGGTTGTTCCTTGCAGCTGAAGGAATGTCGGCGACTGAGGAGGCGAGCGGCCTCGCAACATGGACATTCGCGTCCATGCGATGGGCATTCTAAGGGCGCGCCTAAACCTGAGCTTTTTGATCCATTCGAGTGCTGCTAAACAAAGTAGAAATTCGAATGGATGAAAAATGCGAAATCTACTTCCTCTAATCTTCTCATCGATGCTCTTTGTTCCGGCAGCTGCTGCCGAAGACGGTGCTAAGCCGGAGCTCGAAATTCACGCCGACACACGTCCACGCCTTGAAGCCCGGTTTGGTCACCATTTCGGCAAAGAACTCGATAATCAACTCGTCACAGGCAACCAGCCGAATTCACGGGATGTCTTCTCGCAGCGCACGCGCCTCGGGGTGAGTTTGCCTGGCGAGGAGCTGCGCGCCCGCACCACAATTCAGTTTGCACAAATCTGGGGGGACGAAGCAGATGCTCAAATTGCTCCCTTTCCGGTCAAAGCCTACGAGGCGTGGATTGAGTACTCGATCAGGTATCACCTGGAGCTGAGGGCAGGGCGCTTTGAGCTCAACTATGGTGAGGCGAGAGTTGTTGGGGCACCGGGCTGGAATCAGGTGGGCCGTACTTGGGACGGCGTGCGTGTGCGAACAAGACTCATTGAGGATGGATTTGTAGACGTGTGGGCCGCTCGAAATCAGGACGGCGGGCCCGGCACCGAGTTCCTGGAGAACGACGGCTATTTCTCCGGAATCTACTCGAGCCTGAGAATGATTCCCGGAATCTCTGAGCTCGATGTCTATCTTCTTGCAGATACAAAACTGAGCGATTTCGAGTCAGATGCCGCCCATCGGAAGCTCCTCGGTGTGGCTGGTATGCGCCTGAAATTGGGCGACAAAAAGGCCAACCTAGTGGCTGAAGGCGCGCTCCAAGCCGGACAAATTTGCGTGCAGGATTCGGAAAGCCTGTGTACCTCAGCTACTGAAGATTTCACCGGTGGCATGTTTGAGATCGAAGGCCGCTACGTCCTTGGTGGCGTTCTGACAACTTACGGCGCGATATCTTGGGCCAGTGAAGACAACGACCCGGTCTACCCCAAGGGACATGCGCATCTGGGCTGGATGGACTTCTTCAGGCGCAGTGATCTGGCAGAGGCTCATGTGGGTGCGAAGTTCGACACCGGTTACACGCAAATTCACTTCAAAGCGCATGAGTTCTGGCGCTCCGACTTCGATTCCAGACTTGGGACTGAGTTGAACCTCGCCATCGGCGTCAAGCCGATTGGTGGACTGAGTTTTGAGGGTGGTGGCGGACTTTTTTTCGCGGATGAGGGCATGGTTCTTGACGGAAATCCTGACGGAACTGCAAGCTGGCTATACACCACAATGTTGTGGTTCTACTGAGGGTTAGGGTGCGACAATTTACCGCATTGTCCGCTCGTTGATTCGAATTTATCTTAGATTGGGGAAATTTCTTCGTTTTGTATGATCTACATCACTGCCGGCTCCTCGCGTGTTGCTAGGTTCCGTTCATGGCATGCAGCACACAGGAGGTCTGGCCATGACGAAAAAATCCCCACATCCCGCCCTAAAGGGCATTCTTCTCGCTCTCGTCTCAATGGGCGCATTCTACAGCGCAGACGCGCTCGCGTGCGATTCGTGTAACGAGGTCTTCCGTAAACAAGTCATGGCGGAGCGCTCCGATTCGCTCACGGGCAAAGACATGCTCCAGGCCATGGAAAACCAGAAGGGACTTCCTATCGGTAATGAGGTCAAGGGCAATGTGGTCCTTGCCCAGGCGGATATCAAGGCACCTAAGGCTGCCCCAACACAAGTCGCCTCAGTGACCCCAGACGCCAAAAAGCGCGTAGCTAAGAAGGGTGAGCTCAACCCCATTTTTGAAGGTGCGGATTTTATCGACATCATCGAGCGCGACGAGAACCTCTCCATTCGCACCACGAGCTTCGTTCCTCAAAACACCAAACCCGACAAGACCTTCACGATCGAACTCAATGAAGGCAAGACTTATATCGGACAAGGTGTGGTCTATGATGGTTTCCTCATGGACGGCGGTGTGCCTGGTCAAACGATCGTCGTGCAAGAAGGCGATATCGTCGAAATGAAGATCAAGAACACTGGCTCCGTGCCTCACGGGGCGTCGATTCACGCGGCGTACACCCAAACGTCAAAGTATGTGGGTAAAGTGCAACCCGGCGAGACCAAATCGGTGGTCTTCCGCGCGACTGTGCCCGGTGTGTACATGTATCACTGCGCGCCGGGTGGCCACGCCATCCCTATGCACGTGCTCTTCGGACAGTACGGAATGATGGTGGTTGAGCCTAAGGAGACCAAATACAAACTTGAGGAAGAGCTCGGCAGAAAGCCCGACATTAACCTCTACCTTCTTCAACACGAGTTCTACGCGAGCGGCGCCGACGCTATCAATGGCGACCTTCTCTACACGGCATTCAACGGAAAGGTATTCCGCTACGTTGAGGAGCCGATTGTAGGGCGCCCAGGCGACTACGTCCGAATTCACTACTTGAATATCGGTCCGAATCGCACCTCGACCTTCCATATTGTGGGTATCCTCTGGGACTACGCCTACTGGCAGGGGCACCCAGATAAGTTCCAATACGGCGGACAGTCCATTACCTCGGGCCCTACGGATTCATGGGTTGTGGAATTCAGGCTGCCACCGGACGAAGGCTCGTACTTGATGCTCGACCACGCCGTAGGCGCGACCAGTCGTGGCTCAATCGGAGTCATCGTTGCGGACGGCAAAGCAGAGCCCGGTCCTAAGACCTACCTCGCCGAAGCACCGGCCTATACCGAAGCTGAGAAGGCAGAGCAGATCGAGAAGGCGACACGTACGATTTCGCCTTTCGGAATCGGTAACGCTGAGGCTGACCGTCCGGTCTACTATGGCCCAGAGCAGAAGGAAGTGTTCGTCAAAATCATCGGTAACTCCTTCCATCCGAAAGTGATCGAAATCGAGCCAGGCACCAAAGTCACCTGGATCAACGAGGACGTCTTCACCTTCATGGCTGGCGAGTACTCAGGTATTCACAACGCCATTGGTATCAACGGTCCGGAGCGGTTTGCCACCCCACTTCTGGCGCACGCTGAGACAGCTTCTCATACCTTCACGACTGCCGGCGAGAACGAGTATATGTGCGCACCCCACCCGTATATGAAGGGTAAGATTATCGTGCGCCAACCTAAGGTGGTCGAGGAGCCCAAAGGTGGTTGTTCAACAACTGGCTCCCCTGCAGGTGCGGCTGGCCTCGTGCTCATCGCGCTTGGACTGCTCTTCGTACGCCGCCGAAACTAACCCCGTCTTGAACACTTTGGGTTAATGCGATACTTCAAATGGCTTCAAGGAGTCAGATGAGGTTAGCTTCAACCATACGCGGGGTTACCTACTCATTTAGGTCGATCAAGGAAGTACTCGCCAAGGCGAATTCGCATAAGTCTGGCGATGTACTCGCCGGTGTCGCAGCCCGCGACGCCGTAGAGAGAGTGGCAGCACGCGCCGTGCTCGCCGATGTGACTCTCGAAGAATTACGCAACAATCCAGTACTTCCTTATGAGACCGACGAGATTACACGGCTTGTCGAGGACGACCTCCACGAGCCTTCGTACGCGGCGATCAAGCATTTGACGGTGGGGCAGTTTCGAGAGTGGCTGCTCGAAACGAGCACGACCGGTGAGCTGATGCGCTCTATCTCGCGTGGGCTTACCCCGGAAATGGCAGCCGCGACCTGTAAACTCATGTCCAATATGGACTTGATGACCGTTGGGGCTAAGGCACAGGTTGTGGTCAGGGCAAACAACACGCTCGGCCTTCCGGGGCGCATGAGTTCTAGGATTCAGCCGAATCACCCAACGGACGATGTGCAAGGGATTTTGATCAGCGCCCGCGAAGGCTTGAGCTACGGCTGTGGCGATGCGGTGATTGGCGTTAACCCGGCTACGGATACCGCAGAATCGACTCGCGATATCCTGATGGCCTTGGATGAAGTCACACGCAAGAATCGCATCCCAACTCAGAATTGTGTCTTGAGTCACGTGACGGTTCAGATGGCCGCTTTGGACCTTGGGGCGCCGATGGGGCTCATGTTTCAATCGCTCTCTGGAACCCAGACCGGAAATGAGGCTTTTGGGATTTCAGTAAGCCTCATGGATGAGGCTTGGGCCAAGATGAAGGAGATGACGCCCACCAAAGGCCCGAACGTGATGTACTTTGAGACAGGGCAGGGCTCCGAGCTTAGCTCCGATGCGCATCACGGGGCCGACCAGGTTACCCTTGAGGCACGTTGTTATGGTTTTGCGCGCCGATACGACCCGTTTTTGGTCAATACCGTGGTGGGCTTCATCGGGCCGGAGTATCTGGAGGATGGTGCGCAGATCACGCGGGCGGCGCTCGAAGACCATTTCATGGGTAAATTGCTTGGCATTCCCATGGGCTGCGACGCGTGCTTCACCTACCATGCGCGTATGGGACAGGACGAACTCGAATGCCTGAAAGTGCTTCTCGGGTCAGCGGGCGTGGCGTTCCTGATGTCTTTGCCTGTGGGCGACGATATCATGCTTAACTACCAGTCGACCTCTTTCCACGACATCCCGAGCGTGCGTGGCCTTTTAGGCAAACGTCCGACTCCTGAGTTTGATGCGTGGTTGAGCGAGATGGGAATCTGGGACGGCGGAAAACCGGGCCCGAGATTCGGCGACCAAACGGTGATTCGATGAGTACCACACGCGACATGATCGAGGGTTTGAGACAGCGACTAGGGCATAGTCGTCCGCTCTCGCCGCCGAAAGCCGTTGGTAAGATCCCCGCGCCGCCGGCAAAGATTTTCCCACGTGAGGCACACTCGGATGCCTACGCTCTGGCTGCGGCGGAGCATACAACTGCATTGGTGGGTATCGGTCATGTTGGCACGCGCTATGCCACAGACGTGGTGCTTCAGTTTCAGGCAGAACTCGCGGTTGCGCACGAGGCAGTGGATGCGGTCTTGCCCGAAAATTGGGCGAAGGAGCAAGGTCTCCTCTCGTTAAACACGCGAGTCAAAGACCACCACGAGTTTTTGCTCCGTCCAGACCTTGGCCGCAGACTCAACGACGAGTCGCTTGAGCGGCTTCGACGAGAAGCCAAGCGGGGCGTAGACGTCCAGCCGATTCTTGCGGATGGCCTCTCTGCGGTTGCCTGTATGGGTTCTGGAATGACCTTGTTGGAGGCGTTTACCCGTGAGTGTGAGACGCGTGGCTGGAGCGTTGGAACACCGATGTGCGCCCGTTTCGCCCGGGTTTGGCTCGAAGATGAAATCGGGCAGGAAGTTCAAGCTAAGGTGGCCGTGATTCTGCTCGGTGAACGGCCAGGCCTTGGCACAGGTGACGGACTAAGTGCCTATATGGTGTACGAGCCAAGAATCGGTAAGACCGACGGCAATCGAAACATGATGTCCAACATCCATGAGCGCGGAACCCCGCCTGCTCAGGCCGCTCGAAGACTGGCCGTGCTCGCCGGCGCGATGATGGAGCAGAAGACATCAGGCGTGCCTCTGGACTTGAGTGGGCTTGTTGCAGAACTTGGAGAGGCGGCGGGGCGCGCCCACCGTGCGCCTCAAAAACGTGTGAGGTTGGTGACATGATTCTGGAACCTATTTATCCGAAGATCTTGAGTGTTCGCCGACTCCATAACGCCCATCCTTCGCTACTCGAGGCGTACGGCGCCGATCCTTCGAAACACAGCTCGTTGGGCCTAATCACCTGCGACCAGGACGATTCCACATATGTGGCGTTGGACGAGGCCACAAAGCACTCACCCGTTGACGTGGTTTACGCCAAGTCTTTCTACGCGGGGGCTGCTCACGCGTCCGGAAGGCTCTCTGGCGAGATTCTAGGGGTTATCGCGGGTGCAAACCCGGATGAGATCGAAGAAGGCCTTAAAGCGGCTATTAGATGCCTTGACCATGACGCTTGTTTTTACACGGCGGATGCGGACGGCACCATCGCGGTATTCCCGCACGTGATTTCGTCGCTTGGATACTACTTGTCCGAGCAAGCAGGGCTGAAATTTGGGGATTCGATGGCGTACCTTGTCGCACCACCCATGGAAGCCTCAATCGCGCTCGACGCTGCCCTTAAAGCGGCAGATGTGCGTGCGGCCAAGATCTTCCCACCTCCCACTGAGACTAACTTCGCAGCCGCATGGCTCACCGGCGAGCTCCCCGAATGTCAGGCAGCGGCCGAGGCGTTCGCCGAGATGGTCGTTCGGGTCGGCATGAACGCCATCGAACAACTCGGTTAAGTCGCGCGTCGTTTGGCCTTCTCGGCCGCCAGTACTTGTTGGTGGTCCAAATGGTCCGTAGTCTGTGACCAGGCCAAGAAGTCATCGTAGGAGCCACGGTAGTCAGTGACGCCGTTTTCGGTAATCTCCACGATCCGCGTGGCGAGACGCTGAACAAACCAGCGGTCGTGCGACACAAAAATCATGGCGTTGGGGTACTTCTCCAAACCTTCGGCCATGGCCTCGATGCCCTCAAGGTCAAGGTGGTTCGTAGGCTCGTCGAGTACCAGAACGGTGGGTTGCTGGATACCGATTCTTGCGAACGCAAGCCTCGCAAGCTCGCCACCCGAAAGGTTGCCGACCTTTTTCTCCACGTCGTCGCGGGTGAAAAGAACTTCGGCAAGTTTCCCGCGCACAAAGCCTGTGCTCTGGTCGGAGCAAGATTTCCAAAGCCATTCGATGAGCGAGAGCTCGCCATCAGCCTTCATCTCGGCATGATCCTGCGAGAAATAACCAGGCTCCGCAGCATGCCCCCACTCAACCGTTCCTTCGTCAGCCGGGTACTCGCCCATGATAATCTTGAGCAAGGTAGACTTACCGATACCGTTCGGGCCGATGATGGCCATACGCTCGCCGCGCAGGAGCTCAAGGGTCACGTCCTCGAGGACTCGGTTTTCGCCGAACGATTTTGAGACGTGCTCCACCGTCAGCGCGACCTTGCCCGTGTCGCGTGCCGCAGGGATGTTGAACGTGGGATACATCCTGGAACTCTGAGCAAGAATCTCGATATCGATCTTTTCGATCTGCTTGACTCGGCTCTGAGCTTGACGCGCCTTGGACGCTTTGGCTTTGAAGCGCGCAATGAATTCTTTCTGGTCTTGAATGAAGTCCTGCTGCTTCTGAATCTCGGCTTCTTTGCGGTCGCGGTCCCCTTTCTTGGCGTCTTCGAACGCGTCGTAATTTCCGGGATAGAGCGTGACCAGCTCGTAGTCGACGTCCACGATATGCGTGCAGATCGTGTTCAGGAATCGCTGGTCGTGAGACACGACAATGGCGCATCCTTTGTAGTCCAAGAGGAACTTCTCAAGCCAGGCGATCGAGACGATATCCAAGTGGTTTGTTGGTTCGTCAAGAAGGAGGATATCGGGATTGCTCGCGAGCGTTTGAGCGAGAAGTACGCGGAGCTTGTAGCCACCGCTTAACACCGAAAGGGGCTGCAGGTGCTTCTCTCGAGGGATGTTTAGGCCTTCCAGAATATCGGCTGCGCGCGACTCGAGGGTGTAGCCATCGTTGGCGATAATGACTTCCTCGAGCTCTCCGTAGCGGTCCACATCAAAGGCTTCAGGGTCTGTTGCGCACGCGGCGAGCATCTTTTCTTTTTCGTCGATCGCCTTCCAGAGCTCCGGCAGACCCATCATCACCACGTGAAGGATGGGTACCTTGTCGTACTTGAAGTGATCTTGGCCGAGTACACCAACGAGCTTCCCCTTTTGGATGGTGACCGTTCCGTAGGTGGACTCCTCTTGGCCAGCAATAATGCGCAGAAGGGTGGATTTTCCCGAGCCGTTTGCTCCTACGATTCCGTAACGCGAGCCCGCGTTGAAAATCATGGTTGTACCGGCGAAGAGGTTGCGTGCGCCGTGGCTAACACCGAGGTCTGTCAATGAAATCATCTGTCTTCCGAGCGTCCAAATAGGTCGGGCGACGGTTTACACGGAAGTACTTAGGGTTTCAATCCGAGGTTTGGTCTGCCAAAGTAGTTGGGCCTAAATAGGAGAGTGTATGAAGATCTGGGTCGATGCAGATGCAACCCCAAACGCAATCAAAGAGATTCTGGTTAAGGCTTCGTGGAAGCGCGAGATCGATGTGGTCTTTGTGGCGAACCGATGGATGGAAAAGCCGAAATCGAGTCGAGCCTCCGCGGTGGTGGTGTCGGCAGGAGCCGACGTGGCCGACGACCATATCGTAGAAGAGCTCGAAGCCGGCGACCTCGTTATCAGCGCCGACATCCCGCTCGCCGCGCGGGTTGTGGAGAAGGGGGGCGAGGTTTTGACGCCTTATGGGAGGGAACTGGACGAGGAGAACGTCCGTGAAGCCCTTAGTTTGAGGGATTTTCAGCAGGAATTACGCGACCAAGGCGTGCAGGCAGGCGGGCCGCCACCTTTTAGCGAGTCGCATAAGCAGACGTTTGCGAACGCTTTAGACCGCTGGATTACAAAAGCGAAGCGTTAGTGTGGCAAATCTTGCATAATTAATTCCTTTTTTGCACGATTGTTGCTCGTGAGCGAGGCCCATGCCCAGAATCCAACTACGGTTATCGATGTGGCGGCGTAGATTGTGGTAAGAGTATATGCGAATATGGCTTCCATAGAACCTCCGTAGAGCGCATGAATAAGCGCTCCAGTTACAATATTGAGTTTAGGTTCTCGGATGGAATTGTGTAGAGTGTGAATCGTCTAGACTCTCGTTCCAATTTGGAATGAATAATCTGGAGGATTGATGATTGACCTCTTTGAAGCATTTGTTTTGGTGGCAGAAAAGGGCTCGTTTGCCGAAGCTGCACGTGTGCTCGACGTGGTTCCATCCACCGTGAGTAAGAAGATTTCGCAGCTTGAAGACCACTACCGAGTGGCCCTGATGCAGCGAACGACGCGGCAGTTGAGTTTGACCCCGGAAGGCGAGCTTGTACTCGATGAGGCCCGAGAGATTGTGGGTCGCGCCCATAACTTGGAAGAAAAACTGCGCGACACACTGGAAAACCCAGGCGGGACCTTGTCCATCACGACCATCCCTTCGTTTGGGCAACTCCACCTCGCGCGTCTCTTGCCAAGATTTCATCGGCAATATCCGGAAATCAGAATCCACCTGACGTTGACTGAAAAAGTCGTGGATTTTGCAACCGACCCGCACGACGTGGCCATTCGAATGGGAGTTCTGCCCGACAGCGATATGAAGGCCCGCAAACTTGGCAATAATCTCTACTATCTCTGCGCGAGCCCTGAGTACCTCGAGAGGAGCGGCCGCCCCAATAGGCCGGCTGACCTCGAGAACTTTTCGTGCATGACTGACTTGACCTATCCCGCGCTTCGCCAGTGGATCTTCGATACTCCTGAAGGGCGAGTGGTGGTGAACCCAAGGGGGCCGTTGCAGACAGACGACCCGATTGCACGCTACTACGCGACGCGAGGCGGGATGGGGATTGGAGCGCTCCCAGCCTACGTGATTCGTGGGCCAGTGGATCGAGGAGATCTCGAGGTTCTATTCCCTGAATACCCACTCGATATTGGCGAGGTTTGGGCTCTGCACGCGCCTCGTGAAGTTGTCCCGAGAAGGATTTCGCTCTTTTTGGACTTTGCGGTACTAGAGCTTCAGATTCGGATACGGATTAAATGAGGGGCGCTCGACCTGCAGATGGCCGTATCCCGTCATGGTGTGGCAACGGTTGCAGTTGGAGATTGCCGTATCATAGGCGGCCTCAAAGGCTTTCATGTCCTTCTTAGCCACAGCCTCTTCCATCGCCTCAAAGTGCGGATAAAGAGTCTTTTGGAAGTCCTCTCCCACCACAACTTTGCCTTCGACCACATTCTCCTCTTTCAACTCCTCGCCGATCTCTTCGAGCTCGTGGGTTTGGTACTTCACCATCTCGGCATTGCCCGCCTGTCCCGCGTACCAGATATGCGAGAATCGCGTTGAAATCGTGAACATGGTCTTTCCGAGCTCGTAATGGTGGTCGTGCTCCTCGGCGTGGTGCTCAGCGTGCTCTGGCCCGTCACCCACCGGGGCTTCAGTTTGAGCCTTGGGTTCGGAGGACTTCGATTGACACGCAAGAGTTAGGGAGATTAGCAAGATGGCGAGGAATTTCATGAGTGACTCCACAGGTCTTTAGTGGGTGGAGGGTGCTCTAATTGATAATGATTGTCAATTTCGTAATCGAATTGGCCCGGACCCAGATTCATCATGCAAGAGAAACATATCAAGATTCGCGTTGAGCAATGCCTAGCCCTTGCCAAAGCTTCAAATTGTCCGCGCCGGAAGTTCGGTGCGTTGCTCCTCGATCCGCTGCGAAACGTCATTCTTATGGATGGTTACAACGGCGGTCCAAGAGGCGGCGGCCATCTGTGCGGCGATGAAGTTTGTCTGCGTGACACGATGGGTGTGCCATCTGGACAACGCATGGAGGTTGGTTGCCATCACGCCGAGATGAACGTGATCTGCAACGCGGCGGCAAGCGGAGTCCCGTGTAAAGGTGCATGGCTCATCGTCACCGGCGAGCCTTGTATCCTTTGCGCGAAACTGATTCACCACGCGGGCATCTCAAAGGTGCTCGTGGTCGAAGGTGGGTACATGGGAGAGAACGGCGTGGCGTATCTTCGCGATCATGGCGTCGGTGTGGACACTGTGGAAGGACCGCGCGACCCGCGTTTGGGCGAGCTTGTGGATGATGAGCCAACAACCGAGAGTTGAAATGACCGAATTCGATATTGTTATTTACGGAGTCAGCGGGTTCGCCGGAAAGCTGGTGGCTGAATACATGGTCCGGTACGCCCCTAAAGATTTAGCCTGGGCCGCGGCTGGCCGAGACGAAGCCAAGGTGCGTGCGGCATTGGACGACGTAGGCGCGGCATCTAGCGTGCCAGTCATTGTTGCCGATTCCAATGACGTTGAGTCACTGCATAAGATGGCCAAAGCCACACGTGTGGTGTGCTCTACCGTTGGTCCTTATGCACGATACGGCTCCGGCTTAGTGGCTGCGTGCGTGGACGAAGGCGTGGACTATTGCGACCTCACGGGCGAGGTTCATTGGATGAGGCGGATGATCGACCGCCACCACGAACGAGCCGAGGAATCTGGCGCTCGAATCGTTCATACCTGCGGCTTCGACTCCATTCCTAGTGACCTCGGGAACTTGTTTGTCCAAGACGCCTTCAAGAGGAAATTTGGGCGTTATGCCAGTGAGGTTCGGTTCTACCTCAAGGTGGCAAAAGGTGGGTTCAGCGGCGGCACGGTGGCCAGCATGTTGAATCTAATGGAGGAAGCCAGCGAGAACAAAGAAGTGCGCCGAATTCTGGTGAACCCCTACAGTCTTAGTCCCGGTGACAAAGGCCCCGATGGGCGAGACAGGATGGGCGCTGAGCACGATGCGCGTGTCGGGCAATGGACCGCGCCATTTCTGATGGGGTCGGTCAATACGCGCGTGGTGCGACGTTCGAACTTTTTGATGGACCACGTTTGGGGAGAGAACTTCTCCTACGACGAGAGAATGCTCACGGGCAAAGGCCCCAAGGGGGCAATCGCCGCGGGTTCGATCAGTGCAGGAATGGTTGGTTTTACCGGGGTGGCAGCGATTGGCCCAACCCGGAATCTACTCTCCAAGTTCTTGCCTAAGCCCGGTGAAGGGCCCACACCCGAGCAGATCGAAAAGGGCTTCTACGAAGTGCTTTTTGTGGCGAAAGATGGTGATGATGAGCTTCAGGCGAAAGTCGCAGGGAAGAAAGACCCGGGCTATGGCGCGACCGCCCTTATGTTGGCTGAAAGTGCTATGGAGCTCGCTCAAACTGAAGGCAACGGCGGGGTGCTCACGCCCGCATCAAGCATGGGAGAAGGCCTCATTCAAAGACTTCAATCCGCCGGGATGGTCTTCGAAGTCCTCTGATGGCGAATCTTTAGTGCCACCAACAAGATTGCCCCAAGGGTTGGTGGCGCGAAGCCTGCGATAAGGCCCGGAGCCGGTGAATCCACGGTGCTGATACTGCCGGCCCATGCGCCGATGAACGCAAAGGGCGCGTTGGTGGCTAAGAAAATCGGCAAATACCTGAAGTAGCGAAGTTTTGAGACGCCCGCGATAGCACTCAGAGCTTCTGGCATCATCGGAATGGTGCGGCAAAAGACAAACGCCCAGATGCCGTACTTATGCGCCACAAACGCAAGGGGTTTCGCGAGATCCTTGGGTAAGAGCCTCTGTCCACCGAACCGGGAGAGCGTGTAAACGGCCGTGCCCGCACAGCCGATTCCTATGGTGGTTACTGTGCCTCCTAAAAGCGTACCGAGAACGTGGCCCGCAAGGATGGCTGTAGCCATGGTCGGAATGGCGAGCAAGCTGTCGATGGTCAAGAGAAGGATGACCCCGAGCGCGAACTCGGTCCGGTGCTCACTCAGCGTGTTAACCCACGCTAGCAAAAACTCACGGTTAGAGACCCCGAGCACGCCTCCGACTGCCGCAATGGCGGCAAAACCCAAAAAGGTCAGCACCAAGAGTTTGAAGAGTCGTTTCCACGGAATTGGGTCTTGATCGTGCAGGGTATTCTCTTGTGCGCTGGGTTCACTTCTTCGATTCTAGCAGCTTGAACGATGACTCTGCGATATAGAAAAGCATCCTTTGAGTTGAACGGTGTTGTATGGCGCGAAAATTAAAGAAATCGAGAGGACCGGACCTTCGTTGCAAGTGTGGCTCAGGCAAAGAGTACGATGTTTGCTGTGAACCTTTTCATCAGGAGTCGGAGTTTGCTTCAAGCCCTCTGGAGCTTCTGAGAACACGATATTGCGCTTATGCGGTGGGGGACGCCGACTATATCATCAAGACCACCGACCCCGACGGGAGCGCGTGGTGGCATGACGAAGCGGCCTGGCGCGCGCACACACGTACCTTCTCAAAAGGCGCAAACTTTCTGGGCTTTCGGGTGATTTCCGAAGATATTGGAGAAGAGCGCGGAACATTGAAGTTCAAAGCCTTGATCAAACAAGGTGCAAAAGACATTTCGATGGTCGAAACCAGTCAATTCATCAAAAAGGACGGCCGATGGCTCTATCACAGCGGTATTGTGCACTAATTCTCCTGGGTGCGGCCTTCGGTTGGTCGGAAGCTGAGGCGCGAGATTTTAGGGTCGACCAGATTCCACACGGGTCCAAATTTGGCTGCACGAGTTGTCATCAAACGGCGAGTGGTGGAGGAAATTTTACGCCGTTTGGGTCGGCAACCGTATCGGCGCTAGGTGAGGGTCTAGTCTCTCAGGCTGATATCGACTGGTCTAGATTGGCGTCGCTGGATTCTGACCGAGATGGCTTCACGAACGGCGAAGAGCTCGGTGACCCGGACGGATTCTGGGAAATCGGTGACCCGGACCCTCCGGGGACGTTCACCCATCCTGGGAATGACAGGTTGCACCCGCCATCATCGTGCGGTGATGGCCGAGTTACACCTCCCGAAGAGTGTGATGGCGAGAACTTCGATCGAAGAACCTGCGTGACGCTCGGTCTCGATGACGGCGTGTTGGTCTGCAATGAAGATTGCAGTTTGGACCGTAGCGGCTGTGGAGCTTCAGGGATGGAGCCCGCTGAGACGGACATGGGCCAGCCCGAGGTAGACATGGGCTTTGAGGTTGACCAAGAAGGCGACGAAGGCTGCTCGAGCGTTGGAGGGAGTGCGTCTTGGGTTTTGCTTCTTTTTTTCGGCCTTCTGGGGCGGCGTTCCAGGTATAAAAAAAGACCCAGATCTTGAGTTAGATCTGGGTCTTAAGTCTTTGCTTCCTAAGCGGCCGAGGCCCGCTTGTAGGTCTTAGTCGATGGTCACGTTGATCGTGTAGTCCACGGTTCCTGGTGACTCGTAAGCCCGAACTTTGATGAAGTGAACGCCTGCGGTAAGCGCGACTCCGGCAGCGACTTCTGGGTTATCAGTTGAGGACCCGCTTGCTACGGAGCCAGCCTCAATGTCGGCTTCGTAAACTCGGAAGTCGATATCGGTGTCAGGGTCCGTCCACGTTGCTGTCACGGTAACTGTGGCGTCTGCGTCGAGTGTGAAGGTGTACCAATCAGCCTCAAGAGCGTCTTCATCGGTACAGATCTTTGCGCTGACTTCGGTGGCAACGGTGAGTGTGTTTGCGCCCAAAGCTCCGTCGTCTCCGTGCTCGTTAGCGTCGTCGTCCACGCAGGAGTCTACGATGCCGCACGCAGCGGCAGCGCCCGATCCGATACATACTGGGTTGGTTGCGTCGCAATCGCTGTCTTGGAGGCATCCAACGCAAAGGCCGGTGGCTACGTCACAGATACCTGCATCGCCTGTGCATGAGGCGTTGTCGGTGCATGGGTCAGTTGCATCAGCGCGAAGAGTGTAGGTGATTGCAGCCGCACCATCATCGTCCAAGGTTTCGAAAGGCGTGACTATGAAGTAGTAGTCGCCGGCTGGGAGGAGTTCCACAAACGACTCTCCGCTTGGAGGGTTAGCCTCTTGTGAGCCAGTGATTGGCACAGCATCAGCACCAAAGACGTAGAAGTCGATGTCGTGGTTGCCTTCCCATGCCAGGGTAGCGCTCACGGTTTGATCTGTCGCCAATGTAAAGGAATACCAGTCGACGTCACCCGTGGTAGTTCCCGAGCACATTCCGCCGGTCACGTCGGTGCCGAGCGTGTAGGCTGTTGCAGTGGTTGGGTGGTTGTTTGGCTCGTCTACATCACCGGTGCAGGTTTCGATTGCGGTACATGCGCCTTCCACACAGAGTGGCAGGTCAGATCCACAGTCGAGGATTCCGAGACACTCAACACATGTCAGGGAATCGCTGCAGAATGGTTTCGCTTCGTCGGTGCACTCGTCGTTTGTGGTGCACTCAGGAGTGGTGTCGAACGCGAGGCTGTCTACACACCACGTACCGCCGTTGGCCACTGGAGTGGAGCGGAACGTGTTCTCGTCGATCGTCACTTCGCGAAGTTGAAGGCCACTGACCTCGCCGATGACGGCGCGATTTTCTTCGTCGTATCCAGTGAACTCAATTTGACCAGCTTCGGCGAAGTAGACCTTTGCACAGCCTGTCTCCTGCGAGCACTGCTCAAAAATGGTTACGCAAGTTTGGCAAGTTTCGTAGTTCTGATCGGCAGGGGTTGAACCGATCATATAGGTACCAGGGCCGACAAGCGGGGACGGCGCATCTCCACCCACTTCTGGGTAGAACTCAACGCTCAGGATGTTTAGAGGCTCGTTTTCCGATGACAAGAACTGAAGGAAATGGCTTCCGTCATCTTCCTCAAACTCGGCCACGACCGGAGTAAATCCGTTGGTCTGACACACAAACTCGTTGTTGTTTGGACCCGTCGTGTTGGTCTGGTTGTTGGTGTTGGTTTGGTTGTTGGTGTTGGTTTCGTTGTTCGTTTCGTTGTTGGAGTTGTTGGTGTTGTTTTCACCGGTGGTGTTGTTGGGGCCCGTCGTATTGTTGCCGCCCTTACCACCGTCGTCACCACAAGCTGACCCAAAAAGTGCCAGCGCAACCATTACGCCATAAGGTGTCAATTTCTTCATTTCGTTTCCTGTCATTTGTTGGACCACCAGCCGGCCCATGTCTATTTTGGTGGCAGGACCATTGGGGATTTGCAAAAAAAAGTCAAATCGAATCTGAAGCCTAGTCCCTAGGTGCCCCTCTCGGATGTGCCTAGAGAAACCAAATCCTTTAATCGGTCACGAAATATGAATGAAGTGTGGTCAATGGAACGGGGTTAGGCTATACGCGAGCCCAAAGCGGCCGTTAGCGGTCGCGCTATTTATTAAGGAAGCGGGCCATTTGCCCCCATGAACTCCATCGGTTGAATTATGTCCGAGTCGAACGAAAACACTGTCGAACACCCAGAAGAGACCACGCAGGAGAGCGCTGAAGCCGCTGAGGTGGATACCACCGAAGAGGAGCTTTCAGGTGACGTGGAAAATCAAGAGGATGGAGTAGAAGGCGCCGAAGCTGCGGGAGAAGATGAGGAAGAAGAGGATACACGTCCTCGTCGTCCGGTCGTGAACGTGGCATCCGAGCTTTTGAGGCTCTCAGAACTCGCCACTCGATATCCAGAGATTGGTCCAATCGTGGCGCAATTGGCCATGAAGACCGGCTTTAGAGATATCGGTGAGCGACTGATGCGCGCTGGATTCGATGCCGAAGAACGTGGGATCGAGTACTTCTCATTAGCAGCAGACCTCGCACGTAAAGAAAAGCGTCCAACAGACGCCGTTAAATATGCGATCAAGGCTGTCAAAGAGGCAGTGAGCAGCGAAGAGCTCGGACAAGAGGAGGCGAATCGCCTTCCTCACGTGCTCCGCATCGCATTCTCAGCGCTGATGTTCGACCTTGAGGACCTCAACGCGATTCCAGAATTCGCGGAAGTCTTGAACGAGGACCTGCCTAAGCTCGCTCCGAAGTTTGCGGACGATGCGTTCTTCCACACAATCTGGGCTCAAGCGGCTTGGTTTCAGGACAAGGCACGTTCGGAGGAGATTTGGGAAAAGGCCACCGAGCTCAACGATCCTGAGTCTACCTGGAACGCGCGAGGCACGTGGTATAAAGAGGCTGAGAAGAATGTCCAGATGGCCAAGGACGCGTATCGTCGCGGGCTGAAGCGCACAGGTGCTAGCGCCTTGCTTGCGCACAATCTGGCTCAGATATTCATGGATGAGGCAGCAGGAGAGGGTATTGAGCCACAGAAAGCTCATGAACTTTTGGAAGAAGCTGACCGGCAAATGCGTCGAGGCCTTCGCCTTAATATGCGTCGGGGACTTCGGCGTCATATGCAAGCGACCATGGATCGTCTGGTGCAGCAGCGCCGCGCACTGCCAAAGGTCGAAGTCGAGCCTCCGAAAGAGGGCGAGACCGTGAAAGGTCGTGTTCGGTCGATCACACATTTCGGCGCTTTCCTTTCGCTTCCGGGTGGTCTGCAAGGGCTTTTGCACAACTCAGAGATTGCCCACGAGCACGTCAAGCACGCTGGCGATTTCATGAAGGTTGGCGATGATGTGGAAGTGAAGGTCATTGAAGTGGCCACGCATCAAGACGGTAAGCCGAAAATCGGATTCTCTCGTAAAGCGTTGCTTGCAGCTCCCGAGAGAAAAGAGGATTCGGGAGAACGAGCCCCGCGAAAGCCTCGTCCCAACAACAACCGACGAGATTCCGGTAGCGATAATCGCAACAACGGTGGGCGAAACAACCAGAACAACTCGTCCAAGGGCGGCGGCCGAAATCAAAAGAGCTCAAACCGAGGTCCGGGCCCGAAGCGCTCACATACTGAGGAGCCAAACGCGGACACCAACCTCGGTAGTCTCGGCGAGCTTCTCCTTCACAAACTTGAAGAAGCGAAGAAAGACAAATGAGCAAAGTTCTATCGGAGTTGGTTAGCCTTCTGAGTCTCGAGAAGATCGAGGAGAACCTCTTCCGCGGACAAAGCCAAGACCTAGGTTGGGGGCGCGTCTATGGGGGACAGGTGCTTGGGCAGGCCTTGAGTGCGGCCGCTCAGACCGTTTCTGACGAGCGCCACGTTCACTCGCTTCATGCCTATTTCCTGAGACCAGGAAAGGTGGATAGGCCCATCGTTTACGATGTAGACCGAATACGAGATGGTGGATCATTTACCACCCGTCGAGTGGTCGCCATTCAGGATGGAAAGGCTATCTTTCACGTTTCCGCATCTTTTCAATCAAGAGAGCCGGGCTTTGAGCATCAGGACGCCATGCCTGAAGGTGTGCCATCACCTGAGAGTCTTCTCTCTGACGCAGAAATTATGGATGAACACGCGGCCAAGATTCCTAAGAAGATTCTAGAGCAGCGTTTGGCCGACCGCCCATTTGAGGTGCGATTGGTTGATGAGCCGCGCGACCCCATCAGCCCTGAGCCAAGTGCGCCCGAGCGTATGCTCTGGTTTAAGACGGTTGATAAGTTGCCGGATGACCCCGCTCTTCATCATTATCTTTTGGCGTACGCCTCCGATTATAGCTTCATGACCACGGCGCTTAAGCCTCACGGTGTTGCGTGGCTAACTCCTGGGATGCAGGTCGCGAGTCTGGACCACGTCATGTGGTTTCATCAACCTTTCAGGGTCGATGAGTGGCTCTTGCACGTTGTGCATTCACCAGCCGCATCGTCTGCGCGTGGTCTGGTTAGAGGTAGCGTCTATACGCGTGACGGTGTGCTCGTTGCGTCTACGGCTCAAGAGGGGCTCATCCGTCCGCGCGACCCTATCGTCTTGGAGTGAAGATGGAAGCGAAGACACATCTGGGTATCAATGCTGGGCTAGTAGGCGAAGTCGTGGAGCTCAGTGAGGGTGGGGCCGAATGCCGGCTTGAAACCCTTGAAACCATGTCAGCTGATGCACACGGACTTGTACACGGAGGGTTCGTTTTTGGCCTCGCAGACTACGCAGCGATGCTTGCCGTGAATCATCCCAACGTGGTGCTCGGCGCAGCCGAAAGCCGCTTCCTCGCACCCGTGAAGGTGGGGGAGTCGGTCGTCGCTCGCGCAAAAGTGGTGGAGGAGAAAGGAAAAAAACGCATCGTGGAATGCGATGCGTTTGTTTCAGACCGTCATGTTTTTGCGGCGACTTTCACCGCATTCGTGCTCGAGAAGCACGTGCTCGACTAGAATTCTTCGACGTCGAACTCAAACATATTGGATTTAGAAGCGGCGATGACCTTCACCAGAGAATCCATCTCTGGAAGGATCACGTCCATGTACCACTTGACCGTCTTGAGCTTTGTGGAGCTTTGTGGCGATGGGTTGTCGAGTGCGTATCGTGCCTGGTGCGTCAGCGCAAAGCCGATGGCCACGAGTCCAAATAGACGGAGGTAGTTGGTGGCTACTGCGCCAGCAACTTCACGGTCTTCCATCGCTTGGCCTGCAAGCTCCATCGTCACGCCCGTGAGAACTTTGGAAGCGTTCTTAAGCGGTCCGATAAACGGAGCCATGTTCTCGTCTTCTTTGTTTTCGCGAATGAGCGTGGTGACTCGGTTGGCGAAGTTTTGCATCAGTCGGCCGCCGTGCATCGGAAGTTTACGACCAACCAGGTCGAGACCTTGAATGTGGTTGGTACCCTCGTAAATCATCGCAATACGCTCGTCGCGAAGGTACTGCTCGATGTTCCAATCCGCGGTGTAGCCGGCTCCACCGCATACCTGCATGGCTTCCGAGATGTTCAAGAAGCCACGCTCGGAGAAGAATGCTTTCACGATTGGGGTCAACAGCGCGACCATGTCTTCCGCTTCTTCTCTGACCTTCTCGTCGGGGTGGTAGACGCTGACATCGTGCTCGATAGAGACGAACGTCGCGAGGGCTCGCATGCCTTCATTCGTGGCCTTGATGTTGAGCAACATCCGGCGAACGTCGGCGTGCACGAGAATATTATCGGCTGGTGCATTCGGATCCGACTTCGACGAGTCAAGAGCACGGCTTTGCTTGCGATCCTTGGCGAAGGCGAGGGCGGTCTGGTAGCTGATTTCGGAAAGTGCGATGCCTTCGAAACCAACGTGCAAACGTGCCACGTTCATCATTGTGAACATCGACCGCATGCCTTTGTTTGGCTCACCGAAAAGGTATCCGGTCGCACCTTCGAGCTCGATGACGCAGGTCGGTGACGCGTGGATGCCCATCTTGTGCTCAAGGCCCGAGCAGTAGACCTGATTGCGCTCACCGTCGATGAACTTCGGCACCACGAATGTACTGATGCCCTTGATGCCTTCTGGGGCATCAGGAAGGCGTGCAAGGACAAGGTGGATGATGTTCGACGTCATGTCGTGTTCACCGTAGGTGATCCAGATCTTGGTTCCCGTGAGTTTGTAGGAGCCGTCCTCTTGGGGCTCAGCTTTAGTGGTGATCAGACCAAGGTCTGTTCCGCACTGAGGCTCGGTCAAGCACATGGTGCCGGACCATTCACCCGTGATGAGCTTTGGCAAATACTCTTGCTTTTGCTCCTCGGTTGCGTGGGCGACCAGAGCTTCGATCAGGCCACGGGTCAATCCGCTGCACATCGTAAAGCTCTTGTTGGTCGCTGTTGCGATTTCCGAGATCAGCGAGCCGAACGTCTCTGGTGCTCCACCTCCGCCGTACTCGAGCGGGCCAGTGATGCTCATCATGCCGTTGTCGACCAGAGTCTGGTAGGCCTCTTTGAAGCCTGTGGCCGTGGTGACTTCATAAGTTTCGGGGTCCCATTTCACGCCTTCTTTGTCTCCGATCTTATTGAGAGGCATGGTCTCTTTCGTGAGAACGTCAGCGCTGCTCTCGAGGAGAGCTTGCATCGTTTCGATGTCGTAATCTTGGTACTTTTCGAGTGATGCCACACGCTCTTGGTATTTGAAGGTACGCAAGGCGAACATCTGATCTTGAAGGGGGGCGCGATAGTATTCCATGTTGGTCCTCTCTCTAGGAGTATTTGATTGTGAATGAATATTCATTCACGCAGAAAATGTCAATTCTCTGAAAACGGCTCGGGGCCGAGTTAGGGTCGATCAAAAGACCTCGCCCGCAATTAGGATGCTAAAAAAGGGAGAAGGTGACGGTCATCAGGGCCAAATTGCACGCGATTTGCGATCAAAGAATTTTTTCAACGTTCGCGAGGTCGCGCACCATATTCTTTTGATGGGCCTCGACCGTACCACCGCCGATCTCAAGCAGTTTTGCGTCTCTCCAAAGTCTTTCGACCTTGTACTCCGAGACGTAACCGTAGCCACCGAGGACCTGGATCGCCCGATCGGCCACGTTCTTTGCCATGGTGGAACAGTAGAGTTTGACGCCGTCTGAGTCCGATCGACTTCCGTAGTCTTCGAGCTTCAATGAGTTAGCCACCTGATAGACGTAAGAGCGCCCGGCCATGTACTCCGCATAAGAGTCCGCAATATGGCGTTGAATCTGGCCGAAGTGGTTCAGGCTCTTTCCGAAGGATTTTCGGTCTTGCGCGTATTGATTCATGATCTCGATACAACGCCGAGCGATCCCGAGGCTCATGGCGGCCAATGCTACGCGCTCGATCGCGAGGTTGCGCATCATGCTACGGACAGCGCCTCCCTCTTTGCCCACAAGGTTTGCGTGAGGGACGTGGACGTTCTCAAAGACCAGTTCCGCGGTGGTGGACGCTCTCATGCCGAGCTTTCCGTGGATCTTTTGGCCCAGTGAGAAACCCTCCATGCCCTTTTCCACGAGCACCAATGAGATAGCGCGGTTGGCGACCTCGTCGTCCTTGGCGTAGACGAGGAAGACATCACCGAGCTCGTTATCCGCCACTGCTCCGTTGGTGATCCACATCTTTTGGCCGCTGAGGCGGTATCCGCCATCCGCTTTGGAGAGCACGCTACCCATGCCCATAACGTCTGTTCCGGCGTCAGGTTCAGACATGCACATGCCTCCGACCTTTTTGCCCGAACAGACGTCAGGAAGGAGCCGCTTTTTCTGCTCCTCATTGCCGTTTACGGCGAGGTTGTTGACGAAGAGCATGCTGTGAGCGAGGTAGGCCAGGCAAAAGCCTGGGTCGGCCGCTGAGAGCTCCTCGTGAGCGATAACCGCCGCAGTCGCATCCATTCCAGAGCCCCCATATTCTTCGGGCGTCGTAATCCCAAGCAAACCCAGCTCGCCGAGCTTGTTGAAGAGGGGACGGTTGAAGGCCTCGCGCTTGTCGTGGTCCTCGGCCTGAGGATCTACTTCCTTTTCTGTAAAGGAGCGGACCATCTCGCGAAGTGCTTTGTGTTCTTCAGAAGGATTGAAAATATCGACCATGATTGCATCCGGGGTGGTGAAATGCCCGTAGGTTAGACATTGAGTCTAAGGGATGCAATCAGGGAAATGAATGGTGCGTCAGTTTCGGACGACTAGTTTTGAGCTTCTCTCAATTGCTCGTCGATCTTCTTGATCGTATTTCGGCACGCTTCGAGCTCAGAATCCGGGATCGTCTTGTAGAGGTCATCTCTCACCGGCGTCATAGCTTGATCAAATTGGTCGTGTATTTTCCGACCTTTTTTAGTCAAAGTGACGATGTGCTTTCGGCCGTCATTCGGGTCATCTTCGCGCTGTACCCAGCCTTTAGCCTCAAGTTGGCCCAGAATCCTTGTGATATTTGGACGGTCATTGAAGCCATCATCAAGGAGGTCGGTTTGCGTCATCGGCTCACCATTCCTCAACTTGTTCATGGTAAACCACTGCTCCGGCGTGATGTCGAAGCCGTTGTTTGCAGCGGTTTGGAGGAAATTCTTTCGCATGCGCCGATAGACAAGATAGATGTCGTAACCGATGGTGTCTGCGATATTGAACGGTGTTTTGGTGGCCATGGAGCTCTCTTTACGTATTTCGTAGGTCGCGAATTTTGTAAGGCCGGCGCACCCTAGAAAATCGTTCATGCGACGTCAACCCATTGAAATTGACAAAGTTTTGACGGTTCTAGAAAAGCGATTCGCTAAGTCGCCGTGCGAAGTCGCGGCTCATTGCGTCAGAAGATAACGCAGATTCGAATTCTGCGAAATCATCAGAAACACGATCTGCCCACGCAAAAATTGCGCCATTGATGGTCTGCCATTTTTCCATTTCTTGTGGATCCTCGGAAACAAGCGGCAGAACGAGGGCATCCAGTGCCGCGACTGAGCCGCGAATCAGCCCGTCTTCCTGAAAGTTTTTACGCGCGGAAGAAAACGAGTCGGCGAGTTTTGGCAGCAACTCTTGTACTTCCAAAGAAATTATCTGTGCTTGGTCGAGTATTTGCCGGGTTCGAATCGGGCCTTCCTCAAAAAACTTCGCAGTGGTCTTGATCGGCTCTTCTGGGAAAGCTGCCACCATCAAAGCGATCGAATTGGCTTCAAATCGTATTCCCGTCCACGCGGCATAGATTCTCTTGAGACGCCGGTTGTTCTCGACCGCTTCTTGAACCCACGTCAGTAGGTCGTTGGCGATCTCCTTAGCCTCGATCATCCTGGCTGAGAGTCTCGACTTTGCATCGTCAAGGCGCTCCTCGGTCATCTGAGCGACGATGAGAGGGGATTCCGTCTTGACGGTGTTTGCCACATAAAGGGTGAGTCCCAAGAGGCCGACTAGGAGCACACAAGTGAGCACCAGAGCCGCTACGAGTCCGCGCTGTTGTTGTTCGGATAAGTTCAAGGGGTGGCTCGTTTAAAGGATAGAGAGCAAGTTCGCGTGATCGTCGGTCCATATCGTATCGAGCCTCGGGCACTCGGTCCAACGATCATCCAGATTTGCGAGATTCTGTGGGTCTCGCGACACGATTACAAAAGAGGAGGTCATGGCGAACTCTTGAATCCGCAATTGCTTTGGCGGCCTGAATGTCTGGGCTCTGCATGCAACCCTGGCGTCGTGCGCCAGCGCTCCAACGAGCTCTCGGATGTTGAGGTATCTGTTGGACACGTGAAAGACCACGGCTCCCGCGTCAGAGACGCGGCTCATGTAGAGTTGCAGCGCCTCGCGGGTCATCAGGTGTGTTGGGACTGAGTCGGAGTTGTAGGCGTCTAGGAATAGAAGTTGAAAGTGTTCGATGGGTTCTTTCTCGATGAGATGGCGTCCATCTCCAATCTTGACCGTGCAATTCTTGGAGCAGTCTTTGAGATACGAGAAATGAGCGCGAGCGATCGCCTCTACCAGTGGGTCTATCTCGTAGAAGGTAAATGGCCGTTCTTCGCTCGCGTAAGCCGCCATGGCGCCGATTCCCAATCCAAGTACGCCGACGCGTGTTTCTGAGTCCGGCGCGAACGCTTTCAATATCTGGCCTACGGGACCTTCGGGGTGGTGGTAAGCCACTGGGAGCTTTGGCCGGTCGAGGAGTTGGGCTCCGTGTGCCGTGGTCCCGTGGCTAAACCGCCGAACAATGCCTTGAGGGCTTGGTCGGTCAAAGACTTTGTAGGCGCCATAAAAGCTCCGCTGAGCCGCGACTTCCCCTTTGGTGGTTGTGAGTTGGAAACATGCTACGAGCCCGAGTATGGCCAGCGCTGGAGCGTATGCCTTGGGCTTGAAGTAGGTCGAGGCGGCGAGAAGGACCAGTACTGGAATTGCGATCCAAGCTCGCTGAGGGACGAAGAAGGAAGCCTGGAAAAGGAGCAGAACCCCAGAGGCTGCGACTAGGACGGGGGCGGCGAACTGCCATGGGTCCTGGGTCAACGCGTCCGGTTTCCGCAAGGAGGTCGTGGGCATAAGCGCACAAGAGATCGCGAGAATAAACCAGTACTCAATGGCTCGAGTGAATATCGCTGGGCCGATAAACGCGTTGAAGAATCCTCCAAGTGCGCCACCTATCGAGGTCAAAAGGAAAAATTCGGTTAGCCAGCGAGGATCTGGCCGCGAGTTGGCCAATTCAGCATGAAGTGTCCAAGAGATCAGAAAAAACACGATCAGGTGAGCGACGAGCCGTGTCTCCATCGGGATTCCCATCCAATGGGTCGCAAAGAGCGCGATGGCCATCGCGGGAAGAGCACGTTTCATGCCGTTAGAAGGCTTCCAAACCCGGTTCGAGAACGCGAGGACAAAGGTGAGCAAATAGAGTCCGAGTGGGAGCACCCAAAGCAGGGGAACGGCCGCTAAGTCGGTAGAAATATAGTGTGTGAGGCCGAGCAGAAGGCTCGAGGGAATCGCCGAAAAGAGAACCCACTTAGCCCGCAATAGGATTGTGGGTTGATGCGCTTTTTGAGTGGATACACTGAGCTCTTGAATGATGAGCGTTGGCTTTGAGAGTGCCACAACTCCCGCGACGAGGAGGGCGAACACCCAGAACCCAGCCGTCCAGATTTGATTTTGAAGTCGAAGCCCGAAGAAGGGTTCGATCAGGAAGGGGTAGGCCATCAGGCCTACAAAACTGCCTGCATTGCTCGCCGCATAGAGAAAGTAAGGGTCCTTTGCCTGGGAATGACGGGTGCGTGAAAGCCAGCTCTGCAACGTAGGGGAAGTCGCGCTCAAGAGTATGAATGAGGGTGCGACGTGCAGGGTCAGGACTTTGAGTAGCCAAAGCGTGGGTTCGTCGGTGTCGGGGGCGAGTTCGAAGATCTCAAACGGAAGGAATATGGCCGCGAGTATCAGCGCAACGAGTTGAATGGCCATCCAGTGCGTGGATCGCAAGAAACGCGCGAAGGTGTGGGCCACGATGTACCCAACCAGAAGCGCGACCTGAAAGAAGAGCATAGACGCAGTCCAGACGCCGGCGCTTCCACCCAGTTTGGGCAAGAGGATATGGGCCACCATGGGTTGCAAGGTGAAGAGAAGAAGAGCCCCGAGAGCCATGGTGAGCGTGTAGAGGGCGGTCATCGAATAAAGATCAGGCCTTGCCGACTGTTTAGCTCGCCGCCCACACAGTCTTCATAGAAGGTGTTGAAACCTTGAGGAAAAAGTCCGTAGGGGACAAATTCAGGAACGTCACGAAAGAAGAAATGGTCCGTGACTGTGTTCTGGCCGGTCTGGTTAAGCATCGAGACGTTGTTGCACGTTCCTGCCGTGGGGACCACGGATACGGCGCACACAGTACTTTGGCAGCTGCTCCAGAAATCGGCTGGGGCTGCGATGCGATAAGCTCTATCGCCGACAGAGTTTCCGGCGCCCTGGGCCGCGACGAGTATCTCGGTGAACGGAAAATCGACGAGTCCGAGGGAGTACGGAGCGGCCATATTGTCCAGGGAGCCGGCTTGAGAGCGCCACCCAAAACTTCCTGAGCCGCCGGCCGCCGAGCGGCCGATCAGCATCCATGCCCCTGAGTCGAATTCCATTTCGCACCAGACCTCATGATCTTGTCCAGCGTGACGGATCGTGTGAGCCCCTGTGGATTCGCCACGCTCGCGTAGCTCGGCACAAGACGTAGCCGGCGGCAAAGGCATGTCGGGAACGGACACCATATCCTCCTCGGGACTCATGTCGGGAGATCCCGTGTCTTCCTCGCCGATGTCCGGAGCGGGTTGGGCCATATCACCGAGGTCAGGCACAGAATCGGCCATGTCTTCATCGCAGACCCAGCCTTCGGATTTAAGCTGGCACCGTCGGTCGGACTCGATGCTGTGGTCACAACCCACAAGGAAGAGTAGAAAAATTAGGCGCTGCATGGTCTTGGTCTTAAGCTATTTGATGGAATTAGGCAAAGTGTGACGCCATGGATAACAAGGAGTACGCAAAAATTCTGGAGGAGATCGCCACCCTGACGCGCGTGGTAGGCGATAGCTTCTTCCGGGTTCGTGCCTTTTCGCGCGCGGCACGTTTGATCGAGGACTTGTCGCAGCCCGTGGATGAACTCGTGGACGCGCGGCGACTCGACCTGATCGATGGAATCGGCGAGTCGATCGAAGAAGAATTGGTCATGATTCGCATGACTGGGTCGAGCCCGAGGCATCAAGAACTCTTGGACCGAATCGGGCGAGACGTGATGGAGCTTTGGGAGATTCCGGGACTTGGTATCAAGCGAATCCAGCTTCTCTATCAGGAGTACGGGATCGCGAGTGTCGCCAAACTCAAAGAGGCGATTCTAGCGAACAAGTTGCTCAACGCCCCACACTTTGGCCCTTCAATTCAAGACAAGCTTCTAGACGAGATCTCTGGCTGGGAAAGAGGGCGTGGTCGACGCTACCCGCTGCCCGAAGCCAAGGCCCTGGCCGAGTCGCTTCGCCTTCAAATTCTGGAGAATCCCGACGTCAAACGCGCGGAGATTGGTGGGTCGATCCGGCGAGGCAAAGAGACGATTGGGGATATCGACATTCTTGTGACGTCGAGTCACGCGGCTGCTGTTTCGAGCTGGTTTCGCGGACTGCCCGAAGTGATCGAGGTGATTCAGGAGGGCGATACTCGAAGCAGTGTGCGCGTGACCAACGAGATACAGTGCGACCTTCGAATTCTAGACGAACATCTTTTCGGGGCCGGTCTGCACTATTTTACCGGGTCTAAAGACCATCATATCCAGATGCGTTTGAGGTCAAAGAAGCTTGGGCTGAAGATTAGCGAGAAGGGAGTCACGCTCTACGACGATAAGAGTGAGACTCCGATTGGGCCGATGGATACGGAAGAAGAGGTGTTTGCCGCGGTCGGAATGCAGTACGTGCCGCCGGAAATTCGGATGGGTAAAGACGAGATTCGACTCGGTGAAGCGCACTCCATTCCTAAACTTGTTGAGCGCTCCGATTTGACCTGTGACCCTCATGTCTTCACGGATTTGAGTCTTGGGAGGCAGGCGCCCGGGGAGTTTTTTGAGGCGTGCCTCGCAGCTGGGTATTCAACTGTGGTGCTGGCAGAGAAGGGGACATTGAGTGGAAAGGGAGTCCGACCGGGAGATTTTGAAAACTACCTGGCTCGCGTCAGGAAACTTGATGAGAGTTTTGCGGAGCTCAAGGTAGTGGCAGGCCTAGATGTGGAGATTCTGGAGAATGGACTCTTGGACTTCGACCTCCGACTCCTCGCGAAGCTCGATTGGGTCGTCGCTCGAATGGGTAAAGAGGTCTCGGATGAAGCCGAGGAAAACACCCAGCGCGTGATGTGGGGCATTGAGACCGGTCTGGTCTCTTGTCTTGCACATCCGACTGGCCGCCATCTAGGCGTTGATAGCGGATATCCACTTTATTTTGATGAGGTGCTCGCCTGTGCCCGAGACTTTGGGACGGCGCTCGAGATGAGCGGGAATCCCCAAGAGCTAGACCTCAACGCGGTGCTTGCACGCAAAGCAAGAGAAGCGGGCGTGGATTTGGTCGTAGCATCTGGTGCCGGACACGTCATGGGTCTAAGCCAGGTCGAATACGCGCTGCAGCAGGCGAGACGCGCGTGGTTAGAACCCAAGGACATCTTGAATACCCTGCCTTTTAGGGAGATGGTAGGACGTACACGGGTACTACTGAATCGATGAGTAAGACGTGAAAGAGACACTGGCTGCACTGCACGAAGCAATTGATCAGGCCATCAAGAAGGGAGCCGGACTAGAAATTCTAGAGAATTTCACTGCCGAGAGCTCGGCAGACTGGCTGGTCCAGCTTCAAGTTCTGATGTTTTCCAATGTTGACCATGAACTGACTTCGGCGGCGCGGCAGAAATTTGAAGAGATTGCGCAGCTTCGTGGATTACGTTCGTGGGAATTAGCGGATCGTATCGTGCCAAACTGCGGTCTGGGCCAGTGGTATGGCACCGAGGATCCCTTTGAAATCAGATTAAACGCGGCCCTTGACCCGGTGTTCGTCAACAAGAGTGGGCAGGTGAGGGAACTGACGCCTGCCGAGGCAGAGCTTTGTCAGAAGGACCTCGTTACGCTTGTGGACGCCCTACCTACACAAATCTTGCGTCTGGAGGCGGCTCTCGTTGAGGAGCAACGGTGGCGAAAGGCAAACTGGGAGTCATTTTTTCTGGGCCACCCATTGCTTGCGAGGCTTTCGCAGCGGCTGGTTTGGGGAGCGTATGCCGAATCGGGACGGCTTCGTCACATTTTCAGGGTTGATGAGGAGTTTGAACTTCTGGATGTGGAGGACGAACCTTTCAACCTCGAGGAACCCTTGCAAGTAGGACTCTTGCATCCGCTCCACGCCCAAGAGCAGGAACTCTCAACATGGAGTGAGGTTCTTTCGGATTACGAGATAGTCACACTCGTCCCGCAGTTGGACAGGCCGAAGTTCAGCTATCCACCTCCGCTCTCGAAGTCTACCGAACTCAAAGTCGAGTTTAGTGAGCCTGTCGAACACACGCGTTTGCACGCATGGTTTATGGCCCGTGGATGGTCAAAGTCTCAATCTTATTATGGAGATGTGCTCGTTCGGATGTTCAGGACGGCCGATACCAAAGTCACACTCAGGCTCAAACAAAACGGTGAGAATGTTGTGAATATCGGCGCAAAATTTGAGCGATTTCTCGGACATCCCCGCTCACCCTTTATGCTCAGGGATGTCAGGCCTGTGGTGATCAGCGAAGTGATTTCTGAGCTTCAATCGGCCACGAGTGCTTGAGCCTTTTCGCGCATCATGTCGAAGGCGTCTTGAATCAGCTCGGCTCGCTGGCCTGGCAGATGAGAGTTCTCGCTCAAGTGCCTGCGCCAAACTCTGGCTCCGGGCAGCCCATGAAAAAGGTGGAGCAGATGACGCGTAATCGCAGGAAGTCTCTCGCCCTGCTCGACTTCCACGCGAGTGTACTCGACCATCTTCTGGATCAAATCGGGAGCAGATATCTTTTCGGTTTCTTGACTGTAGAAGAGGGAATCCACATCAGAAAATAGCCATGGGTTGTCGTAGGCGGCCCTTCCGATCATGACGGCGTCTACGTGCTCGAGGTGTTCCTGAATGTCCTCAATGGTCCTGACGCCTCCGTTGATCTCCACAACTAGGTGCGGGAGTTCTTCTTTTAGCTTCCAGACCTCCGAGTATCTCAACGGTGGAATCTCACGATTCTCCTTGGGGCTCAGACCCTGAAGCCATGCCTTTCTCGCGTGCACCGAGAATCTATCCGCTCCAGACTCCGCGACAATCTCCACAAAGCGCTTCATATGGTCGTAGGAGTCGATCTCGTCGATTCCGATTCGGTGTTTCACAGTGACCGGGATGCTGACGCGGTTTTTCATCTCTCGGACAAGCGATGCAACAAGTTCAGGCTGGGCCATCAGACAGGCACCAAAGTTCCCGTTCTTGACGCGATCACTAGGGCAGCCCACGTTGATGTTGACTTCGTCGTAGCCCCATTCTTCCCCGATTTGTGCGGCCTCGGCCATCGCATCGGGCGAGTCACCGCCAAGTTGCAAGCTTATAGGGTGCTCGGATGAGTGGAAATTGAGGTGTCGCGGTTTATCGCCGTGGAGAATCGCGTTTGCCGTCACCATCTCGGTGTAGAGCAGTGTTCGAGACGTAATCAGGCGCATCAGATAGCGAAAATGGCGGTCCGTGCGGTCCATCATCGGCGCTATGCTTATTGGATGTTCAAACTTCATGGGTACGGGAACGAGGGGCCGTCTTGGCGCCCCGCTTTTTTCTGTTCGGGTTCAGACCACGGGCAGTGTCTACATCCGCTTCCGCAGCATTTGCCACGATTGCGAAGGTACACAGACGTTAAGACCCAAAGGCCACTTTCAGGGTCCTCATACATGGCTTCCTCGCGGATGCAAGCCTGGATATGGGCTTCGAGGGCCTTTGGAGTAGGTTTGAGGGTAGGTTTAGCCACGGAAAAGGCTCACGCTTCGGTGATATCTCGAATCTTTGACTCGCCACGATCTACCCGAAACTTACGCGCGGATTGAATCTCGGAGCGAGGGTCGAAGACATCGTCTAGATGCCAAAACTCAGCCTCGCAAGAGTCTCTCGTAAATTGGATCCGATAATACCCATTCTTTGTGGCTTCAACCCAACGAATGTGGGGGTTGAGAGATTGGAGTCGCTCGACGAGGGTAGGGGGAAGACTTTCCAGTCCTTGAGAAGAAATGGCCGGGGTTACGAATTCCACAGCTCGTGCTCCGGCTGAGGTTTCGGGGTTGTAAATCTCGGGGTCGACAGGCTCGATGGTGAGTTCGTTGGCCCATGAGGTGTGAATATCGCCCGTGAGTACCACGACATCCTCAACCGAATTGGTTTCGATGTGATTCAGGAGGCGTTCGCGAACGCGCGCATAACCGTCCCATTGGTCTCCATTGATGAAGACCTCGTTGGGTGGCAGTCCTAGTCGGAAATGAGCCATCATCACCTGTTGACCGAGCACCTTCCAAACGGCGTTGCTCTGAGTGAGGTTGTCGAGGAGCCATTCCTCTTGATCTTCACCTAGTAGCTGACGTTCCTCGCGCGCGACCTCGCCAGGCGTAGCAAAAGGTGGTGCTTGTTCCCGGCCCCAAAGTCTCGTGTCGAGCATAAGAAGATCAACGAGATCGCCGAACTGGAATTGCCGCCAGATACGGCCTGGCTCACGCTCACGTATCGGGAGCCACTCAAAGTAGGCTTGGAGGCCTGCGGCCTTCCTATCGGCCCAAGAACCCTGTTCTTCGCTGTGATTATCCGCGCCATCCTTCCACGAGTTATTCGCCGTTTCGTGGTCGTCCCAGACGGCGATGAACGGATGGTTTTGATGCACTGCCTGAAGGTCGCGGTCCGAGCGATACTGGGCGTAGCGCGTTCGATAATCGTTCAGGGAGACAATATCGTAGCGGGGGAAGGGGTCGCGTTCCGGCGTAGCGCCAGTGCCACCGCCATATTCGTAGATATAGTCGCCGAGGTGCAAAACACCGAAAATATCGTCGCGTTCAGCGATCTTTCGATACGCGCGGAAAAAACCGCGCGCCATGTTGGAGCACGAAGTGACGGCGAGTGCGACTTCATCGGTCTCAAGTGGAATAGTTCGTGTGCGGCCGATGATGGATTGGCGTCCCATTGCGAAGAACCTGTAGTAGTAGGTTTGGCCGGGCCCGAGCCCCATCACATCTACTTTCAAGGTCCAATCGGCGGACTGCCTCGCTTGCGCCCAGTCGGCGGCAACTCGATTCTCGAAATCTTGGTCTGTGGCCATTTCCCAAAACACTTGGACCGGCCCAAGATCCGAAGGCGTTACACGAGTCCAAATGATTACAGCGTCCGTTGTTGGATCTCCACTAGCGACGCCGTGAGAAAACGTTCGGGGAGGGCCTAGAGGGCCGTCGTACTGATAGGTTGGGAGCGGCTCAAAATCCGTGTCGGAACACGAAAATGTAAACATCGGTAACGAGGCACCAACGAGGGCTCCAGTCTTCAAAAACGAACGTCGATCCATGGATTATATCTTCACGAATGGGGTTTTATTTTGTCGGGCAAACCTTCATTCGCCGCATCCTATCATTGATAAATGCACGTTGCTCGGGTTTGAAATCTTTCGAAAGGGAAATCGCATCTTTGGTGGTCACTTTCGCGAAGTCCACGATGCTATCGCTCGCCTTGTTCACCCGGCCTTTGATTTCGGAGACTTCGGGCTTGTGTTTGACCCATTCGGTGAGGATTGCTCCGGTGTTCGAATGCTGCGCCTTGAGCATGATGTTGGCACGGGACTCGGTCGTCTCAACCATTTGCCAGACTTTCTTCTTTTGTGGAGCATCGGCGTCGATCTTCAGGAGTACGTAGTCGATGGCGCGTCTTGCGAGGAAAGGCGTTTCGAATGGCTCAAAGGGCTCGTGCATCGCGTCTTTGATCTTTTGGCGTTGCTCGGTGGTGAACATACGATGAATGTTCATCGTGACATCCATGAGCTTCCAAGCGTAGACCATGTTTACGCGCTGAAGGTCGTCAATATGGGCAAAAACGACGGGCACTTTGGGGTCTGGTAGGATGAGTTCGTCGATGATCTTGGATGAGGTGGCTTCTCGAAACTTAACAAGTTTTTTGCGCTCAGGTTTGAGGCTTTCACGCTCTTTGAACACGTTCTCGCGCTGCATTTCATACGCGTCTGCGGCGTCCAGCCATCCGTGAATGCGTTCATCGAACTTTTTTGATCGTTCGTTGAAATCTCTCGGTTCCCGGCATTCACCGCTTTCACAAGCCTGCAAAAATCCACAAACCAAGAGAAGAAGCCCCATGAGTTTTATGTTGCGCGCCATCAATTCTCCTGCTCTTGCAGGCTATTAACCATAAACTTACGGTTTTGATTCCGAAGCTCTTGATTCGGTGCCTCGCTTTGCGAGCGCGTTGATGTTCTTGACGCGTTTGGACACGATGCCAGCCAGTTTCAAGGTGGCCATAAAAGAGCCCTTTCCACGCTCGATAAGGGCGTCTGCCAACTCTTGAAGTTGCTCGTCGGCAGGAATCCACCACGGATCGGGAGCGCTCGACTTATCAATGAAAAGGGTCCTTGGCCGCGTAAAGACGTGATAGGCCCACTGGCTTGACGCGACCCCAGTGCCCGTCTCTTTAACCCCGGTCCACGGTAGATGGGTCATGGTGCCGGTGATCGCATGGTTGTTCACCAAAGCGACTCCGACATGGAGTCTCTTGGCTAAAGCCTTTCCCTTTTTGATATCACGCGTCCAAACCGATCCATTGAGCCCATACGGGGAATCGTTGGCGAGTTTGACCGCTTCGTCTTCGTTCTTGACTCGGATGATCGCTAGTACGGGGCCGAATGTTTCTTCCTTGGCCACGAGCATGTCGGGCGTGCATCGATCGATGAGGGTTGGTTTCCATCCGTATCCGTCTCCCGTTGGACCACCTTCGCATACGATGGTTGCGCCTTTTTGAGAGGCGTCTTTGACGTGGGCGTCCACGATGTCGAACTGCGCAGGGTTCTGGATTGGGCCAAGCTCACTGAAGGTCTGGTTTGGGCCGTTAACCCTGAGGTTGGAGAAAATTGCACCGAGCAGGGCAACGAACTCGTCTGCGATCGAATCTTCCACAAAAACCCGCTCAATCGCCGCACAATTGTGTCCACAGTTATGGACCGACCATTGTGCAATTCCGAGAGCCGTTCGTTGGAGATCACAATCCGAGAGTACAATAGCGGCGTCTTTACCCCCGAGCTCGGCAGAAATTGGAATCAAGAGTTCCCCCGCACGAGCGCTAACTTTCCTGCCGGTCGCAACACTCCCGGTAAACGTCAACGCATCGATCCCAGACTCCACGAGCTTTGCTCCGACCTCGCCTGAGCCCTGAACCAGGGTAACGACATCTTTGGGCAAGACTTTTTGACATGCATCCCAAAGCCAGGCTCCAGTTCTTGGCGTGTATTCGCTCGGCTTGATGACCACGGTGTTTCCCGCCAAGAGTGCGGGGAAGAGGTGCTTCCAGAAATTTCCGAGCGGGTAGTTCCACGGGGCGATGATGGCTACGACACCTCTCGGTAGAAGCTCCACAGTAGCGGATTTGCCGGGGTACTCGATTTTGGAGATTGGCATCTTCTTTGGCCGTAGCGTATCTCTTGCGACCTTGATGTGGGTTTGCACGGCCGCGGGCAGTGAAACCAGTTCACTCATCGTGCACTCGAGCTCTGAACGTCCGGTCTCCATGGACATGATCTTGGCGGCATCTTGGTGATGTTCGAGAATGAACTTGGCCAGATCTGTCAGGTGCCGCGCACGCGTTTCCAGCGGTAGCTCCGACCATGCTTTCTGAGCTTGTCGCGCGCGAGCGACATGCGCTTCTATCTCGGACAACGGAGTTGATTCCGTCGGGTCCAGCGGTGTGCCGTCGCTCGGATTGATTGAGCCTGGGACATAATCAGGTTGCATGAATGGTTCCTTTTATTCGCGTGAGCGGTCGTTTTCTTCGCATGTCGCACTAGTTAGACGGTTGCAAAGAGTAGAATCAAGTGAAAGATGGACAAAACTGTTGTGGAGATGGCGCCAATGATCGATTTGAGAAGTGATACCGTGACTCGCCCGAGTGCTGAGATGAGAAGGGCGATGGCGGATGCACCGGTCGGGGACGATGTCTTTGGGGATGATCCCACGGTCAACAAGCTCGAAGACGTAGCAGCGCAAATGTTGGGGATGGATTCGGCGGTCTTCGTGCCTTCGGGTACTCAAGCCAATTTGATCGCGCTTATGACCCATTGCCAGCGTGGCGATGAATATATCGTCGGGCAAAGCGCCCATACCTATAAGTACGAAGGGGGAGGCGCGGCTGTGTTGGGGAGTATTCAACCCCAACCCATCGATGCTGAGGCTGACGGGACTCTGTCTTTGGAGCTTGTGAAGTCCAAAATCAAACCAGACGATCCGCATTTCGCCCGGACTCGACTCCTCGCCCTTGAGAACACGACCGACGGGAAGTGCCTGCCGCTCGATTATTTGGCGCAAGCGAGGCGGTTTGTGAATGAACACCAATTGGCGTTGCACCTCGATGGCGCGAGGGTCTTCAATGCGGCGGTGGGTAGCGGCGTAGATGTGAGAGAGATCTCAAGACATTTTGACTCGGTATCTGTCTGTCTTTCAAAGGGGCTCGGCGCGCCGGTAGGCAGCGTCCTTTGCGGAGGTCAGGCGTTTATCCAGCAGGCGAGGCGCTGGCGCAAGATGTTGGGCGGCGGCATGCGACAAGCCGGAATCATAGCGGCCGCAGGGCTCTTCGCTCTCGAAAACAATGTCAAAAGGCTAAGCGACGACCATGAAAACGCTGAATTCCTAGCGACGGGTTTGCAGGGGTTGCAAGGTGTGGATGTGGTTGCATGTTCAACGAATATGGTCTTCTTGGACTACCAGTGCGATTTTTCTCGTTGGGAATCCCATCTTGAGGAGGCTGGCATCTTAGCAAAGGTCGGGAAAAGAACTCGATTGGTCACACATTTAGACGTGAGCCGAGACGATATTGAGCACGTTATCAACGCGCACCGTGAATTTTTTGGTGAGTGCCCTTGATGGGATTCGAACCCATACTGGACGGATTTTAAGTCCGCTGCCTCTACCGGTTGGGCTACAAGGGCGTGCGGCCTTATACGCGACACATCCGAAGTCGACAAGCCTTGGAAAATGATCTGGCACCACCTTATGGGTTGAACTCATGGGCAATGCGCGTGAGAATGCAGCGTACCTAAGCGAAATGGACAACATGAATAGAAGTATTGCGGCTCTTATCGCGCTTTTGCTGGTATTTCCCGTCTCAGCGTCTGCTTTCATCGTCACGTCGGACGGCTCGGATGTAAACGTGCGCGGGGCGAATATGGCCATTCTCCACGGTGGGGATGAGCAAACCTTGATCATGTCGGTCGATATCGAAGTTGAGACGGACTCCGAGGTTGTGTGGATCCTACCGCTTCCAGCACCTCCATCACGCGTTGAACGTGCCGGGGACATGCTCTGGAGCGAGATTACGAGTTCGATGCAAGTCAGCCGTCTTGCGCCTCCGAAGTCCCGAGGTGAAACGGCAGAAGACGATGAAGTGGAAGGACGCGTTATCGAAGGGGCAGATGTTTCAATCGTGTCGTTTCCAAATCAGGGAGAGGATGCGCGATCAAAGCTCATCGAAGACGTCGGGGAGGAGGCGAAGAAGCTGCCATTGAGTTTCTACTCCGATCAAAATTGGACCTTTGTGCGCATGAAGTGGACTGCAAAGGCGGGCCGTCAGCGCACAGCGCCGCTAGTTTTTGATTTCAAGACCCCGTTTGCGGTGGCGCCAGTGCGTTCTCTGGCTTCGGACAAGGGGACAGATATCTCAATCTATCAGTTCTTGGGGGCTGCACCTGTAGAGGACCACTATTTGGATGCGTTCAGCAAAGGCGGGCAGGTTGCCAAGGACCGTAGGAAGTCATCTGGCTGGGCGATTCTTAGTGAAGAGTGGATGATGGGTAGAACGGTTTTCTTTGCTCGAGATTTGAAGCTCTTGGTTCGAAATCATTACACCGCGAGATTCTCGGAAGAGGGGCGTGGCTACTTTCAGGCTGTTATTTTTGACGGACTCGACAAGAAGAAGGTCCGCAATTGGAAGGAAGATTTGCTTTTTGCCGATCGCGGAACGTCAATGAAAGTCGAGAGTGTGGAGCAGGCTGCGATTGAGGAGGCCGACATCGAGGACACGCCAGAAGCCGCTGAAGGCGAGGCGCCCGTGGAACAAGAGCCGGCGGCGGAGGCACCCGCGGAAGGGGCAGAAGAGGTCAATGATGCGGAATCTGGAGGGGAAGAAGCACCGATGGATTGGACATTGATTCTAGGTGTGAGCGTGCTGATTGTGGTAGGCGGACTTGTTGGCATGATTCAGCTGATGAGGATGCGATGAGAATTATTGTTTTGGTACTACTCTTCTGTTTTTCGGCTCCTGTTTTCGCACAGGTCGATGTTCGTCCAATCCCAGGAATGAAAGATGGGATTGACCCTCGCGAACACAAAAAGATCAAGATGATCGAGTCGATGCAGAAGCGAAAGGCTAATAGAGACGACCTGGTCGAGCATCGACGCGAAAAGCTTCGCCGTGTCAGGTCCCCCGAGGCACAAGCCCAGACGAAAGAGATCTACCAAAAACATTATCGAAACTTGGCCAGAATTGTTCGGTTGGGAGAAATCGCTAAGAAGACCGGCAATAGAGAACTCGCCAAAGACGCCAGACGCTTGATGGGCATGGAGAATAAGCGCCACGAAATTGCGCTTCGCCGTGCGAAGTCGCCTTCAAAGCCCGCCACGGGGTCAGAGGCGCAAAAAGATTCCGGCCCCGACGCTGAGCCATCGAGCGCACCTTGACGCTGCAAAATTTGGCGTGATAGCTTCCGCGCGCCCTCGTGGGACCATTGGCACGAGGCGACGCGTATCTGGAGAACGTTTAATGAATAAATCGGTGTATTTGGGCCTACTTGTTGCGGGTCTTTCGAGTTCTATAGCTTTTGCTCAAGATGCGTCGCAGGCGCCGCCCGAGGAAGTTCCGGCTGAAGAAGTTCCGGCTGAAGAAGTTCCGGCTGAAGAAGTTCCGGCTGAAGAAGTTCCGGCTGAAGAAGTTCCGGCTGAAGAGGTTCCGGTTGAGGAAGAGCCTGTCGAAGAGCCCGCCGAAGAGAGCTTTGAGTCCGCATTTGGGGATAGTCCAATCGCAGACTTGGCCACCGAGGAGTTTGAGCCACTCGAAGATATCGAAGAAGGCGTGTTGGCCACGATCATTCCTGCGAAGGTCTATCCGAGAATAGAGTGGAACGGCGCGTTCCGATTCCGCTCGTTGATCGGAGTCAATTGGGACTTGGACACAGAGGGTACATCGGCGAGCGCTCCTGCGTTGGAAAGTTACGTGCCTGCGGCATCCCCGGATAGCGATCGTCGCACCATCGCTCGTTCCGATAAGCAGGCTCTCTGGTCTTCCAATATGCGGCTGCGCCTTGAGCCTACCATCCACATCACGGACGAACTCGGGGTACACCTTGAAGTCGACATGCTTAGAAATGTGCAATTCGGCTCCATGCCTATGGCACATCCATACGCAGTTTTGACCTCTGGGGACCAGCTCTCGCCGCGTGAAACCGAGTGGTTCCAAAACGCAATCCAGGTCTATGAGGCCTACGGTTACGCCGACACCCTGCTGGGAAATCTTCGCGTAGGACGTATGGATGACCATTGGGGTCTTGGAATGTGGGTCAACGACGGGGACTGTGCCGATTGCGACTTTGGCAACACGGTCGATCGTTTCGAGTACTCAGGCAGCATGTTTGGGCTGCACGCGACGCTCAGCGTTGATTTTCCAAATGAAGGTGTTTCAACTCGAAGCAACCAAGACCTCTTGAATCAGGCCTTCGATGCGGCCCAGATTGACGACGCTGACCAATACACAATCTCCATCTTCAAAGGCGCAAAGACGCGTGAAGAGCGTGAGCTTGAGCAACGGCGTTTGTTGGAAGAGGGCGCCGTGGTACTCGGCGGCGGGCTACTTTATCGCTACCGTACCCAAGAGGGACAATTTGACTCCACGCCAGCAGGCCTTAATCCTGAGGCGCCTCCCGGACTGATTTACCTTGGGTCAAGCCAACACATCTTCGACCTCGTAGGCGAGCTCAAGTGGCAGCCCACCTACGATAAGTCAGCACACGTCAAGATTGAGGCTCTGATCGGATTTGGTCAGGTCGACAATACGTCAGGGCTTAGCGTGGGCGGCGATACGGAGCCATCTGCCGGAGACGCGATCAACTGTTTCGACGAAAGTACTCGGCTCGCAAATCCTGACCGATGTCTTTCCGGGCAGACCGATATTCTGCAATTTGGCGCGGCCATGGAATCGGAGTTTCACTTTGGAGGCCCGGTTCGCTTTGGCGTTGACGCTGGCTTCGCTTCGGGCGGAGACACCGAGAATTGGGGTTACGCCGGTGATGATTCGAAATTCTTCCGCTTTAATCCAGACTACAACGTTGACCTCATCCTCTTCGAGCGTGTGATCGGTACCGTTACTAACGCTGCTTATTACCGTCCGCATATCTCGGCGCGTTTCCTCGAGTCAGGCGGCCGCTACTTGGAGCTCGATTTTGCGGGTGTGTTCTCCCATGCGCTTGAAGTCGACGCGACTCCAGGCCAAGACCGATTCCTCGGGCTCGAATTCGATGCAGGGCTAAGCTACAACCTTGTCGAGACGTTCAGCGCTGGCCTTGAGGGCGGTATCCTCTTCCCATTCCAGGGACTAGCCGCGCGTGAGGATGCACGCCGACTTCTACCTATTGGCGGAACCTTCTTTGATCAGTCGGTTGACCCGGGCATCGCCTGGACGGTTCAGTCCAAGTTTTTCTGGAGCTTCTAGCTCCTCAGTTCAAGTTTACGGCTGAGTCACCCAACCTAGCTTCGTGTGATCGAAGGGGGCCAGACCCTTGTTCTCCAGGGTTTCTCGTAGATTTGTGACCAGCACCTTGAATTGGTGGGTGGAGAGGGCTTGTAGGGAGTCTCGAGCATAGAGCTCGCTCTTGAAATACTTCTCAAGTTCGTTTGAAACCGGGCAGACTTGAGATTCGTGAAACCAGGCAAAGGGCTCCGGTTCGCCATCCGGGTTCATTTGAGCCACCATCTTCCAGTTCAAAGCCCAACTTGCAAACCCAACGTTCCTGGATTGCGGCAAGATGTCTCGGCAAAGGGCCAAGAAGAGTCCTTGGACTTCAGGGTCAAAGAAGTAGAACTCTTCGCTATAGAAGAGTGCGTTATGAAAATAGGAGGGCGTGGTTACCAGACCGTCGAGCTGTAGACGCTTACAGGCTTGCCTGAGAAGCTCCATGACCTGTTTACCAAGTCCAAGTCCCGGGAAGTTCTGGCCGGGCAGGGGAGGGCGGCTAGCGTCGAAATGAGCCAGGGGATTTTGCATCTGTAGCCACTCCACGTCCAACACGTTGAGGAACTCTCTTTTTAGGCGCGCCGCCAGTGCTCCACTCGGTTTGATATGTCCTCGACGCACAACGAGTTCGATCAGCGGGACGTCAGGGCATTCGGGCTTCTTTCCCCAGAACCTGAGCATATGCTCTTCGGAATCGTTGAAGATTAACTCGAAGTCTACCTCTTCAAACCCTTGCTCCTTAAAGTCCTCAATAAATCCGTATTTCTTAAACGCAGTTTCGAGGCCTTCTTTGGTGTAGAAGCCGAGCCAGAGTTCAGGTTCCGATGCGAAGAGGTCTTCGATTCCAAGTTCTTCAAGTCCGAGCGCGCCTTTCTGCAGGTCAAGACGACTGATCGAGTTGAACACACGGTCGTATTTTCGCTTGTATTCGGTCATTGCGGGCCGTTGCTAGATGCTGCTGCGTCACGACTTGGAACAGATGCGTAGACTTCCTCGGAAGGCTCGCCCATGAGCGCGAATGTGTCGGTTTGACTCGTTGAACTTAATGTCACCAGCGAAACTCTGTATGCATAAACGCCTTCTGGTTCAACCGCGGTGTCTACCCACTCTGAGGTCGGTACATTGAGTTCCGCGACGCGTTCGAATGGAGTGCCTCTAAGCACGTTTCGACGAAAGATTATTGCGGATGATTCCTCGTCAACTTGCCATTTGACTCTAACAAAGTCTGCCTCAGCAGACGCCACAACGTGTGGTTTGAGAGGCTGAGGTCCAAGCTCAAAGGTAAGCTCCGCTGAACCAACACGCTCTTCTCCATTCATCATCAAGAGAGCATAGACGTAGCGGCCCGCAGCATTGTTGGGATCTCTTAGGGTCAAGCCCTCGCTTAGCTTTTGGTTCAACGATGCGTCGATGTTCAAGGTGAGGATGTTTTGAGGCTCTTGGTCCTCAAAAACCTTGAAGACTTCGATGTGAGTGAACGACACCTCTGACGACTGAACCTCCAGCAATATCGCATTGGGGCGAACTTCCAAGACGTTCAAACTCAGAGTTGAAGGTGCAGCCGGTCCATCTTCCCATTCGAAAATGGGTGTGCTGGTGGCGCATCCGGCCACCAAGAGGATTCCAATGCATGCAAGAACGACCTTCATGGCCGTAAGTTACACGAAGATGGCAGTGAAGAGATAGTAGAGGATGATGGTAAGAATCCCGCAGAACGGAATGGTGTAGAGCCAGGATTTCAAGATGTTGATGATGATCTTGAGGTTTAGGGCGTTCATACCGCGCGCAAAGCCCACGCCAATCACGGAGCCGACCACGGTGTGCGTAGTGGAGAGAGGAATTCCGAAATGGCTTCCAATTAGGATAGTTGAGGCCGCACCGAACTCGGCAGCAAAGCCGCGCGTTGGTGTGATTTCCGTGATTTTTGTGCCGATCGTTTCGATTACTCGGTAGCCGTAGGTCGCTAGACCTACCACGATTCCGACTGCTCCGAGCAAGAGCACCCAGCTTGGGATTGGCACCTTCCCTGCCGTCATATCCATGGTTTCCAGCGTTCCAACGATCGCTGCGACCGGACCGATGGAGTTTGCGACATCATTGGACCCGTGCGCGAAAGCGACGAAGCATGCCGTGATGACCTGAAGGTATCGAAAGACCTTCTCGATCTTCGCGTATTTCGACTCAGAACTCTCGTCCGCAGCGATGTGGATCTTTCGAATGGCAAAGGCGAGTACGAGCGATGAGAGGACGCCCACCAAAGCGGAGATTCCAATCATCTCGATGTTCCCAATGCCGTATTCGGCGAACGTCCCGTGAAGTTTCTTAAGGCCCTTCGTAAACAGAACTAGAGTCAGAGTCATGAATACGGGCATGGCGAGAATAGGAGAGACCAATCTCAGGCCTAGATTGGCGTTCTTCGCATCAAGAATAGCTTTTCGTATGACGAGGAAGATGATGAACGATAGCACACCTCCCAAGAGAGGGCTGGTGAGCCAGCTTGCCGCGATTGTGAGTAGTTTCAGCCATTCCACATTCGCGATACCTACAGAAACCGCTCCAAAGCCAGTGATAGCGCCAACAATGCTGTGCGTCGTTGAGACTGGCCAGCCGAGATAGGCGGCAATATGAAGCCAGAGGGCCGCCGAGATGAGGGACGCCATCATGCCCCAAATGAAGAGTTCAGCGCCATTTCCCGCCGGGAAGAGGGTTGGGTCGGCAAACAAAGCAGGATCAACGATTCCACTGCGCATCGTGTCGGCCACGCCGCCACCGGCAATCATTGCGCCCGCGAACTCGAAGATCGCCGCGATAATCACAGCCTCCCTGAAGGAGACAGCTTTCGAGCCGACACTGGTGCCCATGGCATTAGCAGCATCGTTGGCTCCGATGCTCCAGGCCATGTAGAAACCGAAGGCAATTGCCATCCAAAGTGCGAAATCCAAGTCAGCCTCCGTTAGCTAGCGATGAAGAGGCGAAGGCGATTGCCCATGCGCTCAGCGTGATTGGCCATGTCCCCGACTTTGTTGAAGATCTTGTTCCAGATCAAAAGGCTCCCCGGTTTGATATTGTCCTCGATGGCGAAGAGTCGTCGCGCGAGGTCGTCTTGCACGATGTCTGCCTCGTGCTCGAGACGTCCTAGCTCGTCGATCATGGCCAGCACTTTCTTGGCTTCTTGTCCCTCAAAGCCCGCCTCCGCCAGCGTATCCAGTGCACGAACGATTTCGCACGCGTGGTGTACGGTGGACATGACACGACGAACCAAGCTCTTCAAAGGAGCCATGAGTTCTTCGTGCGGCTCCATTTCCCGCAGAGTGAAAAGAATACCGACGTCCTCGGCACAATCGGCGATTGCGTCTAGTGACGAGAGCACGTCGAGGAAATCCCTACGGTCCACAGGCAGGAAAAGAGTTCGAGGAAGCTCGTCCCTCAACTTGTGTTTCTTGACGTCCGCTTCGTGTTCAAGGTGAGAGATTTGCTCAGAGATCGCCTTCACACGTTCGTAATTGCCCTGAAAGAAGGCATCGAATAGAACGGGTACCTGTTCGCAACACTCTTCGATAGTGTTTGCGAGGTCGATCAGGGGTGTGAAGGGACTCTTGGCGAATAAACTAAATATGGATCGAACCATCATTTCACTTCCATTAGGGGTATTAGGAACCCGACATTGCTGCGGAGCATATGAAAGGTAATTCCCCCGTCAATCGCAGGTCGAAGAGATCATGAAATCAACATTCGTTTGTCACCAAATTGTCACACTTCTTTGCATTGTGACGATGTCCTCAGTCGTCTCGGCTGAAACGTCCAAGCACGGCATGGTTGCTTCCGATACGCCAATAGCGTCGGAAATGGGTGCAAAGGTGCTTGAGGATGGCGGCAACGCTGTCGATGCGGGAGTCGTCACACTTTTGACCCTTGGATTGGCATCGCCTTTTGCTTCCGGAATCGGTGGCGGAGGTTTTTGCGTCTATCAACCTGCCGAGGGTGAGGCTGCAGCGCTTGATTTTAGAGAGAAGGCTCCTGCCAAAGCGCACCCAAATCTCTACATAAAAGACGGCGTTCTGGACAACGAAGCCACCTTGCGCGGCGGGTTGGCCAGTGGCACACCGGGTGAAATTGCTGGGCTTTATGCGATTCACGAGCGTTATGGGAAATTGCCCTGGAAAGACCTCGTAATGCGAGTGGCCACGCTCGCGTCCCAGGGCCATCCAACCACTGAGTTGATGGACAAGCGTTTGAGATTGAGGCCCGAGAGAATGGAAGCATTTCCTGACTTAAAGAAGGCCTACACCGGAAAGAACGGCCTCCTTGAAGCCGGCGAGACTCTCAAGAATCAACCGTTGGCTGACCTTCTCACCCGTGTTGCTAACGAGGGTCCGAGTGCCTTCTACAAAGGCGATGTCCCACGCCAGATCGTTGAATACGTCAAAAAGTCCGGCGGGATCCTGGAGGTCTCGGATTTTGAAAAGTACCACGTTGTGTGGAGAACACCGATTCGGGGTACTTATCGTGGTTTCGAGGTGATCGGCATGCCACCGCCTTCCTCTGGCGGCATTGCGACCGTGCAAATGCTCAATATTTTGGAGGCATGGGACCTCAAGACCCTTGGGCAGAGTACGGTGGGTCTTCACCTGGTTGTTGAGGCGATGAAGCACGCCTTTGCAGACAGGGCTCGCTACCTCGGTGACGATGATTTTGTTGAGGTCCCGCGCGAGAAGCTCATTTCCAAAGAATACGCCGCCAAACAAAGGGTACGAGTTCGACCGTGGACCACATTGGAACTCAAAGAATACGGTGATCACATGCCTCCGCCAGACAACGCGGGTACCTCGCACATGAGCGTCGGTGACCGCGACCACAATATGTTGGCATGTACGTCCACCGTAAACACTGTCTTCGGCTCAATGGTCCATATCCCCGAATTGGGGTTTGTCATGAACAATCAAATGGCAGACTTCACGGCACAACCAGGCGTTGCCAACAATTATGGATTGATTGGAAACATGCAGAACGCGGTAGAGGGTGGAAAACGTCCACTTTCCTCAATGACACCTACGATCATTCGAAAGAACGGAGAGTCTGTGCTCGCCGTCGGCGGCAGCGGTGGTCCAACGATTATCTCTGGAACGCTCTTTGGGATCATTCGAATTCTCGATTACGAGCTGAGTCCGGAAGACGCCGTCACACTGCCTCGTATGCACCATCAATGGATGCCGGAAAAGCTCTTCGTGGAGTCGATGGCTGAGTCGGAGCAAGCGGTACTCAAGCGGCTCGGGCACGAAGTTGTGATCCGACCCGCATGGACAGCGGTTCAGATGGTCCTAAAAACTAAAGACGGCTATATCGGAGCTTCAGACCCGAGGAAATTGGGTCGGCCAGCAGGTGCAAAGAAATAAGGAGTACGAATTCATGGAGAATCTTCAAGGTGGCATACTTGCTCTTGAGCATCGCTACCAAATAGACACTCACGTCGGCTTTGTGGGCTTGCGAACGTTCTACAAGGGAACTCAGCATCCATTTGATAAGGCCGTCTGGATTTGCATCTACGACCTCTTGGAAGGTGCTAAGGCAGACAAGATCGAGGGACGTATCAAGGCGAGCGCTCAAGAAGTCAGCGCGCTCGACCATGAAGGTGTTTTGCGGGTCTTGGATTATGGCGAAGTGGCCGCCGGGGTACCTTTTGTAGTGAGTGAACGTGTCGGGACTCCGAGTCTTTCAGACAGGCTCACGAGCGATGGTGCGATGAGCCCATCCGATTGTGTGGCGCTCGTGATGAGGCTTGCGGACATTCTGGAGCGGGCCCACGACAGAAAGGTTTATCACGGCACTCTTGGACCCGAATGCGTTTGGATGCCTGCTGGAAAGCCTGAGCGTGCTCGGATTGGCATGTTTGGGCTTGGGCTTACGATGTCTGAGATTCGCCAGCTCGACGAGATTGTCCCAAATTTCGAGACCGTTTCGCCGCTTGCTCCTGAGATTTTCGCAGGGAAAGGGCCTAGCGTCTCAACCGATGTCTATTCGTTAGGGGCCCTCGCATATGAGTGTTTGAGCGGCCAGCATCCCTACTTCGAGGATCGCGAAGACATCAGCGCAGGACTGATTAAAGTCCAGAAAGAGTCGAATCCTCGCCCTTTGAGCGAGTTCGGCGTGGACTCACGAATCGCTCAAGTGGTTGAAAAGGCGGTATCTTGGAATCCTTCAAAGAGGTGGGTTAGCGTCAGTGAGTTCGCCAGCGAACTCGAGAGCGCACTTGAACCAGCTAAGCGGCGAGAACCCGAGGAAGTTGATGCAACTGAGGAAGAAGAGAGCTTCGAGGCTCAACGTGTCGATGAAATGGCTCACGAACGTGAGCCAGGCGTCGTCCTTGGAGTTTTGGTCTTGCTCCTCGTTGTTTCGAACGTGGGATGGTTCTTTTTCACGCAGTCCACCGCTGAGGAAACGAGTACAAATGAGCCCGCTGAGTTGAAAATGGAGGTCTTAAAGCCAGGAGTCGAATTTGAGACTCAGCCGCCATCTACGGTCTACCTGGTGGACGGTGAAACGAAGTCTGAACTCGGGGGAACCCCGCTTTCTATCTCGCCGTCTCTTGGGCGTGATGGTCAAGTCGAGGTTGAGTTCAACGCGAACGGGTCAAAAGTGACGAGCCTGAAAATAGAAGAAGCACCAGACGGTTATCGTGTGGTGCTTCCTCTCGAAGGACTTTAGTGGTGATTCGGGTGCCAGCCAGATCGGTAGGTTATTTGGTAGGTTACCTGGTAGGATATTAGGTAGGTTTTTGAAGATATTGGTAGGAAACAACCTGCCTGACACCCGAATTACCACTAAAAGGTTTTCTCTCCTTCTGTCTTCTTTAACGCCTAGACCGAGGCGGTTTATTTCAGTTTAAGTGTAGAATGTCAACATTGCTGTAAAAGCGTTTTGTTCACGTTCTTGACTGCATATAGGAAACAATAGTCCCCCCTAGAGTTATTTCAACCGCCTGGGTTAGAAGGCGGGCCAGCGATTGTGCGCAAACGAAGCAGTTGAGGTGTAAAATGAGCGATTGGCCAGAATCTATGCGTGAATCCGTGATGTACGTGGACCGGAAATCCTTGGAAAAAGGGGCATCTTTGCCGCAAGGCTTTTTGCCCGAGGCAAACGAGTGGTATGAGCGCATCCTAAGCATTCATGCGTATGCACCGCGTTTTGAGCTCGAGGAGGACCCCACTCGCAAACAACCGATTCCCTACGTGGTGGTTTATGGCAAGAATGGCATATTCTGTTTGGCGCGGAAGTCCTCCCAAGGTGAGGCAAGACTACACGGTAAGCTGTCGATCGGCGTCGGCGGGCATATTTCTGAAGATTCAGAGTGTGGAGAGATTGACGCAATTCGAGCTGGAATGTGGCGAGAATTGCACGAAGAGTTGCACATAAATGACGGAAAAATCGTGTCGTTTTGGGGGCTATTGAACGATGATTCGAACGAAGTTGGGCGAGTTCACGTGGGTTTGGTGTTTGGCATCAATGTCTTGGACGATCACGTGAGCGTAAAGGAGACCGACAAGATGGAAGGGTTCTGGGCTTCTTATGAGGAATTGGTTTCCCAATCGGCCCGGCTCGAGTCATGGTCACAATTGATCTTGCCCCACCTCAACGAGCGAATGGGGGCCTAGGCGAATCGCTCATGCAGCGTGTTTGCGAGCTCTCTAACCGAGCTCTTGTCCACAACTACTGAGACGCGTGAGCGTGACGTTGAAATCGCTTTGGGATGGAAGGCTTCTGAGTCCAGGAGGATAGCCTCCACAAGGCTCGGAGAGCCGCCGATCGCTTCCGCAACAACACTGACCAGCCCGAGGTCCTCAACGTTCGCTCCCGAGGCGTCTAGGCGGCCTCGTAGCGCTTCCAGGTCGTGAATATTCTCTTTGTTAAGATAGGCTGACACGTGGTCTCGATGTATATCGATGAAAACGGCCGTGTAGGCCCCGAGGAGTTCGAGTGTGTTGCGCGGTCCTTCTATCCAGAGTCCGTCATTAAAATGGGATACGGAGCCTGACACCATCCCATTTTCTGCACGTTTGGCTTTCTCATCGAATCCATCCGGTCTGACGATGGTTCCCTTGGATTCGGGCAAGTGGGTGCTGCGCGCATAGAGGGCAATTCCGGCATTTTGCGCAAAGGCTACGGCGTCCTCATTTAAGACTTTGGCGCCACTTCTCGCCATCTCCAACATATCCTCATAGGTTAGAGACTCGAGTTGTTTGGCGTTCAAGACGACCCTTGGATCGGCGCTAAACACGCCATCGACGTCACTGTAGATTTCGCAGGCTTCGGCGCCCAGCGCGGCAGCAAGAGCAACGGCTGTGGTGTCGCTTCCACCTCGACCGAGCGTAGTGACTTCTCGTCGGTAACTCGTCCCCTGGTATCCGGCTACGATGACGATATGACCCTTTTCGAGTTCATCTTGGACTCGAAAAGGTCGGACATCCATGATTTTGGCGTTTGAATGGCTGTCGGTGGTGATGATTCCACATTGAGACCCCGTAAGACTGATAGCCTTGTGGCCATGGGCATGGACCGCCATAGAGAGCAGCGCCATCGAGATTCGCTCACCTACAGAGAGGAGCATGTCCAGCTCACGTTTAGATGGGGCTCCGTTGATGGCTTTGGCCATTTCGAGCAGATGGTCCGTGGTATCTCCCATTGCAGACACGACAACAACAAGGTCGTATCCACTCTCTTTTGTGGCCACGATCTTCTTTGCTACAGCCTTTATCTTGTCCACATCGGAGACTGAAGAGCCGCCGAATTTCTGAACTAAAATCCCCATATTTGTACTAACTCACTGGATGGGAAGTTTGTCGTAAAGTGTTCGAATGATGGACGCCAGAAAGAGGGCGAAGCCACCGCAGAACGCAGGGAATCCCACGGAAACCGGTACGAGGTCAAGGAATAGCGTTACGAGGCCAAACCCGCACCCTACAATACCGATTGCAGCCCAAACCACTCGTCGAAGCGATGTCGGAGGGCCGGAGAAGGTATTTGCTAGAGACGCGATGCCAAGGACACCAAACACAGCGGAGGCAAATAGCACCACGGCGCCTCCACTCACTACGCCGAACACAAGGCTGATGAGCAGAAGAAGCGCTCCGAACACGGCTGGGATTCTTTGAAGCAGCACCGGTCCGTAGTCTACCTGAGACTGAGCGGTTGGCTGTATCAATGAAGAGTGTTCTGGCTGAGTCTGAGGTTGAGGGCTCGGAGTGACCTGAACATCCCTGGGTGGGAGCACAGGTTCAACGGCGTCTTGTGTCTCAGGGGCAGGGCCAGGTGTGGGAAAAAGTGGGCGTCCAGGCTCTTGAGCCGGTTGAGTGGGTTGCACTTGAATTGGTTGTGGCTGAACTGGCTCTTCTTCAATTTGTTGAAACAAGTCTGTTGGACGTCCATCAACCCGAGCAGGTTCGCTTGAAAGGCCCTCTACGAGATTACTCGGCACGACGCTCGTATCTGCGAACGCAAAATCCTCTTCGTCTTCAGGCGAGAAGACAACACCCGCTCTTGGAGTCTCGCCGCGCGCTGGCAGCTTGGCCGCGGGTTCTGGCTGCTCTGATTGTGTTGGCGCGAGTTGAAGCTTTGCGATGGGCGCTTTATCAGGGATTTGGACTGGCGCCTCTTCTTTCGGGCGGCTTACGACATAGGTACCCTTGCCTAAGACCCCCTGACTGGAAAGATCCTTTTGAGGTTCGGGTTCTGGTTGACTCTCTGCCGGGACCGCGGGCTTCTGCGGCTCGGCTGGCATCTCCAATTTTGACTTCGAGGGTTCAGGAAGCTCACTAAGTGACGAGGACTTCAACTTGGCTTGAAGCCTCGCGCGCAAATCCGCCGGGTCCAGATTGGGGACATTGATTGCTGGTGGAGCACCTGCCTTGGGGCCGCTTGGCAAACTCTGACCGCCTGGTTTCGCACTCTCTTGGGTACTTCGTTTGGCCTCAGCGGGCATTTGACCTTTGCGAATTTTCTCCAAAACTTCGCGCTGCTCTTTAGTAGCATCTTCGGGAATTTCGTTCGATGGATTCCACATCTGAGTCGGTGCGCCTACCTCGTCTGAAATAGGGCCCGAATCGAGTTCCGGCATCGGTGCTGGCTTGGGCTTTGATTCCTGAGAATCGAATTGAACGGCCGGCATTGCAAACTGGGTTGAACGTGTCGGGTCAGCTGCTTCAGCCTCAGCAGCGGCTTTGCGTTCAAAGTCTGCAATATTCATCCCCATCAGTGTTGAATGGTCTGGGAACTCCACGTCTTCTTTTCGAACCGAGAAACCCGCAGGTTCATCCGGAGCGCCAAAGGCATTCTTCGCGCTCATGACCGAGGTTCTTGATTCCTCCGAGTCTTCGTCTAAGCCCCACGCTGCCTTGATGTTGGGTGCACCAGACTCTTCTTTAGGCGCTGGCTTCTTCATCTCTTCGACCAACGCGCGTTGAGGCTTATCGTCTTCGAACTCACGTTGGAGTTGGTCTGCGGGAATCAGGCTTGTGGCGTCATCCTCTTCGGCCTCCGATGGATCTTCAAAGCTTGAAGCAAAACCTTTTTGCGCTGGAAAGCCAAAGAGAGTTTGTTTGGCAGGATCGACCGCCGATTCCGAATCATCGGAAAGGTCAGCGGCGGTGACCGCAGGAAACCCCATGATGGTTTTGGAGCCAGTCTCTTGGAATTCGTAACCGCAAGACGGACAAAGCCCAATACTATCGTCGAGTCGGGACGAACAGCCCGGACAGTTCTTCATCGAGATGCCCCAATGCGTGGAGAGTGCAGCAACATGCTTTCACCTAAACATTAGACGGAGGTCGTGTCAAAGAATGTGCGTCTAAATATGAGTCGATTCGATTTCGCGGATTTGCGCGAGGAATTTTTCTTTTTCTTCATCACGATACGCTAGCTCTGCAGCCTCGACCCCGACTTGCAGCCATTCGAGTTTCTCTTCTCGAGAGAGGTTCTCAGAAATAGACAAGAGCGACTCGACTCCCGCCACAGCGTTAATGAATTCCTCATTATGCATGTGAAGATCGACAAATCCTCCGAGGATGTCCGTGCTGGTGCCTGTGAGCTCGAGGGCAGATTCAAGGTACTCTCGGCATTCCTCGGGGGCATCAAGATGATTCAACGCGATGTCGGCGAGTTTGATCAGAATACGGGATCGCTGCTCGTCGGTCTTTACGTTCGTCGCAAGGCCTGAGAGAAAACTATAACATTCGGCGTGTCTTGAGTGAGTTGCGAACCCGAAAATGGCTCGTCGCAACGCGACTTCGTCATCCGGTGACTGGTCTAGGAGATGCGTCCACCGCGATACCGCGTCAGGGTCGGCCTTTAGCTCTCCCTCGTAGGCCTTCTCAAGTGCCGCTTCAAGATTGGGTCTCAGGTCTGCAGGTGCTCGGGTCAAACGCGCTCGAATGATCGAGGCAAGGTCTCCAAAATTGTTCTCGGCCTCGTAGAGTCTGGAAAGATTGGAGAACGCAACTTCGTTGTTCGGAGCAACTTCAAGAACCTTCCGGAGGTTTCGAATCGCGAGCAGGTTCTGGGAACGGCTCAAATAGGACATTGCGCCGCGCAATCCGACGAGCTCGACCACTCGTGGGTTCGAGGTAGCTTCCAAGATATCATTTAAGAACTCATCAAGCGCTTCTTCGCCTTGTTCTTCGCTCAAAGATTCGAGCGTGGCCAATGTTTCGGTGGTGATATGTGTCTCGGGCTCAGACGCGAGAAATGCGGCAAAGAGCAAGAATGCGCGTTGGGATTCGCCGTCCTCCTTGAGCACCCTCGCGAGTTCAAGGTTGGCTGTTCGCTTCTCAATGGTAGCGAGGTCTTTGGAGATTCGGTCTTCTAACCATGCGCGATAGGAGTTCTTCGCGTCAGCGTGCTGGCCAGTACGCTTGAGTCCTTCGAGGGCCTTATCGGTGGCTGGACCGCCTGTTTCCACAGCAAAAACGAACGATTCAAAGGCCTTTCTAGGATTGGCGAGTTTTGACTCGTAGATCGCTCCAAGCGAAAGGTGAATCTGCTGTCTCTCAGCCGGATCTTCGAAGAGCTCAATTCTAGATTCATAGAGCTCGGCAAGCGCGGGCCAGTTTTGATCTTGAATGTAAGTTTCTCGGAGTTGATTAAGTTCCGCAATTTGAGCTTCCAAATCGGCAGGAGGCTCAGGTGTTTCTTTGCGCTTGAGGTCTTCGAGTCTGGACATCAACGACTGTGTTCTGACGGTTTGTCTGGACTCATCCACTTCAATGAGTTCGGTGGCCTCGCGATGGTCTTCATCTTCATCGAAAGAGTCCTTTTCGTCGGCGATGCTGCGCTCAACGGTTGCTCGCTCGTGCACCGTACGCGGGCTGTCTGTGGTTTCGAGTTCTGATATATCCAGCGAGGCCGTTTTTCTGGGGTCTTCATCGGTGAATTCCCCAGTGTTTGGTTCGTGTTCTTCTGGCGTCATGTCTTCAAGACATTCTGCGAGTTCAGCCGCTGCCTTTCGCAATTCTGCGTAGAGTCTGCCTTTTCCTCGAAGTTGTTGGATCACCTCAGGCCGCAGAACATCGATGATATTTCCGATCGGCCCGAAGGGGTCTACTTCTGCAAGAAAGCGTTCGATGTCGAGGAGGATGCTCGCTGCGGATTGCGCGTCTTCGGGCGTTGCCTTTGCGCCGCGAATGGCCTGCAGCACCCGCTCCAACTCAATAGAACGTGCCTTTACGTCTTCAACGCGTCTCTCTGCCGCGCGAGTCGCCCAGGGGTGACGGATGACCGTCACAGCTTCCAGATAGATTGCGGCTGTGAAGAGGTGCAGCGAGCAAAACTCAAAGCCCTCTTCGAGTTTGAAAAACTGTCTTCTGTGCAGTTGAACCAAGTCATCCGAGGACAACGGAATTCCGCAAGCATTTGCCAGTCGTTGGAAATCTTGAATGGATAAGGGGGAAAATGCGTTTTTCACACCAAACTCGCAGAATCAGTAAGTATCAGCTTTCATGAGTTCTCGTAATAATACCGTGGCATATGCCCCTGAGGGAAGCAGAAATCCTATGCGTATGAACTCTGCATTGGCCTCAAGGAGTTCCAAATCCTCAGGGACGATTCGAAGCACTCGTCGCTCACCCCGCAAGAGTGAGCGATACGCCTCGAGATGCGAGTCTTCCACTTCGAAATCCGCCTGCGCCGCACTCTCTCGTCTACGAACTTCATCGTTGGGTTCGAGCATGCGAGATCCAACCATCGGGCCTGTGGGAGACATCTCTCCGTTCTGAACATAGCCTGAAGCTTCTGCTAGATTTTCCTCGTCCACTCGTAGGAGGCCGCCTTCCTTCTTCTCAAGTATGTCGCCTGGCACCGCCTTATGCAGCTCGTCTCCCAAGACTCGCTCGGCTAACACGCGATTGAAGATTGCACTTTGTACCGAATTGAGTGCGAACCGCTTCAATTTGGAGTTCTTACGGAGCGGAGGAGCAATCTCGGACTTCACGAGGGCGTTCCAACCCATGATGAATGTGTTGTTCCGGTTCCCAAAACGCTGTTGCCCATAGTAGTTTGGGATGCCTTTAGCGCGTATCGCGTCGAGTAGTGACTCGATGCGCTCGGGGGCTTCTGGGGTGTCTGTCCGGATCGTGATTTCGAACCTGTTGGCTTTGAGATGCCCCATCTTTAGCTTGTTGGCGTGCAGGTGAGCCTCGAGGACTTCAAAACCTTCAGCCTTGATATTCGTGGCCTCTTCGGGGGTTTCGAGCCCTGTTCCCCTAAATGGTAGCGAAATCCATTGTTGGGTGATGGCGTATTTGTCCTTTTGGCCAGCAACCCCAAAATCCTTGGGATGGATGTTGAAAATCTGAGCCAGCTCTTTGACCACGTCTTGGGTGTTCAGGCCGCTCTTCTTGACTTTGAGGTAGAGGTGTTCACCCTCTCCGCACGGCAAATAGAGTGGAACCTCGTCAACGAGAAAATCCTCCATTGTCGAACGAATCTTCCCCCCGATACCGGGTAGGTCCGAAGTAAGGTAAGGTGTGGCGAGTAATGTATTGAGGTCGAGATGATCGGTCATAATCGATTGGTGGAAACAGAAGGGGCAAGGCTTAGCACAGAGCGATTTGAGGAGCGACGGCGAGTTCTCGAAGAGGAGGTGGCCAACGGTGAACGCACGATTCCTGTGGGCGGGCTCAGGGTGCCGGACGGCTTGTCGATTGCCCAGAGCCTAAGCGATATCACAGACGAATGGCTAAGAACCTTGTGGAATGAAGCAAGTGGCGACGCTATAGGCGGGAGGCTCGTAGCGCTCGGCGGTTATGGGCGCCAGGAACTCAGCTGGTCGAGTGACGTAGACCTTGTGATTGAGGTCGACGAGGCTGAGTGGGAATCACCTGAGCTCGTAGAATCCGTGGAGAGGTTCATGGCGTGGTGTCGTGAGCCGCGCGTCAAAGTGGCTCACGCCGTCAGGGTTTCATCGCATTTGATTCCCGAGTTTCGCAATGATTTTCGCACGGCCGTGGCCTACCTGGACGCAAGACCCCTCGGTGCTGACGATGCACTTCAGCGAAAGGAGATTGCAGCCGAGTTTCTGCGTGATGAAGACCAGGGGATCGGTTTCGTGGACGACTTGATGGTGGGTTATCGCGCGCGTCTACAGCGCTTTGGTCAGACCATTTATCGGCTCGAACCGGAACTCAAGAATGGGCCTGGTGGATTGAGGGATCTACATTCGATTCTCTGGGGCGCTGAGGCCCGCTTTAACTCGCTTTCCGGTGCTCCGGGCGTGGACTCAAGCACCTTGCAGGACTTGCGGGCAGCACGCGCGTGGATCCTTGGACTGAGATTGCTGATTCACCTTCGTCATGGTCGAAAGCAAGATAGACTCAATTTTCCCGACCAGGAGTGGTTGGCGGAGAAGCTTTTGGACCACGGGGAGATGCGCGAGCGCGCCGAGGCTCTGATGCGCTCTCATTATGAGACCACGAAGAGTGTGTCCAGGCATGCCGAAAGACTCTTGAGGCTCTGGGGTACCCAAGATCAAAAGGAGCGCAACCTGGCCGGTGGGTTCATCGCAGGGGAGACAACCCTTTCATGGGAGGGAGCGTCTTTTTCGGCGGATAATGTGATTGACGGTCTTGAATTGGCGAGCCGAGAAGACCTCTTTGTGAACGCCGAACTCGAAACGCATATGCTCAACAGTTTGCGCGATTGGACGCCAAATCAAAAGCAAATCGAGCGAGTCTCGAAGCTCCTCTTTGACCATCAAACATCTAGGCTTACTTCGACACGGATTCTCGACCTGGGCGTTTTAACCGAGGTAGTGCCGGAGTTTTCTCCGCTTGTATGTCATGTCCAGCACGATGTTTATCACGTCTACACAACGGACGTTCATAGTGTGCGATGCCTCGAAGCAGGTCGCGATCTCCTCAATAATCAGGGTGAAATCGTCGAGAAATGGCCGAGTGTTTTTGAGCTTGTCGATGGCGTGGAAAAGGACGTGTTTCTAGCGGCCTGTTTGTTCCACGATATCGGGAAGAACCGAGGCGGTGGTCATTCCGAAAAAGGCGCTCGATTGATGGTGGATGTGGCGCCGCGGCTCGGCTTTGGACCTGACGCAGCACAGACTCTCGTGTTTTTGGTCCGTGAACACCTAACGCTCGCCCATGCTGCTCGGCGTCGTGACACGCAAGATCCGAAGTTGATTCGAGAGTTGGCGAATTTGGTGCGAACCACGCGCACGTTAAGAACGCTTACGCTTCTCACGTTTTGCGATATGGCGACGGTGGGAGACAACGTGCTCACGGACTGGAATGCCTCGTTATTGCTGGGCCTACACCATCGCATCGAACAGATGTTGGTGCATGGCGCAGAAGATACCTGGCAGCGAAACGAATCGCGGATTCGAGAGATCGAGGAATGGTTGCTTGAGGAAGGCCATGTTTCGGGGCATGTCGAGCGCTTTTTGAGAGATGTTCCAAGCGCCCACCTCGTGGAGACTCCGGCCCAGGCTTTGGGGCGGCAATTCTTGGCCTACGAAGCGTCCATGGCCACAACACCAATTGTAGTGACTTCAAATCTCGAGGACGAAGGTGTGACCGAAGTGATCGTCGCGACGATCGACCGACCAGGAACTTTGGCGCGAATCACTGGAACAATATCAGCTAATGGCCTCACGATTCTTGGTGCAAGGATTGTTTCTACCCACAACGGAAAAACGCTGGATATTTTTCAGGTAGAGAAGTCGGGCGGTCATGGGGCATGGTCTGGGGGCAGTGAGCCGCTGGGGGCGCGTCGCGCGGCAAAACTTGAGGAACAATTGAAAGGGGTGTTGAGCGGGGAGTTGGATGTTCGAGAGCTTTTGGACAAGCGCTTGAGCGAGGGTAAATTGGGCCGCAAACCGACGCCTGCAGTTGACCAAAAAGTAGAGATTCTGGAAATCAGCGAAGAATTTACTGTGTTTGAGATTTCTGCAGAAGATCGCATTGGTTTGCTCTATGAGATAGCGAGTGCCCTTGAGAACTCGGGGGTTGATATCCAACTCTCGAAGATCGACTCCGTTGGCACGCAGGTCGTTGATACATTTTATGTGGAAGAACTTAGTGGAGGCGCTCTGAGTCCCCAACGGGCTCAAGAGGTCAAAACATCATTGGAACGCGTTATAGGAAAGAGGTCAGAATGAGATATCTATTCGTTGCACTAGGACTCCTTTTTGTGGGTTGTGAAAAGAAGGAGGCTGCTCGGGAGTCCGAAACGACTCAAACTCAAGAGGTCGTTGAAGAGGCGCCTGAGGCTAAGCCAGCCCAGCCGAAGGAAGAAGCAAAGTGGGTTGAGACGCCGATGGTGCCTGAAGGGCAGCGCCGTCAGGTCGCCATCGCGACCGAAGCACAACGACAGCTCGCCACGCAACTCATGCAGAAGCTCAATGCCGCTATCGCAGAGGGCGGGCCGAGTGCTGGTGTGGAGGTCTGTTCTACAGTGGCACCGGAGATTGCGACGAGCGTAGGAGAGGCGAACGGAGTCAAGATTGGAAGGACGTCTGCTAAGCTCCGAAACCCTAAGAATACTGCACCTGAGTGGATGGTGAGTGTGCTTGAGGAAGAAAAGAACACGAGACGCTTCTTTTCGCACCCAGACGGAACACTTGGGGTAGCCACTCCAATCCCGATGGCAGAGCTGTGTGTGCAGTGCCATGGGCCCGCGGAGGGAATCAGTGCGGAGGTCAAAGAGGCCCTTGGAGCGGCGTACCCCGAGGACGAGGCGACCGGGTATAAGCCTGGTGACACCCGTGGTTGGTTCTGGATTGAAGTCCCGGCAGAAAGCTAGGCGCTTTTTGGGGTTTTTACTTTTGCGTCGCTCGGCCGAATATAATTCGGCTCCAGCTGCTTCCAGGAAAGCGTCTGACTGGCGAGCGCTTTTTCGCGTCCGAGAAGGGCAAGAGAGTAGGGCGACGGGCAATCCCAGCCCTCACCAAACCGGCTAACGTTCTTGGGGAGGTCTTCGAAGAATTTCGAGTATGCGTCAAGGCCGGGGCCTACCACGCTCACCGCGCTCGCTTCGGCCAGTCGTCGAATCGTGTTCGCGCACTCAGTTGGCGAGAGCGCTTTGTCAGCTTGGACGAGTTGAAAGTCCTCATCCAATACCGAGATGTAGCACTCGTTTCTTCGCGCGTCGGCTAGGGCGACCGTGACCTCCCTGCGCGCAGCCCAGACAGGCCTCGCCATTGCGGCCAAGCTCGAGACACCCACCACAGCTACTCCTGCCGAGAGGGCGAGCGCCTTGGCGTTTGCGAGTCCCACTCGAAGGCCGGTGAAGCTCCCCGGGCCGAGTCCAACACTGATCAAATCCAAATCAGCAACGCTCAAACCGTGTGATTCGAGCGTCTGTGAGATGTTTTTCAAGAGGCTCGCCGCATGGTTGTTATTGGCGAGGTGCTGGCGCCTCTCCAAGAGATTCTGCCCACGAACCAAAGCGATTGTCTGAATTTTTGAGGAGGTGTCGAGCGCGAGCACCAATTCGAACTCATTCTCAGCCTTCATTGATAAAACTCGCGATGTTGTCCCATTGCCGTTGAATATCGTTCTTGAAAGCGAGGATCACGAGGAAAAGGATCATCGCGAAACCGATATAGGCGGCGATTTGCCTCGTTCTGAAGCTCAGTGGGCCTCGCTTGATGGCTTCCATCAAGAAGAGAAGAAGCTGGCCGCCGTCCAATACCGGAATGGGCAAAAGGTTGATAACCCCGAGATTGATGGAGATTAGCGCCATCATCTGAAGGAACCGGTCCCATCCGGCGGCGCCTGCTTGAGCGGCAAGTTCTCCGATCAAAATCGGTCCACCGACGTTGTCTAGACTGAGTCTGCCCTGAGCCATTCTCACAAAGCCCATCACCAACATGGTGCTGAACTCCCAGGTTTGGCGAACCGAATGGTCGGCCGCAAAAGCGAGACGTTTGAAGAAGGGAAACGGAATGGAATCCGCAACGTAGGTATCGGCAATCTGTCCCCATCCAATATGCATGCGGTGATAGCCTTGTTTTTCGAGATTGAGGAGTACCGGCTTAAGCTTGAGGTCCACCTCTTCACCGCTTCGGAGCACTTTGAGGTCAAATTCTACGTTGTTAACGGTAGGTGCTTTTGCGTCCTCGGCCTGACGGGCGACGACCTCGCTATTGATGGCGTTGGAAATTTGCGAATTCAAGAGCCGCCAGTTGGATATCTCGCGAGCATTCAGATGCGTGATGATGTCGCCGACTTGCAGGCCGGCAGCCTGGGCTGGCGAGTCGCTCTCGACTCGCGCAACGGCCATCTCTGCGTTGCGAATTCCGAGGGTCCATTCACCATTCTTCTGGATCGGAGTGACCGTGATGTCGATCACAGACTGCGCGTAGAGTTGTGCGTAGTCGACCTCGAGAGGTTTTCGTCGAAGTACTTGCAGCTCAAGGGGCTTACCCTCAGAAGTCCTCGCGTTGGCCTGAATCTCGTCAAACCTGTGAATGACTTTGTCGTTGATCTTGACGATTTTGTCGAAGTTCTGAAGCCCAGCTGTGGCCGCAGCACCTTGAGGATCCACAATGGCGATGGTGGGGCCGTAGGTTCCTGGATGAATTCCAACTAACCCGAAGGTCTCAGAACTAAGCCCCATCATGTCCGTGATGTTTCGCTCCTCGGGCGTAACTTTCAGGGTCATGGGATTCGAGTCTCGGACGATCTGGAGTGTGATTTCCTGATTCGGTTTCTCGGAGATGTTCTCTACGACTTGATGCCAAAATTCGATCTTCTCATCATCGATTTGAGTGATCGTATCGCCCGGAAGAAGGCCCGCCTCAGCCGCTGGGCCGCCCGCAAAGACATCTCCGACAATCGGCGGGGTAGTCGTAGTGATGGTCATCGTAAAGAAGAAGTAGATGACCAAAGGCAGCAAGATGTTGGCTGCAGGTCCTGCCAAGACGATAAGACTGCGTTGCCAAATCGGCTTCATCATCAGTCCGCGCTTTTGCTCCTCGGGAGGAAGATGCTCGAGTGATTCGAGGTCTCCTCCCAACATCTGAACGTACCCGCCGAGCGGTAGGGCGCAGAGTGCGTACTCCGTCTCGCCCTTTTTGAACGAAGCCACGGTGGGGCCGAAGCCGATCGCAAATCTGATGACCTTTACATCGAATAGCCTCGCCACCAAAAAGTGTCCGAGCTCGTGGATGAAGACGAGTGCCCCAATCAATATCAATGCGTAAATGAGACCCATCTCAAGCCTGTGAAATCATGCGACGAATGTGAGGTAGAAAAAGTAAACCCATGGGGTCGCAAAGATCAACGCATCTATTCTGTCGAGCATTCCACCGTGCCCTCGAATAACTGTGCCGCTGTCTTTGACGCCATGAGAACGTTTCACGAGGCTTTCAGCCAGGTCACCGACCTGTCCGAGGATGTTGGCCGGAATGGTGAGGATCAAAATGTTGATGATGCCCAGTTCTTTCCACTGAAGGTCTACTTTCAGGGCTTCAATACCGAAGAGTGTGGTGCTTAGACCCTCACCCGCCATTGCTGTGAATCCCTTGTCCCAAAGAAATGCCAGTAAAATTGCGGAGAGGAAGCCACCGATGGCGCCTTCGATAGATTTTGCAGGGGACACTGCCGGGTAGAGCTTGTGTTTTCCGAATGCTCGGCCGGCAAAATAGGCGCCCGTGTCGGACATCCAGACGATGGACATGGCCATGAAGACCCAGAAGGGGCCTGCGTTTCCAGCGTCTCGATTGAGCAGTGCCATGGTGGAGATTAAGAGCCCACCGTAGATCAAGCCGACGACACAGGCCCCGATGTCTCGGGTCGCCGTTTCGATCGATTCGTATTTGAAGAGAAAGTAGATCATCAAGCCGATGACTGCGGCCGAGAGCGCAAAGAGGAAACTCGCTGGCGCCCAATAGAGCACGCTCATGAGGCCGATCCCGAGCAGAGTCGTTAGCCATCTGGCAGCCGCTTTATCAGCTCCTAGAGTGATGTTGACGTATTCCCAGGCGCTCGTGCCTGAGGCCCAGGCGATCAAGGCAAAGAATGCCCATTTCGGAGCCACAAAGATGAGATAGAGCAGTATTGGAATGGCGACTGCCGCTGTGAGCAGGCGAGGGCCAAGGTCTGACTTCTTCTTTTCTGACATGAAACTACTTGCCTACAAGATTCTCGTACTCGGCGATTTTCGCCTGAACGGCTTGATTATCAGGCTCAAGGCTAAGTGCAAAGCGAAGGTTTTGGATAGCTTGAGCCCAATCTCGGCGGGCAACATCGGATTGAGCAAGTTTTAGGAACTTCTTAGCAGCAGGGTTTTGGCTCAGCTCCCCGAGTGTACGAGGCCCTGAATCCAATGCAGCATCATCTGAAAGACGTAGCTCGCCACGTGAAAGTGCCTCATCGTATTTCGCTCGAGACTTTCGGTCAGATAGCACGCCATAAGCTTCTGTGTAGGTCTTGTAGAGTTCGTTGACGTGTTCGTGGATAGCCGCGCCCCATTTTTCGGAGCGAAACCTCGAGTACCTGTCAGGGTGGTACCTCAAGCTAATTGCGTCATAAACACTCACGATCACGTGATGAGGCGCACCCGCTTTGAGACCGAGCATTTGGTAGTAGGACTGGGTCGGGATGAGTTCGAGCCGTGCCTTGATCTCCTCGTAGAACGCCTTCCAGCGCGCCATATCTTGTTCGGATGAGTTCTGTGCGGTGATCCGCTTGAGCCCATTTCTCAATACCGGGCCAGGAACGGGAAATTTGAGAGCGAGATCAAACGGCCCCTCTTTTGGGACCTCTGCCGGCACGAGGTATAGAATTTTTGGGACCGGATCGAGCTGTTTAAGCGCGTTGGCGAGCGCTGCCCCGGGCCCGTCTTGCAAAGACTCGTGGATAATCGCGACTCGAAGCCCTCGTCCTTTGAGCTTTTCCGCGATCCCTGCTCCCTTTCTCGTGGCGATGGGCTTGAATTCGTCCTGGGGAAGGGCGGCAACAATATCCCGAAGGGTGTCGGTGTCTCCACATGCGATGAGAATAGATTCCACTAAAGGCCTCAGATCCGTTGATTAGACTTCAGAATTACCGCTGAACTCGGGTTCGGTGCAAGCAAAAGCGCGGTCAAGTCGTTGAGCGAGTGCCAAATCCGCCATAACGAGCGCACACATGGATTCGAGAACGGGGATCGCTCGCGGCACGATACACGGGTCGTGACGGCCCTCTTTCGCCATGCTTCCCACGGTGCTCGCCGGCTTGAAGTAGACGAGGAGGCGGATGGTTTCTCCGTTCGTGATTCCGCCTTGAATTCCGTTCGCCGAGGCACTGATCCCACTCAATTCACCGCCTGCACTTTGATGGAACTCAAGACCTCTAGTTTGAGCGTCCTCGTGAGCGTCTCCTAAGGTTACACCAACAACCGCGCCAACACTCATCAAGGCACCTGGGAGCAAAGCCTTGGCCTTTCGAAAAACGGGTTCGCCCAGACCGATAGAGGCTCCTGAGATCTGAATTTCCACGATTCCACCAAACGAGTCGCCATCGCGCTTGGCTTGTTCCAGCGCAGCTTGAATGGCCTCGGCGGCCGCAGGGTCGGGGCAACGCGTGGGATGGGCATCAACCATGTCTCGGCTGAGGTTCTCGGGGATTGTGGTGGCGCGATGCGGCCCGATTTGGCGCGTAAACCCCACGATTTTGACGTCCGGAATCAACTTTTCGGCCACGACCCCGCCAATGACTCGCGCCAGAGTTTCTCTTCCAGACGCGCGTCCGCCGCCGCGATGGTCACGGTGTCCAAACTTCTCCTGCCAAACTCGATCGGCATGTCCCGTGCGGTAATAATTCGGGTCGTAGTCTTTGGACCGAGCGTCGTGATTTCGAACGATCACACAAATCGGACTGCCGAGCGTCTTTCCCTCGAAAACACCGGATAGGATTTCAGGTTCATCAGCTTCAGCACGCGAAGTTGTGATGGACGATTGTCCAGGTCTGCGGCGCCCAAGAGCGACTTCCAAATCGGCTTCGCTAAGGCTGAGGCCGGCCGGGACGCCGTCGATCACCGCCCCGAGGGCGACCCCGTGGGACTCACCGAACGTAGTGATCGTGAAAAACTCTCCAAAACTATTTCCTCTCATATGCCATCCTGAAACCAGTAAACTCGTTGTTCTCGGGCTTGTCCCTCAAAGAACCGGTCACCATTTAGATGAATCGCGGCTTTCGAGGGTGCCACTGACGTGTAGTGGAGGTCGATTTGTACTTCCGTGAACACCGGCCTCTTAAGCTCGCGGCCCGTGGCGTTGATGACGAGTGGCACTGGGCCTATCGCGGTATCAGCCCGCCCGCGCACCAGTTCGACCTCCCAGCCTTCGGATTTCATGGAACGAGACACGGCATGGCTGACATCTCCTTGACCGACGATCGCGGCACGTTTTTCCAAGGCGGGTAGGCCAGACAAGGCATTTCTCATCCCAGCCTCATCCGTATCGGTACCCATCCACGTTCCACCACGAAATTTCAGGGTGTTGATTGGGCGGTCAGCGCCAATCACCCTCGCGGCCACGGACTTCAATGGCGTGGTGATCGAAAGTTCGTGAACGCCGAGGTCTCGCAGTAGTTTTGTCAAGATGTCGAACTCGGCTTCCTCGCATGGAATCTTGATGTAGCCGTGGTTTTGGGCCGCGCGCAGAGCCGCTCGACGATGCCACCAGTCACCCTGACTCTTTTGAACTGGCATACCTAGCAGGGCTTGAAATGAAGGATCGGGAATAAGCGTCCAAATCGGCAGAAGGTCTTGAAGATCGTGTGGTGTCGGTCCGGGCCGGTTTCCTCGTGCTTTGGAGAGTCCGACCCTCACGTAAGAAAGCGGATTTTGGAAGCTCTTGAGAAATCGAAGCCACACAAAATTGCTCCCTTGAGGAATGAACGACGTCTTGGCGGAGTCGAAGCCTCGCCAAAGAGCGAGGGCTTGAGCAAGCCCGCTAATGCCCGAAATTCGCGGGGCAACCTTGAACTCGCATGCCACCTTCCACTCGGGTCTGAGTTGCTCGTAACAATCACGAAGATTCTTCAGTGTTGATTCGGCGAGAATATTCGGGTGAGTTGAGAGGATAAGGCGGCGGGGAGGGGTTTCAAAGACTCCACTGTTTAGCGCATCCGCAAAGTAGTCGATATCGATGTCCCATGCCTCAGCCTCCAGATGCTCCAATAGCCACGCAGCATTTGAGCCTCTAAGGCTCGCGAGGTACGGGCTCGATGTGGAAGTTTCAAGGTCAGAGCGAATTTCGACACCTGCCAAGTTGAGGCGACGCGCCAAGTACTCAGCTTTCGCAACCTCAGCCTGCGATTGAGGAACCACGAATGTGCGAGGGGCTAGCATTGACGAAGAGTCTGTCCAAACGATGAGGTCTTCGAGCTCATCGGCCACTCTCTCGAGCGCTCGTCCACGCGGAATCTCGACCTTGAGGTCAGCCCATCTCTGGTAGCGAGGCTCTCGTGTTTGCCGCATCCACTCTACTTCTTCTTCCCATGAGAGTTCGGGGCGTAGGCGTTCGCGCTCTGTTCGGGCAGACTCTTCCCAGCCGTCGCGGTCTATCCAAACGGCGATGGCATGGTTTGGAATCTCCTCGATTCCAGCGCCACATACTATGAGTCGAGGTGTTTCCGCTTGGGGTTGAGCGAGCAGGTCTCGCAGAGTCTCTGTTTCAAGCCGTCTGAAATGCTGCCAGTTCTCGGCTACCAGGTTCGCTGCGCTTCGCCCCGTTTTCGTCTCGATAGCACAGTCAAGGTCGATGACCTCGAATCCTCGCTCACTAAGGATGCGCCCCAACGAGGACTTACCTGCGGTGCGATGACCAAATAAAATGAAATCTCTGGGACAATTCATTCGTTAAACCCTGTGGACACAAGGTGAGTAGCGCTTAGGTCGCGACTTCGCAAGTTGTGGCGGTTATCTTGCGCCACGCGATGGTCTGCCGTAGTCTCCAAAAGAGATGCTTGGGCGGCGGCCCAGAATTGGATTGATAGAAATGGACCAGAAGCTTCGAACACTCGGGAAATACACGCTGGTGCGTCGGTTGGCGGTCGGGGGAATGGCGGAAATTTACCTCGCCGAGCAAGAGGGCCCCGGTGGGTTTAAAAAGAAGCTCGTCATCAAGCAGATTCTTCAGAGTTTTGCAGAGGACGAGAACTTCAAGACGATGTTCCAAGACGAGGCTCGTCTTGTGGCACAGCTGACCCATCCCAAAATCGCTCAACTCTACGAATTAGGCGAGATTGAAGACAGCCTCTTCATCGCCATGGAATTCGTTGAAGGGGTGGACCTTCAAGAGATCGTGGAGTGGTCGAAGGAGAATAATCGCCCCGTGCCTTTCGATATCGCTGCAAAGCTGATGATCGACTTGATGGAGGCGCTCGATTACGCCCACGACTTCACGCATGAAGGTGTTCCCTACAATCTGGTCCATCGAGACGTGACGCCACATAACGTGATGGTGTCCAACGATGGCGTCTTGAAATTATTGGATTTCGGAGTGGCGAAGGCACTGGCCAATCAGTCCAAGACCCAGGCCGGTGCCGTGAAAGGTAAGTTTGCCTATATGGCGCCTGAGCAGGTCCAAAACGCGCAGCTCGATCGACGTGTCGATATATTCGCAGCTGGCGTAGTTTTTTACGAGCTTTTGTGCGGCGAAAAGCCCTTTGGTGACGATCTGGCAGCCATCGTGAACGTGGTTCAAATGCCCACGCCGGACCCTCGCCAAAAGCGCTCAGATGTTCCAGCCGAGTTGGTGCAAGTCGTCATGCGGGCCACGGCGAAGGATCCAAACGATCGTTACCCAGATGCGCATGCGATGGTGGTCGACCTCCAGAACTATTTGCGGCAGGTCGGGGCATTTATCGGTGATCGAGATATCGCGGCTTTTGTTCGCGAGATGCAAGGGATTCCGCTGACTCGGGGCTCCGGGCCGAGGCAGACGGTTTCTGAGGCACCTGGGCCCTTGAAGACGGACTCAGCGCCGATGTCTACCATCGCGACGCCACCACCTAGCGTGGTCCCTGATTACAAGACCCCGTCAGGCACAGCGGGAATTGCGGCACCACAGCTTCATTCTTCCCTGGGCGAGGTAGGCGGTCCGAGCACGGCGGAATTGCCGCAGCTAGGTGGCAACGAAGGGCCAAGGTCTAATACCGAGGCGATTTCACTTCAGGATTCCAGTACTCGAAAGATCTTCGGCGTGTTTATCGTACTCTTTTTCGCGCTGGTTCTCGCGAGCGGTGCCCTGATTTGGGTGTACGTTTCCAAGAAGTCGGAAACTGTTGAACCGGCGGTTGCCGTCACGAAGACAACGCCCGAAGTCAAACCCAAGACGAAGACACCTGCCGTTGAGACGGCGTTTAGACACGCAAATGGAGATATCGTCTCGTTTCACTCAACTCCAAAAGCAAAAGTCTATTTCGAAGGCGAAATGGTGGGAGAGACTCCGTTTTCAACCAATCTTCGCAAGGGTTCTTATACGGTCACTTTTAAGACAGATAAGAAGTCAATCGATAAGACTTTTGAAGTTAAAGAACTCATCAACTCGGTCAGCGTGAAGTTTTAGGCAAAAAACTTTTGTCTTGCCGACTTTGTCCTACACTGACTCCTGAAAGCGGTGGATGTCCTACACGTCCACGAGGAGTCAGCATGAAGAAAGTAGTTTTGGCAGTAATAGGTCTCGGGGTTGTTGGATGTGCTCCAAGCTCCAATGCCCCTTTCCACATGTACGACTCGCCGTTACTCCAGTCGGGGCTTCACCCGTCAGCGCCAAGGGCTCGAAATTTTGATCCTTTGGGAACCGGCGATTTTCAGACCTCCGATACGTATCAGCTGGCGCAAGCCGAACCGACTGCACGCGACTCGGCGCCAAAGGTTGAGCTTACTCCCAAGGCATCCTCGAAGCATCTTGCCGAAGCTCCACAGAAGAAGTTGCCTACTTTGGCCATCGGCTCGAGGCCCGATCCACAAACCACAGGCAAGTCCGCCTCAGACTGGAACCACCGTCCCGAGCACTCGGCGGCCTACGCGGCTAAGGTCTTGGAGGTCAATGGCCATGCGGTCGACGCTTCTGCGATGAGTAGCGTTTCCAAGCTATACAAACATTGCAAAGAAAGTGGGAAAATCTCGCATGACTCGGCTCATATCGGTGACTTGGTCTTTTTCCACAACGTCGCGGATATCAATGCCGATGGGCGAAACAACGATTGGTACACATTCGTTGGAGTCATCGAATCGAAAACTTCCGACGTTTACACGATTCAAGGTGTGTTGGGTGGAAAACTTGGCAAGCACACGATGCGCCTGGCCAAGGACGAGCCCACGGATGCGAGCTCCAGGCTTCGTGATCCTTCGGCGTCCGATGCGCCTTTCACGCAATACTACACGTCAGAGCTATTCGCTGGATTCTGCGGATTGCTCGGCGACAAACCAGACTTGATCCTGGTTGATGAGTGGTCACCCTGAGGCTTGGATCTTTCGGTCTGAGAACTTCGCCCATCCATACCCAAGTCCCATGACAACAGCGCTCGCCAGGATTCCGTAGGTCGCACCGACGCTTGGATTCAGAAAGCCAAGCTGTGGCATCTCGGTGTCAAAGAGCCATCCGAACGACGAGTGGTTGGCCCACTCGTTGAGGGATAACTTGGCGGCTGTTGCGCTCGAAGCCCAGTAGTAGAGACCGAGATGTATGCCAAGCCCCGTAGTCGCACTCAACCAAACCATCGGTGTTGGGATACGCTTGAGCATGATGCCAGCCAAGATGGGAACGCAGCTCGCGGCCACGATTCCGTAGGCGCCCACTTGACCGAAGATCCCCAAGAGCTCGGGCGGATCTTTGGCCACAAAGAAGGTCGCGACCCCGAGAGCCACTAGAATTGCCTGGCCGGCACGGTGAGCGATCTTGCGGGCCTCGTCCTCGTCCTTGTCTTTTAGGAGGTTCTTCCTGGTAAGGTTCAGGAAAAGGTCATTTGCGGCAATGCTGGAAAGGGCGATCAAAATGCCATCGAGGGTACTCATTCCGGCGGAAAGCAGGGCCACCGTGACCACCGCGACCATGGTCGGAGAGAAAGTTTCGGTGATGTAGACCGTCATCACCAAGTCTTGCCTGAACGCGCCTGTGGTCGGGTCCAAGAATCGCTCGGGCGGGACGTCAAGTAGATGCGTGTAGAAACCCACGAGCAGGAGGGCGGTGAAGATGATGCTGACGCCCAGGCAGACAGCCAGATACTTCCAAACCTCGCGGTCAGACTTCACGTAGAGGGCTTTGATCATGATGTGGGGCTGGGAGACCAGAGCAAATCCAATCACGAAGCCAGACAGCCAAATACTAAAGAAACTTCCAAAGAGGGTGCTCTCAGGATTGATAGGAGCCACGAGATTCGCGTTCTTGGCGGCTAGGGCATCCCACGCCGCCCCGAACCCATCGGCGAGCAGCGGGAAGCCACTGGCTACGATCACGGCTGCAATCACGGCCATGATCGCGCCCTGTAGGGTATTTGTATAAGCGTGAGCGTAGGTGCCTCCCACAAAGATGTAGGAGAACACGAATCCAATCGTCAGGACGAGGCTTTCGATGTTGGTGAGGCCCAGTGTGAGTTGCATCACGATCGAGATGGCGCCAACGATGAGGACCACAAAGGTCAGGGATAGGAGATTGATGGCGGCGAACGCGATGGTGAGCCATTCCGAGTTGTATCGTTGACCGATCCACTGAGGCAATGTGAGCGCCTTCGACCCAGATCCGATGCGTCTGAATCCGACACTCATGGTTATCAATCCGGTGAAGATTCCAAGCGCAGCTGCGACTCCGAGATGCAGAAATGCGGATAGGCCGTGCACATATACGAAGCCAGGATTGATGACGAATGTCGCCGTTGAGGCGATTGAAGAGGCGAGGGTGATGCCAACCACCCATGCAGGCATGTCTCCCTTGCCCAACGCAAAGCTCTCCAAGTCTCCGGTCTTCTTATGTCCTTGCCACGCGAGCCAGGAGGTTCCGAAGATGTAGAGTAAAAAGAGCCCCCAAATGAGCGGGTTTTCCAAGATTAACTCAACGTAGCGCATGCCAATACCTATAAATGTTGCAGTGCAACATAGCAGCGCAAATCAATTTATCAAGCGATAACGCGCGCTTGTTTAGATGACCCGATCTATTTCTTGTGCAAGGTCAAAATCTTTGTGCGTCAATCCACCGCTATCGTGAGTCGTCAGAAGCAACTCGACGCGATTGTAGACGTTGAAGATTTCAGGGTGGTGGTCTGCCGAGTCCGCAAGCGTGGCGATTCGGTTGATGAACTCAATGGCTTCCAAAAAGTCGTCGAACTCAAGTTTGCGTTTGATGGCGTCGCCCTCAAGGCGCCAGTCCTCAAGGTCTTGAAGTCGAGTTTCGATTTCGGAAGAACTCAATTTGGGCGGTGCCATGGCTTAGCTCCAGCTATTGGATATTACGTGTGTCGTTGAGGGCGCTCTCTAATTTCTTGGCGCTTCTCAAGATTTGTTCACCGTGTTCGATCTGGCCGAACTCGATCCAGAATCTAGCGGTAGTATGATAGAGGCGCGCCGTTTGGCGGCTCTTTTCGTTTTCCGTGGTGTGGATAGCGAGTTGTTCCAAAAATCGCAGAAAAACTGAACGTTCCATCGTGTATAGGAAGCTCGAGTCTTTGATCTCGGCAAGCAAGGCTTGGAATGTGGACTCGGTTTCTGTCAGGCCCGCGTAGAACGCAGCGCAGGCGAGGCAAAACTTGGAGACTTTCTCGCTCCCAAGATCTTCGGCATCTGCACGTGCACGTCCGAGCTCAAGTGCAGCGAGCTGCAACCGACTTTGGAAACAACGCAACAATCCCATCAAACTTCTCGCAATGGCGCGATCTTCTGCTGTACCGCGCTCATCGACCGTTTCCAGGGTCTCTTGAAGCATGCGTTCCGACTCGTCAAAATCACCGAGCCACATCGAGACAATCGACATATGATTTCGGATATCGTAGACGGCCCAATTGGTGCCCATCGACTCCTTCATGCGACGCGATTCTCTCAATAGATTCTGAGCGGACCGGATGTCTCCCTTGTTGATGGCCAACTCTCCGAGGTTCATGAGCACGTGTGAGCAAGCGATTTGATCACCGAGCTTCTGGAAGATCTCCAGACACTTTCTCATATGCTCTTCCGCACGCTCATAGCTCGCCATGAAGAGGAAGGCGACACCCAAGGCGTTGTGGACCGCAGCAACGTAGTAGAGCGTTCCAAGCGCCGAGTGCAGTGAGAGGCTCTCGTTGAGCAGCTGAATACCAGACTCAAAATTGCCAAGCTCGACTTCGAGTTGGCCCAGGTTTCGATAGGCCTCGGCCACGCCGGTTCTATCTCCGAGCGCTTTCTTAACCTCCAAGGCCTGCCGGAACATTCGGCCGGCCTCATTGAGTCTGTCCGGCTCGTTCATTGCCGGATCCATGAGCGCGTTTCCGAGCGCGAGTAGGGCGTCCGAGAGGCCTTCTCGATGCCTTGCGCGTTCAAACTCTTGGCGGGCCTTCACAAGGTGGTCACGCCGTTTCGAAAGCTGGCCGCGCCTGCGTGCAACCTCGGCCAGATGCAAATAGACCTTGCCGGCTATCTCTCCCTGGGGAAGGCTCGGAAGCATTCGAACGAGTTGCTGCGAAACATGTTCTTCGCCACGAAGATCGCTGGTCATCAAGTGAATTTTAGAGAGACCGACGAGTGATTTTGCCGTTCCAGGCAGATCGTTGATCTTGGCTGCCCAGTCGAGCGCATTCTTGTACCAGTCGTGGGCCTCTTTGTGGCGGCCCTGCATGATGAGTAGGTGTCCCAGCCCGCGATATGCGCGGCCGAGCTCAGGACCCTTTGCGGCCCGTTTTTGGATGGCGATCTTAAACCGGTCTTCCGCGAGGCCAAACTCTCCGAACTTCCACGCAAGCTCCGCGAGGGCGAGCTGAGCTTGAGCCCACATCTCGGTGTAGTCATCGCTCTCCTCGAGCAACGTGGTCAACTCGCGGTATTGGTCTCTGGCACCCCGCAAGTCCTGCCGGTTAAGGGAGCGTTGCGCCGCAGCAAACAAGATGTCCCGGTACTTCTCTTGCTCGCCCGCTTGCCGCCAATGTTCCGCGATTTCAACGAGCGGCACCTCCATGGAGCGCCCTTTGTAGAACTCGATCTTTTTCTCCGCAGCAGCCTTGTGCATCCGGCGATTGGCCCATCTCTCTGAGAGGTCGTGCAAGATGGCCTCACGCAGCAACGAGTTATCAAACTCAACGCAGACAAGATTCTGATGAAGTGCTTGACGCACGATTCCTTGGTCACGAAGCGAGACTAAATCGTCATTGAGGGATTGTGGACTGCCGCCCAAAACCTCGCTCAAGAGCTCAACGGGAGTTCTCATTCCTAGAATCGCGAGCCACTCGAGAGTGGCCCTGAGACCAGGCTTTTCGGCAAACCGCGACATGGCTTGCTCAATACGCAATCGCATGAGGTCCATGAGGTCAGGCGGCAAATCGATCTCGCGTGGCGAGCCCTTCTTGAGACTCCAACGCCCCTTTTTCTGAACCAGATTTCCTTCATCCTGCAGATAGCGGACAATCTGGATTGTGTGGAGCGGCACGCCCTGACTCAGCCAACCGACGCGCTCTTTGAGACGTGGTTCGAGATTCAGGATCGAGTCTAGGAGCATCGCTAGGTCTCGGCCTTTGAGCCGTTTGACCACATATCGAGTGTAAGACGCCCCAATATTGGAGAGGATCGTTCGAAGACTTTCTTCCAAGTTTGGATTTAGATGCCTCTCTTCTGGCCGATACGTCAGCATCAATGCAATCGAGACCGATTGAGTTCTGAGAGTGACCGCAAAGTACTCGAGGAAGGCGAGGGTGGCGCTGTCAGCGTACTGGACGTCTTCAATGACGAGGAGCCATTGACGCCTCTGAGCGAGTTGCACGAGTACCCGTTCTAGCTGCGCGAAGAGTACGCCTGCTTCTTCGGTACCAGGCTTCATCAGGGAGTCATCGCCGCGAGGACGAAAGAAATCCACCAGCCTCTCGACTTCCACTTCTGAATATTCACCAAGACGATGGAGCTCGGTCTTCAGCGTCTTTTCAACCAACGCTCGCTCGGCAGACGCAATCTTGAAATGATCGGCGAGTGCTTCGCGAATAGCCTCCATAGGCATCGATCGACGACGGCAATAGCCAACTCCGACGTCGATGCCTAGATTGCGAAGGTTCGACTTCAGTGCGTGAACAACCCTGGACTTCCCGATTCCGTTTTCTCCTTCAAGAAGAAGAATATGACCGGAATTGGCGAAGACCGCCTCTTGAACCGAAGCACTGAGTTTCAAGACGTCGTTATCGCGCCCGATGAGCGGCAATTCATAGCGCGGCTTAGAAGCGGGAGCGGGTTCTTGGCGCTCACCCTTGGCCAGCCTGTCGGCGAGGGACCGCCGCTCGATAGTTGGGAACTGCCCAGAGTCGGGGTTCGCCTCCTTCGTTTTGGTCGGCAAAGGAGGTGGCATCGGCTTTGTAGGCTTGGAATCTACCTCTATCTCGTCGACCACAACGCTATGGGATGTAGGGATCGCAGCGCTCGGAACCTTGACCACCTTATTGACCGTCTCGTCTGGTGTGTCCTCAACTTTGGGCAAAAGCGAGGTTTGATCTGGGTCGGAATCCACGAGTTTATCGAGGCCGTCCGGCACGATTGCAGTCACCGAAATTTCGGGGAACGTCGCTCCACGAGGGCGCGGCACAATGTTCATGGCGCGAAGCGTATGCGCTAGCGCTTCGAGCATCTCCGCGGCGTCGTGATAGCGTTGTTCGGGCTTTTTCTCCGTAGCCTTTCGGATGAATTTTCCGAGCGGGGTTCCCGCAAGGTCTGGGGTGAGCTCAGGAACTGGATCCCTGATCTGTTTATGAATCACATCCATGCGATTGCGCCCCGTCACGGGAGGCAGGCCGGTCATCATCTCGAAGACCAAAAGGCCCAGCGCGTAGACGTCCGTTGCAGGCGTGATGGGCTCGGCACAGGCCTGTTCGGGCGCCATATACATGGGAGTTCCGAAGATCCTGCCGGCCTTGGTAAGTTTCTCGTCGGCGCCTTCGTCGTTTTCGTCGAGCATCGTCATCTTGGCGACACCGAAGTCCAAGACTTTTACGTAGTCTTGTTCGCCGAAGAGCTCGCTTAGGAAGATGTTTTCCGGCTTGAGATCGCGGTGCACAAGTCCGCGTTGGTGGGCTTCGCTCAGACTCTTGAGTACCTGGATCAATACGTGGGAAGCTCTCGGCCAATCCAAGGCGCCATCATCTTGAATGACATCGGCCAGACTTGTTCCCTCGAGGAGCTCCATCACCATGTAGATCAGGCCCTCTTCGGTCTGCCCGTAGTCATAGAGCGTGATGGTGTTGGGGTGCCGGAGCTGCGAGACGTGATAGGCCTCACGACGAAACCTCTCGACATTCACAGGGTCTTTGGCGACGCCTGGGGTGAGGAATTTCATCGCGACTTCGCGGCCTACATTCTCTTGAAGGGCCTTGTACACCGTTCCGAAGCCTCCGCTGCCGAGTAATTCGATGATGCGGAAGCGCCCCGCCACAACGTCCCCTGGTTTTGGCAGTTGAGGTAGCTTAGCCATAGGTCAAATTCACCACGCCGGCAGTTCGAGTTCGATAGAAGTGTACACCAAGTGATACGCAACGCACCACGTAAGTCAGATTTGTGCCGAGTTGTTATCACGCCACCTTTCTCATAGGCAACTGAGAGCGGGCCGCTTTTGTTTCCGAAATTTAACCAAAACGTCGTGAATTCTTCTTGGTGGGTCTTTGTAAGTTGCCTAAAGAGCGAGATTTTTTCGGAACGCTTTGACCTTGGTTCTCGAGATTGTTAGTGTGATTTGAAGTTAAGCCCAAACGTGGGAACAAAATCGCCGTCCATCTTGATTAATACGTGGTGAACCTAGATTTCGGTGGAGAGGAGGAATCATGGCTACCGAGACGCAGAGTTTAGAGAACACCAATCCCCCGGTTTACAAGACGGGACGTGTGGATTTGATGGTAGGAAAGACCCCGTTGCGCCGATTGAAATCGATGGGCCAGGGGCGTTGTCCGATTTTCATCAAGATGGAAAACCTTAACCCTAGCGGCTCAATTCGAGACCGCTACATCGCGGAGATCGTGCTTCGCGCGATGGATGCACAATCGATCCAAGTCGGGGATGAAATCTGCCTTGCCGGGTTGAATGACTCGGCGGTTTCGGCCTCGTACGTTGCGTCGAAACTAGGCCTACGTTGTACAGTCTTCACCCCTGAATCGAGTTCTAAACGCCTTTTGGAAACCTTCGAGACCTTCGGTGGTAAGATTGTTTGGACATCGGCGGCTGCCGGACTTCAGGGGGCAATTAAGGAAGCCGCAAAATGGGCCAGAGACGGAATAGACCGGCTTTACGTGGACGGCTATCGCCGCCAAGCGGTCAAAGATTCATACCGGTACCTCGCCATGGAAATCATCGAGTCGCTCGAGGACACACCGTTGGGAGGCTTTACAACGTCAGTCACGACGGGGGCCACGTTCCGTGAAGTCTCGAGGGCACTTAGGCAGATGCAGGCTAATCTGGAGGTCCGCGGCGCAAAACTTGAGGAGAATGAATTCGCGACAGCCGAAGAGAACCCTTATATCTCGTCGGTGACTCTCGCTCAGTTGTGGGAGATTCGTGACGAGATCTCCGAGAAAGAGGGCATATTGCTTGGACCGAAAGGAGCCGCCTGCGTTCAGATTGCGCTAGACTTGGAAGCTGAACTCGCGCCTGGGCGCTCTATCGTTGCCTTGAATCCGGACAGCGGGCAGCGATACATCGGTTGGGAAGATCGTGAACTTTTCCGTGCAAACACGTTCGCGTAACCGATGAACCCTTCGGCACTTTTGGAATGGACCTTGGATTCTGGGGTGGTTAAAGAACTCGAGGCTGCATGGCCGCTCGAGGGCTGTGGCTTCATTGTTGAGACCGAAATGGGCCTGGCGTGGGTGAAAGCCAAGAACTGCTCAACAACCCCTCAGGAAGACTTTGAGCTCTCTCCTGAAGAGGTTATCGGGGTGCTAGAGGCACGAGGTCTTGTCGCAATCGTCCATTCCCACCGCGGAGCTTCCACGCTGAGTTCCAAAGATATCATGGGCGCAACCTTTGCCTCGCCACAGGGGCGCGAACCGTTCTATCCCGGAATTCTCTGGCTGGTGATTGGAATCAGGGACGGGAGAGTTGAGGAAGGCTCCGTCTGGAAAATCAACGGATCAAAAGGGGAGGGTTCATTGGCAGGTAATGCCGAACGCCTTGCCTTTATGTCTTGTCTTTGAACTCTCAGACTCCGAGTCGGAATAGAGAGCCGTTAGTTTTCCGCTCAGTAGTGCGGACGCAATGCTCACGCCACAACGCGCACCGTTGAGGCGTTCGTCGCAGGATCCGACCAAATTGTCCACGTGAGGTGGTGCACTCAAACAGGTGTTGTGGTCTGGGAGTTCAACCGGGCCTTTCTTTGCGCAATACGACTGCATCAGGCGAACCACGTCGTCGCGCGACTTGCAGACCAACCCGACATAAGCCTGAAGGTCCTCGGTCGAATCGGATAGGACCAGAACCTTTTTCATCAATTGAATCGCCGACTCTCCCAACGCTTCTTTTCCTGCCGTCTCGCTTGCTGCGGTTAGGAGTCCTTCCCCGGTCGAGCCGTGAACACTGCCGTTGGTGGGCGAGACGGACCACCATGCGCGGGATGGTGTGCCGTCTTTGGCCGCTCCCTTGGGAATCAAGACGATCCTCCCAAACCGCGTCACTTCTTGGCGAAGCGAATCCGAGCGAGTCTTTCCGAGTTTGAGTTTCGAGACATCTCTTAGATTTGACCGGTCAATCGTAAGAAGTTCCGAATCTTCAGTGATAGCTTTCTGGAAAACGGCAGATGCTGTCTGAAGTGGGACCGACTGAATTTTAGCCAAGAGCTGGGACTCGAGGTCTGACTCAAGGTAGCTGACAAGGGAGATCAAACCGGTGGCCGACGCGACGGGAACCCCTTGCCTTGGGATGGCCTCGAGTCCTGGTTGCATCAATCGCATCCGCAATGCGTATTCGCCTCCGTTTCTCAGGAGGGCAGTGGCCACAATGCGAGGTTCTGTGTGGAAGGCTCGCGTTCCCATCGAAAACGCAAGTTCGTTGACCAAGCGGTCTGAGTGAGCAAGGTACGCGTTGGAAATCGCGTATGGCAATTGACGATGCGCCTGATTGAGGAACGGATCTTGAGGAACTTTCGCCTCATCTTGAATGCTATCAGCGAGCGCGCTCAGTGCAACCAAGCCGGAGTGCAATGAATTGGTCGCGCGAACCCGAGCGTACGTGGGGCTGATCTGCGTGGTGAAAATACCAATCGAGTAATAGACTTGGTCGAAGGAAAACACCGAGCGGGACTCACCCTCGGCCTCTAGCATAAGGCGGTGTTGGGTCTCGAGCCGGCCACGCTTCAACTTGATGCGAGCTTCTAAAGAACGAATATCGGCTTTCGGAAGATAACCGCCAGCCTTTGAGTCGTCTCCGATGTGAATGATGGGGCGGATGGCGTGATTCAACCGCACATCCTGTTCAAACGTCAGAGAGATATCTCGAGTTCCAAGGTGAGAGAGTGGGCCGGTGTATTGTCCAAAAGTCTTGATTTGTCCGTCCGCTAGAGCGGCCCGAAACTCGATCGACACCGAGGATTGAAGGTCATCCCAGAGCGTCGTTTCGCGACTTTTTGCCTCCACTGTTGAAGGTCCAAGGCCCTGATTGAAAATTGGGTCAACACCAAGCCACGCGCCATTGTCTTCGATTTCTAGCCACACGTGCTCGTCGAGAAGCGTACGATAGCGAGCAAGGACAGACGCATCGACGACAACCTTCTCGGAGCTCAAATCACTTGGATTGATGAGGCTTGCGCTGCCTGCAAAACGATAAAGGACCTCATCGATTTGGGACTCAGAGAGTTGTCCCCGAACGAAACGAGACTGAATGCCCTTTTGCTTAAAAATCTCGTGCAGAAAGAGAGCTTGGTCCACCGAGTTTCCGGTTAGATCTACGGCCACACCTTCGGCTCCCCGCAGCTGACCCTGATAAGGCTGGAACTTGAGATTCTGTCTGGCCCACTTGAATATATCTGCCGCGCGCCTTGCACGAATAGACTTGGCTACAGACTCTAAAGTGTTGGCCGAACTAGGTTTGTCCAGGGTTCGCTGAAGGGACTTGGCCTTCTCCTGGACGGACTTCGCATCAAAGGCCTGCTGAGCCGAAATTGGCTCGATAAGAACGAAAGAAACCAAAAGGAAAAGAATCGCGCGCTTCATAAAATCCTCCACATCATCGCTGACGCTAGCAGTCAAGCATGTGCGAGGCAAAATATCGCGTTATTCCTTTGGTTTTGAATCGGTTTTGTCCTTCGAGGAGCGCCGACGTCTGCGTCTTCGACGTGGTTTGTCCGACGTATCAGCCTCAGGATTGGGCTTATCTGCTTTGGGCTTATCAGTTTTGGGCTTATCAGCTTTGGCCTTGGCGTCCGACTTCGACTTTGAGCGGTCTGAGCGTCGTCGCCGCACCACCGTTTCAACGGATTTCGCTTCGTCCTCGACCGTCTCCTCGTCCCAGATGTAGTTGGTGGGAGCTTTCTGAATAGTCGATTGTGTGGGCTCGGCCTGAGCGACATCATCGGCGCGATAGTAGCGTCGATTGGTGTCTTCCAATTGCACTTGCACGCGCTGATTCACAACGTCGAGCCCAATCACCTTTCCGGGCCCGTCCGGCGTCATGACGTCCTTTCCAGCTCTCGGAAGGGTTTTCTTCATGCGTCGGTAAACGGCCTGCTCGTAGACAAGGCAACACATCAATCGGCCGCACATACCAGACACTTTTGCGGGGTTGAGCGTCAGGCCTTGGTCCTTCGCCATTCGAATCGATACGGGGGCAAAATTCTCGAGGAAAGAGCTACAGCAAAGCTCGCGACCACACGGGCCAATTCCTCCAATCATGCGCGTGCCATCTCGAACTCCGATTTGGTGCATCTCGATACGGGTGCGAAAACGGTGGGCCAAATCTTTGACCAAGTCGCGAAAATCGATGCGTCCGTCGGAGCTAAAATAGACCACAATTCGCGACCCATCTTGCATCACGTGGGCGCGAACAACCTTCATGGGCAGGTCGCGTGCTTTCACTCTGTCGACGCAGAAATGATACGCTTGAGCTTCGAGGTCTTCGTTGCGGTCGGCCTGCTGAACATCCTCGTCGGTCGCTTTTCGAATAACCTGAATGACCTCATCGGCAGCCAGAACACGCCGCTCCATATGGGCGGTGACTTTGGCAATTGCGGGTCCCCGTCCAGTTTCCACGATGACGTGGTCTCCAGGGCGCAACTGTAAGAGCTGCGCGTCAGCCAGATGCTTTACGAAGCTCAGCCGCAATTGGACCGGGACAATCGTAAAGAGCTTCTTATTGCCTCCAAAAGCGTTGCCCTGGAAGATCTCGTTCGGTTTGGTCATGTCAAGTTGTGGGGCTGAGTGAATTGGGGGCTTAAATTGAGCAGAAGTTCTTCGGCAATGAGCGTTGTGTTGACGTTTCGGTCAACCAAGTCTGACGCCTTTCCGACCGCCTCTAGCGCGACTAAGAGCGCGTCTAGGTTCGTACGTGCTGCAAGTGCGTGAACTTCGTCCTGAAGGTCGGTGTTGATCGCGAGTGCTTGCCAGCCCGAGTCGGGAGCGGTCCTCGCGAGGAGGATATCGCGCAAAAGTATCCGAAAGATTTCAAGCGTCTCGCGGAGGTCATCGCGGCTACGTCCAAATGACTCGGCGGCGTCGATCAGGGAAGCGGGGTGGTCGATATTCAAATTTCCGAGCAAGGAAAGCGCTGACTTTCGCTTCTCCAAAATGCCGCTATCGAGCACGAGCTTCGCGCGTCCAAGACTGCCCTCAGCGAGCTGTGCCGCAACTCTCCTAGATTCCTGATCGAGCTCAGCGGCACCATCTAAGTTCTGTACAAGTCGACTCAGAATCTCAGGGTTCAGGCTCGCAAACGTGAGCATCTGGCAACGCGAACGAATTGTGTCGAGCATCAAATGTGGCTGGGAAGACACCAAGATGATTCGCATGGTGAGCGGCGGCTCTTCCAGGGTCTTCAAAAGCGCGTTTGCTGCCTCATCGGTCATCCGATGGGCTTCGTCGATAATGATGACCTGGAAGCGCGATTCGTAGGGGCGATGGCTCGCCGCCTTTTGTACGACTCTGACCTGGTCGATCTTGATGAACTGCCCTTGGGCCTCGACGAGCAATAAGTCTGGGTGTTGATTGCTCGCGATTCGAACACAGTTGGTGCATTTTCCGCATTGTGGCTCAAAGGCGTCTTTTCGTGCTTTGCAGTTTAGGACGGCCGCAAAGGCCAGGGCGCATTGGCGTTTGCCTACGCCGTCTGGGCCGCAGAAGAGGTAGGCATGGTGCACCCGCTCCGTGTCTACCGCCCTCTCAAGCACTGCTTTAGCCGCATCTTGGCCTTCGATTTCGTTCCAAAAAAGCATCCTTACCTCTCGAATGCTACATAGAACACATGACCGCCTCGGATCACCTTAAATCGAACGATATCTCCGGCCGAGAATGATTTCATGCGCTCTTGGAACGCGACTTCTGAATCCACGGTGTTGGAATTTATCTCGACCACGATATCCCTTACCTTGAGGCCGGACGCGCCCGCCTTGGAGTTCTCGACGACATCGGTTACGACGATTCCAGCGCTGGTAGCGCCTAGTCGTCTGGCAAGTCCAGCGCCGATTTCTTTGATCTCGATACCAAGCTCATCGCTAAGTGATTCGGGCTTCTTTGCCAGTGAGGGGATTTTGGGTGGCTTCTGGTCTGGGGCTTCTTCAGGTGTAAGTTTGACCTCCATTCTTTTGCCATCTCGATACACCACGACATCAACGGCATTTTCGGCTTGGGCGAGTGAAAAAAGCCATTGTACTTGCTCTGCGTTGTCCGCTCCGCGTTTGTTGACTTCGACCACAATATCGCCCTCTTTGAGACCTGCTTTTTTGGCGGGGCCATTGTCTACGATAGTGGTTATCAGGGCGCCATTCGGTTTATCGAGACCAAATGAGCGAGCCAGAGCGGCGTTGAGGTCTTGTAGTTGAAGCCCAATCCATGCGCGTTTGACGTATCCAATGGCGTTGAGCTGCGGAAGGATTGATTTGACCACATTGATAGGAATCGCGAAGCCAATTCCCTGTCCTTGGCGGATGATCGCCGTGTTGATCCCTATAACGTCTCCGTTCAGATTGATAAGTGGTCCGCCCGAATTCCCAGGATTGATCGAGGCATCTGTCTGAATAAACTCGGAGAAATTATCTTTACCAGACGGGCTCAGATTTCTTCTTCCGAGCGCGCTCACTATCCCAGCTGTTACCGTATGGCTCAACCCGAGCGGATTTCCAACGGCCACAACGGGGTCTCCAACTGCAACATCGTCCGAATTCGCGAGCGGAATGGTCGGCAATTGCCGAGTGCCAACAATCTTCATCAGCGCGATGTCTGTGGACGGGTCCAATCCCACAAACTCGGCATCGGCTTCGGTGTTGTCGTGTAGACGCACGCGTACCTGCTCCGCCCCTTCAACCACGTGATTGTTGGTTAGAAAGAGGCCGGAAGGGTGGATGATGAATCCTGTACCAAGGCCGGGGCCTTCGCCGCCCCAGGTCTCGGTTGTGAAGAGTTCGTCGAGTCCTCCCGGGTTTCGATAGGAGACGATGACGTTAACCACCGCCGGGCTCACCCGTTTGGCTAGCTTCGTATAGGTATCCGCCTTGATGGTCGTGGCTGCTGGTGTACGTGACGACTTTTCCACCCAGAGGCGCTCCTGGGCGTGCGCCGAAGCGGAAAGGGTGAGTATGAACACGGCAGCAAGAATTCTCATCGGAACCTCAATAGCGCTCGTGCGGCATGAGCTGCCGTGGTGCGCGAAAATAGTGCATGGGCGAGTAATTCAGCAGGTTGGTTACTCGACTCGAATAGATGCATGCGTAGTCTTCAACTTGAGCCCCGAAGAGCGTCGCTTCGTTGTTTTGCCTGAAAATCAGGCCCCAAAACGGGTTGAACTCTCGGTCTAAGGCCAATTCCAATTCTTCGAGTTCATCGAGCAAGATTCGCCTTTGCCGTTTGAGCTGGTCCCGTTTAAGAGAGATGTCCTTCCTCGCGTCCTCTCTTTCTTCCTCTTGGGAAGCCTCAAGGCGGAAAAGCAGGTGCTGCTCAAAGATTAACCGTTCATTGAGTCTGGAAATTTCCGCATCCAGACTGTCGATCCATTGAATATCCTGCGAGAGAGCCTCTGCCTTTGCGAGCTCATCCTCAAGTTCCTCCACGATCATCATGGTGCGCCAGGCGCTCGACTTCTTGCTTCGAACGATATCCCCATAGATATGGTCACCGACGTACACCACGCGCTCCCCACCATAGCCGAAGAGTCGCTCGAAATCTTGGAGGTTTCCACCCTGGTAAATCACCCCCTTTTCGAACCGCTGCTTTTCCTCGCCGTGAACGGTTCCGCGCGTATCGGTGATCAGGAATGGCGCCTGATCGGTGAAGAAGCTTGGTTTATGCGCGCCGGTGATAATGACATCGAAATAGCTTTGCCATGTCGGGTACTCGGGCAACACACCGTCGAGTAGGTGTCGCATGACGTGGTCGCTGTAGACCGCGAAACTATTCGTGAGAACAAAGAGCTTTTTGCCAGCGCTTCGGTACCTGTGCAGTGTCTGGGCGAGCTCCACATCACGCCCGTGAATAAACTTCTCCAAATCAGCCATGATCTCAGTCTTGATGCTTCCATCACGGTGGGCCAAATCGATGCAGAATCGTATATCCTTGTAGAGTTTCTCAAAATCTTCTCGTCCGAGCTTCCTATCCTTTGAGAGCTCTTCGATAATCGCCGCATACAGATAGGCTTCCGGGAGCGCAAAGAGTGTATCGATGAGGGCAAAGCGACTGGCATCGTTAAGGCGAATGGTCTCGTCTCGATAGGCTTTGAGCTCATCCTTCGAGAGCTCTTTCAAACCCTCGTATCCCTTACCCACATGACGATGTGCATCGAGTTTTAGGACTCGCCCTTTCCACGTATCGATAATGAGCCCACGTATTGCGAAATCGGGTTTGGGCTCGATGCCGAGCAGTCTCTCTGGATACGCTCGTTCAGAAACGAGGCGTTCTAGAGTCAGCCGAACAGAGGCCTCGTCAAGCGCGTTTTGATGATAACGGGCGAGCGTGTAATCCATATCAAACCCGAGTGCCTCGATTTTAGCGAGGTTGAGATCTCGGTTCGTGAAGATTTGACGGGCTCGATCGAGCCCTTTGACCTGCTTTCTTAGCGATTCCAAGACGGTGGATACGGGTCGTTGAGGAACGAGAGACATGAAACTCCTAATGAATTGCGCTCGCCCAAGTATAGCGCACCAACACTAGACTTGTCATACGTCTGGAAGTGGTTTGTTGCCTGTGGTAGCTCTTGGCCGAACTACCTAACGAAGGAAGAACGATGAGAAATTTATTCATACTAATGCTTCTGGGCGCGATGGCCTGTGGAGACGACTCTTCGCCTCCGGCCAACAACACCGCGAACTCAAACAATATTAGCGATTCAAACAACGCTTCTAATAACCAGAACAACACGAACAACACGAATAATCCGACGAACATGGCAACGACCAACAACCCGGACGTCCTCGACGTGGATGTCGTTGAGGTAGAACCGAATGACGACTCTACGAGCGCGACGCCTCTTGAGTTGGGCCAGAGTTTCGGAGGAAACATTGCGGCGGGGGCCGGTGAAAATGCGGATATCGACTTCTTCTCGCTCCAACTTGAAGCCGGACAAATTGTCGAAGTTGCCTTCGATTCGAGCGAGAACATAGAGGCTGAACTCGTCATTTTTGATGCTGAGGAAAACGTGGTTCGGTACTTGACCGAGAGTGTACTCACGTCGAGGCAATTCTACGTTCCAATCAGCGGTGAGTATTTCATTGGTGTCTACGATGTTCGCGAAGACCAGCAACATGGCGGTGATTCCGCGATCTACACCTTGACGACCCGCAGCATTGACCTCGCCGGCGAGGCTATTGGTGTGCCCGGTAATGCGACAGGGAACTTCGAGAACGGTGCGGTCAACGTCTACCTTGTAGAAGGCGAGGTGGAAGACGTGGCCGTCTTTGAAACATTTGGCATGCGTGAGCCCGGACAAGGCGTGGTGGATACGGTCTTGGCGGTCTACAGCCCGGAGCTTGGCCCGTTGGACTTCAACGACGATATCGACCCAGAAGCTGAGAATTACGATTCAGAGGTCTACTTTCGTGTGGAGGAATCCTCTTCGTATTACGTGATCGTAGACGCATGGGATGTGGGGCCCGAAACTGGATACAGCCTTCAGTCGAGCACCACCGACGACACCATTTCAATTCCAAGCCCTATCTCCTTGGACACACCTTTCAGCGGCGTCATTTCGGCGGCAGAGGGTGACGAATTCGACACGGACTTTTTTGTAGTTGAGCTCGGTGCCGGGGAAGTGGCGAGGTTTGAGGTAAGTGCCACAGACTCGGATATGGAGCCTACAATCAGCGTCTATATCAACTCTCTTTTCGGCTTCTTTTCTATCGCGGATGCGCTTCCGGTAGGCGATCTCGCGGCTGTTGAGTTTGGCAACTCAATCGAAGGACCTGGCACTTATTTCGTGCTCGTGGACGATGTTCGCAATGTTCCATTTGAAGGTGATGGCCAGAATGTCGGCGGCGAGACGTTCACCTATACGGCGTCTTTAAGCCTGACCACTTGGTCTGCTGATGCAGTGAACGGCGAGGCCTCCAACCAGGGGGCGAGCATCAGGCTTGGGACTTATGACTGGTACGAGTTCACCATTCCCGCGCAGACAAACGCGATGGCAACCATCGAATCCCTCATTGATGATGCTCAAAACTCTGACCCAATCTTCGCTGTCTATTCGGGCGGCGTTGAAGAGGCCTATGACAATCAACTCGCACTCTTCAACGAAGGACCAGACCCTCAAATCGTGATTGTTGGCGTGCGCGATCGATACTTCAGAGGAACCCCAGATTGGGAGATTACGTTCAATATGAGCTGGGTCACAACGCCCGAGACGTCTGTGGACGAAGTGGAGCCAAACGACACGTTGGAGACCGCTCAGATCGTAAGCGGGCAAGGACGGGTCGCCGCATCTACTCAAGGCACCAATCTAGAAGACCTTAACGAGGACTGGTTCCATGTCCAGGGAGCTACGAGTGGTACGGATTATCTGATCTGGACTCGAGAAGTGGCCGGTCAGGCACCTGCGGACACCATCATCGAAATCTACAACGCAGAAGGCGAGCTCTTGGCAGATAACGACGACTATCCAGGTCAAGAAGAAACCTACTTTAGCGGGTTGAGCTTCGAGGCGGCTGGAGATTTCTGGGTTCGAGTGGTTCCCTATTGCACTGACTCCAGCTGCGCAAACGGTCAATTCGAGCTGGCCATCAACGAGTAGCCTAGGCTTGCACGAGCTTCGGAACAGAGTCGTGCATCTCCACGCGGGCCATATCGGTCTTAGGATCGTGGCCAAACACAAGCGTCCAATCCGACTTTGCTGCCTCGTATAGGACTTCGCGCTTTTCTTTTACGGTATCGAGGGGGTTAATGTCGTATCCCATGACGTAAGGGTCTCGAAGATGCGATGTCGTCGGCACGAGGTCTGCCAAATGCGCGTAAACCTTACCCGATTCGGTGGTCACCTTGACGACTTGCATTCCGAAGGTGTGGCCGTTCATTGGCAGTACTTCAATACCGGGAAGAATTTCAGCGATACCATCGATGAGCTCGATTTCAGCCAATCCCTTCTCAAAGATTTCGAGCTCCTCGGGGCGATAGCTTCCCTGGTCTCTTGCGCTTGGTGTGTGAGCCCATCCCCAGTTGGCGCGCTGCACCCAGTGTTTGGCGTCTTTGAAAGTGGCCTGAAGCTCATTTGAGTCGTTCAGGAAACTAAGGCCGCCAGCATGGTCAAAATGCAGATGTGTCAGAATGACGTGTTTGACGTTCAGGGGCTTCACCTCTGGCGTTGAGCCCACGATCTTGTAGATATCGCGCTCTTTATCGTTCCATCTCGTGCCCATGCCGACGTCTACGAGGACGTCGTAGTCCTCGTAGCGGACGACCATGGAGCGGCAAGCTAGATCGATTCGATTCCTCTCATCAGCCGGATTGGTGCGCATCCAAAGCGGTTTTGGAATAATTCCAAACATCGCTCCGCCGTCGAGGGCAAACATAGATTCAACAAGCGTGAATACTTCGAGTGGTTTTGACATGTGGCGCCTCAAATTTGGTAGATTGGGAAGAACTCACCGACGGGTTCCTCGGGTACGGCGTCTGCGATGGATTGAATCGTGTACGAGCCTAGAATGCGGATGGTGGCTTCCCGTATCTCATTCCACACTGGGCTAAAAGCCATTTGTCTCGGAGTGGGTTCGGGGCCTCCAGAACGGTCCTCAATGGGTTGCGGGGCAACAGGACCCTCCATGTGGCGCAAGATTTCGAGGATGGTGATTTCGCTTGCTGGACGGGCGAGAACGTATCCGCCGTTCGCCCCTCGCTTACTTCTGACGAATCCACCTCGTTTGAGGTCAGCCATGATGCCTTCCAAGAACTTGCTTGGTAGACCCTCACGTTCGGCGATGAGCTGGATACTCATCGGGTCCAATGCGCGCGCTCCAGCCATTGTGACCAAGGCGCGAAGGCCGTACATCGTTCGTGCGCTAATTTCCACGTATCAAAACTCGCAAAGGTCACCGATACCATTCTCGTTTTGGTCGAGTTGGTCGGGATTGAAGATTGTCGGGCAGTTATCACACATATCGAGGATTCCGTCTCCATCGGTATCTGGGCCCATACATTCGCAAACGTCCCCTTTGCCATTAGAATTAGAATCGAGCTGGTCCGGGTTGGCGAGCTCAGGGCAATTGTCACACGCGTCCCCAACACCGTCTGAGTCTCGGTCTGCTTGCTGATCGTTGGCCACATTCGGACAATTATCACATGCGTCCCCTAGGCCATCGCCATCGGTATCCTCTTGTTCTGGATTTGCGGTAGCTGGGCAATTATCGCAGACGTCTGGAACCCCATCGGCATCGGTGTCAGGTGCGCCGGCGCTCGGGATGGTTGGGCAGGCGTCACAAAGGTCGCCAATGCCATCTCCGTCGGAGTCCGCCTGATTCTCACCCGCGACGTCTGGGCAGTTATCACACGCATCTCCTAACCCATCTTCATCGGCATCCGCTTGGTCAGGATTCGGCTCGTTCAAACAGTTATCACAAGCGTTTCCGACATCATCGTCGTCTGAGTCTTGCTGAGCAGCATTGGACACTAAAGGGCAGTTGTCGAACTCGTTCGGAATACCATCTCCGTCGGCGTCTGGGTCACATTCGTCGCCGATGCCATCTTCGTCGATATCCGACTGGTCTGAGTTTTGGTCCCCTGGACAGTTATCGCAGACATCTCCGACCCGGTCGAAGTCACCGTCCTCCTGATCCGGGTTTGCATCACTAGGACAATTGTCGCAAGCATTGCCCAAGCCGTCTTCGTCGGTGTCTCGTTGTTCGGGATCGGCGACGTTCGGACAGATATCGCAGACGTCACCGACTCCGTCACCGTCTTCATCTTCTTGCCCTGGGTTGGCGATTTCAGGGCACACATCGCAGACGTCGCCGGCCCCGTCTCCATCGCCGTCCTCTTGTTGAGGGTTAGCCACCGAGGGGCAATTGTCGTCGTCGTTCAAAAGGCCGTCATTATCGATATCTTCGTCGCAAGGATCGCCGATGCCGTCTCCGTCCACATCCGATTGATCGGGATTGAAGACGCCGAGGCAGTTATCGCAAAGGTCTCCTGCGCCGTCGTTATCTTCGTCTTCCTGACCGCGATTTGCATCGAACGGGCAGTTATCACAGGAGTCACCGATGCCGTCGCCGTCGTTATCGTCTTGACTCGGATTGGCGACGGTAGGGCAGTTGTCCCTTGTGTCAGGCACTCCGTCGTCGTCGGCATCGGCTCCATCACAGGCGATTGCAGACATCAGGAGCAGGGCGAATAGAATGAATGTGGTTTTCTTCATGACGCGACAATAACCCGTTGAAGGGCTTGAAAGATTCCCTGAAGGTCGGGTGTACGCACGACAAACTTCGCACGCTCAAACTCAAGGTATGCTGTATTCGTGGATGGATCAAAATCCTTACCAAGAGTCCGAATCGCGGAAGGTGAAAAAGGGTCCATCTGAAGATGCACCACAAGCCCTTCATCACTCTCATCGAATGAACAAACAAGTGACCGAATGCGGTCTTTCACGGCAGCGTCAGGCTGAAACTCGACCCAGATTCCGTCTTCATCGGCACCGTGGTCTTTGGGGTAGAACCCAAATTGTTTGGTGAGTACGTGAACCACCGCACCCGTGAGCTCTCCCCAGCCTACTTCGATGGTCTCTCGGTGCACGATGTCAGAACCACCTTGAAGTGCGGCCCAGCACTCAATTTCCCAGGAGAAACCCTTGAGAGTCGGTACGGCCTCGAAAGGCAAATAGAATCCAAAAGGTCGCGAAACTGAGTCTCCAGGGTTGAACGCGACCCGCTCGGCGAGCACGATCTCGTCCAGTTCCACACTTTCTTTGCCGTAGTCACCCATGAAATGGTGATGAAGGCGGGTGCCTATCGTGAGTACGTTGAGTGACTCAGTAGCACTTAGCGTGACCGTCCCTTCAAACTCTTCTCCGAGTTTGGGAGTGCCTTCCAGCTTTACTGAAAACGTGGCTTTGGGCCCGAGTCCAAGACCTTTTTTGAGCGAGTTGAAGAAACTCATCGACAGACCTCATGCATGAGAAACTTCCTCGGTCTTTCCTCCGAGCCACGTTAAGCCGGCCACAATCACCATTCCAACAACACCACACCCCACGGCGATGAGCACTTCCGAGCTTAGCTCCGCTGGGATCACGTTTTGCTCAAGACCGGCCGCAGTGGTGGTACGGAATGGCCAAATGCCACGGAGACAGCCGAGCATCAGTCCTACCAGGCCGCCGAGTGTCGGCGCCGTGTAATTGTGTAGGAGATAGCTCAGGAGCCGGGCAAAGCTAAGTAAGCCTATCAAACATCCAAGGCAAAAGACCGCCACAAACGTGCCCTGACTCAATGGCAATGAGCCCGAGGCAAGCGTGGTTAGGAAGCCTTTTAGGGAGTTCAGAATAAAGAAGTAGAGACCCAAAATGAGTAGCAAATACGAGCCGCTGATGCCGGGCAGAATCATCGCGCAGATTGCGATCAATCCGGCGACAAACACGAACCAAATCGCGGGTTGAGGGACCTTGACAGGCGTCCCCGCCGGCAGTTCCAAAGACTCATAGGGCTTTGCGCGCGCCTTCATCAACTCTTTGTCCACGACGTCTTCACTCTCGCCCAGGTGGAGCTTCTCAAGTTCGGCGAATTTTTCTGGAGACGCGTGTGATAGGGCGGATCTCAGCGACTGATTCTCCGGGGCCCAGAATACGCGGTCAGCAGCCCATGCACTCGGCTCTCTGCGCGTGATGTCTTTGAGGGTTTCACCCTCATTTGACTCCACCGATTTCCATGTCGATGTCGTTTCAAACGAATGCGACGGATTTGTGAAATTGAACCCAAAGATGCCACCCAAAATACCGGCGATCGCAACTGCTACGAGGGCTTTCGGAGTCGGAGTGCCCACCATTTTCAAGGGCACGTAAACACTCGCCAGGATGAGGCCAAAAAAGAAGGCGCGCATCGCGGACGGGTAGGACTCCATCAACGAAGGAATTACAGCACTGCCGACGATAATCGCACTCACAATCCCTGCGAAAAGCGTCAACAAGAAAAGCAAATTGAGGCGCTCAAACTCAGCGAGAAAGGCGTCTTTAGCCGCCGCGTCACGTGACTTGAGCCAGCGGAGTCCAATCAGGAGGATTTTCGGTGAAAGCCCCTTAATGGTATCGACCAATTCGGTGTAAATCCCCAGTATCAGTGCCATGGTGCCGCCTGAAACGCCGGGAATGACGTCCGCAGCACCCATAGCCATACCTTTCAAAAACAGAATCAACCGATGCATCCCAATCCTTATGTGAATGACCACGAGGCGTTGTAGTGGAAACCCCAATGCTCTTCAAGGATGGAGGTGTTAGAAACGTGGCTCAGGGCGGTAGTCAGACCTGACGTTTTGTCCGATGTAGAGCTCGCTGCCGCCTTCGTAGATGCGAAGGTAGAGTGCAATGAATCGCGCTACCTTCTTGGCGTACCCACGGGCCTCAGTGAACGGAATCTCTTCTACGAACTCATCGAGCGGCTGGTTACCGCGGCTGTCCAGCCAATCTCCGACCCTGTGAGGGCCGCCGTTGTAGCCAGCAAACGCGAGGAGTTCTTGGCCGTGAAACTTTTTCAAAAGCTGCGAGAAATAGAAGGCCCCGTGTCGAATGGCCACGTCTTCGTCTAGAAGGTCCATCGGCCCAAAATCATCATCGCCCAGCATCAATGCGGTCTTTAGACCGGTCTTTGGGATGACCTGTAGGAGTCCGAGCGCCAAGGCCGGTGAGATGCTGTCCGGATTGTACGAACTCTCCACCGTCATCAAGGCCCAGAGGACATAAGGGTTCATGCCGTATCTCTTGGCTTCCTTGAGCACCAGATTGGGAAAAGCTCTCGAATATGCCTGCATCCACGAGTCACGCGCCGGGCCCGTGGGGTCTCGTCGCCACCAGCCGCCCGTGCCAAGCGTGTAACGGCGAACCATGAAGTGGTCGCCCGCCTCCTTGAACGCGTCCATAAGCACGGGTTTTAGGGCAGTGCGCTGTTCGTAGATTTTCTGTTGGCGCTGCAAAAGCTCTTGTTTTTTTGCAGCATTGGAGGGCACAGGAAATCGTAATTCATCTGAATTCATGCCCCAAAACTCGGCCTGATCTCGACGACGGTTGTCGATATAGTACGACCACCTACGGTTGTTCAGTTCGTGAGGAGCACGGGAAGGACGGTACTTCCGGGAGAGCTCGCGAAACTCAATTGCGACGTCACGAACCGACCATCGGGCCGCGGAATCAAGGCCAGCGTTCCAGAGCCAGTCGGCCCGAACCAACTCGGGGAACAAATCACCCGCTTCCCGAGCGGCACGTGAGAGGCCATTGAGGTGGGTGGTCTCATCGTAGGCGAGGGCACGCGTGGGCATGGGGCCAGGAATCTGGCCGCCTCTGGCACGCGCAAACGATGCGGACGAGCTCATGCGCCCGTCCCAATAGATTCGCGCTGAGGTCGTGTAGTCTGCTTTTACAGGACTATTGTGCTTTAGCCGAGCCTTTGGAAGGGGCTTCTCTGACCGCGTGTCGCCTCCAGAGCCGTCCGAGTCTGTGTCACGCTCCGGCAAATCCGCACCGATGCCAAGCACGTTGGAGATTTGGCTGAGTGGGCTTACCGCCATATTCAATACTTCCAGCGCATTCTCAGGGATTGGCGCTTCGACTTCGCACTCCACACAGACCTCTTCAGTGGGCGTGGTTTCAGCATAGCCTCGGAGGAGCGTACGCGGGTCCCTCACGTTTGATGCAAGTGCAACATTGGCCTCGGCGGTTTCCAGTGCGTCGAGGGCTATATCAGCTGCGTTCGCGATATCTTCGGTCTTGGCTATCAAGGCGCCATCTACCGAGAGGCGCTGGTCGATGTCGAGGATTCGGTTCGCCGCCTGTAATCCGTAATAACGCGTGCGATGGTCGTCTCGTACCTGCGCGAAGACCTCCTTTGCCTCTTTAAAACGGCCTGCGTTCTCTAGAGTCCTAGCCGCCCAATAGAGGTATTTTGCCTGTCTCTCACCTGAGGAGCGATCGGCCAAGTTCGAGAGGTTCTCATAGGCTTGGTCGTACTGTCCGGTCTTGTAGAGTAGCCACGTGAAATCCCAGCCGCGCTTCTGATTGGCCGAGGCTAGGCGGTCATAGATTTCGAACGCGTCTTGGTACCTTGCGTGATTTTCCAGAAGTTGTGCTCGGGCCGAAAGTCGAGTGCGAACCGAGGAGTACTCGTGCTCCTTGTCGAGAGCGGAAAGCGCCTTGTCCAAATCACCCATCGCAGAATAGGTCCGACTCAAGAAGCGATAGATGAAACCGCGATTGATACCTTCACGTTGACCGTTTTCCCAACGTTGAGCGAGCGCGAGGAAGTGACGCTCAGCGTCTTTAAAATGACGTTGTCCATAATCGTTCATCGCCATCTGTAGGATGATGCGGTGTTCGAGCGACGAATCGCCTGTCTCGGTCGCGACTTCGGTCAAGAGAGCGGAGAGGAGTTCGCGCACATCATCCCAATGTTTATTGATCCGCATGGTGCGGAAGCGGTCGAGCCTGGCTTCGGCAGAAATCTCCTTGCTCGGCTTGATGTCGTCTTGGGCATAGAGCTCGAGTTCGAGCCGTGCGGCTTTGCCTTTGGGGTGAAATGGGTAGTCGAACCAGGCATCTTGGAAAGCGTCTGCCGCCTCTTGGTGTCTATCGAGCTTGGCGAGCGATTTTGCACGCTCATAGAGTGCGCGTGGGCGACGCGGATAGTCCGGAAACGTCTTTACCAATGAATCGAGCGCCTTGTGCGCTTCTTCCCACTTCTCGGCAGCGTAGAGTGCATGAGCATGCCTCGCCCGAGCGCGATGTTTGACTTGTGTGTCGGCCTTGACCGCCACTTCAAACCAGGTCGCGGCGTCGGCGTGCTCACCGAGTTCTGTGCGCACGCCGCCCTTCATATACGCAAGCATATCGTCAACAGGCGTGTTGCGAGGCACCATGTCCAGATGACGCTTAGCTTCCTCGAATTCACCGTCCTGCATTTCAATATTCGCGACCAAGAGTAGGGCTTGGCTTCGAATGTCCGAGAGTGCTGGATTCTGAGTTTCTTCTAGTTGTCGCGCGACGGCGAGCGCCGAAGTTCGAGCCTCGTCGGTGTTTCCGTCGTAATACGCGCTCACCGCAATAGTAAGAGCGCTCTCTTCAAAATCCTTGACTGAGCTAGAGAGGGCGGCGGAATTCGACTCGATAAGGGCTTTGCTCGCGAGTGTGATGACTCCAGGCATCGCCAGTCGCACAGCGACCTTATCAACCGCCTTTTCACTCACTGGAGTGGCGGGTAGGACCTTGCTTTCGCGCACGTGCTGAGCGGCAATCTCGGGCACGCTGGCCGCAAATAAGGCTATCCCAATCAGTCCAGCCAATGTCGCGTTGTGCCTGCGTTCGTCACCCATTTATCTTGCTCACGTAGCTTCTTCTCACTCAAGTATAGGGCAGAAATGCGATCTGACCAAGTACCTCCCTCTAACAACTCTTGTCGGCGCTTGTGTTCCCATGAATCTCAATTACTGGTAGAAAACCACGAAGACTGAGAAAATCGAGTGTGCGATGGGAGAAAAGGCTTCAGCGTGGAAACGCTTTCGGGGCGGCGATTGGGATGACATTCCGGGATGGCAGTTTAACGTGCTTGTGCCACTGCTCTCGGTAGGTTTCGCCATCCGCGAGTTCTTTCGCGACCGCGCGATGATCCTCGCGTCCTCGCTCGCCTACACCACGGCGATTTCGCTCGTTCCACTGCTCTCCGTGGTGACCTCAGCGTTGGCTATTTTTGGGGCCTTCGACGAATCGAATCAGAGTCTGGTCTTTTATCTGGAGCCGGTCTTTCCTAGCGCTGCGTCGCAGGCTGCCGAGCATCTGAGCCTTTTTGCTCAAACCAGTGCGGCGAGCGTCGGGGGAATCAGCGCGCTGATTTTTCTGGTGATCGCCATTTTCCTCTTTATGGATATCGAGCGTGCTTTCAACGCGATCTGGCATGCCCGAAACGATCGTCCGATTCTCCGAAAAATTCTTACGTTCTATTTTGTGGTCACGTTCGGCCCCGTACTCGCCTCGACGTCGGTGGGTCTGACGGCCCGAACCCAGCTCGTGGTGGACAGGTTTGGCCTCGAGACGGGTTTTTTGGTTTCGATCGTCCCGTTTTTCATCGCCTTTCTCTTGTTCACCCTGATGAACCAGCTGCTCCCGAACACCAAAGTACACTGGAGCGCGGCGATTGCCGGCGGGTTGTTTACAGCGCTTGCGTTTGAGGCCGTGAAGTTTGGATTTAATGTCTATGTCTCCCAGGTCATTTTAGAGAGCTACAACAAGATTTATGGCGCGTTGGGGCTCATCCCCCTTTGCCTAATCTGGATCTATATCTGTTGGATTCTGGTGCTCCTTGGGGCTGAGCTGGCCTACACGATTCAAAATCTGCGAACCATTGTTGAGGTTGATGCGGCCAAAGAGCGAACACCACTCAAACAAAAGCGAAACATCTACAATCCACTGGTGGGGCTTGAGATCTTAGCGCCAGTCGCGCGCCATTTTAAGGGCGGACACGGGGCTCTCAAAGAGGCCGATTTGATCCGGCAAACAGGCTATGATGAGAACTTCTTGAGGGAAGTCGTGGCGGAGCTCGAGAGCCTGGGGGCTGTCAAGGCGGTGGAAGTCGAAAACGATGAGCGGGCCGTGATGCCGGCCAAAATGCTAGACGATGTTTCTCTGGTGCCCATTGCTGAGCATTTCTTTGATTTTACCGAGCCGAATTCGGTTCCGATGCAAAAACTCCAGGGCGATATCCGGCGCGTGACGCTTGAGCAGCTTGGTGGAAAGACCGCGCTGGCTTTGGTTCCGCACAACGATCACTTTTTGCGCTCGTGGACGCCCCCGGAGTATCCAGAGGAACTCGTGTCCGGAGCACATGCGCGACAAGCCTACCTCGACCCTGATGCCGATGCTTCGCAATCTGCGGAGATTCCCAAGTCTACGAATTCATCGCCTCTTAGCGGGCACTCCTCTACCGAGGGCAAGGCGCTTTCCAGAAGTGAGGATACGTCGGCGAGCATCGAAGTTTCCGACGAGTTGGTTGTGGAGGCAATTGAGGCGCCCAAACCTGCTCCGAGCTCTTCAACCGCGCTGCGGCAAGAGACTGCTCGTTTGCAGACTCAGGAATCCTCCACGGACACTCAAGACTCGCTCAAGGCGCGGCTGAAGCGAAGCCTTAGCGCGCCAAAACCCGAGCCCGAAGAGATCGATATCGACCTGGGCGACGATTGGGCAGAGATCGACCTCGAAGACATGAGCGATATTGACGCTCAACTGCGAGAGACGGCTGAATTGTCGGTTGATAAGTCAGGGGAGTCAGCTTAACTCACGAATCCTGTCTTTTAGGGCGAGTTTCCTCTTTTTGATGACCTGAATCTCATAGCGTTCCTCGGGTGAGTGAGATTTACGGGCCTTGAGAGCTTCGAGGCGATGCTCAAGGAGTTCGTGCTCCGACTGAAGGGTTCGCAAATCGGCGATTGAGGAAGGTGCCAGATGGGTCATAAAGAGTCTCCTTAGGGGCAGGGTTCCAGGCCAAGAGTATGAGCAAAAAGCCCCAAACCTGTCAAAGACAATAGGGTGGGGCACTTGAATGTTGACATGCCCTACTAGCTTCCCTATAAAGCGCGCCCTAAGTCGCTAACGATACGGCCCGTTCGTCTAGCGGTTCAGGACGCCGCCCTCTCACGGCGGTAACACGGGTTCGAATCCCGTACGGGCTACTGAAAAACACTAGATGACAGCCTAGAAATGCCGATTGGCGCAGGCAAGGAGAAGAGAAATGGCAACAAAAAAACCCGCAAAAATCGCTTCGGCGAAAAAAGGCAAAGGTTGGGTACGTACTTGTCCAGCTTGCAACTCGGATATGGCGATGGCCAAGATTCTCCGCGTTGAAGCTTCAAGTGGCATGTTCTGGCTTTGCTCAAACGCTTCATGCAACACCCTTGTGACCTCGGCAGGTGCGAACGCCGGCGTACTCGATCTTAAGTGATCGTCAAAAGGGGGCATGCACATCCAGAACCCGTGATCACTCACGGGTTCTTTTTTTTGCGCGCGCTTTGCTGTAGAAACCGCAATTCCCCGGCCATCAAATTTTGACCCTCGGGAATCAATTTGTAGTCGCGAGACATTTTGCATTGGCGAGAGCGAGCCTGAAGTGGGTTCAGCGAAGGAGCTAAGTTGATGGGATTGAAATTTGGAAAGAATCTTTTGGGTGCTTTGGGTGCGTCACTTTTGCTCAGCACCACTGCCTGGGCGGATGCGGGAAGCGTGCGCTACTCCTACGAGAAGGTTGAGGTTGGATCGACCGTGGAGTGGGTTCTAGTCCCCAAGACAGAAGCCGTGTTGACAGGAAAGCCGACGATTGCAACCGTAACTTCAGCGTTTGAAGCGCTCAGGAAGGATAAACGTTCGACGTATCTCAAGTCCGCGTTGACCGTGAAAGGCAAGACCCCTTCTAGCGCCAATGTGAGCGTGCAAATCGATCCCGCGGCATCTCGCTACGCCCTAATCATCATGGCGGAAACCGTCTACACGCTGACAGAGATCGGTGTGCCTGGCGTTGAGTTCCCAGGATACGCCAACGGCGCTTTGGCTCGCGAGGACGTACCTTTCTCGGGCTACGCACTCACTGTTCCGCTTTGGAAGGTGGTTCCAAGTACTTCAAGCCCTCAGATTTTGGCGCGTATGCCAAACGGCGAGTTAGTGAGCAGCGAGCAAATAGTCCAGCGTTGGAAGTCCAAGGATCAGGCGCTTGTTGACCAAGTCTACTCGTACCTTCAGGCCAAAGACCCATACACCGTGACGTCGGTTGCGAAGGTCCTACCTGAACTCAAGATCCCTTACGCCGAGCAGGTGGCGGCTCTTTTGAAAGATGAGCGCTCACAAGTCAGGTCCACTGCGCTCGAAGTCTTGGAGTCTGTCCGAGATCAGCCGGTCGTCTTAGACGCCGTGGTGGCCTACATGAACACCGAGAAAGATGATGCCGCAGCTGCCAAGGCAGCGGCTTTTCTGGGTAAAGCCAAAGATAAAAAGTTTGCAGTGCAACAACATCTTTTCGCGTTGAAGCGAGGGGATGAGAAGCTCGCAGTTGAAGCCGCGAAGGCGCTTGCAGGATTCAAAGATGAGCGCGTCCCAACGGCCCTGGCCGCCGCATTGGAAGATAAGCGACTTCCAGTTGCAAAGGCATCGGCTGACGCACTGGAGTCGGTCGGAGGTGTCTCCGAGCAGAAGGCAGCGCTCACCAACTCGAAAGTCGTGGCTGAGGTTAAACTTCAAGTGGCCGGGCATCTCGCTGAACAAAAGGCGGATGACTCCAAAGTCGCAGGACAAGGTTTCTTGGCCCGCAACGATGTGGAGCATAAGGCGGTAAGCGCAGTAGAGGCCCTTGCAAAGGTCAAGTCAGACGCTGCACGATCCAATGTGGAAGACCTGCTCAAGAGCGAGAAGCGCTATCTCAGGGTGGCTGCTGCCAACTCTCTTGTAGAGCGCGGAGACGCGGCATCGCTGCCGGCGTTTGCAGCTGCAGCAAAGTCTGTGACCGAGCCGAATCTCGAGGAGCTCGCCTTTCAGATCGTGATGAAAGAGTCATTGAATGCCATCCAAACCCGTACCAAGGATTCCAATCCTATCTTGCGTCGGGTTGCGTACAGAGCCTTGGGAGAAAAGGCTCAAAAGGAGAATGCCGGTTCAAGAGTGTTCAACACGTTGAAGGATGGACTTGGAAACTCGGACCCGCTCATTCGTGGCGCTTCAGCACGCGCTCTGGGAGCGTTTGCTGACTCAAAGTCGGCCGAGGCTCTTAAGCCAGTGGCAAAGGATCGAGACGCTAAGGTGAGGGCCGACGTGGCCTTGGCCATTGGCCGCTTTAAGAACGGCGAGCTCGCAGAAGAATTGACGGCACTGCTTGAGGATAAGAACGAGTTGGTTAAGGCAAATGCACTCAGAGCTATCGGAATGCGGGGCGATGCGTTCGCTTGGAAGACCGTTGTCGGCTCGGTTGGTGACAAGAATGCCGAGATTAGAGCGGCTGCTGTTGAAGCATTGCCAAGCCTCGTCAGCCGTGATGATGCACAGGGCGTACGGGACGCGATCGGAACTTTGAGCGCCGCTGTGAACGACGATAGTACCGACGTGCAGATCGCGGCGATCAAGTCTCTCGGGACGTTCAATTCCGATGCAGCGGTCACGGGTATCGCCTTCCAATTGGGAGCCAATGACGATGATGTCCGCCTTGCTGCCGTTAACGCGTTGGGAGCTACCGGACATTCATCAGCCGCAAGTGTCGTGGCTAACGCTGCTGCAGACCCGAATCGCAACGTTCGTGTCGCAGTGGTGGAGGCGTTGACCAAGCTCAAAGGACCCGATGCTCGTCGTGCTCTTGAGCAACGATCTCAACAAGAGAAAGATCCTGAGCTCCTGGAGCTGATTAGTGCATCGATTAAGAAACTTTAAATTCGTTCTCGTCATGGTCGCAGGGCTGTTCGGATGTCATGAGAAAATCAAGGCGCCGAGTGCCGCTGAGCAAGAGACCGCGAAAGTCGAGGCTCCGGTGGTGGAAGAGGAAAAGCCCAAAGCCAAAGATAGCCGCGGTCAGACGTGTCGCGACGACCGAGAGTGTACCTCTTATCTGAGATGCATTGACGGGCTCTGTGAAGAACCACCCGCTATGAGCGGCAAAGTGCAGATCGATACGCCACGAGCGATTTTTCAAGGGCCAGACGGGAAAGAACTCGCGACCTTCCATTTGGAGCTCGCGGTGGCACCGTACGAGCAGTCACGCGGATTGATGTATCGCCGCTCAATGCGCCCAGATTGGGGCATGTTGTTTATCTATCGGCGTGATGAAGTGCTGACGTTCTGGATGCGAAACACCTTGATTCCTCTGGATATGGTCTTCTTAGACGCTTCTGGAACTGTTCAGGGCGTTGTCAGGGCTGAGCCCCTCACCGAGACGCCTCGTTCAGTGAACAAGCCCGGACGCTACGTCTTGGAGCTTAACGCAGGAACCGCTGAGAAGTTTGGGATCGCCCAAGGCGCCCAAATGAAGCTCGAACACGTCGATCCAGAATACACACCATGAGTTGGCTTCGTGCGCTGCTGCCAACGATCGGGTATCGGGTGCAGGCTGTGCTCTATCTGGTCTTGGGAGCGCTCGCGTGCTTCGTCCCATTGCTCAACGTAGTCGGCTACGAGTCAGCTGCTCTCTTTGGCGTGGTGGGTGGCATCTACGCAACCTTTGTCAGGGACCCGGGACTACTCGATCGTGCGAAGTCTCCCGGCTTCAGATTCTTAAAGGCTTGGGGGCGGCAGGTCTTGCTCCTGGGCGTGGGACTACTGATTTTGGGACTCAATGCTTTGCGTGTTCAAAACTGCGACCCGGTTTTGGGGGTTTTGTTTTGGGTTGCGATCCCCTTGGTCTCGGTTGGAATCGGTGTGTTGACGCGGCTCTTTGTCAGCGAGATTTTTCGCGGATGGAAAGCAGAAGTTGCGGCGCTCGTGACCATTCTCTCTAGCATCGGTTACTTTGCTTGGCGCCTCGCCACACAGCCTCCAATCATCGGTTTTCAACTGCATCTGGGATACTTCTCCGGCTCGATTTACGACGAAGCGCTTGCTCTACCGGAGAGTCTGGTCTTCTATCGCCTTGTCCTCTCAGCAGGCGCGCTTGCACTTCTCCTGGCTCTGGAGTTTCGGTTTAGATGGAAGACTTACGACCGCGCTGCTGGAATAGGAGCTCTGGCTCTGGTTCTAGCTGGAATCACAGCGCTAGGCGTATCTCGGTTTGAAGAGAACGGCATAGATATTGGAGCGGATTATGTGGCTGAGCAATTGGCTGGTCGCATCGAGAGTGAGCACTTCGTCATCCACTACTCGACCCGCGGCAATTTTGATGTCAAGCGACTCGTCGAGGACCATGAGTTTCGATACCACGAGATGAAGGAGTTTTTTGGTACCGATCCCATCGCTTACCACGGAGAAAAACTTCGCAGTTTTGTCTACGCCTCGCCGCAAGAGAAGGGCGTGTTGATGGGAGGTAGGCGAACTCTGGTCGCGAGGCTATGGCTCGGCGAGATGCATATCGTTTGGCGACGCTTCGGGGAGTCCCTTTTGGCTCATGAGCTATCGCATATGTTCACGGCTCCATTTGGCGCTGGGCCACTCGACTTGAGCGCTAGATACTGGGTAGGTGTGAATATGGGCTTGGTCGAAGGAATCTCTGTGGCCGCCGATTGGCCGCCGGCCGAGTTTTCGCCCCACGAGGCCACTGCGATCCTGAGGCGACTCAATATCGCCCCTGATATCCGCAAGATTGTGGGGGCGACCGGTTTTTGGGGGCAGTCATCCTCGCGCTCCTACACGGTAACCGGCTCTTTCATTCGATATCTGGTAGACAAGTATGGAATGGAGAAGCTCCAACGAGCGTACGCCAGAGGCGAGTGGGAGTTCGCATACGGTCGCCCCCTCGACGAACTCGCGCTTGAATGGGAAGCATTCTTGGACGGACAGGTGGTGGACGAAAGCACGATGGACGTCGCAAGATTTGTGTACGATCGACCTAGTATCTTCCAAAAGGTATGCGCTCGATCTCTGGCTGAGTTGAGGCTTGAGGTAGAACGCGCATTGGCGAGCGGGCAAGTGGATCGTGCCAAGGAGATCTACGGGCAGATTCTTGGATTTGACCCTCAGAATGTCTACTACCATCTTGAGTATGTGCGCTTCCTTGCCGGGCTTGGCTTGGACCAGCAGGCGCTCGAGGCCGCATCTGAGGCAGCGACGCTCGCGAAAACTCCAACCGAAAAGGCTCAAATCGAAGAGATTCGAGGGGACCTTTATTGGAGGGCGGGCAAATCTAGCGATTCGCTAGAGAGTTATGACGAGTGCTTGAGTTTCGGCCTTCCAATCGAGCGGAAGCGAACCGTCTGGGTCAAACGCGATTGGGTATCTGGGGAACCTGATGCATCGCGTTTGGCTCAAGAGTACCTGGTTGACTCCCAAGGTCATGACAACTGGTTAGCGCTTCTGGAGTTGGCGAGACTGAATCCGTCCGACCCAATGGTGAACTACCTCGTGGCAAGGCGCCATATGCATGCCGGGCGCTATCGGGACGCGAAAGAGAGTCTTGAACTGAGCGATGGGGTCAAGACGCCTTTGGTTGAGGTGGAACGCGACTTTATGGGAGCTCAAATCCACTACCACCTCAGAGATTGGCCGGCCGCACTCGGGTACGTGGAGCGTCTCAAGGAAAGCGAACACTCGATGTACCGCATGTATGCTGAGGAGTGGGAACGGCGTATAGAATGGCAACGAAAACGTTTGGAAGGAATAGACAACGAGTTCGATTGAGTTAGTTTTGGTGATATAGGCACCCTAGGTGTTTCGGAGTTTAGATGAAAAAGTTGCTACTAATGTTGGTGTTTGCTGGGTTCGTGAGCGCATGTGGTGCGGACTACCTGCGCAAAGAGTCTTATCCTGAGGTCGACGGTTTCGATATCGACCAGGAGGCGCAAATCGAAGATAGCGCTGAGCATCGCGAAGTTGTTGCCGTCTTGATCGAGTATCGAGGCGCTCTTGTGAACAAGGATATCGGGCGACTCAAGCGTTTGATAGCTGACGATTACTACTCGAATGCTGGCACGACAAACACTACGTCGGATGATTACGGCGCGGGCGAGCTACCCGAAGTTTTTGAGCTACTCTCGCAGCATGCGGACGAGGTCAAATACGACGTGGTTCTCAAAGCGGTCTCCGTAGATGGCAAGAAGGCCAGCGTGGATTACGAGTACAAGTACGCCTATCAATACGACGTGGATGGCCAGCCTTCATGGGATGCAGGTGTGGACTTGAATCGGCTCGAAATGGAGCAACGTGAAGGTGATTGGAAGATAGTCTCGGGATTGTAGGTTCTATCTTCGAAGTAGTTTCGACGGGGTAGAATTTTGCAATACATCATCGTGACAATCCTGCTCGTCTTCATCACCGGTGAAGGCTGGGCACAAACGGCAGTCGAGCGTTGGGAAACGGGAACATTAGATTCGGCCTTGGTCTCAGGTGAATCCGCCCAAGACTTGGTGGCAAAGGCTCTGGGCCTTCTGGAATCAGGGGAGCTTGAGCAGCCGCTCAAACTCTTGAATCGTGCAGAGACGCTCGGACCCGACCAAGACACTCGCGATTGGATTGTGTGGGGGAAAGCTAGAATTGCTCGCGACCGCGGCGACGTTGAGACTGCGGAGCGGCTCTTGCGGGAAGTACTTAGCGCGAGACCTCAGGCCCACGCGATACGGCTCGAATTGGGAAAAGTGCTCTTGAGCAAAGGGTCAAAGAGTGAAGCCGTACTCGTGCTCGATTCGTTTAGCTCGTTCTTCAACAATCGCCTGCTCAAGACTTCGGCCGAATTGCAGATCGTGTCGGAGGCGATGGCTCTACTTGGGTCATTCCAGGACGCGAACCACGCCGCGCAACTAGCCTATGACGACGACCCAAAGAATGTGCGAAATCTAGTCTCGTGGGGAAATCTCTTGCTCTCGAAGTACAACTATCGGGACGCAGACAAGAATTTTCGTGAGGCGTTGGATGTGCAATCCGAGCATCCGGGGGCGCTGGTTGGATTAGCGAAGGTTGAACTTGAGGATTCTAATTCCTTTAACGAGGCCCGAAATCTGCTCGACCGGGCGGCGATGACTTCCCCGCTTTATCCAGAGGTGTGGACGGTTAACGCGAGGATTTCCATTTTTGATTCTGACTGCAAAGAAGCCATGAATCATTTGGACAAGGTCTTTAAGCAACGGCCGAATCACCTTGAAGCGCGTGCCTTGGAGCTCGTGTGTTCATACCTCGGAGACAATGAGAAGGAGTTTGAGAGGCAACTCGAGTCGATCTTGGAGACAAATCCTCGTTATGTGGATGTTTTTTCAACGTTGAGCGAGTTCGCAGTTCGCGCCTATCGCTATGATGATGCGGTGAGGTTTGATCGGCGTGCTCTTCAGATTGAGCCTGGGCATTCGGCTTCATTGATCGGGTTGGGCATTGGGCTTTCCCGCACAGGAAAAGAGGATGAGGCTCTGGATGTGTTTCGCGATGCGTTTGATGCGGACCCCTACAATGTCCGCGCCTTCAATATGGTGGAGCTCTACGAAAAGAAGATCCCTGAGTATGAATTCACCGAGTACCCGAGATTTAAGATTAGGGCCCACCAGGCACAACGAGAAGCGATCAATCATCTGGTCAGTCCGCTGGTGGCGGAAGCTCTTGATGAGTTTGACGCCAAATACAAGTTCAAGCCGGATCCGTATCTTGCGGTCGAGGTGTTTCCAGATGCGGAGGTCTTTTCGGTTCGCTCCGTTGGTGTCCCCAACATTAGTCCTCAAGGCGTGTGTTTCGGAAAAGTCACCGTGGTTCGCTCGCCGAGCGACGGTAACTTCAATTGGGCTCAGGTCGTCTGGCACGAGCTCGCGCACGTCTATCATATCCAGATTTCAAACTCGCGGGTCCCGAGGTGGTTCACCGAAGGCATGGCGGAGTACGAGACCAACGTCAAGGACCCCGCTTGGTCGAGGCATCACGACAAAGAGCTAGCGCGTGGGCTTGTCGCCGGTGAGCTCAAGGGAGTGATGGACCTCGACAAAGGCTTTACGCACGCAAGAACGCTCGAGGAAGTCTTGCGTGCCTACCACCAGGCCAGTCTTGTCATTCATTACCTGGCTCAAACTCATGGTTATCCAAAGCTTGTGGAGATGTTGCGGGCGTGGGGAGCAAAGAAATCCAATCGTAGCGTCTACAATGATGTGCTTGGGGTTAGTCCAGAGGACATCGATGCCGGATTCCGCACCTGGTTGTTGAAGCGATTCATGAACTTCCAGAACCAGCTTCTCGTGGACTTGGCGAAGGTGGGCGGAGCAGCGGAGATTCGAAGCGAGCTCTTGAAGGATTCCGATAATTTGCGGCTTCGAGCCGATTTGGCGGTGGCCCTATACCGAGACGGCAATACATCTGAGGCGCTGAAGGAGCTAGAAGCCGTTCTGGCGGCATCTAACCCTCCAAGTGAGGCCCGAATGGTGGCCGCACTCATCTACGCGTCTGAGGGGCGCCTGAAGGACGCTCATGAGCAAGGTAGCTTAATCTTGGGCGCCGCCCAAGATTCGTATGACCTGAGAATGCTGATGGGATCTGCGGCGCAAGGGCTCGAAAAGGTAGAAGAGGCCGAGATTCACTTTCATGCGGCGACCGAGCTTTTTGAGAACGGACAAGACGCCTGGGATGCGCTCGATAAGTTTGCGCTGATGCGGCGTGACGACCAACTTGCGGAAAGGGCACTTACCCGTCTCTTTGCGCTGGACCCTCATGATACGACCATCGCACGGCGTTATGGGGAGCTGATGCTTGAGCGTGGTGATCTCGAGTCGGCGAAGCGGGCAGGGGAGCGCTGGATGGAGATTGCCCCGTTTGATGCCCGAGCGCATCAGTTCATCGCCGAAGTCGCCTTGAAATCCAAGGACGTCGCGGGGGCAGAGGAAATCTGGGAGACAGCGTTGATTGTGCGAAACGGCGAGGACCGCGAAATCATTCTGGGAGCCATCAAGCTCGCCCAAGAGTACAAAATGGCGGACCTTGAGACTCGATGGACGAAGAGAGCGAAAGAGTTGGGTCTCTCAGATCGGCAGATTCAACGTGCGCTCGAACTTAGGTGAGCGCGGAGTTCATCCATGTTCTTGCGAGCCGACTCGGCGTTTGGTTCATGAGTGATTACGTGTCCCATTTTTCGTTTCGGGCGGGTCGGATCTTTTCCGTATAGAAAGAACTCATGGATGTTGGGGAAGGCTCTGAGCGCGTCGGTGTTGAGGGTCTTTGAAGGCAACCAGAGATCGGAGAGCAGATTGCACATTGCCCAAGTACCCGATGCGTTTGCGAGAGTTGGTTCCACAAGAGGAATGCCCACGAGAATACGAGCCAGCGCATCGAATTGGCTGATGCTCGTGCCACAACGAGTGAGATGCCCAGAATTGTGCGGTCGTGGAGCGATCTCGTTGATCAGAAGATAGAAGCCATCCGCGCTACGATGAGGTCCGCGCGGTTTCACTTGAGTCACAAAGAACTCCACTGTGATGAGCCCGGGGCTGCCTAAAAGCCTTGCGGTTTCTTTTGCTGTCTCGGTGACCAAATCTGCAAGGTTTCGGGGAATCTCTGCAGGCAAGATGCTCAGGTCTAAGACGTGATGTTTGTGAAAATTCTCGATGACCGGAAACGCAACCTGATCTCCATTGGAGTCCGTCGCCACAATACAAGAGACTTCGGTATAAAGTTCTATCAATTCTTCTAGAACAAAGCCGTGCTGGAGTTGCTCTGCTGAAGCCGATTCCAGTGACTTTACCAGCCGATCTTGTGAACCTTGGATTCCCTGACCAAGTCCGTCGTAGCCTCCCACGGTGGTCTTAGAAACGCACGGGAACTCAAAACGTGTGTTGGCAGCAGCGTCGATGGAGTCAACGAAGTCCCACTGAGCATGCGGGAGTTCGTGGTCTCGCAGGAACTCTTTCTCGAGTCGGCGGTGGCGACATGTCTCGAGTGTGTCTAGGCGTGGAAAGACTGGGCATTCAATTGCTTCAAGGAGCAGGGGGTCTACGTGTTCGACCTCGAGCACAATCGCGTCTTTACCCTTCGCAAACTCGGAAATATCGGACTGTGACTTGAGGTCGCCAGGTTGAAATTCGGCCAAGAACTTCGAGGCAGGCGACCCTTGGGGACCCAGTGCGTAAGCGGTTGATCCAAGTTTGTTAATGGACTCCCCGAGCATGACGCCAAGTTGTCCCCCTCCAATGATTCCGATGTGTTTCACGCGTCCTCGAAGCGCCGTCTAACATTCTCGCTACTCTTTATAGCGGAGTCGTGGCGGTCGCGTCGATAGTCTCTTATTTTTTCAAGGAGTTCGGGATGGTGTGCGGAGAGTATCTGGATGGCAAAAAGCGCGGCATTTGTGGCACCGGCCTTTCCAATCGCGAAGGTCGCGGTGGGGACACCCGCAGGCATCTGAACGATTGAGAGCAAGCTGTCCATGCCGCTCAACGCTTTGGATTCGATTGGGACGCCCAGAACCGGAAGGTGCGTGAGTGCCGAAACCATGCCCGGAAGGTGAGCTGCTCCGCCTGCCCCTGCGATGATGATCGCAACACCATCCTGGTGAGCGTGGGTGGCGAATTCGTACATTCTATCGGGGGTGCGGTGGGCCGAAACGACCTCGATGCTGTAGTCCACGCCGAAGTCTCGGAGAATGTCTTCTGCGTGCTGCATGGTCGCATAGTCGGAATCACTCCCCATGATAATGGCGACCTTATTCATTTGCGTCGTCGGATGAAGAGGCCGATGAGAAGTAGGAGAAGACCTTGTTCGGGGCCTGTGCCTGCCGCTGAACACCCTCCAGACGACTTCGATGCTGCGGATGCCACAACGTCCAAATCAACTTGTTCCGTGGGCTCGGGTGCACAGGCGTCGCCAATGCCGTCTTCGTCGCCATCAGTCTGCGCTAGGTTCGGCTTGAGCGGGCAGTTGTCCTCGTCGTTCGGGATGGTGTCGTTGTCGGCATCGTCATCGCACTCGTCTCCAAGTCCATCCCGGTCACGATCAGCCTGGTCTTCGTTTGCGATGTTAGGGCAATTGTCGTCGCCGTTCTTGGCGCTGTCGCCGTCGAGGTCAGAGTCGCAGGCATTACCGATTCCATCGTCATCCGTGTCCAACTGGTCAGGGTTGTAAAGCCCCTGGCAGTTGTCGGTTGAGTCTGAGACGTCGTCGAAGTCCTGGTCGTCGGCCGGAGCTTCACTGACGCCTTGAGTTACCCAGAAATGGGGGGTGTATCCACCGTATTCGGCAGCCTGCGCGCCGATGTCGCGAATCCAATCGGCCCACTCGACGACACCTGAGTAAACCGAGCCTGCGCAACCTGATGGCCCTCGCGAAAGTGCTCCAAATACTCTGCCTTGTTCGTCGAGCGCCGTTCCACCCGAGTCGCCCTGGCAGGTTCCGTCGGATCCAAGGAACTCGGTGATCTGAACTGAGGTGTAGCCAGGGCATTGAGCGCCAGCACATTGGACCACGCGATTGTCGATTCGGCGTCGCACGCCCGAGCGTCTTCCCGTGCCGTCATGACCGTATCCGATAGCGGAGTAGACTTCGCCTTCGCGGGGAAGAATATCGATCTTAGGAATGATGGGTACCGCGACCGAGTCTGGGATGTTCTCGGAGAGGACGAGAAGTGCGATGTCATTGCCGCACATATCGTTGGACCCTTGAGGCACGTGTACCGAGTTCACATTGAAGAAGTCGCCGTATCTCATTCTCGAGTCCGCGGTGACGAGAATGTTTCCGGGGCGGATTTGCTCTCCGAAGCCGGTTTCGCCACAAATGACGTACTGGCTTGTGACTTCAGCAATGCAATGTTGGGCGGTTAGCACGAGGTTCGGAGCGATGAGGGTTCCGCTGCAAATGCCACCGGCATAGCCCTGGGCTGCGTAGAGTCCAACGGCGAACGTACTCGCGACGTCTTCGTATCCGCCCATGATCTCCTGGCGTTTGATTTCGTGTGTATCGGATTCTTCGACACATCCGCTGAGTGGAAAACAAACGAGGGCGCTTAGAGCAAGGGCTAGGCGGGTTGGGGACATGTAATGACTCACGCAGGGAGGACTTAATGGGACGGTAGGCTTAGCAAAATGTGTGGCAGAGCACCAGAGTTCCCTACATCAACTTACGTGCAAATCGTTTCTGTGAAGAAACTCACCGATTCTGGCGGAAATGGCCTCGGTGTGCTCGAGGAGTCCTGCGTGAGTGGCGCTAGGGAGAAGAAAGAGCTCAGAGCCTTTGATGCTCTTGTGCATGTGTACGCTCAGTCGATGAGGGGTAAAGACGTCGCGTCCCCCGGAAACGATCAGCGTTGGTACGTCGATGGATTCGAGCAGATCCTCAGCACTATGATCCTGTGCGTGGACGCCCATTGCGATCCATGACGGTCCATCGAGAACTTGGAAGTGGTCGTAAAATGGCTTCATTTTCGCCAAGTCTACGTCCGGGCCGACCATCCCTGTCATCCGAGTTACCGTGTGAGTGGTTGGAAGCCTCATGTTCAGACGTACGGCCGGCATGATGGACCGCGAGATCTTCGGTCCGATGGCCTTGAAGGCGCGATACGCGCTCTTGCCGAATTGAGGGTGAAGCAAATTATCAAAAGGGCGTCCATAGGTTCCTAGTACGGGGATGAAGGCCAGAATTCGGTCAGGATGCTGCCGCCAGGTCTCCAGAATGATCTGGCACCCGAGGGAAAAGCCTGCCAGCACAGCCTTTTCGACCCCTGCGGCGTCTAGGACACGTATGAGGTCGTCCGCGCATGCGGGAATGGAGCATTCGTCGAGGTTTCGCGCGGGTGCCGAATAGCCGTGCCCCTTAAGATCCCAAATCAACGTGCGATACTCGGGGTCAAGCTGAGCGCGGACACCTTCCCAATAATAGTGGGAAGTGGCGTAACCGTTGGTGAATATTATCGGTGTGCCTTGTCCTCGGTCTTCGTACGCGATAGAGGTTCCGTCGCGTGCGACGGTATATCTCGGCCATGCTTGTGGCTTGGAATTCATCAGCTGGATCCTAAAGTTTAGCTACTGCGCGAGTCATCTCATGGTAATGCCAGAATCACTTCTACTAGAGTTTCGATCGAGCCTGCTTGAATTGAAAGAAGAACTCGAAGAATCTCTGGTAGGACTGCGAGAAATGTCCAAACCTATCGCGCCCGATGATGCTATAGGAAGACTATCCCGTGTGGATGCGATGCAGCAGCAAAAAATGGCTCAAAACCAACGTGCAAGCGCCGAAGCGCGACTTAGGCTGGTGCATGCGGCACTCGATGCGATGTCTCGGGACGAGTATGGGATTTGTCGAGTTTGCGAAGATGAGATTGATCACAGGCGGTTGCGGGCGCGGCCCGAATCGATGGTATGTGTGGGTTGTCAAAGTGCCCAAGGTGGTTGAAGTGAAGACATTCATGTTGTTTTTCTTAGTTCTATCGGTCTCCCTCGGCATTGGATGCTCTCAGGGGCCAACATGGCCCGCCGATGCCAAGCTTGAGGCAGGCGAGCTCGAAGGGTCGAGCGCGAGCCTGAATTGGCCCGCTGCAACGGGGGAAGTGGCGCAATACAAGATCAAACACGGAGAAGAGGTCCTCGGTGAGGTCAAGGACAGCACAACCTTTAAGGCCACTGAACTAAAAGGAAAGACCGAGTACGTGTTTCAGGTCGTAGCAGAAAACAAGAAGGGGCAGGCCTCCAAACCTTTGGAGGCTCGTGTGCTCACAGGTGACCTCGATGCTCCGACCTGGAAAGAGACCGATGTGTTACAGACCACTGTAGAAAGTCGGGGAGCGCTAGGAGCGATGGTCCGATTTGAATGGCCAGCGGCGACGGATGATACCGCCGTGACGAAATATCGTTTGATGCGCGGCGACGAAATGATTATTGAGTTGGAGGAGACCACGTACGAGTATCAGTCGACCCAAGTGGACGGCGATTATACGGTTTTGGCTTCTGATGAAGCCGGCAACTGGTCAGAAACTGGACCGAGTGCGAAGGTCTGGGCCAACCGTGGCCTTCAGAATATCTTGAGAAATGAGGGGCTGATTAAGCCCAAATTGATGTTGGAATGATCATGAAACTACTCTTTTTGCTCTTTGCGCTCATGTTTTTAGGGTGCGGAAATGACGTGGCAAAGAAGCCGAACACACCTGCAGGCACGTGTGGAAACGGCCGACTGGACACAAATGAAACGTGCGACCCGGGAATTTCGAGTGGTGAGGGTTCGTGTCAGGTGAGCTGTGGTGCCGGGTCTTGTGAAACTGCGGAGCTTGTAGGCTCGGCCAATGAGTGCAATCTGCGTTGTGTGAGAACACCGCAAGCCTGCGCGGATGGCGACGGATGTTGTCCCCAAGGGTGCGACGCGTCTTCGGATTCGGACTGCACCAACACCTGCGGAAATGGGACGGTTGAGACTCCTGAGATTTGTGACGGTGATTGCCCAACGTCTTGTCAGGGCACAGCATGTGCGCCAGGGGTGGTCGTGGGTTCTGCTTCAACGTGCGACGCGCGCTGCGAAACTGAACCGATTATACTTTGCGACGACGGTGACGGGTGCTGTGCGGCTGGTTGTGATGCGTCGAACGATTCGGATTGTGAAATGGTAGGACCGAGCTGTGGCAACGGTGTGGTCGAAGCTGGTGAACTCTGTGATGGCAACTGTCCGACCGCTTGTCAGCCGCGAAATGCCTGCGAAACAGCCTCACTTCAGGGCAGTGCGGCTCAATGCAACGCTGGCTGCGAGTACGATCCAATCAGTGCGTGTGTGGGTGGTGATGGATGCTGCCCTGCAGGCTGCACGAACGCGACTGATAGCGACTGCTCGACGACGTGCGGCAACAACTTCATCGAGCCAGGGGAAACTTGCGATGGCAACTGCCCAACGAGCTGCACGGCTCCGAACGCTTGTACCCGAGTGACACTCACGGGCGATGAAGAACAGTGTAACGTGAGGTGCATCGAGGCGCAGATTACACAGTGCCAGAACAACGATGGGTGCTGTGCCGCCGGTTGTACCACTGCGAACGATAATGATTGCGCCTGTCAGCCCTCGACATGCCAGCAGTTGGGTGCAGAGTGTGGGCGACCCGGAAACGGATGCGGTCAGTCCTTGAATTGTGGGCAGTGTGCGAGCAACGAAACGTGCTCCAACTTCCAGTGTGTACCTGTGAGCAATGGAACCCTGGGGGCGCCGTGTACCGGAAATGAAAACTGTACGGGTGGTCTGACCTGCGTGACGACTGACACCGTGACCATGGTCACCTATCCGAATGGTTATTGCACGACCTTCTGTGCCGCTCTCATTGCTCCGTGTACCGAGGGTGTCTGCATTGGGACAACGGATGCAGGACTTCCCCTCGAGGTGGGCAATTGCCACAAACCGTGTACCTCTAGCGCTCAATGTCGCGGCGGGTACTCTTGCGTGTCCGGCGGTTGCTATCCAAACTAGTCGACGAGGGCTCTGTCCTCGTCAGATGGGTAGGGCAGACATCAGAAACCCACAAGCTTTCAAAGACCGTGGCCTAAGTAAATGAAACTCCCAAAACTCACCGCCTTACTCCTCTTGTTCCTGTTCGGCTGTTCCGATTCAGAAACCTCACCTACACCTACCGATATGGGGACTGACTCCAGTGTCGTAGCAGACCAAGATGTCATGCCGGTGCAGGATATGGCCGCACAGGATATGCAGGCGGAGGACATGCCCGCGCAGGATATGACTACGGAAGACATGGCTCTGCAAGACATGACCGTGGATATGCCGGGAGAAGACATGTCGATTGAAGACATGTCCGTGGATCAATCCGCAGATATGACCGTGGATATGCCTCAAGACATGGCAGACCCTTTTGAAGGGCGCCCGATCGGTCAATGCGTGGCGTCCTCTGATTGCCCTAGTAATCCGAATGGTGCGTTTTGCAACCGAACGTTGCCTGGTGGGTCATGCGGTGGATGTGGGACCGATTCACATTGCGATGATGAGTGTTTCAACGGTGTCTGTGTGACCACCTGCCAGTCCAGCTCAGATTGTCCTCCTGGGCTCAGCTGTACCGGGGCGGGTCGCTGTGGCGCGATGATGTGCGTGAATGGTCAATGCCCGGATTCGCTCTTTGGTTGTTCTGCCTCCAATCGTTGCGAAAGGATTGATTGCAGCGATGACGCGGGCGTCTGTCCGACTGGGACGACCTGTACTTCTGGTCTCTGCGTAGAAGACAGGGCGTTGAATTGATTGGTTAGCGTGGAGGGTTGGCTTTGAGGAACTCGACGGTCTCGTCGATGTCGTCGGTAAGTAGAAGAAGGTCTCCATAGACCGTTTCCATGCCGCGGCGCTTGACGAAACCCTTGATAAAGCCAAAGAGGTCGGAGTAGGCGTCTACGCCTAAGAAGACCATCGGACTGCGCACAATGAATGTGGCATAATGATTTTGGGCGAGGTCCATGAAGACCTCTTGAAGAGTTCCGGCGCTACCAGGCGCGAAGACCACGCCGGCAGTGCTTATCGCCAGCAAATTGTCTTCACGCAACGAGTTCGAGAAGTACTTTGCGACGTGGGTTCCGAAGAGGTTGGTGGGCTCATGTCCGTAGAACCATGTGGGAATGGCTAGGCTTTCTCCGGGCTTTCCAGACGTGCACTGGTAGGTATTTCTGAGTCCAGGATCGTCACCAAAACACGCATTGCACACATTTTTTGCCAATTGGATGTACTCGGAGACAGCGCTCAAGAATTCGGGCGTTCCGTCGGTAAAGCCACCGTCAAACTTTGGGGCAGCACTAAGGGTTTCCAACGCGAAGTCAACGATTCCCTCGTCCTCGAACGTTGAAAGGTAGGCGCCCAGGTTTGCAGCTTCCATGATGCCCGGTCCACCGCCACTTGTGACGAAGAAACCATTGGTTGCGAGTCGGAACGTCAATCGCGTAATCGCCTCAAAGTAAGGGTCGTTACGCTTGGTTCCGTGTCCCCCCATGATGCCCACGGCACCCGGGCTTCCGTTTGAAATGACCCTCGAGATGAGATGCTCGATACCATCGTCGATGCCGTGGTCGTGAATTCGTTGAGCTAGCGCCTCACGGATTCCAACGCCGGCGGCCGATTTCCTTGCTCGGTCAAAATGCGCGTAGATTTGGTAATCGGTGGTGTGGGTGTAACCTGTCTCCCAGCCTTCTAGAAGCTCTTCTGGAGAGTAGAGTTTGTGTCGGTAGACCTCGTAGGGGACCTCTGAAAACTTGGGGAAGACGTGCGCTCCGCGTTCAATCAGGTCGAGCTTCTGTTGTAGGTCAAAGGTACATCCTAGAAAGATCGCGTCTTCGACACTGACTTTGAGCTCAAACGAGCTCAGGTCCAAGTCCCGGATGACCCATCCTGCCAATGTTTTCTCGGTTTCGAGCACGGCTTTGAGTTCATTGGCTTCGTAGACTTCTTTGCGACGCAGCGATCTGGGAGTCATGTTTGGGCTCTTGGATATGGAACAAGAAATAGAGAAGACGCCACGAGATCTCACGGCGTCTTATCTAAAGTGTCAAGTTAAGTTGCGATTAGTTCGCAGCTTGACCTTCTGCTGGAGGCATAGCGACGGTGTCGATCACGTGGATGACGCCGTTGGTGCAGTCGATGTCGGTCTTGACGACGTTTGCGCCCTGGTAGGTCACAGTTCCGTCTTCAGCGACGACAACGTTTACTTTGGTACCAGCGAGGGTGTCAGCTTCCATGGTCGTGACATCAGCAGCCATGACGCGTGCAGGCACAACGTGGAACTTAAGGATGTTGACGAGCTGGTCCTTGTTTTCTGCCTTGAGGAGTTCCTCGACGGTTCCTTCTGGAAGCTTAGCGAAAGCTTCGTCGGTAGGAGCGAAAACGGTGAATGGGCCTTCGCCTTTGAGAGCTTCGACGAGCTCAGCTGCGGTGAGAGCCGAAACAAGGGTCGTGAAGGTGCCAGCGCTGATAGCGGTGTCAACAACGTCAACTTTGACTGCTTCTTCTGCGGCAGCTTTAGCATCAGCTTCTGCTTGCTCAGCAGCAGCATTTGCTTCTGCTTCCATCGAAGCGTTGGCATCGTCAGCCATCTTGTCCATGTCACTAGATTTACAACCAAAAGCCATGGTTGAGAGCAAAAGCAATGCGATCATCTTCTTCATGTGTGTCTCCTGTGTGCCTTTTGACCAGTCATAAGGCGATTTTTTGAAACGATTTTTCAAACAACAAAGCGGAGTTAGACCGTCGTCAAAGTTTTGTCAAGGTCGCTCCTCTTCCTCGACTTCGCTGACTTCACTGGCCTCACTCGCCTCGCTCTCGTAGTCCGGAATTTCCGACCACGCATCTGGGTCGAAAGCTTCGAAATGAGAGGATGATTGTGCGAGTGCATTAAGTGCATCCGAATTTACCATTTGCACAGGTTCAAAATCGTCGGGTTCCGAGTCCTCGATGTGTCCAAGTGTCTGAACTTCAGGCAGAATTTCGCTACTTTCGGACATTGGAGGGGCGCTGGGAATCGTCTGAGTGAGCTCTGAAATTTGTGTCTTAAACTCTTCAGGTAAGTCAAAGATTTCAGCGAGTTGCTCGAACTTTCGATCGACTAGATTTGGTTCCAGATAATTTTGGATCGAGAATTCATAAAGGCGGCGCAACATATCGAGTTCAATGTGATCAGGTGTTCGGTCAAATTGAAAAGCTGCGTCGATAGTTTGTGCAAAGAGCGCTTCATCACTTTGGGCGGTCGCCACCGCGGCCAAGGCATCTGCGGGATGTGTGAACGGGCTGCGCGCCCCGGCCAGCACACGTTGATGCAGTCGCTCTAGAATGGGCCGAGCGGTTGAAATTTCTCCACGTGCGATCAGTGTTCTCGCAATCAGTTCCTCGGAGCGCGACCGAAGGCTAGAATCACCGCTTAAAAGCTCTCGGATCTGCAATGACTCTCTAAACCTGAGTTCTGCGCTCTCGAAGTCGTTCTGAAGATAGGCGAGGGTGCCGAGCGACTCTAGTGCGTGGGCCTCAGCCATAGAGACTGAAGCCTCGCGAGCCTTGGCAATGGCGTCGTCTAGAATCGTGTGCGCATCTTCGAGCCGGCCTTCCTTGATAGCGCAGTCGCCAAGCTGGGTGTGAGCCCAGATCGCATGGACCGACTCAGGCGCAAGCGCGATCGTTTGCTCGAATTCTGAGCGTGCGGACTCAAAGTCCCCCTTGTGATAGTGCAGGTGTCCCAGCGTTCTGTGGCACGAGGCCGCGTGATGGGGCTTCGCCTGTGAAAGCTCCAAAGCTTCTTGTGCCAGCGTAAGGCCGTGTTCAAGCCTCCGCGCGTAAACTGAAGCCCATGCCTGTGCCCTGAGAATATTGGCCAATAGCTTTGGTTTCGCGCTCTCTCGGGCGAGCTCCTCGGCGCGCTCCAGCAAGCTAATACCGTGGTTAAAGGTTGCCTCGTTCTCGCTGTACACCATCGGGATGCCGCGTCTGACCCAGAGTTCGGCCCACCGAATATCGGTTGGGGACATTCCCATCGACGTGTAGGCCATCTCGAGTAGGTCGACGATTTCTGCCGTATCTCGTTGTTCAGGAGCTCCGTGGGCGCGCTGATACGCCTCTTCCAGGCAGGTGATGGCGAGCTGATAGGCCTGGCCTTCTACAAAGTGTCTTCCGACCCTTTGGGCCAGTCCTGGGGTGTCTGGGTCGTAGAGTGACATGAGTGCCTTCGCAGAGTTCATGTTCTGGGATTTCCAACGGTCGTTGTCTGCTGAACTTTGAACCAGAATGTCGCGAAGTTGGTTGTTGATGAACGCAAATCCGTTGGGCTGCTCAACGGCGAGCCTTAGCCGGACGAGCTCATTGATGAGTCCGGTGGGGATGGTGAGGTCGAGAGCTTCACAAACCTTTTCCCACTCCTTGAGCCTTACGTCGTGGCCGAGCGCTGCCGCGACCTCGAGTGCTTGCCGAACTTTGTCCGGGTCGAGGCCGAGTCGCATCTTTCCGTCCGAGACCTGACCCGGACGCGCAAACACCTGAACGATGAATTCGATGCGGCTATCCCAAACAGCGGCGAGGTTTCTCGGGACGGTAGCGGTCTCACCGTGTTTGACCACGAGCGCTCCGTTGTCCTCCACAAGCACGCCTCGTTTAACCCAGTCTTCAACGAGCTGCACGGCGAAGAGTGGCGAGCCTGCCGAGCGTCCAGAGACGTCGTGCGCTAGAGCTTGAGGTAAGCCAAGGTGGTTTTGCAGAAGTTGGCGGATATGATCGCGGCTCAGAGGGTCCACACTGACAGATGAGGAACTTGGACGCGCGAGAAGGGCCGAGAGAGCCTCATTTTCCTCTGGTCGCTCGGCAAGAGCTTCGTCTCGTACTGTGAGCACGAAGAAGATCGGGTTTTCCCCCTCTGCATCGAGCACGTGGCGGGCAAACTCAATCGAGTCCCAGCTAAAGTGGGCGTCATCCATAAAGACCACAACGGGTCGAGTGGTCGCGAGCCTGGAAAGCACGCGCCGGATCACCACGTAGCGTTGGTCGGGTGAGGTAAACTGAACGAATTTCGAGGTTCGGTCAGATTCCTCCATATTTGAGCGCATGATTTCGGTAAGTGCGCGTACTTCGTACTCGTCAGGTGTTCCGAATCGCTCGAGCTCCGCGCTCACGCGTGCCTGCATATCTTCGGCGTTGAGGCCAGCAGACCGAAAATAGCTGGTCAACATCCAGCCGAGTCCATGAGTGGGAGAGTTGATCTCGCCATGCGTAGTCTGAAGGACGTGGGCTGCGCCGATCTCGGCCAGCATTTCGCAAAGCCAATTTCCTAGGCGTGTTTTTCCGGACCCAGCGAGGCCACGAAGTACCAGGGCCTCGGGCTTCGCGTCCATGTAGACTCGCTTGAACGACTCCCAGAGTGAGGTGCGAATCGATTCGCGATCGACTACCGGGATGGTACGAAGTCCAAAGAGTCCGAGACCAGCGCCGACAAGATTATTCTGAGCTTTTGGAGGCTCGGCCTCTTGCCACGTAATCGGGAGGGCGGGTGCGTCCGGATAGCGTTGTTGCTGAGCGGTTTTGCTCATCGTAAAGATTCGAAGCGCCTCCGGGAGTGCGAAGTCTACGCGCGTAGGCATCATGTCCGTGGCGTCGTCAAACTCATCTTCGTCTTGGCCCATAACCGAGCTTAGTTCTCCGAAGAGGATCGCCGAGTCATCGAGCTGTGTGAGCGCCCAAACGGCGTCAGCGCTCGAGCGAAAGCGGTCTTGCGGGGCCTTAGCGGTCATTCTCGAGACCCACTCGTCAAATCCTCTTGGAACATCAATTCGAGGCTTGAGGGCCGGCATCGGATTGTTGATATGCGCCATGGCGAGCATCATGAACGTGCCGCCCTTGAAAGGCAGCTCACCCGTGACCAGCTGGTACGCCATGATTCCCACGGCGTAGAGGTCGGTCCACGGGCCGTAATCGCGCCATTTTCCCATGAACTGCTCGGGAGCCATGTACCGAGGGGTGCCGGAAGCTTCTTCGGTGCTTCGGGACGTGAAGTCCATAGCGTCGGTGCGGGTATGGGCATCTTTTGCGTGAGCGACGCCGAAATCGGTCAGGATGATGCGCGGGGGGGACTCGTGGTGAGAGCCGAGAAGCACGTTTCCGGGCTTGATATCGCGGTGGACGAGTCCGCATGCGTGGGCGTGTGAAAGCCCGCCGAGCACAGACATCAAGATGTTCTTGATATCGCGCCAGTTTAGCGGGTCGATCTGCGTGGCCAAAGAGCCCCGGCTTGCGTACTCCATAACGAGGTAAGGGCTTCCGGGAATCAGGTTTCCGGGGAGTGACTTGACCTCTTCTGGCAGGGTGCCGTAGTCGAAAATCTGCACCACGTTGGGGTGGTTGAGGCGTGCAACGGCTTGTACTTCGCGCCGAAATTCCTCCTGATATTCAGGCATCAAGGCGTTTGCGCCTGTGATGACCTTGATGGCCACGGGAAGCGCCTGCTCAATATGAGTGCCGCGCCAAATTTCTCCCATGCCGCCCGTGGCAAACTGGGATTGGATATCAAAAGGACCGAGTCGCACCGCCATACGTCATCCTGTTGCAGGTCTGTCTGCTTTGGATGGCTCTACCATGATGCGGTTGCAAAGTGAATTGCCTGAGTCATTAAGCTCAGCGCTTATCGTGTAGAAATCGGGGCGCGCGGGGGCTTGCGGTAAGAATTTCAAAACCGGATGAAGTCACCATCACAGTGTGTTCGAACTGCGCGCTGAGTTTGAGGTCCGAGGTCACCGCAGTCCAGTCGTCGGGCCAAATAACGCATCGCCATGAACCTTCGTTGATCATGGGTTCCACGGTGAACGTCATGCCTTCTTTCATGATCTCGTTCTGGCGCGGCGAATAATAGTGCAAGAGTTGGGGTTCCATATGGAACATCTCGCCGATGCCGTGAGCTGTGAAATCCTTGACCACGCTATATCCATGCGCGTGTGCGTGAGTCTCGATTGCCTTGCCGATGGCGTTGAATGGCTTACCTGGGGCAACCTCCTCGATGCCACGCATCATGCACTCCCACGTGGTCTGAACCAGACGGTGCGCCGACTGAGAGACCTGACCGACGAAAACGGTCTCGGAATTGTCTCCGTGCATGCCGTCCAGAAAAATCGTGCAGTCGATATTGACGATTTCGCCGTTTCTTAAGGGGCGAGAATCCGGGATGCCGTGGCAAATCACCTCGTTGATCGAGGTGCAAATGCTCTTCATGTATCCCTGGTAGCCGAGCGTACTCGGGTAGCCGCCAAGCGAGATCATCTTCTCGTGCGCCAGTCTATCGAGCTCATCGGTCGTGATGCCTTCCTCGACATGGTCGATGATATAATCAAGCGTTTCTCGAGCGGCCTCGCACGCTGCTCTCATGCGCTGGATCTGGTCCTCGGTAGTCTTTGTGCACCACTCGCGCTTGCCCTTCGGTCGTCCGTTGTTCAGCACATAGTCTGGGCGCGGAATGTGGTCAGGGACCGGTCGTATCGGGGAGACTTTTCCCGGCTGAATACGGGTATCTGGTACCACGGGACCGGACGCTGATAGATCCGTTGAGAGATGGCATTTCTTGTATTTCTTGCCGCTTCCGCACCAACATGGGTCATTGCGGCCGATTTTATCGTTCATGGTCCTTTCCGGTTCAGGGGCCTCGTAGACGGGGGGAGAGATACCCGATAATAGACGAATCGTCCAACTGACTGGAGATTCGAAATGGCAAAAACGATTCAAATCTACTCGTGGAATGTCAATGGCATTCGTTCCGCGCACCAGAAAGGCTTTTTGGAGTGGCTTCATGCACGGCCACGTCCCAGCATTGTCGGGCTGCAGGAAACGCGCGCCGAACGCGAACAACTCTCAGAAGATCTGGAGAGTCCAGATGGCTGGCTGAGTCATTTTGTTTCCGCCCAAAAGAAGGGATATAGCGGGGTTGGCGTCTATACCAGCGCCAAGCCCAATGACGTGGTGACGAGCCTTGGGCGCCCTGAATTTGACGACGAGGGGAGAGCGATTCTGACGCGATTTGGTGAGCTGGATATCTGGAATGTTTATTTCCCAAACGGTAGTGGAAAGAACCGCGATTTGAGTCGAATTCCGTATAAGTTGGATTTCTACGCGCACCTGCTCGAAAGCCTGAAACCCCAGATAGACTCAGGCGGAAGGGTGCTGGTGATGGGCGACTTCAACACCGCGCTTTCCGAGATTGATTTGGCCAGACCAAAGGGAAATGAGAAGACGAGTGGCTTTAGGCCTGAAGAGCGTGAGGCGTTGCAGCTCTGGTTGGATGCTGGGTTCGTGGACACATTCCGCCACCAGCACCCCGATGCCGAAGGGCACTACACATGGTGGAGCCAGCGAAAGGGTGTTCGCGAGCGAAACGTGGGTTGGCGAATCGACTATATTTTGGCTTCGCCAGCGGCCCATGCCTACGTGGAGTCAGCGCAAATCCATGCCGATGTCATGGGCTCCGACCATTGCCCAATTTCGGTCAGCGTGAAGCCTGAGATTGCCGGCGACTTCAACTGGTCATTCTAGGTGAAGCGCTCGGTCCAAAAACGCAAACTGGTCCGTCCAACACCGAAGGGCTTGCTCGCGCCAGATAAATGCGTGAAAGGCGTGGACCTCTCCGGGGTAGATGCGTGAATCCGAGTAGACACCGAGGTCCCTCAAGGCTCGGTCAAGCCGGCGTGTATCATCAAGGAGTGGGTCCTTGGTTCCAACGCTCGAGAAGAAAGGAGGCAGCGGCCGTTCCCACGCGCGCTCCTGCTCGAGTATGAGCAAGGGGTCTGCAAGTGTGCCTGGACGGTCGTCGGGCAAGTAGGCCAGGCTGACCTCTTTGAGTCTCTCTTCCACAAACTTCGATATATTCTTTCGGCGTGCAAATCTCGGCCAGTCTGAAACCTGCAACACTCCACAATTTGCTAGGACAGCGTCGGGTCTAACGCCGAGCTCAAAGATCTCTTCGGCAAAGGGTTCGGAAAACCGTTTGCACGCAGCGAGCGTGGTTGCGCTGACCAGATTTGCCCCGGCTGATTCACCCGCGAATACCAGCGGAAGTTTGCCGAGTTTGGAGTCGCGCGCTCGGATCCACTCAAGCCCCAACGCAAGGTCTTCAAGCGCCGAAGGATAGGGGTGTTTGGGGGCGAGTCGGTAGTTTAAGTTGTAGACCCGATAACCACGGCGGGCGAAGCCCAAACCCATGATCCAATGGGTGTCTTTGGACAAGATTCGAAAACCGCCACCATGCACGTAGACTACAATACCCTTGGGCGGTTTGACCGGATGGTAGATATCCAGCGTGTGGTCGGGCATAGAGCCGTATTTAATGTCCCTTTCGATGAAAAGTGAGTTAAGCTCTCGCCGTGCTCTCGGGGTCATTTTGGATGCAAAAGAGAGCCCTTCGAAGAAGGATTCTACAGTTTTTGACCCGACTTTTTCTCGTATTGAACGTTGATGACTCATGACGACCATTCGACTTTGATTCTGAAAACGGTATAGGATACCTGACGTGCACGATTCAATTGAAGAGCATCTTAAAACGTATTTTAACCTCGTTGAACATTTGGGGTTCCGGGCAGAGTTGCGTGTCTCTGGTGATCTGGTCATCGAAGGGCCGGACGAGGCCACGCGAGAGGTGCTTCGCAGTCTTGGGGAGGATCTGCTTCGAGGTTGGAAGCTTCGTCAGCGAAACACTTACCTCGAATCGGAGCTGAAGACGCTCGACAAGGCCGAGCGCGAGCTCAGGCTAAAAGAGACAGGCTTGCGTCGTCTTTTGGATTTGTCGCCGTTTTTCATTTTGGTGGAATCCGCCGACGAAGCCCTCCAGTACATCAACCAGAGTATGGAAAATTTGCTGGGGCGCGATTTTGAGGACGTGTTTGGACAGCGCATCGAGGAGATTGCGTCCGAGTTTTCGTTCTTCAAAGAGTGCAGAGAGTCGGTGTTGAAGTCTCCAAGGACGCTTGAGCTCGAGGTTGAACTCAAGAGAACCGAATCGGTATGGTTGCGTTGCGTGGTGTTTCCCGAACTAGGCGCAGACGGAAGCCTTGCCCGTATCATTTGCATTGCGTCCGACGTGACATTGCGCCGCAAAAGCGAAGAGGCGCTGCGTAAGTCATTGAGCGATTATCGCGAACTCTTTCACCGATCTGGCGACGTCGTGCTCTTGGTTGACCCGGAGGACGGCCAGATTCTAGATATTAACGACGGTGCGCAGGCGCTCCTTGGAGAAGCTCGAAGTGAAGTCGTGGGGAGCACGTTTCGCGAGCTCACCGAGCGAGTTTCCACACATGTGTTCGGACTGAGTGAGGCGCATTGGAAGGCCGCGCTCAAGCCTGGTTCGTCGTTCGAGTGGCCGCTGCGAGATCATGCCGGTGAGCTGCGTTGGGTTCAGGTTGTAATGGAAGGGCTTGAGATTGCGGGGAAGACTAGGCTTCTGGCGCTTGGCCGCGATATCACAGACCTGAAGCGTGATTCGGAAAAATGGGTGGAGATCGAAACCTCGCACGAGTTCCTCCTGGACCAGAACGTGGTGCACGAGTTTTCCAATCTTCTGAGCGTGATTCTGAACGGGGTGGAGCTCCTGAGCTTGGCCTCCGACAACGAATTGCGCGAAAAACTCGCGACGGTGCGAGAGGCGTCCCATCGTGCGGCTTCGCTGACTCGTGTTCTCGTGGAAAAACAATCCGAAGGCACGCGGGGAGTGGTCCTGATTGCCGAAGACGAGCCGGGAGTGCTTTCTGCCGTGCGCCGCATGCTTGGGCGCGCTGGGTATCGCGTGCTTGCAGCTCGCCACGGTGACGAGGCGCTCGAAGTTGCCCAACTTCATAAAGGGACCATCGACCTCCTTCTCACAGACGTGGTGATGCCAGGAGTGGCTGGGCCGCGCCTGGCTGAGGAGATTGTTGAAATTCGTCCGGACGTGGCAGTGTTGTACATGTCAGCCTACACCGACTTGGTGTCGGATTTTTCGAAGTCGCTTGGTCCCGAAACGCTACTTTTGGCCAAGCCTTTTGGTGCCGAAGAATTGATTAGAGCTGTTGAATTGACCATTAAGAACCGGGTGAATGCCCGAAATGAGGAGAAGAGATGAAATTGCGCGTATTGATTGTTGCTTTGTTCGTGTGGGGTTGTGGCGGAAATGCGCCGGTGGAAGATGAAACTCCAGTAGAGACTCAGACTGCGGCCCTTGAAGAAGAGCAGCAGGTCAACACAGAGCCTGAGCGAGACCCATTGGAGGCTCCGGCTGATGTGGCAGCTATCCCCGAAGACGCAACCGTGACGGCATCCGGTCTCGGCTACAAAGTGCTTCAAGAGCCGAATCCGGAAGGGCGCCAAGCGTCTCAGTTGGCGAAGGTCAAAGTGCATTATACTGGGTGGACCACTGACGGTGAGCGTTTCGATAGCTCGGTGGAGCGTGGTGAGCCTTTGGATATCGAACTGACCAAGGTCATCGAAGGCTGGAAGGAAGGTGTTGGTGAGATGAAAGAAGGCGAGAAGCGCAGGTTCTGGATTCCCGAGAATCTCGCGTACAAGGGTGCCGAAGGATTCCCCGCGGGCATGCTCGTTTTCGAAGTCGAGCTCATTCAGGTCTACTAATCTAGACGCTGATGGCCATATCGGCCGAAAATTTCTGAATCATTTTGAGGCGGGTAAAGGCGAGCAATTACCTAGGGTTAGGTAGTTGTGCCGCTCTGCTTTGTCTCGTTGTATGCGTTTTTATGTTGACATTCTAAGATCGCATCTTTACCTTGCCTTCAGATCTCCGGATCATCGCATAAATAGGAACGATCAACTGAATCTGTGGTTCGTGGTGGAACGAAAGATTTGGTCGTTTTTGCCCTTAAAAGGGTGTGATCAGATCGGGTGACTCCAATCGAGTCGATCAAGGAAGAGAAACTCGACGAGCTGTAAACACGCGCGGATGAGCCAAGGACGGCACTCCGCGCGTGTTTTTTTTCAGCTGAGCACTTCGAAAACGAGCATTCCGAGATAGTTTCCAAGCGCATAGCCGACCAAGGCCGAGGTCATTCCTGTTAGAATGGCGTCATGGCTTCTTACTCGGGTCGCGATAATCGGAACAAAGGCGGGGCCAAAGAGCGCGGCGGCGGAGCTAATCAAGAAGGTGTCCACGTCGATCTTGAAGAGTTTGGCCAGAACCAAATGCATTGAAACTGCCAAGCCTAAAATCGTTGCGGTCAAAAGCATCACGGGCCCAAGGGCCGCGAGGAGCACATCGAGTCCGGTCATGGACCCAATCATCGTGCAAAAGACCAGGATGAGATAATCCCCGACCAGCTCACCGGTCTTGAGGCTTTGCACCTTTGGTAGCAGAGAGAGGCCAAGGGAAAGGCTCGTTAGAACCATAAAAATCCAGGCGACATGGAGTTCTTTGAGCACGATCATGACGGCTCCGACAGATACTGCTGAGACCAGAATCGAGAGCACAAATGCAAGCGCGCCGTCCTTGGCTGACCATGGGCTGTTCTCGAATAGTGGAGATTGGAAATCTTCGTCTTCCCTAACCGGCAAGATCTTTGAAAAGGTCCATCGGCCGATGGCGAGCACGAAGATGAGGTAGGTTCCGCCCACGGCGACATCTGAGGCGTTGGCAATTAGGAAGAGTTCAGTCGGGGCCTCGAGAGCCACACCAATGGCCATCAGGTTGGGCGTGCCTCCCGTGTATGTGCCGGTGAACATCGCCGCGAGCATGGCGACATTCGGGACATCTTTAAAGAGTAGTCCGGCAATCATTGCTGATACGAACACTGCCGCACACGCCATTAAAAAAGATGCGATTCCGCGTGGACTTCTCGCCAACCACCCCCTGACATCACACGGAAAAAGAAGCATCGGGATCGCCAAAGGAATCAGTCCTTCGGCAATACTCTTGAGCATCTCAGGAGCCTTAAACACGGTCGCGAGAAGAATTCCAAAAGCGTACGAAAGCACTGCAGGGCCGAGGAAGCCGGCCCACGCGTACTTTTTAGATAACTTCAATGCCACCAGCGGCATGAACAAAGCGAAAACTACAAATAGCGCTAAGATTGTGTACATTTAAAGACTCGTGCAGAATGTTCAGACTAACACGATTCGGAGCATGACGATGTTGAAAATTGCGATGATTGCAGCCCTTTTGATGATTGGATGTTCGGATGACTCGGGAAAGTCCGGTCCTTCCGAAAATAACGCCAACAACACGAACAATACGAACAACACCAACGGTTCGACCACGGGGGAGGGCGGAGAGAGGCCGAGTTTCGCCACCTATAACGTGGGGCTCGCCGTGGGTTTTGTGCCGCTGGCTGAGGAGCGCAAGGACGCCGTAGTGAGCGCGGTGTCTGAGATTGATGCCGATGTGATTTGCCTTCAGGAGGTTTGGCTCAATCAAGTGGAAGACGAGTGGCGACAAGATAATATCGACGCGATCATCGCAGCCACTCAGGCCACACACCCCCACGCCTACTATCAAATCGGAGAGGTGGAGTCCGCCGTGGGTTGTACAGAAGAGGAGGTTGCTCCGCTCGAGACCTGCGTTCTAGGCGCGTGTGATGGAGTGCCGGATGGCGAGCTCTCAGGTTGTGTGATTCAGAACTGTAGCACTGAGTTTGGTGCGGTTTCGTCCGACTGCTCGAGCTGTCTCGTGGGCCAGCTCGGAAACCCTTTTGAAGACATCAAGGCCGCGTGTGTAGGAAGCACGCAGTCTGCATACTATTCGAACGGCCACAACGGCCTCTTGCTTCTCTCAAAGACACCACTCGAGGACCAATTCTACGAAGAGATGGAGGCCGTACAGGTTGCGCGTTCTATACTCGCCGCAACCACCACGCTCCCAAGTGGGGATGAAGTCCGCGTCTACTGCAATCACCTGACGGCCGAGATTACCGGCGTGGAGTATCCTGGCGATGAGTTCGATAGCTACGAGGCGGAACAGAAAGTTCAGGTTGAGCGCCTGATTGAGTTGGTTGGTGAGGAGACACTTCCAACGGTGGTTCTCGGCGACTTCAACGCGGGCCCCGCCGACGAGGGTCTGGACGCGGAGCTTCCAGCAAATTACGAGCTATACATGAACGCCGGATGGACCAACGTTTTTCTGGACGTGTACACTGGACCAGCATGCACCTATTGCTCCTCGAATACCCTGGTCGACTCGACGACGGACAAGGCGATCGACCATGTTTTTGTGGTCAACGCAGAGCCCATCGCGGCACGTGGCGATTTGCTTTTCACCGAGACGGTCGACGTAGAGGGCGCACAATCGCATATCTCCGACCACTTTGGTGTGCGGGTGATTTTCGACTTCTAAGCATTCCTTGCGCCAAAATGCGACAACTGGTCTAATAGAGGGGTAATTCCGAAGACATTGAGGTCGCCATGAAACGACGTTCCCTCTTTCTCCTGCTCTTCGTCGCAAGCACGTGGCTTGCGGCTTGCGGTGGGGACGAAGCCGCCACACGTTGGCAAACACCCGAGGACGAGCCTGACGCGAGTCAGGACCTTCCCGTGGACCCAGAGCCTGATATGGCTCCGGACCTGCCAGAAGAAGTGGAACCCCCTCGAGTTGGGGTCGCGGTTGAGACGGACGCATTGCTCTCTGTGGTACGAGCTGGCGAACTCATCGAAGTGACGTGCCGACTCCTCGACTCCAATGACAACGAGATCCCGACGGACCAGTCCGAGTTCTCCATCGACTATTCTCCACCTGGAAATTTTGTGGTGGAGGCCGATAGTGTGCGGGCGGTGCGTGTGGGTTTGACCACGGCGCGTTGCGGGCATCCTAGTTTGGGCCTTGTCGATCCCACACCCGTTGAGATTACGATCGAGCCAGGTCCGGCGCATACCGTCGTCACGAATACGACGGCAACTTCCGTTGTGGCGGGCGAGAGTTTTGATGTCACTTGCGACGTCTTCGACGCGTACGGCAATCCTTTGGACGAGTACGAGCCTCAGATTGTCTTGACGCCAACAAGCGCAAATCAAGAGGTTGAAGAGGGGAGTGTGACGTTGACGGTGGCCGATGTTTACGACGTCGTGTGTGCTGTGGATGGCGCGAGCAACCTACAAGGAAGACTCGTAGAGATCATCCCGGGGCGGCCTGCATCGCTTGCAATTTCGCTCGTCCCGAATCAACCGGTCTACGCCGTTGGACAAGTCGTTGAGCTCTCCTACATCGTCACCGATGAGTACGGAAACCCGATTCCCAGCGCGCAAGTCAATGTCACGTCGAACCCAGCCGGGGAGTCCTTTGGTGCTGGCCGCTTCAGGTATGAGAATGAAGGGACGTATACCCTGGCTGCACAGGTCACCGAGCCTACGTCTAGCGGACAGACCCTTCGACAAGAAGCCACGATTGTGATCAACAGCAACGGTCCGAGCATCAATTGTGAGAGTCCTGGGGACGGCGCCATGGTCAATGTCGCGCCGAATGCCTCGGTGCTCTTTACCGGCAGTGTGGGTGACGTCAACGGAGTTTCAAGCGTGACGGTGAATGGGGGAGGCGTGGTGGTTGGCGCCGACGGCTCTTTCTCCAGAAATGTTCAGGCACGATTTGGAATCAACTTCGTAGAAATCGTGGCGCGCGACGATTTTGACGTGGAGAACAGCAAGACGTGCGCCTTTCTAGCCACGAACAACTGGGCTCCTGAGTCCGGCTTTATCTCGAATTCGGTGCTCTTGTCCCTTCTACAGGGCGCGATTGACGACCGAAACCCCTCGGATATCGACAGTCTTGGCGACCTTTTGAGCCGCGTGCTCAATAGTCAGGGACTCGTCAATGAATTGAAATCCGCCTTGAGTTCCGCCAACCCGCTGAAGCCGAGTTCGTGTGACCAAACGGTCTTGGGAATCTGTGTGCTGCGAAGCGAAGTCCGGTACCAAAACCTCGAGGTGAATGGCCCAAATAGCACTGAGTTGACCCTTGTGACCAACGGGCTGAGGACCAATGTCGAGGTCCAGAACCTAAGAATCAGAATTCGTGTTCGCGGCCAGGTGGCGGGGATTCCTTACGATACCGAAGGCTGGGTCACGGTTGACTCGCTGGCCGTGCAGCTCACCCTGGACGTGGGCCTGCAAAATAACCGCCCAAAGATCACTCTGAGGCCAAATTCGACGACGGTCACGGTCGGCTCGATCGACACCGATTTCAGCGGTCTTGACGGTGGTATCATCAATATCGTGGCATCGCTCTTCAACGGCACGATTCGAAACTTGTTGGCGAATACGGTGCGTGGATTCGTGGAGACCGAGTTCAACGAGGTCATAGACGGAGTTGTGGGCTCACTTGACGTAAGCACGCTTGGGACCTCGTTCGACGTTCCCAAGCTCGACGGTTCAGGCAATATTCAGCTTCAGTTCGGAGTTAACTTCACCGATGCCACGGCGAGCACTCAGCGCCTAAGATTTGGTCTGGGAACACGTATCACGCCCAGTACCACGTCCGTCGGCGCGAATTCGCTCGGAATCCCCCTTCCCCCAGGCGATATCCCTCTCGATCCACCCGTCGCGAGCGGAACGAGCGTAAGAGTCGCGGTGTATATGGGCGTGTTGAATCAGGCCCTGCATGCGTTGTGGCGCGCTGGGTTCCTAAACGTATCATTGGGTGGGGCCGATGTCGGTGGAGGGCTTCCAGCTGGTGTAAGTGCGACGATTCAGACCGGACTACCACCCGTGGTGGAGAATCTTGCGAATGGCGAGGCTCGAATGATGATTGGGGCCATGGATATCAACCTTGTGTACCCAGGCATTTTCGACGAGGGCATCCGGATCAACGTCGGAGCAAACGCACGCACGTCCATCAACCTCGTTCAGGATTCGCTGGAGTTTGGAAATCTCCAAATCGAGGAGCTCTTCTTCTCCACGGACTCGGTGACGCTCGACTCCACGACCCGCGCCATTATTGAGAACTTCCTGCAGAATCTCTTGCAGACCGTCATCAATAATTCGCTCAACGACGCGCTTCCGGCGCTGCCCATCCCGACGTTCGAGCTGCCGGCTTCGCTGACGCAGTACAACCTTCCGGGCGGTCAGCAGATGGGGATTCAGACCAGCACCTATCAACAAACGCTCCTGCAATATCTGCTTCACGGCACTTTCGCGGTGTACCCATGAATTACAAGATACTCATATTTCTGATCTTTTCGGCGTTTGCACTCGGGTGCGGTGACGATAGCTCGCAGCCCGTGAATGCGAACAATCCTGATGAAGAACGTCCGGACCCGGACCCGGAAGAGCCGCGCGAAGAAGAGCCGGAACCCCAGACGCCGCAGATCTATCCGAAATTTCTGCTGGTCAATTTTGAACCCGCCCGCACAGTCTATTCGGTGGGAATCGCGCTCTTGCCAAACGTTACTGTGCTCGATGAGGAGCTCAATCCGATTGAGGGTGCTGAGTTTGAGGTGACGACCGAGCCTCCAGGGGCTGCGCGCGAGAATCAAGCAGGCCGCTGGGAGCTTCTCCGTGAAGGAAACGTCCGGTTTTTGGTCTGTGCCACTGAGCGAAATCGTGAGGGTGAGGCTGTGTGCGGCACCGACCGCGTATTGGTAGACAATTCACCGCCTGAGATCACGATCACGCGTCCACTTCCCGGCGCGCAGCTCGATGCTGTTTCCAGTCCGATGATCGAAGTTTTAGGCTCCGTAGCTGAAACCAACGGCGACCCGATCGTCTTGGTGAATGGTGAGGAAGTGCCTGTACTAGGCGGCACGTTCTCAGCGCTCGTGGAGCCCAAGTTCGGCGTGAATCATATCGAAGTTGCCGCGACCGACCGTATCAACCCCAAAACAACCGTGACCGGCGTGGACGTTCTTTGGGCGCCGCTCTATCAGGCGGTTGAGGGCGAGACACCGGCCTTTGAGCTCGATCCTGCGATCGGTCTTTGGCTAGGGCAGGACTTCGTGGACGATGGGCGACCCGCAGCGCGTCTGCCGGATGGTACCGAGACCACTGACGACCTCGTAGATATCTTGAATTTGGTGCTCCTCTACCTCGACCTAACTCAGCAGATTCCGAACCCCGTTGTGGACTCCGGGGGCTTCACGCTCCGCGTGCCTTCAGTGGATATTGGGAAGCCGCGGGTGGTGGCGAATATTGTCCCGGGCGGAATAGAAATTTACCTGCAGCTTACGGACGTGGAGGCGCAAACTCAGGGAGGGCTCACGCTCGAAGGACAATCGCTGAACCTCAACGGCTCCATTTTTGCCACGATTTCCGGGCTGATTCGACTCAACATCTCCAAGGCGTCCGCGAGTGCTCCACTCGAAGTTAGCGTCGATGAGATTACGATCGCGGTGGAGTCCGCCACCAGCCAGTTTATATCACCAGAGGCTAACGCAGTGTTTACGCTTGCGCAGTCGGTGCTTCGAACCACGATTGAGGATTTGCTCGTAGACACCTTGAATGGCTCGTTCATCGACCAGCTTCCGGCGCTGCTTGAAGACACCCTCGGAGGACTCGATTCAGCCCTCAAAGACCAATCTATCGAACTCGATCTTGGGTTTGGGACACCGCTGACGCTCAATCTGGACGCCGGAATCAGCTCGATCACTACCAAATACCGACATTCGCTCCATGCGCCTCTTCAAGCAACGACGTCTATTGATACTTTGCGGACCCAGCCTTCAACTCGGGGCGTGCCGTTGATGCAGGCTCCGGCAAACCCATACTTTAACTCGAGCCGAATCCAAATTGGATTGAGACTCGGATTCTTGAACGGTTTGCTACACACCCTTTGGGATGCTGGAATTCTAGAGCTCGATGTGGTTGACCAGCTCCCAATTCAGGCTGATGAGGCGTTTGTGAGCGCGAAGCTCCAGCCGATGATCATCCCGCCCTTAGAGGGCCAGGACGGCACCTTTGTCGTTCAATTAGGTCAGGTCGAGTTGACCATCAGTTTCTTAGGGAAAACCGACGTCTATGGGCTTAATCTTGAGCTCCCGGTGGACTTCGGCATCGTCGGCGAGTCCATTCAGCTGGGATTAGAAGCCGAGCCTGAAATCAAGGCATGGGTCATTTCGACCGAGAGGGAAAGTCCAATCCTGACCCCCGAGGCACTCATTCAGCTCTTTAAATCACAGGTCTTCCCCGAGCTTCTAGCTGCGCTCGGAGACGGGCTCAGTATCCCACTTCCTGTACCCGAGTTGACAGGCCTTGGAGGTATCGCACCACCGCTTGGCGCCTTCTCCATCGCGTTCGACCTCTACCGGCGGATTGAAGTCAGAAACGAGTGGATCGTGCTCGATATGACACTCCAGGGAACCCTCTAGGTCAGAGGGTGTAATTCTACACTTTCACTCAAAAAATTAGTTTGCAAAGGCTGAGAATTCGGTTATGCCGCGGCTAGGAGCGGCGCGTAGCCGCATGAAATAACGTTCTCAGGTAGTACTCATGCAAATTCATCTTTCAAAAGCCGAGGTTATCTCGATCCGAAGTGCCGCAGTCGAGTCATTCGCACAAGAGGACGAGGGCGAGCTCTTCTGCGAAGACATCGTAGGGTTCTTCGAGGATTCGGATATCGAGGTTATCGAGTCTCGGTCTGGCGGATCTGCAGACGAGTTCTTTTCTGAAATCTTTCATCAGTGGGACGGAGTCGATGCGTCGGACATCATGGACATGGTTGAAGAGGCGCTCTCGATCATCGACATCGAACTGACCTACGACCACGTGGATGACGACGACGAAGACGACGAGGAAGAGGACGACGACGACTTCGAAAGCGACGAGTGGGAAGACGACGACGAAGAAGAAGACTTCGAAGATAATGCCTTCTGAATCCTCGCCTAGACTGGAGTGGTTTGAGACCGAAGACGGTTCGCGAACGCTCCGAGACCTTGAGCTCAATGTGACGTATCGCTCGTCGCATGGCGCCCAGACCGAAAGCCAGCACGTTTTTGTAAATCCAGTGGCGGGACGCAAAGAATCGCTCAAAGTGTTTGAGTTTGGTTTTGGGCTCGGCACGAACTTCGTGGAGCTCCGGCGCGCACATCCCGGGCCGTTCACCTACAAGGCTGTGGAACATCGGCCACTGCCAAGAGTCTGGGAGGATGTCCTCGGTTGGGACGCTACGCTCCCATTGAAGGTTGGCGGCGTGCAGCTCGAGGTTCAGTGCAAGGAGTTCGCTATGGTCGAGTTAGAGTCAGACTTTGACGTCGTGTTTCACGACCCGTTTGGTCCATCAGCAAACCCTGATGCGTGGTCCGTCGAGGTGTTTGAGCGTGAGTTCAATGCCCTTTCGCCGCACGGCATATTGCTCACGTATTCGTCCGCGGGTCATGTAAGGCGCGCGCTTGAGGACGTGGGTTTTCGGGTGCTGAAGAGGCCAGGCCCCGGGAGGAAGAGAGAGGTGATCGCGGCGTTGAAGTCCGACGCGGCTCGGGAGCTGTGGGCGTTATGAGCGATTCTTCACGAGTCGCTCTCATCGGCGCGGGCGTAGCCGGTTTTTGTGTGTACCGAGCCATGAAAGATGCCGGGCTCGAGGTGTTGTGGTTTGGAGCCGTCAACGGCTCCCAGCGGCCTCCAGCAGCCCTTATGCACGCTTTTCCTGGGCGTTCGTTCGATGTGCCATCCGAACTCCACGATGCGTTTAGCGTGGCTCTCAAGTGGTGTGAGCGCGAGTTCGAATCCGTGGCTGTCCAAGTGGAGCGTCATCTTGAGCCGGGTTCTCGCGAAGAGAGGTCATTTCATCGCGTGAAGGACCGGTTTCCCGATCTGCTCCAATGGGAGCTCTCGGGCGAGTATTTGCGCTACAGTCCCGCCTATGTGGTTGATTTGCGGGCCATGAGCACGTCAGGTCTCATCGATGAAGAAGTTGAGGCGGTCGTTGTTCGCGAAGCGGGAATCGAAGTGATTGCGTCCAAGACCTACCACGTGGACGCGCTCGTCGTTTGTCCCGGCGCGGCGCTTTCAGATTGGTGGGAGTGTCGGCACACGATTTACGGTGGGGAGTTCGTCTCCACGCGCGAGTACCATCCAAATCACGTGTGGTCCGATGACGCCCACTACTTACCCACCAAAGACGGCTGCACGCTTGGATTTACGTTCCTCGAAGACGGCGTCTTAAGATCAGACCTGGAAGTTCTAGAAGAGTTTCGGAGGCGGTCAGGGCTTGGGCTTGAAGACGGAGAGGTCTGGCGGGGGCGGCGTGTGGTCCATCACGACCGGCAGCCGATATGTGGAGAAATCACCCCGCGAGTTTGGCTCTTGGGCGCGCTCGGCGCGCGCGGACTCTTGCTTTCGCCATTTCTGAGCGAATGCATTCGGGGCCAGGTGCTCGGCCAGGCCCGCAAAGTCCCGGCGCTCTTTGATGTCAATCGAAGCGAAGGCAAGTTAGGCCCCAAGATTCGATTAGCTCCAGGGGACCTTGGATAGTTTTTCGGCGAGGAAGTCTACGCAGATTCTGACTTTGGCCGAAAGATAGCGGTTTTGTGGGTAGAGTGCCCAGACGGCTCGGTCCCCGTCCATCCATCCATCGAGGACGGGCACGAGCGTGCCTTGTTTTAGTTCCTCAAAAACCATGAAATCCGGGAGTGGGACGATGCCTAGTCCCGCCAATGCCGCGTCCTTAAGGGCGCCGCCGTTATTGGCGCGCACCCGCGAACGTACTGGCACGTAGACGGTTTCGTCGCCCTTGGTGAGCTTGAGTTGAGTGGCGCTTGTATAGGCGTATTCCAAGAGCGTGTGGTCGCTCAGATCGCTTGGGTGTTGCGGAGCTCCGTGTTCTTTGAGGTATGCAGGGGAGGCCACCATCCGCGCTTTGACTGGAGCGAGCCGCCTCGCCACGAGCGACGAATCACTCAGTTCACCGACTCGAATCACAAGGTCGAACCCCTCGCCGAGCACATCGACATTGCGATCTGAAAAGTCGAGGTCCACATTGAGCTCTGGGTTCGCATTCAAGAGCTCCGCGATGAGCGGGCTCACGTAGAGCAGCCCAAAGGTCATGGGCATGCTCATTTTGAGCAGGCCTCGTGGTTGCGCCGTGAGTTGAACCACAGACTCCTCGGCCTCGTTCAAGTCCTCCAGAGCCCGCAAGGCTCGCTCAGAAAACGCCGCGCCAGCATCCGTGAGGGCAATCTTGCGCGTGGTGCGGTTTAAGAGTTGAACCCCGAGTCTATGCTCGAGGGCTGCGACCTGTTTGGAAACATGAGACTTGGACACGCCGAGGCGGTTGGCAGCGGCGGTAAACCCGCCTTCCTCAACTACCGCCACAAAAGATTCGATTTCGGCGAGTCGATACATCAGCGCGCGGCCTGGCCGGCTGCGCGCGCTTCGGCGTCGATAGCCGCCGCATCGCGGGGAGCCACACGTTTGATGAGTTCGTATTCCATGACGTAGTCACGAATGGTTTCGCGGTCATTCTGCTCGGAGACGTGATTCTGAGTCATCTCAACGCGGTGCTTGCCGTTGATTGGCGTGAGAGTTACGAGGTAACGGCTTTCTCCGCGCCCGTCGATAATCCAAGCTGTCTGCAAGCTGCTATCGGTGGAGTCGTTGACCTCAAATCCTTGCTCAAAGAGGATCTTGCGAGCGCTTGCCATCAGCGTCTCTTTGGGCGCTGTGTGGAGGTAGGCTCGAACAGCGCGGTCACGAGCCTGCCGTTCGGCTGACGCCGCGCGCATACTCGCGCATCCCATGATCTGGGAGAGGGCTAGGAGAAAAACGAAAAATACTGAAATTCGTCGTAAAGTCATGGTCGTCTCGCGTGTTCAAGAGTTCAAAAGGTATCGGATAGATCGTTTGAGCGCGCAAAAAATTCAAAACTCAAAGGTCAACTTCAAGCGCAAGCCCGATTTCGGTCCTTACCGTGGTGAGAGTCCAATCCTTGCGAAAAGGCACACCCTGAACTTCTTCTGTGGTGTTGAAGAGAAAGATCTTTTCGTACTTGATACCGATATCAGCCCGGAAATAGAGGCTATCGTGGTATTTGTAGCGTGCTGAAAGTAGCGGCCCCACCACAAAGCCCGTCCTCGGAAGGTCCCAAACGCTAGCTTGTTGGTCCTTGAGGTCGTCGATCTCATCTTGAAAATCGCCGCCTGGAAAGAGAATGGGGATGCCGGCCTGGGCGCCTGCGATAAGGTCGATACTCTCCGTCACGCCGATCAACCACTCCGCGCGGACCACGAGTTCGATCAGGTGGCCAAAATCGTAATATTCCGGGTCTTCATCACCTTCCTGAGGAATCTCGGCGATGTGGTCCCCGTAATAGGTGAGCGCACCCCCAATTCGGCCGCTCTCCTTGAAGGGTTGCAGGTAGTAAAGGGTTGCGTTGAGGAAGTCGTCTGCCACGTACGCAAATGACTCGTCGTTCGTCTGCACACTGACCTGTTGCTCGCCGCTTAGGTCACTGTCTTCGAAGAAGAAGTTTCCGCTGACACCGATTGACGATTGTGCAAAAGCATCCTGACTAAGGATCAGGAGCGACGCGAAGACAATCAATCGTAACATATTTTGAGCTCACGCTGGTTTCGATGCCTTCACGTTGCAGCGTTCCACCAACATTTGTCAAGATCGGCTGCCCCAAATGGCAAATCGAATCATGTCGATCCCGACCGCCATCGCGAATGCTAGTGGACCTGCAACTAGCATAGCTGCGAGCAAGCGAGCCGTCACAAAGTCATGAATTCCGGCAAAGTAGATAGAGACGATACTGACGAGAGTTCCCAAGGCTATCGGTGCAGCTATGCTTCCAGTTCTCGCAGAAACAACTCCAGATATCGTGAGGGTGACGGTCCAGATGATCCAGACTTCTGCGTACGGAAATTCGGAGTTGGCGAAGACCCAGAAGGTCGCTCCGGAGGCAATCGCCCACAGGATGTAATTTACGATCTTGGTCATTCGAGTAATCACACCGGCAAAATTCTCAAACCAGCCGTGTGTGCCGATAAATTCCTTTGGAGTTCATTGCCGAACGTAGACGGTGATTACCGGAACATCGCCGAGATATAGTCCGGTTTTCGGGTTGTCCATCAGGTTTTGCACCTCAAACTCACGGTCTCGAAATTCTTCGTGGTACTGGTACACCACAATATCCGCCTGCTCAGGCGTGCTCGCCCAGCGAAGATCGCTACGAATCCATCCGTCTCGTTTGTACCACTCGAACGAGAGTGGGGTGACTTCGTGCAGGTAAACGCGCGCCGAGTCCTTGGCGTGTTCATTGAGCCAGCCCAAGACCCCGGTCACATTGTTGCTCCAGTATTGGCGCTGCATTCCAAGATTTGCTGCCCCTTCCTCGAGTCCGGCTAGTTCGTTGTAGGCGCTCGTGCCATAGGGTTGGAATCGAGCGGTTAGCCACCCGGCAGGAAGTAGAAGTGAAACAGCGAGTGCGGCTTCTATGAGGGCGGGCCGCAGGTGTTTGGTCTTGGCTGCAACGGAAGAGAGCACCAGACCCCCGAGGATGAGCAGGAAGGGGAAAGAAGGGAGCCAGTGCTTCATTCCGCCAAAAACAGGAACATTCGGGAGGCCAATCAGGACCATCGAGAATGAGGCGTTTAAGAGTAGGAGGGCCAGGACTGTTTCTGAGCGGTCCCGAAATACTTGTAAGGCGGCCGCGAAGAATCCAACCAAGCTCAAAACAAAGAGCCCGAGAGGCATCGTGAGTGCGGTGACGCCGAGCGTGTAATGCCATGGGAATGGCGGCTCCCTCAACGATTCGCCCAGATATTGCCAGGGGTAATGGACATGCTTTGCGTGAAATTCCACGTACCAGATGAACCGGTCCACGCCATCGTACCAAAGGAATGGCCATGAAATAACGAGCACTAAAGGCCCCAAGAATGCCATCGACCAGAATGCCTTAGGAATCCGAGAAAGGCCTGCCTTCATGCCCTGTCCAGACCGCTTGAAATCACTCCAGGTGGAGCGACCGTGCATCACGACCCAGTGCAAAACCAGAAGCGGAGGGAGGAAGTAAATATTGTGTTTGACCGCGATTCCGAGGCCAAAACAGAGCCCAGCGAGGATGGCAAAACGCTTTGGGGCGTCTTCCTCCAACGAACGCAAGTAGAAGTATACCGTCATGACCCAGGCGGCGGTCACCGGCACGTCAAAACACGCGAGCTGCATATGGTAGAAGTGGCGAGGAATCAGGAGCATGCCGAGCGCCGCAAAGATTCCACAAACAACGCCCTTGAGCCTGACTCCCAATAGAAACGTGAAGCCGATCAAGAGGCTAGAAAAGACCAGTGCTGGAATCCTCGCGCCGAGCATGTGGCTCGTCCAGCCGAGCCACTTTGTGAAGATTTGATGAGATAGGCCGAATAGGATCTTGGGAAGAGCAGGGTGTTCGCGATTGTAGTGAAAATGCTTGCTAACAGACTCCTTGGATAGCGCCTCGGCTGGAGACTCGGCCCAGTCATCGAGCCATCCCATGTAGCGTTCACCTGCTTCAAAGTAGACACTTTCGTCCCTTGGGATTCCCATATCTGCTTGCGCAATGACGAGAACGAAAAACGTTATCAAACCGAGTGCGAACGCCAGCCAGAGCTCCAGCTTTGAATGTTTGAATCGCGGAATCATTCGTCCCTCCCAACCGAGGCATCAAAACAGAAGTGTCGACGGGAATGGTTCGAGGTTCGAACGATGAATGTGATGGTCGCTGTTTCAGGAACGTCTGGCGTGGGGATTCGAGTGGTTTGAAGTCCTGGTCTTGGTTGAGTCAGGTGGCTGCCCACAAGTTTTTCATCGAAGAGAACGTCCATCTCAACCATGGCGCCTGCTTTGTCGAATGCGGAGTTACCTACGAGTCCACCTCGGACTTCTAGATGTGACCCGGTCTGGACTCCTGGAAACGAAATCTCCAGGTTCTCACCTTCCACCGGATGAGCCCAAATACACTGGCGAGGACGGTATTCGAACTCGCGAATCTGGGTGGAAACGTCGTGCCATGGTCGCATACCACACATATGCTGACCTTGCGTCGCGTTGAAAGGGCAGTGTTTGCCTCCTCGCCGCACATGAGCTCGGCTTAAGCTATCCGAGAGTCTCTCGGGGGGGGGGCCGCTGCCTGATTCACGGTCAAACCTCAAGAGCTCGAGACGGCCTACGCGTTTTGAAAACGCGGACTCCCCACGAGCGGTCTTCAGCGGAGCAAGGGCTTCATCGGCGTCAAACCAAGGTGTGGAATGGGTCACGAGAACCCAAATTCTCGGGTAAAACCTCAGTTCTGAGTCATTAGGCTCGAGGCCGACAACTTTCACATTAGAGTTAAGATGGCGTCTTCGGCGCCCAACTCGTTAGCCAAAGATCCAGCCATCTCTGCGTATTCGGCCTCACTGGCAGGCCGACTCTCCAAGACCAAGCTCGTTCCGAGGGTCGCGAACCCCAAAAGTCCGATCAATATGGCAGGGAGAAATCGTTTGAGATTTTGCATGAATGGCCAACATTTCGGAAGAAGTAGCGCGATCTCTAGCTGAGCAGCCGGTTAGGTTCAATAGTTGTACGTCTAGCATTGCCACCATTCTTTTGTGCTTTGGTTCTCGGTGAGCCTTTCAAAAAGGTCAATGTCAGACCTAGCCAAGATTGCGACCTTCAGGTCCTGAAGATATTCTTCGGTTGCTTGCAGAACTTCGCCGCTCGAGACTCTTTCTGGCTTGCCATGGGTCGACCAAACCGAAGTAAGTTCATACGCCTCGTCGTCGCTGGAGTAGCTGAACGCGAGAATGGGCTCTTCCTCGAAGTCCATCGACCGGTAATATAAATCGGTCGGAGAATTCCTCGCGTTTTCAAGCCACTCGTGAAGGAAAATGGCTAACTCGACTAGCAGAATTCCGTCGGCGTCCAAGAACTTTCCAGAACTTGTAATGATTCGAATAGGACCTTCGGTGAAGGCTGGCAGGTGATAGGTATGGGTTTCCCAGGGAAATATCTTGATATCGAATTCTATTCGCATAATGCTGTGTACTGGGTCCAATTCGCTATGTTTTCAGGCTCCAATAACGCGCGCTCTACAGCCTCTGCCATTTGGCCAGAGATCAGGAGTCTTTCCGATTGGCTTTCGAAATCAGCTACCATCATCAACCAGCCTTCTGAAACCAAAGACGCGCGGCAAGTCACAATGATCTCGTCTATCGCCGCTCGAGTTGCAGGGCTGAATGACTGACAGTCCGGCCACTCGTTTGAACCGAGTAGCTGGGTCACTGAGTTGTACATGTCAAGAGTGATGTAGACTCCGGCGAACAATCTTTGATTCTGATTTTCATCCCACGCGATGAGGGTCAGGTAACCCGGTCCAAGCCCTCCAAGGCGGCGGAAAAAACACTCGGTCACACCGTCGTAGAATCCTAGAACAACCAACCCCTCAGGCTTCCATTCAACACGTTTCATACTTTAGCCCCATTTCTGGGATGCATCTCAGCAGGAACGGTCAAAGGACGCAAGGTTTGACGGGCGCCTTAAGGTTCGGGTAAACTAAGTCTAAGCAAGATGGGCAATAATCGAGTGAAGGAGGCGACCGTGAAAGTCACGTGGGTTGGCGCGGCGTTATTGGTGGCAGCGACTTTTGGCTGCGACGATACGCGATTTGACTTTGATGATCCTGCGCGAGGTCCCGGGGATTTGGTTGGCAAAGGGGATAAGGTCAGTGATGCGGCCTTCTTTGGAGGAGACGATGTCCTACCTCAACCTCGAATTGTCGCTGAATTTCCCGACGATGCGGCGCTGCCCGATTGCGGACCTCAGTGCGAGGCCTATTGCCAGTCGCTCGGTTTGACGAACCCCGTGAACGCGGGGATGTGCAAGAGTTTGTGGGGTGTGGGACTCGCCCACCAACCGGTGGTCAAGGTCGAGTCCTGCCGACGGATTCACGTGGATATGCTTGGCCGCTACCCCACACGCGAAGACATTATCAATAATTGCGACGGTAAGAGCTGGGGCGAGGTGGCCATTGGGCTCATTAACTCCAGGGAGTTTGTGTCGGTGAATCAGCGTCGCTGGGCCGATAAGCTCCTCTACGACACTCAGGCCGTGAGCGTAGAGCGTATCTACGACATGGATAAGCTCGTGGGTAAGCTCTACGAGGGCCGCGTGGCGTATGATGAGTTTGCTGCGGTTGTCAGCGCCCATCCGGTTTTGACTCGGCGCTTTGATACGCCTGAGGACCGTGCCGACGCGCTCTTCTGGACCTTCCTCGGCCGCCCGCCACTTGGCCCCGAACTCGCCGATATGTCCCGCCTCTACACCCTTTGGTATAACGATTACTACGATCATCCAGACCTTGGGATGCGCCTTCCTGACGCCCATATCCGGTACCGATGTATTGACGAAAACGGCGATCCGGACCCGACCACGCGTGCCGAATGCACGAGCATTCTTTTTGGGCAAAACGAACTCATTCTCAAGCCCGATATCCGTGCGATGCGAAACGATCGTGACGAGCGCACCATGTGGTCTGGCGTGATCAAGGCTGAGGAGTGGGAAAAGCTGCAACTCCCGGGGCGGCTTATCGCAGGCATGCCCACATTTTGGGAGAAGCTCGTCGATGACGTGTTGATGCAGTATTTGGGCTACGACCTTGGAAACCTGGTGCCTACGGTTCGCGACGAGTTGGTGCGCTATGTGTTGGCTTACAACGGCGATATCCGCGCGCTTCACTTCGCTGTGGTAACTTCGGCTGCTTACTTGCAGTCGGCTTCGCAGCAAACTCAGACCGATTATCGCTGGACTTACGGCCCATTGAGACAGGTGGATTCCGAGGTTTGGATCGATTCTATCAAGCATATGACTGGGTATCAGATCGCGACGTGTGACCATAAGCTCACACGTCCTCAAGATTTCTGGGAGGCGGGTTCCATCGCAGGGATTGCGCTCGTCGAGAACTCAAATTGGACGGTCCAAGACGAGGGAGTTGACTATAGTTATCGAAACGTCGCGCGCGGGCTTGGTGGATGTCCGGATAACAGTGTGGGCGGGCGATTCCAGATCATCTCCATCTTGACGACGGCGCAGCAGCTTAACTTCGTGAATCAAGTTTGTGACCCGGCAGCCGAAGGCGGAGGTGCGCCGATTGAGAATTTTTTGCCGCGCGATGTGGACCCGAATCAATCCCTGACCCCGGAATTGGGCGAAGAGATTTATGCCCATCAGGCGGCGCAATTCATGGGGCGTTTGATTGACGAAGAAGAGGCGGCAAAAGCGCGCGAGTACGCGGAGCTTTGTTCGGGCTGCAACGCCGCTCAGTTTGCGCGTCCCACGTGTTTTGCCATGCTTTCCAGCGCCGAGATGCTTTTCTACTAGGAGCCGACCATGAGTGACGAGAAAAAAGGACTAAACCGGCGGTCGTTTCTAAAAAGTGTAGGAATCGCCACAGCAGCCTCCGCGACCGTGGGTGTGCCCCATATCTGGGTCCCGAAGACCGCCTACGCCCAGACTGACGCGCGTGCTTCGGTCAAACATATCATCTACATCCGCCTCAACGGTGGGTTTCGCTTTACTGCTGCCTTTAACGGTCGGGTAGCCGAGCGCTACAACCCGTGGGGACTCGCCCGAAACTTGCCTGAGGGCACCGAATGGGGCCCATCGGAGCTTTTGGCGCGCGCACCGTGGCTCGAAGGCGAGGAGGGTGCGACACGTCAGGAACTTGGAATGCGGAGCGTAGCGGCCATTTCGGACGATATTCTCATCGCCCCATGTGTTGACCACGAGCCCACGTCCGGCAGTGCGGACGGAAACCACAACTCTGGGTTGCAACGCTTCAACACTGGGTATGCGGGCAATTCCACCGGCATCATGACCATGATCAACTACGGGCTTCGTGACCGAGTTCCCGAGGACCCTGAAGGCGTGATCTTGCCAGCGTTTGTGCTGGGTGGTGGCGGAATGTCTAATGGGTCCGGCAAGTACGCGGGCTACAGGCCTCCGGTCCTTCAAGACGGGTTTTCGGGCTTTGGGTTCGACGCGGCTCGTGCGCTCCCCGAGTGGGCGAAACGCATGTCAGACGACCTCGACCAGCGCATCTACAACCGGGTACACCCGCAGTCCAGGTTCCCAGTGGACGCTTATATTCAGTCGCGAGAGGCCACCAAACGCTACGCTGAGATTTTCAACGATCCACGTCTCAACGTCGGGCAAAACTCGGACGAGCCGATGGATGGCTTGAGCAACAACCAGCTCAGACTGCTCCTCGGTGGCGGCGGCACGGCTCGAAATGTGATGCTGGCGCTGCGCCTCTTCCACTTCGGCTGCCCGGCGATTTTCATGAATCAGGGCGGCTACGATATGCACTCGGGCGAAGAAGAAGGGCTGCCTCCGCGGATGAACGAGCTCAATCAGCTCGTCAGCGGACTGCATACGGCCTTGAAACTCATGGAACACCCAAGCGGCGGGACCTATTGGGACCACACCGTGGTGGTGCTTGGCAGTGAGTTTGGACGAACTGCGCGAGGCGGGAGATTCAACTCAGCCCGCGGGAGCGATCACGGTGGAGACAACTCCACGCGCTGGATGTCGATGCCGTTTATGGGCGGGATCTTTAACGAAGCTGGCACGGCAGGGCGTACGTTCGGCGAGACGCTCGCAGAGGACCTAAAAGCCTCTGGGCAAGTCTACTCGTATCGATCGGTGATGAAGACCATGATGGATTGGCTCGGCTGCGATCACTCAGAGTTCTTCCCGGCAGACCAGCCGTTTGGGGATTTCACGCGATGAAGAAGATCAAGATCGGAATTCTCTTCGGGGTGGTTGGACTTTGGGCGTGTGGGCCGGACTTCACGGAAGCTGGGCTTGGAACCGAGATCCCCTTCACACCAAACAGACCTACACTTCCCGAAGGCGAGGCTGTTGAGCCTTACACCGGGGGCGACCCCTACGTGGTAGGCGCGCAGGAAAGGTTCAGGACAGGGTTGGACGTACACCGGAAAATTGTCTGGCGAACCTGCACGCCGAACGACGGTGTTTGCCATAACCAGAAAGAGTATCCAGACCTGCATACCCCTGCGAACTTTGTGGCCGCCATCAACGCTCCGTGCAACGTGCAGCCGGGAGAACCTGCGTCGGTATACGACCGTTGCGAGCGGCCAGGGGATAGATTTCGTCTAAATCGCGATGATTTTGGTGCAGGAATCGAGGTGGCGTGGATTCAGAATATCTCCGGTGAGGAAACGACCGATGAGGAAGAGATTACGCGTGAATCACAAGGGTTCCACGTTGAGCTGCGCGCGCCAATCCCTGGCGATAACGACGAGATTTGGGCGCAGGCTCAGTTCATCCGTACCACGGACAATGATGGAGATATCGTTTTCGCGCAGTTTGAGACCCGCTGGCGCGTCCTGGAAGACCGCAAGCATCTGGTCGGCGAGGTGCGAAATTATCAGAATGAACGCGCCGCTGAGCTCGCGAGGGTAGGGATTCGTGAGGGTGATGCCAATCGTAACGGGATCTTTGGGGCGGACGAGAATCCGATTGTTCCGATGATCAATCCCGGAAACCCGGAAGAAAGTTATCTTATCGCCAGAGTGAGGGGAGAGATGCTTGGAGAGCGCGTTCCCGGCTCGAGGATGCCTCTCGCGAATCAGCCCTTGGATATCTCCGAAATGCTCGCGCTATTTTGCTATATCGAAGGCATTCCAACGGACGGAAACGTAGACCTCGCCTCGGCTGTGGACTACAAAAACTGTTCGTATTCGGAAGACCCGGGGAGCTTGAATCTCTTGGGTGAAGGGGTGACTTGGTCAAGCCGTGTCTCGAAGATTTTGGAGGCGAATTGCGGTGGTTGTCATAATAGCGTCAATCCGGATGCGGACCTCGATCTGCTCTCTGAAAGTGCTTACGAGCGGCTTCTTGAGCCTTCGACCCAAAAGCCTGAGCTAAACCTCGTTGTGCCGGGCGATTACGAGAATAGCTACCTCTGGCACAAGATCGCCGGAGACCCAGATATTGTGGGGCTGCCCATGCCTTATAACCCGCTTACGGGCGAAGGCTCACTCACACAGGCCGAGCTCGGCGATATCCAGACCTGGATCGCGAACGGAGCCCAAAAAGACCAGTAGGTCAGGAGTGGCTTCGAATCATGGCCTCGAGCCGGTCGAGACCTCCCACGAGGTTTTCTTCCCGAGGGCCAAAACTAAAGCGAACATGACCTTTGAAGCGCGACATTCGGTCGGCGCGTCGCCGTCCTGGATTAACGTCGAAGAACTCGCCAGGCACGCAAATGCAGCCGACTTCGAGTGCCTTCTTGAAGAAGTCCATGCCGTCTCTTAGCGCTGGGGGCAGAGCGTCGAGCCGCCCCCAGACGTAGAATGTGCCGTCGGGCGCGCAGTCTGTGCGGATCCCCATGGAGCTTAGCCGACCTAGCAAGAGGGCGCGTTTATGCCGGAACCTCGCTTGAATTGCTGCGATTTCTTCGCGTACGTGGTCTTCGCCGAGCATCTGAATCGCTGCGCGTTGCATGGGCCGGGTGGCACCTCCGTCCAAGAAAGAGCCAGCGCTGGAGACGCGGTCGATGACTGATTTCGGGCCGAGCGTCCAAGACACTCGCCAGCCTGGGTAGCGCCAGTTCTTGGTCAGACCGTTGATGATGACCACGGGGTCTTCGTCAACGTTCTCGACAAAGCGCGCGGCCGTGACCTCACGGAATCCCTCCATCGGGTCGCCGGTCCAGACGTAGTGGCTGTAGAACTCGTCTAGAATCATGGTGCAATCGAGCTTTCGGGCCGTGGAGACCCACGAGCGCAACGTTTCGCCCTGGATCACCTTGCCGGTGGGGTTGCACGGGTTCGAGAGGAGCAAGGCAGATAGGCCGCGTCCGGCGATTTCGCGCTCGAGTTCGTCACGTGAGAAATCGTAGGCGCGGTCAGGGTCCAAAAGGATTGGGATTGGCGTGAAGAACTTGAAGATATCCAGAAGTTCTTCGTAGGCGGTGTAGTCGGGCAGGAAATGGCCGAGGTGAATGCTCCCAAGTGATGCAACCACGCGGGTTAATCCCGTTCGACCTCCGGCCGAGATCGCCACGTTCTCCGCGCTGTATTGCGAAGGCATGCCGCGCCGGAATTCGCGGTTGTAGTACTCGGCCACAGCCTCGCGTAGCTCCCAGAGTCCAGCAACGGCGGAGTATTCGTGGTCTTCGTCCAAGATGTCAACGTGGCGGACACGAGGCGGAGCCCCTGGGATTTCGCTAGCTTCAGGCTGCCCTTGGCCAAAATTGGTCCAATCCGGTGAATCAGGGTGGTAGCCGTGGCGCGCAGCCTCGCTCATCACGAAGATGACGCCCGTCTTGGGGACGTCACGAAAAGCATCAATATGGTTCACATCAAATCCAAGTTCAGAAAACTACCACGCCATATATACCCATAGGTTGGCCCAGTCATCCGTCCATGCGGGCCGACCGTCGGGCTCTTGTTCTTCCCATCGTGGGTCAAAAATCTGTAGTTCGAGGTCCTTCTTATTACGCCCGACCATCACCCATTCGCTCGAATTGACCATGAGTTCTTCGAGTTTGGTCTCTCGCGGCCAGTGGTCTTGGAAATACGAGACGTAGCCTAGTTCTGCCGCGGTGTTCACCACGATTTGGCGCACATTTACATAACGATTCGAGACATGAAAGAGCATGTACCCACCGGGCCTCAGGAGGCTCATGTAGAGCTCTATCGCTTCTTTGGAGAGCAGGTGAACCGGCACGGCATCACTCGAATACGCATCGAGCACCAGAAGTCCGTACTTACCCTTCGGTTGCTCTTGGAGCGAAAGCCTCGCGTCCCCAAGGACCACTTTGCATTGTTCGCCACAGCGCTCCAGGTACGTGAAGTACTCGGCGTCCCGCGCGATTTTTTCGATCTGAGGATCGATCTCGAAAAAGGTCATCTCCATGCCGGGGCGCACATACGTTGCCATGGTGCCGATCCCAAGGCCGAGCACGGCGACCGGGGTCACGTCGTAGAAGTCTTCTCGGATGGCCATGACTTCGCCGATGGGGCTTGACGTATGGTAGTAGGAGAGCGGGAGTCTTGAGAGTTCGGGATGAGTGGCCTGAACACCGTGTTGGATACGGCCGTGGTAAAGCGAGTGAAATTGTCCGACTGAGCTCGAAAACTCGCGTACTTCGTGGATGGCATAGGGCGAGCGCATCTGCATCAGGATGTTTTGGTGTTGATAGCCCATCGGGAGAACCATGCAAACCGTGGCAGCTGCAAAACCCGCGAGGATTGGGTGTACAAACCAGAGCGCAAAGGGTGTCAGAATCCCGATGAGTAGCATGGTGTTGGTGAACTCAAAGACCTCGTCCACACTTTGCATGTAGGTCACAAAGCCCACGGCTGCCGTGGCCAGAACCAAGACACTGAAAGCCGTTTGCATGCCTTTGGCGCGCACTGCCTTACCGATCGATACGCTCGGGGGCTCAAACTTTGGCCTTGGGAGGTGCATCGAGAGCAGCAAGAAGGCCAGTGCCAGAGTGATGGGGAGTTCGTACATTCGGTCGAAGATCGCTGGCGCCACAAGCGTGTTGAAGACGCCTCCGAGCATGCCGCCCACAGACATCCAGACGTAGAAGTCCGTGAGGTTGGAGGCGCTCGGCTTGCGATCCACAAGGATCGCGTGGAAAGCGACTGAGAGCGTAAATAGGGAGAAGAGCTGAATCCCCAACAAGAGCCCAACCGGCTCGAGCAATGCCAGCAAAATAGCGTATGCCGACGGCACTAACGCCGCAAAAGCTAGCCAGACCCAGACTGAACTTGGGATCCACTGTCGCCTCGCAAAAACGATGACGAACGAGAGCATGTAGAGGGCGAGTGGCACCACCCAGAAGAGAGGAATGGCCGAGATGTCCGTGGTGATATGGGCTGTGTAGCCAAGCAAGGCGCTCGACGGGACAAAGGCCAAGAGCGTCCAGAGTCCGCGTTCGGCCCAAGAAGACGAGGTTTGTGCGGTTGCAGTGACCTCTGCGGCTGGCGCTTTCTTGACGAAGAATGATGCACCAAAAACCGAGAGCACCAAGAGGGCGTATCCGCCAGTCCAAACCCATTTTTGCTCATTGATGCTTAGAAAGGGCTCGATCAAGAACGGGTAGGTCAATAGCGCGAGTAGACTTCCGATATTGCTCGCGACGTAGAGCCAATAAGGGTCTTCGGCATCTGGAGCGTCAGATGAGAAATACCAACTCTGCAGCATGGGCGCCGACGCCGAAAGCACGAAGAACGGTAGACCGATCGAAACCAAAAGCGTCTGGATGACGAAGAGTGCTGGCGACGCGTCCCATTGCGGGGCCTCAGGCGCAATGCTGAGCGGCAGAAACACCGCCGCCGCGATCATGAGCGCGATATGGAGTTTTGATTGGTTCTTTGCTCCAAGGCGTTTGATGGAAAAGTGCGCGTAGATGTAGCCCAAAAGCAAGAGCGCCTGAAAAAACATCATCGATGCGTTCCAAACGATCGCGCTACCCCCGAACGTCGGCAGCAACATTCGACCGGCAAGCGGCTGAACAAAGAAGAGCAGAAACGCGCTTATGAAGATTGTGAAGCTAAAGAGGATGGCGGGTTTCATTTGGCGGGCAACTTCTTAAAGTCCACGCCAAAAGTTTGCCGGCACTGAGCACCACCATCGCAGAGCATGGTGAAGACGCCTTGTCCATCTTTGAGGCCCTGATTGCTAGCGTCCGCGCTGATATCCATGGAGATTCTGCAGGTCTCGACGTCAGTCGCGATATTGGTCACGAACTTCTGGCAGGCTCTCTCGGCTGGAATTTCCACTGTGTCGGAAAATTCTTCAAATTGCGTCACGGTCTCCTTCGGGCAATCGCCCGCCAGTGATTTGAACGCCATTTGATAGGTCCCCGCGGGAACCTCGCATTTTTCCTTACAGCCCTGAAGGCCAAGTCCCGACACCGCGATAGCCAGTAGTATGAACGCGCGCATAAACCTCCGAAATCTCGCGGGAGCTTACACGAGTTCCACGTCACTCGCCAAGGTCTGACGGCTTGACGCATTCAATGGGTGTGGCAAAGTGCCTTCGACTTAGGAGGATAGATGGAATTTTCACAAATCGCCGATAAGATCATCGAAGGTCAGGATATCAGCCGCGAGGAGGCCCAGCGCGTGGTGCGGTCTTCGGATGCAGAGCTTTTGGATGTTCTTGCGGCCGCGTTTAAGGTCAGACAGCATTTCCACGGTAAAGCGGTCAAGGTGCACGTTCTGCAAAACGCAAAGTCTGGCGTTTGCCCAGAAGACTGCAAGTTTTGCTCGCAATCGCTCAAGAATAACAGCGAAGTCCCACAATACGGCATGCAGACGGTAAATGACCTTGTGAGCGGCGCACGCCGTGCAGCCGAGATGGGAGCTTCTACCTACTGTATGGTAACGAGCACCCGCGGGCCTTCGTCCAATGAGATCAAAGTAGTTTGTGAGGCTGTTCGCCAGATCAAATCAGAGTTCCCCACCATGGGAATCTGCACGTCTTTGGGCCTTTTGAAGCCCGGTCAAGCGGAGGCGCTCGCCGAGGCCGGCGTCAACCGCTACAACCACAACGTCGAATCCTCAAAACGCCACTTTGAGACCGTGGTGTCCACACATAAATGGGAAGACCGCGTGGCTACCGTCAAAGCCGCCAAGAATGCGGGACTCGAGGCCTGTTGCGGTGGAATCCTTGGTATGGGCGAGGACTCCGATGATTGGGTTGAAATGGCGTTTGCGCTCAAGGAGATTGGCGTGGAGTCAGTTCCGCTGAATTTCCTCGATCCTCGGCCTGGAACGCCGCTTGGTGAGAGCAAGAGGATGTCTCCGAACGATTGTTTACGCGCGCTCGCCATGTTTCGCATGGTGAATCCGAAGTCGGACTTGCGCGTGGCAGGTGGCCGTGAAGTCACGCTCCAGCACATGCAGCCGCTCTCACTTTTCGCGGCGAATTCTATTTTTACGAATGGCTATCTCACCACGCCGGGGGCCGCGCCTTCGGACGATATGCAAATGATTGTGAACGCTGGATTTGAGCCTTTTGTCGCCAATCTGAGCTGAGTCATGAAAATTCCAAATCAGGAAACACTGCAGGCGTGGGACGACCAACACGTCTGGCATCCTTTTACCCCTCATTCTGTGTTTCGAGAGGAAGAGCCCCTGATGGTGGTTTCCGGTGAAGGAAATTACTTAATCGATATCGAAGGGCGGCGCCTGCTTGATGGTGTGAGCTCCATCTGGTGCAACACCTTCGGACACAGAAACGCCCGGATCGATGCGGCGATCAAAGAGCAAATGGAACGGATTTCTCACGCGACGATGCTCGGAAACTCCACCGTTCCGGCTACGATCTTGGGCAAAAGATTGGCCGATCTTGCGCCGGGCGACCTGACGCGTGTGTTCTATTCCGACAACGGGTCGACGGCCTGTGAGATCGCGCTCAAGATGGCGTATCAATACATGCACCAGCGGCCGGATCCTAAACCGGAGAAGAAGAAGTTTCTGGCGCTTTCGAATGCGTACAACGGCGATACTCTCGGTGCGGTTTCTGTGGGTGGAATCGATCTCTTTCACGAACGCTTCAGAACGCTTTTGTTCGACGTTCTGAGAGGTCCGTCACCCTATGCGTACCGGTGCGACTCATGTCAGGGGTTGAGCGCCTGTGGAGGCGGCTGCCTGTCAGAGATGGAACGCCTCATGCGTGCGCATGCCCACGAGTTGGTCGGTGTGATTATCGAGCCTGGGATGCAAGGAGCTGGCGGCATTATCACGTACCCTGAGGGCTTTCTTAAGGGTGTGCGTGCTCTCTGCGATGAGCTCGATATTTTGCTGATTTGCGATGAGGTCGCCGTTGGAATCGGCCGGTCCGGGTACATGTTTGCTTCGGAGCGAGAGGGCGTGGTTCCAGACTTCATTTGTGTAGCGAAGATGCTCACAGGTGGCTACATTCCCGTCGCAGCTACGCTCACGTCCGAGAAGGTTTTTGAGGCATTTCTCGGGCGCCCGGAGCTTGGTCGAACCTTCTTTCATGGCCATACATTCACGGGAAATCCACTCGGCTGTGCGGCAGCGCTCGCGGTCTTGGATATTTTTGAAGAGGAGAATGTGCTCGAGCGACTGCGCGAAGTCACCATTCCTAAATTTGAGGAGCGTCTCAAAGCCCTTGCCCACCCGAATATTGGGAGCGTGCGCTCGTACGGGCTAGGTGCGGGTATCGAACTTGTGGCGGACGCTTCGACCCGCCGCTCGTTTGCGTCGTCTGAGCGGCGAGGAATGAAGGTATGTAGGCGCGCTCGAGATTTGGGTGTGTTCCTGCGGCCGTTGTCGGACGTGATCGTTTTGATGCCGCCACTCTCCATCACAAACGACGAGATTGACTTGCTCTTTGATGCCGTGGAAAAGAGCATCCAAAACGAATTCCAAGGGTAGACGATGGGACGCGTGCTGGTCATTTCAGGGACAGACACCGAGGTTGGAAAGACCTTTGTCGGTGCGGCTCTGGTGCGACGTCTGGTGGATCAGGGGTTTGACACCCTCGCGGTCAAGCCCGTGGAGTCTGGCGTTGGGGCAGAAGTGGGCGAGGGCGAGGACGGCGTGATTTTGGCGGCGGCCGCAAGGCAGAAGTCCCCCACGCAGGCGCTCCAACGGCTTCGAGCGCCTATCGCGCCGCCGGACGCCGCGGACCTGGAAAAGGTAAAGCTCGAGTTTGATAAGTGGGTGGGGCAGATACGTGGTTGGGCAAAAATGCACGACCTCGTTGTGGTCGAGGGGGCTGGCGGGCTTCTTTCGCCGCTGACTTGGACGCAAACCGCGCTCTCGCTGGCGGAGCGACTCGATGCGCGAGTTCTTCTCGTGGCTTCGGACAAACTCGGGACAATCAATCATACGCTCCTCTGCATGGAAGTCTTGGAGCGGCACAACGTTGAGCTCGCTGGAATCGTGCTCTCGGCCCCGCGTGACGTGGACAGGTCGACCGGCCGAAACCTTGCTGCACTTGCAAAGTTCACGGGCTTTCGGCGGATGACCAGCGTGCCCGGGATGGACTCGTGGGAGCGTGCCGCACCGATTATGGACGTGGTAATTCCATGGATCTTTGAGGATATCTCGTGAGTTGGGAATCATGGCTTACCGAGCGGCTCGACGAGCGCGAGAAGGCTTCTTTGCTTCGCTCAACAAAGGTTCACGACCCCACAATTCTTGATTTTTCTTCAAACGATTATCTGGGACTCTCGCGCCATCCGTTGGTCGTTCAGGCGTTAATCGACGCGTCTTCCGAAGGGGCGGGGCCACGCGCTTCGCCGCTCGTGACCGGTTACACCGCTGCCCACGCCTCACTTGAAAGTCGAATCGCTTCTTTGAAGGGCCACGAGAATGCCTTGCTCTTGTCGTCCGGATTCTCGGCGAATCTAGGAGTGCTCTCGGCATTCAGAAATACGCCTGATCTCGCGGTTTTCTCAGACGAGCTTAACCACGCTTCGATTATCGACGGACTTCGTCTCCTGAAGGGTAGGGCAGCCATTCATATTTACCCGCACGCCGATGTGGAGACACTGGAAAGACTTTTGGCCAAGAGCGATGCCGCTCTAAAACTGGTGGTCACGGACGGAGTTTTCAGCATGGACGGGGACCTCGCGCCGCTTCCCGAGATTCGCGCCTTGGCTGATTCTCACGGTGCGCTCTTGATTGTGGACGATGCTCACGGAACTCTTGTGTTCGGTGAAAAAGGAGGGGGCGTCGAAGAACACTTCGGCGTCAAAGCCGATATCAGTATCGGTACTCTAAGCAAAGCTGTGGGGCTCTTGGGCGGATTCGCTGCGACATCGGAGAAATGGCGCACACTATTGCTCAACGAGGGCAGATCCTATGTCTACTCGACAGCGCTACCGATTCCGTTAGTGCACGCTTCCGAAGTCGCGATTGGCTTGAGTGACTTGACCAAACTCAGGGCCAGGCTTTGGGGAAATATCGAAAGGCTGAAGGCGGCCAGGCCTGAGCTCGTGGTCGGTGGCCCCATCGTTCCCTTGATTCTAGGTGACGCGCAAAGCGCCCTCGATGCGGCCAATCGTCTCAGAGCCGACGGGATCGGTGTGGTGGCGATTCGACCACCCACCGTTCCCCCTGGGACGGCGCGCCTTCGGATCGCTCTTTCGGCGACTCATTCCCATGCAGACGTTCAAAGACTGATAGAATCATTGCCAAAACCAACTCCTTTGCAGTATCCTCACGGCTCCACACGGTGAGTTCGATGCGGTTTATTCTTTTCCTTGTGCTGTTGTGCAGCATTGGTTGCTTCTACGAAGAGCCAAAGCTTAGGGTCGAGGTGTGTGGGGACGCCCTGATACCAGACGATATCGATGCGTTTAGAATTTCGATTTGGGACGAAAACCTTGAGAATGAACTGGTCTCGGGCACACGCGAACTCGTGACGTGTCCCGGACCTGATTTCTTGGCCTTGCCCCAAGAGGTAGAATTCAACGCAATCGAAGGCGACACGTGGATTCGCGTCCAGGGCTTGAGAGACGGCGAAAGTGTATCCAGTTTTTGGGCGCGCCAACGCACGGGCGCTGATGAATCGAGCGATGTTAGAGTAAGCATCACACGAGCTTGCCTCGGTATTCAATGCGCCGTGGGTCAAACCTGTGTGGATGGTCAATGTGTGTTGGCCGAGTATCAGCCGGCCTCATCCATCTGTTCGTCTTCCGAGATGGTCGAGATTCCCGAGCGCGAGCCGGTCACCTATTGTGCGGATGATATGGCGCCCGAGGAGACAGACGGATGAGAATTTGTCTTGGCCTGATCTTCCTCTTCTTTGCTGCCTCGTGCACCGAAGCCAACCTTTACAGCCCGGGAAAACCTCGGAAAGAGGCGAATCGTGTTGCATTGACAGGGCGCGTATGCACCGAAGATCCGGTTGACGCTCGATTCCCCGTGAAGGTGGTTCTGCTTGTGGACCAGGCGCCGGGCCCCCTCTACTCGGACTTTGACCCAGCCGGACTAAGGGTCGGCTACATCACAGATTTCATCAGCCGCTCTCTCAACAACGATATGGTGGAGTTCGCGATCGTCGGCTACGCGGGGTCCCCGAGGAAACTCGCGCCTCTCGAAGGCAATTTCACTCGAAATCCCGGTGAGCTTTTTGGGGCTGCAGCGTCGCTCGCGATTCAGCAGCCTTGTTTGGCTGAGGGAACGTGTCGAAATTACCGTAACGGTATGCGGACCGCTCGAGCGTTGATTGAGGGCGACCTCGCAAACTCGCCTGCAGGTCTGCGCGTTCTTACCCAATACGTCATCATCCATCTCAATGCCGGCGCACATCAGCCGCTCGCCGATGGCTCCGAATGTTGTCAATCCGACGACGTACAGTGCCGTGACGCCAATGCTGGGCCATCGCCGCTATGCGACGGTCAGCTTAGTGTTCAAGAGATCACCAGTTTGAGGGACCGGGTTTCCGCGGAAGGCGCTGCAGGGCTCAGGTATCATGCGATTCAATTCGCAGCCGCTACCGATGCCGCCGAGAACGACCAAGTTCAAGCACAGCTGGAGCAGGTAGCCTTTGCTGGCGGTGGTACCATGCAGCGCTTCAACCTTGTGGGCGGCGCGAATTCCACCACCTTCAACGTCTTGGAGCTCCGGACAGTTCTGAACGCAAAGCTGCTGCTGGCCGCGAATTTGAACGCGCGACCTGGTGCTGATGGCCCTGAGGTAGATACGGACGCTGATGGATTGACCGACGAAGAAGAAGAGGCGCTGGGGACCTCACCTTTTAACTCCGATACGGATCAGGACGGTGTTTCTGATTTCGTAGAGGTTCTAGCGGGCCTAAACCCGCTGGTGCCAGAAGACCCTCCCCCTGCAGCATGTCAGGGTCTAGTGCCGTTTTCCGACCGCGACTTGGATACACTTACGGATTGCGATGAGGCTATTCTGGGTACATCTCCTACGCTCGTGGATACAGACGGAGATGGCATTCCTGACCCCCTTGAGCTTTTTGCTGGCACGGACTATCTCAACCGAGATACCGAGCGAGATGCCGATTCCGATGGGGTTTCAAATGGTGACGAACATCTCTTAAATACGGACCCAAGGAGCACCGATGCCATCAATCACCTCTCCTTTGGTTACCGATATGAAATCGAAGACGAAGGTTTTGTACGAGAAAAATTCGGCTCAACACCTGAGCGAACGACCGGGGTCCTGATTTCGGATGTGAGTGCTGGCACGACGCCTGGAATCGGCACCCTGCGCTACGATGCGGCGAACCAGACCTTGAGTTGGCAAGATGCCGACGATACGGCCGCGGGGATTCCCATCGAGGTAGGTGAGGGCGGCGACTTTGAGTTGCCCTCGGGCTCCTTTGCGCCGATTCAGGGCGATGATGGAAAGTTTGTGGTGGTAAGTGTTGATCCCGTGAACTTGCCCCCAGCCGACGAGACCGAGACCATTCGGGTCATCTTCAGAGATAGACAATGTCTGACGTACACGATTCGCAACATCCAAATGGTCCCCACCGGCGCTCTTGATATCCAGCCTGACATCAGCGGCATCAACAATGTGTGGCTCTATTTTGCTCAGGGTCCCGAAGGCAGACCAACCGCTCCGGGCCCGTTTCGCCTCGCCCAAATTCAGTTTCAGGTTACGCCTCCAAACCAGCGTGATCCCGACGATGCGGTATTGCTAATTCGCAACGACGAATTTGTCAGACCCATCATTCTTCCGGGGGCCCCATGATTTGTATCACTTGCATGTCGAAAGTGCGGCATGATAGCCTCGCTATGCTCGACCCCACCTCTAAACAACCGAGTAGGAAATGATTCCTAACATGACCACCTTCGTAGTCGCTGCCACTGAAAGTCAGGGCAATGTTTTGTTGGAATACCTGAATCAGGGCGGATGGATGATGTACGTCATCCTCACCGTCTCTCTTTTCGGTGTGGCCATGTTCCTCGAACGCGCATTCAGCCTCTACATCCTCTGCCGTCTGAACTCGAAGAGTTTTGTGGCGCGCATCGTGAGCCATTTGGAGAATCGACGCTTCCGTGAGGCTATCGACGCCACAGAAGTGGCTTCGAGGCACCCATTGGTGGCTGTGATAAAGGCGGGTTTGATTCGCTCGAATCGACGCGAGAAAGAGATCGAGCGGGCCATGGAGAACGAGATGTTGTCCGCTATCCCGATGTTACAAAAGCGGGTCGCGATCATGGCGGTGCTCGCCAATATCGCGACGTTGCTCGGACTCCTAGGAACCATCTTCGGTCTGATTTCCGCGTTCTCGAGTGTGGCTGCGGCTTCTGCGGCTGAGCGCCAAGAGGCGCTTGCTGGTGGTATCTCTCAAGCTATGTACACCACGGCATTCGGAATCAGCGTGGCTGTCCCGCTCCTGATTTTCCACCACCTCTTGAGCAAGCGCGTTGAAAGCGTGCTCATGGAGATGGAAGGTGGCGCAACCTCAATTCTTGTGGCGCTGACTGGGGTTCGTGGCGATAGCGGAACTGATGGACGGGCACAACGCTGATGGCATTTGATCGCTGGCGACGCGCGACTGAGGATGCAGTCGAAATTAACGTGATTCCGGTCATGAACTTGTTCATGGTCTTGATCCCGTTTTTGCTTCTCGGAGCAACGTTCTTTCATATCGGCGTGATCCCTACATCTACGCCTACACTGAGTCCTTCGGATTCGGACGTCCCGAAAACGCCAACCACCGTTGCTGTGAATTTGGAGATCACTCAAGACCTCCTCAGGATCACGGCGTCGAGCGTTTCGCTTGATCCCGAAGAGCTTGAGGCACTCAGTGCTGAGTGGCCTAAGAAGAATGGCGAGTATCAGGTTGACGCGCTGCAGCGGGCGCTGGTGGAAATCAAGCAAAAGTATCCGGAGAGTAATACGCTCACCGTTTTGCCTTTTGAAGACCTCAACTACCAGGTTCTGGTCAGCGTGCTCGATGTGACGCGCAACCGACAAGTCGGCTTGGATGCGAAGGGCGAACCGAAAATCGAAGACATCTTTCCTGTCACAATTTTCTCGCGTTTTGTGCCGGATAATTTGGTTGGAGAGAACGCGAACCTCGACGAAGAAGGCCAACCACTCGAGCCGGAGGATCTTGAAGAATGAAGATGCGTTTCGTTCGAACAGAAAAGCCTCCCGGGCTGATGCTCACGTCCTTGCTGGATATGTTCACCATCATCCTGATCTTCCTGATCGTGAGCTTTGAAGCCGAGGATTATGAGTTCAAACTCGATCCGGGCCTGACTCTTCCGCAGTCGAGTGCCTCAAGTGTATTGAAGCCGGCAATCAACCTCGCGATTACACCGGACTCGCTTAAGATCGACTCCGAAGAAATCGTCAAACTCGACCGAGGTAAGTTCCAAGAGCAATACCACGACCAGGGAGAGATCCCGATCGTTGTAGAGCGGCTCAAAGTTGCCCACGACCGCATCCGTGAACGCGAAGCGGCCGGACTCCTGGGCGATGACGAAGATCCGGCAATCGTATTGGTTCAAGCAGATAAGGGGCTCGATTATAAAACTTTATTCCTCGTGCTTCGTTCAGCATCAGTAGCGGGTTTCGATAAGTATCGACTCGCGATCATGAAGAAATAATTATGCGAATCCTATTCATACTTCTGGTTCTTAGTTTGGCCGTACCATCGTTTGCTCAATCACTTTTTGATTCTGAGAACGTGGTGCTCGCGCAGCGCTCCAAGGGCAAGAAAGCTACCAAAGCGCCTGAAGAGGAACCCGAAGAAGGTGAAGAGGGCGAGGAAGGTGAAGAAGGCGAGGTTCAAGAGGAACAAACGTCTTCAACACTCCAGCGTGGAAATCGCATGGAGTTTGATGCCCGTCTGATTCGAGGTGAAACCGCCGGCTCAGGTGCGGTCTTCCTCTTTCAACGTGCTCCACGTGCGCTTCCATCCATGGTGAAGACCCGAACTAGTTATCTCTCAGAAACTGTTCAGGATGTGCTCGGAGATCAAGGGACCCAAGAGTTTGAAGAGACCAAGACGAAGGTCACCAAAGAAATCGAAAAAGAAGGTAAGGCGAAGTGAGCCAAATTCTGGCCAAATACGGACTCTTAGAAGGTCTGGCGAAGCATCGCGAAGTCGATGTGTGGTTTGTACAAAACCTCTCACCCGGCTACGACGAGGCACGCTACCAGGTGGCTTACGGGTTCGGCGTTGAGGCGTCTGGACACCCGGCACTAGCCGCACTTCTAGACTACGAAACGGCTGTCAGCGTCCAGCTGAGGCACCCTCAAATTGAACCCACGGTCGGAGCGGGGCGCGACGGCTCTCACACCTGGTTTGTGCACGAAGTGCGCGCCGGTGAGTCCCTTCATCACACGTTTCGTACACTGCAGGAGCGCGGTTATCCGACCTTGACGGTTCCCTTGGCGCTGGCGATTGCGAAGACGGTCTGTGACGCCCTTCATGCCGCTCACACGGCCAAGAACGCGGCTGGCTGGTCGCTAAATGCCTGTCATGGCGGATTCGACCTTACAAACGTCAAGCTCACCTATGAGGGCGAGATTCATTTGCAGGGTTTCGGCTCTTCGAAGATTCGGCGCCAAGCCACCCTGATGGGCCTCGGCTCACTCGGACGAAACAGGCTGGGATACATTTCGCCAGAGGAAGTTTCGGGGAAACCAGCGGATGTTCGAAGTGACGTGTACTCCGTGGGCGTTCTTCTTTGGGAAGTTCTAACCGGCGAAACAATTTTCCAAGGTACGAACTTCAAAGCCGAAATCGTCAACACGATTCCGGCGCGTCCGTCGTCGCTGAACAGCAAAGTTACTCCGGCCCTCGATGCTCTGGTCTTAAGAGCGTTATCCAAGAATCCGGCAGAGCGCTTTCAGAACTGCGAACATATGGGTCTTGAGCTCGGCAAGCTCGTAGGCGACGTCTCCAAGGCCCTGGAGCGGGTCCCGAGAGTTTTGGAGCAGCTCTTTCCTGAGAGAAAGACGGACTGGCAAAGATTCTTGTCTGCGGCATATTCAGGCAAATCAGCAGATGCGGCCGGTTTGGCTGCCAAACTCTTAGGACGCTCAGATAACGAGGACACGCAGCTCAAGACGGTGTCCCAAGATGACCTCAGACAAACAGCAGAGGCCGACGCGCATCTACAAGATGAACTCTTGCGAGCATCGCTCTCTGGTCGGCCCTTGGGGCCCGGTTGGGAGAGTGCGCCAATCGGCGAAGCTGCGTCCATGATCACGCAGGACTGGGCGGAAGAGTCCATTCCTCGCATGGATCGACAACAGCAGCTCGACCCGGACCAATCGACCCCGGTGTCCACCGCCGTTTGGGAAGACGACCTCCAAGAGACGATCCCAGGGGGCGTGCCAGCGCCCGCGGCTGCACCCACGCCACCTCCCGAGCCTGAGCCCGAATTGCCGGCGGATCCTGCGTTGATTGAGACGCATTTGGCGTACAAACCGACTCCTATCCCGGAGGAGGTGGCCACGCATATGGCCTATAAGCCCAGTCCGATGCCCGGAGATAGTCCTGAGGCGAAGCAAGCGCCTGCGGTCCAGCCACTCGATGCGCCTATCGTCTCTCAAGAGTTGAATGCACGTGGGCCTGAGCCTGAAGAGTTGCCGCCCTTTGAAGACGAGGACGAAGAAGAAGCCTTTGTTGAGCCTTTTGATGTGGACTTGATCGTTGCGGCCCCCGAATTGGCCGCGCAGTCGTCCGAAGAGGCCCCAGTCCTAGAGATCATCCGAACCTCAGCGGGTAAAGCACTCGATATCGAAGTCTTGCGACACGGTCTTAAGCGCTACAAGCGAGTGAATTCAGGAGTCCGAGCTCGGAAATCCGGAAAGAAGGCGGTGCTCTCCTTTAAGGAGCCCGTCCAAGGTTGGTTGCGCCGAGCTAGAAACCCCCGAGAGACACTCGGAGCCGACAAGAAGCTGGTCCTAGAAGTCGGAGACGTGGCGCAGTTTGAGGAAGGTGATATCACCTATCACGTCCGCTTTTTCAGGCCGCAATTGCCGCCCAAAGGTGAGCGCCAGCTCGTAAGTGCGGCCCAGATCAAGATTTATGCGGCAGCCATTGCGATCTCGCTCGTGATGCACGGATTGGGTGGTGTGGGTGCCTTGCTCACAAGCCACCTGGGTGTGGAACTTACCGTAAAGAAACCTGACCAAATCGAGGTCTTTGCGGAAGGAACTTTGGAGAAACCAAAGCCCGCAGAAAAGAAGCCAAAACCGCCACCGAAGGTTGAAAAACCTAAACCACAACGGATTGAGCCAAAGCCACCGAGTGACCCCACTGAGGCGCAGGCAAAGATTCCAAAGTCGGTTCGAGAAGTTTTGGACAAGCGCCTGAAGTCGAACCCCGGTAGGAGCACGGAAGAGAAGGCTGATTCCTTGATCTCCGCGCTTACCACGCCCGTTAAGGGTGATGGCGCGACCATTCAGGATGTAGTTACCAATATTGACGCTGTCGCTCGTCCAGGGGCCTCTAATGCTGCATTCAACGTGACGGGAACCCTCGGAAAGATTGAGGGCGGCGGCGTTAATATCGCGACCAGCAAAGGCGGCTCCAAGATCGGAGATATCGGCGGTGCCGTTTCCACTAACGTTGGAAAGCTCGACAAACGTGAGGGCGCCGGAAAGATTCGCGGTAAAGCGAATGCCGTGCGTGCGCTCTCAAAAGTGCAGGGCACGCTCTCTCAAGGCGAAGTTTACAACGCGATTCAGAAGCACATCGGAAAAATACAGGCGTGTTACGAAAGAGAGCTAAACAAGAACCCCTCACTTGGCGGAAAGCTTCAGTACGAGTGGACCATCAAGACCAATGGCCGAGTGGGCGTGGTCAAAGAGATCGGCTCAACCATGGGCAATGCTACCGTGTCAAAGTGTGTGACCGGCGTGATTCGAAAAATTCAATTCCCGAAACCCAAAGGTGGCGAGGTTATTGTGACCTACCCGTTGGTCTTCTCGGCGAGCAACTAGTTTGATGGAGGTTGAGATGCGCTCAGTGCTTTTTTGCGTGGTGGCGGGAATGGTTCTGGTTGGTTGTGGCGAGAGTTCGGAAGGTCAGGCGGAGATTTTGCCTCATCTAAGTCCAATTCAGCTTGGAAAGTTCTGGCCGCAAGGCAATGAAACCCCTGAACCAGGCAATCGCGATCGAACTCCTTATGAGTTCGTTTTGCTTCTGCAATCGACTGGTGACGCGGATTTGGTCGTGGATCGAGTTTGCGTGGGGGGCTCGGATAATTTTGAGCTTGAAGGACCGGTTCCGGCGACGATCCCGGCTGGGGACCAGGGCGCAGTTCGAATCACCTACATTCGAAATTCACCCGGTGCAGATAACGCCGCAATTGTAGTGCGTTCAAATGCAGGTGCTCTGCCTGAGCTCGTGGTCCCGTTATGCGCGCAAGTTGTTGCAGATGGCGAAGATAAGACCTTGGTGAATCCTTGCGAAATCACCGATGAACTCGCCAGCCAGACTATCTCTGAGTGCTAGAGCCCTAGCTTGATTTGGCCGTCTTGAACTTCCGCAGCCTCTGCTGGTTGTTCGGCCTTCTTGGCCTCGATGGCCTTCTGATTCGCGGCGGCACGGGCCTGAGCCTCTCTCATGATTTCCGGAGACATATAAAACGCTGGGACTTCGTTTTTCTGGGAGAAATCCCCGTAAACGCGCCACCACTCTTGTGTAATCTTATCCAAGACAACACGGTGTTCTTCAATGCGAACGGCCACATTCTCAAGGCGGTTTCTCGTGGTCTCCGATAGGGCCCGAATGGGTTCCAGGTCGTAGACAGCGATATCGTTTCGCATGGCAGTTTCTGCAGTGGCCTGCGTGTACTTTGCCTCAGCTAAGTCTAGTTCGACTTCCGCTCGAAGCCGCAGGAGTTCCGCCATCTTTACCCGCGCATCTGTGAACTCGTCGAGCTTTGCAACCACGTTCTCGGACCCAGCAGGCCACATCTCACGCGTGGTTAGCTCAGAGCGCCACCGAACGGTGTTTTCGTAGTTCTCTTCAGCATCATCGAGTCTTGCCCGAGAAATCGAAACCGCATCCTGTGCATCAGCGATAAAGCGCCGAGCGTCCAGAGGAATGTTTGGGTCGTGAAGGTCGATGGGCTTTACACTTGCGCCACAGCCCACGCCCAATCCAAGAGTCGCCAACATGATGAAAATCAACTTCTTCATAGTGTTCGCCCTCCGTCTCGTCCGGCTTGGAACCGCGTGTTCACCGCTTCAACCTGATTCGAGAGGCCGACCTCTTGAAGGAGCCGCATGAGATTCTTTCGTCCGGCCTCAACCCCACCTTCGGCAGCACGAACAAAAGCCTCGAACGCTCCGGTATAGTCCCCGATCTGGAAGCTCGCGACCCCGAGCAGGTTCTGTTCGATGGCGCCGCCGCCGACTTGAATTGCCCGTGCGAAGACGAGCCTTGCCGAATGTGGGTCTCCACCATCGAGGAATTTCTCGCCTAGCTCACGCAGCTTGTCCACGTCCTCTGGGTTCTTGGAGAGTTCGCTGCGTAGTTCATCAATACCTTGAGGTGCTGCACCTTTACGTTCGGTGAGCTTATCATTGGCAGGGATTACTTCTTTGAGCGCTCGTCCCTTCATGCATTCACGCACCACAGGATTGAAGTTCGCCGTGGACCACGCGAGGTTTGCGCAGGCTTCGACCGCTTCTTTTGCTTGGGCTCTCAGACCTTCCGCGCGAGCAGCCAGGGCGTCTTGAACCTGTTTGGCTTGTTCTGGCGAAAGTCCTTCAGGGCGAACCTTGGCGAGCTTCTCAGCGCTCAATTCAGTGGCATGTGCCAGGCGGGCAAGGGATGCCGCAGCGTATTGTGGGCTGCCTTGCCGTGCTGCGTTCAGATATCCCTGCTGGGTGACCTCAATGAGGATGATGAATTCCTCGACGAGCCCGATATCCGTAGGGATTGGGTACTGCATCAAGGTGGCGAGCATTACTTCAGCCATGCCGTACTGTGCGCGAGCTCGTGCGTCGTCGGAGGCCGTCTCAGTGTTGAGGACCGTTTGTAGATTCATTTCGGCTTCGCCGACCTGACCTTTCGCGATCTTTGCCAGCCCGATTCGAGCGAGCGACTCGGGCTCGCCAATTGGCTCGTAAGACGAAAGTTCGCTCAGGATGGACCCGGGCTTGGTTCGCTCCAATAAACTCGCGTAGCGGCCCAATGGCTCGATTAGAGCGGCACCTGTGGTACCACTCATAGCGTCCTTGAGAATGGTACCGGCTCGGTCTGTATTTCCCATTTGTTCGTTCAACTCACTCGCGGCCACGAGAAGCTGGATGCGCTGAGATGGATTGACCTCCGCGGCACGTCTAAGAGACTGGCCGGCTTGGTCGAAGTCGAACCGCGCAGCAGCCGCCTGCGCGAGGGTAGAGTAGATGCCGGGAAGTTGCTCGCTCTTCGGATACGACTTAGCCATCGAGTCGGCGATTTCGTACATGGCGTCTGTGTCACCCATAGCACGCGCCGCCACAAATGCGTTGATCAAGGCACGCTCGCCGAGCTCGCTACCCTGGTTTTTCTCGGCAAACGTAACTAGGACGGAGAGGTCTGCGCCTTCATCTCCAGCCGCCTTAAGTGAAAGCTCGTCGAGTTTGCGTTGCTCGGTCGCAGCCAAAATGCGCTTGATGTCTTGTTTGAGCTCGTCCGATGCGGGGCTCGAAGCACCTAGGTAGCGCCGGCTCGCGTACATCAAACCATCGTAATCGTTGAGTGTGTTGAAGCTGTCCAACGCCAGACGAATGGCGGCATCGCCTTCGGTCGTCTTCGGAAACTCATAAGCGACCGCAGCGAGCTTATCGATGGCCTCGACGTAGAGTCCTTCGTCGTAGACGGCCTGTGCGATTGCGAATTTCACGATGCGTTTGCGCTCATCCGAAAGCTTGTAGCTAAGAAGGCTCGCGCCCGCGCGCCGAAGAGCGGCACGTGCACTGACACGCTCGTAACGGTTTCGGTTGGACTCACCCTTAAGCGAAGTCTGCAGATAGACCACCGCGTCGTAGAGGGCGTCTCGCCGTTCGGTATCGTCGCCAATCAGGTCGCTTGCCTGCAGGGCATAGAGACCGGCTTCAAGATTTCTTTCATCGCTAGAGAGCACACCCGCAAGGTTCTGCAACATGTCCGCGCGGCTATTTGCCTCAGGAAAGGCCTCGACATGAGCCTGGTAGGCCTTTGCCACCTGTGCAGGACTACCGGCTTTCTTGAGCTTCTTTTCCATGCGTTCTTGAGCGGATGTCGCGAGGTCGCGCACATAGAGTTCGAACTCTTTAACAAGGCGGTCACGTTCCTCAGGATCCACGTCAAGACGCGTGTAATAACGCGTCAGCGCAGTCGTAATCAGCTCGGCGTCATCCCCAATCTGGGTGTAATCGCGCAGCCTCTTGATGGCCGTGTAGAGGGTCCGTGCGTCGTCGAGAAGTTCCGCCGACGCGGGAGCGAGTCTTAAGAGTTCACGGGTCGTCAGAATCGCGCCCGTGAACTGGTCCATCGTGCGATAACGACTCGCAAGCTTGGCCAAAGCTGCCACGTAAGTGGAGCGGTTATAGGCCATTTTTGCATAATACTTCGTCGAATCCTCGGCTTTCTTCAAGCGCGAGTAGCAGTAGGCCATGTCCACGAGGGACTCTTTTCGCACGTCGATATCTTGTTGAGACGCACCCTCGTCTGCGGCGCGTGCTTGTTGCGCCATGGCGACAAGCAAAGGCGTTTCTTCCTCTTGCTCCTCCATCGCGATTCGACGTGCTTCCCACTCGTTCGACTTTTCAATTGCGTCTTCGAAGTTGGTCAGGGCAGGGCTGCATTCGCCGTTATTCACCCAAACCCAGGCGAGCTTATAGTGGCCAAGGCCGCTCACAGGGGCGAGTGGGCCTTTCGTGATGGACTCGTAGTAGCCTTGGGCTTCGGTGAGCTCGTTTCTGTCGAAGTGGTAGTCTCCCAAAACCAGAAGAGCATTGGCTCTAAGCGGCGAATCAGGATGGTTGTCCACCAGCCGATTCAAAACTTTGCGCATCTCGTCGAAGTTCCCGAGCTCACGGTGTTCGTGTCCGATATTGAAGAGCACCTGCGGAACGAGTGGGGAGTCCGGAAAACGGCTCAGCACAAGCTCATACGTATTGATGGACTCTTCTTTGAGGAGCCGGACCTGCGGGACGTGAAGTGTACGCGTCTGCCGCTGCTCGCGCTCAAACGCGAGTTGATAGTGATAGCGAGCCTCTTCACTGAGCAATTCCGCAAGTCGGACGTAGAGCTCTGGCAGGTATGGCGCACCTCGGGAAACGGCAATCGTCGCGCGCGTCTCCTCGATGGCGTTTCGCACTTTCGTGATGTTTAGACGAATTGTCTCGATGATGGGGGTATCGCGCATTTGACGCGACTTTGTCGCGCAGCTGGTCGTCATCGAAAGCACTAGGATTATGAGGATCAGTCGATACATCGGTCCTCCATCGTCACCACGAGGTCGTCGAGTTCGTCCGTCCAGAATTCGCCCTGGAAAACAAAGAGGATTTGATCGGGTCCAAATGATTCTTCGATCCGCATTCTAGGCGGTGCATCGGCGGGACGCCGTCTTCCTCGAAGCAGGGCAACGCCAAGCTCGTGGAGGATCAAACGAACACCTTCTTCCGCGTTGAGGAGCTCTTCCGAGACCGCTGCCATTTCCTTACCCAACTCGGCATCTTCGCGCCGAGATGCCTCGACAATGCCCTCGGAGTAGATCTGGCGAAGCCTATCGCTAAGCTCTTGACCTAAATCATCCTCGAGGTCTTCGATCATCGCGAGTTCGGTCTCAAGCCTCACTCGGAACTCTCCGATACCTCGGCCGCCTGTCCGAAGGCGGGCAGCGCGTCGAAGGGATTCGGATTCAAGCAAAGGTACGCCGCGATAAAGGTCGTCAAGCGCGTCCCCATAAGCCTTTCTAAGGCGCACGGCCGCATTCCTTGCGGGTTCGAACTGACAAATACTTCTTAGAGAGAGCGCCTCAAGCATGAATCGCTCAGGCGCGATAAGGCTTGAGTAAGCGGGCGCGTCGAGTGCGATAAGCAGGCCAAGGGCGCGCTCATATTCCCCGAGGTAGTAGTGGCTCCACGCCATTTCCAAGAGAAGGCTCGGGTCCTCGACCGCATTCTTCCTCAACTCTTGATATTGCGCGAGCGCATCTCGATACCGGCCTTGTTCAAAGGCGATTCGGGCGAGGGTGCGTTGAATATCTCGCCGCAGGTCCTCAGGGAGCCGACCGTCGCGATCACCCTCTAGGATAGAGGTGAGCGTGGCTTCCGTTTCGCTCAATTTGTAGTCGGTGAGACGCTCTACGGCCATCACGTAACGGGCGCGCATCGCATAGGGTGAGCCTTGCGGAATGCGGGCAAACTGCTGGAGCGCCCACTCATCGAGGCCGTTTCTCAAGCTGTTTAGGCCCTGATGATAATACATGAAGCCGCGCTGTTCGGGCGGAAGGCTTCCAACCTCATCAGTCGCGACAAATCCGCGAAGAATCGTAGCCTCATCGAAGGCGTCTTCGCCCATGATTCGCTCGAGCCCTCGGACTGCATCGTCCACCACGTCCGGGTCTCGTCGCGCCTGAGCCACGTCCAAAAACCAGAGTGATGCGGCGTAGCTGAAGCCTAGCTGCTCGGTCGACTCGCCGAGGATTCTCAGCGCGCGATCGTAGCGTGGGTCTTCAGCCGAGGACCCCGCAATATAGCGATTCGCAGCTGCGGCGGAGAGTGTGTGCTCTTCGTTCAGATGCGCTTCGACTGCCTGCGAGAAGACGGCGTCGCGATCTTCGGCCAGTTGTACCGAAGCGCAACCCGACCAAATTAACGCCACACACGCGAATAATTTAGAAAGATAGCGAGGTACCAAGGCCGATCCAAAGTTCGTCTTTGACATCAAAACGCTCAAGAATCTCATCTCCGAAGAACATTAAGTATCGGATATCGAGTCGAAACGAGAGCAAGGAATTTCCATAAACGCGAAAGCCACCACCGGCATCGAGCGCCGGTCTAGCGCTCCGGGTGAGCCACCCGTAGCCACCGCCGAGCACGAGGAAAAACTCCCCGTATGTCAGTGATGAATTGAGCCACGAGCCCTTCCAGTAGAGCGGCTTCCAGACCACTGATGAAGTGGCGAAGAAGTCAATGACCTCAAACGGCCCTGGCCGAGTATCGATGGCCTCGAGCTGGGCAAAAAGGTCGGTGTCATACTGAAGGGAATAGGTGAAATTGCCGATTTCCCACGCCCATGACTCGTTGAAATGCAACGTGTAGGCGGCCGTCAGACTTACGCCCTTGGTAAAGGCATCTAAGGGCAGCCATCCTGCTGCAAAACTGAATTCGTGAGTGGGGTCAAATCGTCGATTTTGTACCACCATCGCAGAGTAGTCTTGCGCACTGGCACTTAAAGGCCAGACGGATAGACACACCATGCTGAGAAGGAGAATACGCGCAAAGTTTCTCATGAACATCGAGCCTTGAGAGTAGATTCGGGTCTTTTCGTCCTGAATTGAGCCGGAGTATAGAATGCATACCTCTGGTACGCCACCACAATCCCAAAGGATTTCTTCGAATGAGCGGGTATTTTTGTGCCGCGAAGTTGTGGTAGGTTACACAAAGTCGTTTCGGGAGTGTTATGCGAGCTTTTCTTTTCGGATTCGTGGCGCTTACAGCCATCGGTTGCGTCAATGACGATCGGGTCTTTACCCAGGGGCGTCTCCAAGACCTCTGCAACGAGTCCATTCCGATTTGCGGACGCACAGCGGCTTGTGCTCTCGATGACCAAGAGTTCATTCGAGGTCGCTTTCCCGGTGGTCAACGGCTTGTCGTGCAAACCGAGTTCCCGGAACAACGTTTGAACGCTCGATTCTTGCTCGATGAGCTCAACTTTCCGGGCACCGAGATTTCGGTCCAAGCGTTCTCGACGAATTGCGAAGATTTCGACCGGACGATTCACAAGGACCGCGACCTTTTTCAGCTCGCCGGAGATGACCGAATCATCGACTTCAACCTCGCGCTTCCAGGCCGAGGCGACCATTTGGTGGAGGTCTTTTCCGACATGGACGCAGCATTCACCATGACGGTCGAGATCGAGGACTGAGACGTCATTGGTCATCCATATCTCCCGCGTCGTAAAGGTAGCTCAGGTCGGCGTCATAACCGTCGATCTGGTCCACGACTTCCAACGTGGTGTTAAACTCACCAACCAGGGTTGCCTCGTCGTTTCCAGTGCGAAACTTGGCCTCAAACGAACCCGAAATTTCAGACCCGTTCACGGGCTCGAACCGCTCGAGGACGAGCTTTCCGGTAGTCATGTCGGGAATATCGTTGTCCCTTGAACGCCCGGATATCGCGCCGAGCGCGGTCAAATCGTAGGCGCCAGGTTCGATCATTCCAGTTGTGAGTTTGCGAAGCGTGACACGAACAGGGACCTGCAAGTCCTCCTGAACGTATTCGATCGAGAGTTCCGAGGCGTAGAGCCTTGCGCGCACCGTGGAATAGTCAATGTCGTAGAAGTCTCCGAGGCTTCCTCGAAGCGAGGCTTCGTCCCCGGAGCATGCGCTAAAGAGCACTGAGATTGCGATTAGGAAGTACTTCATGGCGCCGAGTTTCTAGTGGCAAAATGAACCTGAGTATCGAGCACACCGTCGACCAAGACTTCGCACCGGTAGGCGATGAGCGGGCGGTCTTGGGCATCGAAGACGAGGCTTGGGGAAGAGCCGCATTGGCCGCTTTCGTCGGTATCGATTACCTCTTGCTCCCATGCAAAGCCGTCCCAATACGCAAAGACGAGTTCGTCTTCGGCGGCTGTGCACTCGCCGAGTCCCTGGGTGGCTCGTGTACAGCGGTAGTAGGCGAGACCGACGATTCCGGTTCGACTGACGGCGAGCGAGCTCCCGTATCCTTCGTCGTATCGATTGTCGCCAATCTCTTCGAACTCCCATTCTGAGGTGTCCGTAAAGCCTTCGGAGTTTTCGAGCTTTGCCACCACAGGGAATCCGCGTTGGGCGTTGTAGAATGCGACCCAGAGCGTGCCTGTTTGCGGGTCGAGCGCGACCGACGGACCGTCTGAAGTTGGCTGATTATGAAGCTGAACACGAACCCACTCGTCACCTTCGAGTCGATGCGCCCATACGCCGGTAAGCGTGCCGGTGTTGTCTTCAGAAGGGATATAGTGCACGACCACGGGCCGGTCTTGGGCATCAAAAACTGCGTCGGAGAAGTTGCCGCCGCCTCGTCCAAAATCCACGGCGCTAGGCTGCCAGGAGCCGCCTTGATTTAGGGCAAACTCCAAATCCGCGCGTCGGAAGTCATCACTTTGAAGTCCACCACCGTGCACGTCCTTGTGGGCGAGCCCGATAGCGCCCGTGCTTGAGATGGCCAGTGCGGGCCAGTATCCCACTACCGTTCCGAAGTCGCTGGCCGCATCACCCGTGACCGCCTCGCCACTTTCGGCAACGGCAGTGTTAGATGTCCAGTTCCCCGGACCACTTCGCTCGTAAACTGCCGCGTCGTTCACCCCGCAATATCGAAACATCACCGAGGGCTCTCCAGCCATCGCCGCGATCAGGGGTTCGTTGCCGTTGAACGCGAAGTCGATTCCCGGAGGCTGACCCACGAATGCGAGCTCCGCCGCATCTTCAATGGTCCACGATGTGCCGTCGAATTCGCCGTAGCGAATCTGGTAGGTGACCCGCTCTGGAGCATCCTCGCCGAGCTCAGTACATGGGCCAGCTTCTCTGCCTTGTGTGGAGACCCATGCTCCGGCGACCACACCGTTTGCGCTCAATGCAACTCGGGGGTGCAGACCCATATTGCCGCCTTCGACAACCGAGGTGGACCACCGTTGTGGTTGTGGGGTAGGGCGCGAACTGTCTGGAATGTCCATGTCCGGCTCAGACGTCTCACCGTCGGAGCCACATGAAGCCGCGAAAACCGATACCCCGAAAACGAGAGCAAACTTAAGGGACGCCACAACCATTGGGGTAAATCCTACATGGAGGTTCTTCACAAACATTGGAGACCTTTTCGATGCAGAAACTGTAGTTCTGGTCGGGGTCCCAATCTCGAGAGCTAGGAATGACGGTCTGGTCGTCGGAGAAGATCGCTGTGCGATCTCGAACCTCGATCAGATAGCCATTGTCGTTATGACCTTGGAATGCGTAAAAACAGCCGTTTCCGGCCATAGTTCCGCCGAGTACGCCCGAATCAGCCGACTGATTTTCTTCTTCGTCTGGGTCGCGAGCGACGTTCCACGAACCACCTCCAGAACGATAGATATTCATGGCGATATCGGTCGGGCCGGCGTCGGTTTGCCAGACCATTCGAAGGGTGCAATCGCTATCGGGGCAGGGGTGAGGAATTCGGAACCAATCGGAATCTGAATCGTAGTCGATGCTTCCGGTAATCTGTCCCGGACCCGTGCAGCAGTCCCCAGCCGTGCAGTCGCGAATTGGAATGTCCACGGCTTGGGCTGCCAAATCCGAAGTGGAGTAGTCGGGTGAGACGATGTTCAAGACTGCGTTATTGGGCTCGTTTGTGTCTGTGATCGAGCGCACGCGGACCCGTAGATTGTAGAGTCGGTCCGGCGCGGAACCATTGGACTGGAAGTCCGACACACGGATGTAAACTACGTTGCTACTTACGGGAGCTGCAGCTCGCGCCATGTTCTCAGGTGGAGGAGTGGAGCCTGGACGGCATTCCGAAGCCCTTGGCGCACATTCGTATCGCCGCTGCATTACGTTGGCGCCACACACATTGTTGGGGAGGCAAACGGAAGCCCCGGCGCAGAGGCCCTGGCTCAAACACGTGTCGAAGACACCGGCGCAGTCAAATGCGTTATCACATGGAATCTGCAACGTGTTGCAATCAGAGTCTTGGTCGCATGAGCTTTCAGGGTGCGGCTTAACGATAGTCACAGTTGCCTGGACCTCCGCGTTAAATTCCCACTGACTAGCGGCGTCTCCCACCGTTGGGTACTCGACTTCGGCTTCCACGACTCCGGGTGCACAACCACTCAAATCCACACGAAACCAATCGTCATCACCTGGGGAGCCAATCGTTCCGACCGAGCTCAGCACATTGCTCCAAGTCCCCCCACAATTCACCACGGACTGACTCAGTTCAGTCGCTTCCTCAGGCGTGTTGTTGGGTTCGTTCGGGTCTTCATCGTTGATGAGAGTCACCGTCAACTCGTACGGAGTTTCTGGATCTGCATCCTGGTTGTCGTCGTCAGAAATGACCACATAGTAAGTTCCCGGACCTGGCGGAACTTGAAGGCGATTGATATCGGTATCAGCGGTGTTCGACGCGTTCTCAACTTCAAAGAGAAGGGTGTCGTCTTCGCTCAGAAGGCGGAGTTTGGGTTGGAATCCGCCATTAGGTGCTCGGAGTTCCACCTGAAGGGTACGCCCGGCGGGCACGTCGATTTGATACCAATCCTCGTCACTTCGGCACGCGATATAGCCGGTCGTGGCTTGCCCATCCACCAACGCTTGTGATGCAGCACGGTCGTTGTTTGGCTCCTGTGGGTCCGGGTCTGCAGCTGTAGCGATGTTGGTGCTGTAGGCGTTTCGGGTGTCTGCCTGATTATCACCGGAGTCTCTGACGACCATGTAGTAGTCGCCGGGTGCCACGCAGTGGACGTAAGAAAGACGAGTTCCAGTCGCATTGGCCGGAGGCGTAGCAACAGCAAGCTCGGGGTCACCTTCCGAGCCTACCGGGAAAATTGCGTACGATGGCTGTATGGGCGAAATCGTGACCGGCATCGAGATATTGACCGAGACCAGCGTTTCGTTCGCTGGCACGCTGAACTTGTACCAGTCGAGGTCGCCAATTGGGCAGATAAAGCCTGTCGTCTCCTCAGAACCTAACTCCAGGGCTGAAGCGGGTTCAGAGTTTTCGTCCGTCTGGCACTCAGCCGGGGTGGGGTCCACATTGTTGTCTTCGGTGGTCGACTTTTCGCCGCAACCAATACTCCCAAGCACGCCAAGAAGCCCTAAACTAAGGATATTTGCAGTGAATCTCTGGATCAAAATCACCTACCTCAACGAAATCTGATTCTCGTAAATTAACACGTCCCGAAGGCGGATTCTTATAGTCGCCATTGGGGTTGTAGCTGGCATAAACACAAGCCATTCGATATTTCGCAAAGGCTGTGGGGTCGTCGAAGGCCACTTCGCCAGCGTAGATATAAATTCTGTTCCAACCTGAGCCTGGGTATCCCTCGGATTCCACCTCAATGGTGGGCACGAGTGTAACGTTCGAGATGTCGAAGGTGTAGCAACTCTGCGACCCCTCGATTCCCGTGTTCACAAGGTCATAGCGGTACGCATTTCGGGAGCGCAGCGAGGTGTCGGCACATCTCGGATTGGTGTTCGTCAGGACTTCGACTCGGTTGGTTTCACCGTCAGCATCGAGGTCCCCTTGTGTATCGTCTTCAGCAGGGTTGGTCTGGAACTTGACTTCAATATTGTCCGGAATTCCGTCAGCGTCAGAATCCACGCCGAGCTGCGAGGTGCCGTAGTAGACTTCTTCACAATCGTGAAGGCCATCACCGTCTCGGTCTGCATAGTCGCAAAAACCATCTTGGTCGAGGTCTGGGCAATCACAGAGTTGGTCTTCGTCCAAATCCAAGCAATCATGACCGAGCGCGTCCAAGCACGAGTTGTCGGCAACGCAATCACAGACCCCGTCTGCGTCGCTATCGAGGATACAATCACAGTATCCATCAGCGTCCGCGTCAACGCACGGGCTCGGGATAAAGCAACCCGAGGCAGTGTATTCCAAGGGGTCTAAGCCATCGTCGCGGAATTGCCATTCGAGATAGTCGTTCAGGCCGTCGTCGTCGGTGTCTCGGAGCAGAGGATTGAGCCCAAGTCTAATCTCAACTACATCGCTGAGTCCGTCGCCGTCGGTGTCGGCCATAGGCTCGCCGCACTCAAGGAAACCTGACCCATTGGAGTCCACAAACATCCTCCGTGGGATATCGGGTGACGTCAACGCAAGGCCTTCTAGCACGGGTGGAGGCTCAACGACCTCCGTCTCCATACCGGCATCGGGCCCCATGTCCTCTATTTGCATATCCATACCCATATCGAGGTCCGGAACTTCGGGAGGGGCGGGGATTTGGTCCACATCCATTGCGGCGTTCATGTTGTAGACGCCCAGGCTACGAAGCGTGAACACACGTCTCAGGACGGTAAAGTCGACGAAGAGGAAATTAAGCTCCTCACCGCTCGGAAAGCTTCTAAATGTGCCGTCTCCGGTTTCTGCCATAGCCTGAAGAAGGCTGCTCGCTGATTGGTCGGACGCGGCTTGCCCACTCGCAATGAACGCGGTGTGGAATGCAAAACTCCCGACACGAAAATTCTCGGTCAGCTCTTTGAGCTGCCGAACCGCGGTCAGGATTTCCTCACGGCTATTCTCTCGTGCGTCCGAAGAGTCTGTGTCTGGTTCACCATCGGAGAGGAAAATCACGACGTACTTACTGAGTGGCAGTGACTCTTGTTCCGCCTGGATGAGCTCGGTTCGAATCTCAAAGTAGGCCTCGCCGATGGCGTTTAAGTAGTTCGTGGTTCGGTCCGTGACGCCCAATGAAGTTGTCGCGGCGTCCAGTATGACTCGGTCCCCCGTGAAATAGGTGTCGGCGAGACTATCACCATCGAGGTCAACGCCGGTCTGGGGCTGAGCCTGTGCCGAGAAACGAATCACGCTAAATTTGATGCCCTCAGCGCTCTGGTCGAGCATGGTTTCCCAAGTCTCGCGAACCGCACGTTCTCGGCCGGTGATGCCGGTTACGGGATCTGGAGGGTCGTTAGCCTCCATGGAGACCGATGAGTCGACCACAAAAATCACACGCAGCGGAAACACCAGGGTTTCCGGCTCAAGCGTGCATAACTCACCGCTAATCGCGAGCTTGTCATCGTTATAGGTTGGGACCGGCGGAATCGGCTCTAGTTCAGCATTGGTGCAAGAAAAGAGGCCAACGGCGAGCAGAATTGGAAGCGCTTTGAACAGCTTTTGGTTCATGGGTCTGACGGTTCGGCTGGCTCAGTCGGCTCAGTGGGCTCGATACACGCGGCACAAGCAGCGCTTGCTTCTTCGATAAAGGCAGAGAGTAGTTCAATTTCCCAGAGCCGGAAACAGTCTCGTTCCTCTTCAAAATTCTGGATAGGAACGAAGAGTTCAAGCCCACGTATAGGAAGGCGCGGGATATTATCTCCATCGAAATTCTTCCGAAGTAGGTCCCGAATCTCTTCGCGTCGAAGGAGCTTTCCTGCCACTGGAATACGTGTGGGCATGCACGCCTCCATGTATTCTTCGACCTGTGAACGTGAGAGATCCGTTTCTTCGGGGAAATATCCACAGTTCCCAAGTTCATTGAGTTCAAACTCGATGAGCGCGCGAATTCGCTCGAGGTTTTCGTTCGAGATATCGATGAGCCCTGACTCTGGGCTTTTGGCGCTAGGACCGTTGTAGAAAGCCTCGAAACACGCGACGCGATAGTCTCCTGTAACGCCTGCCACTTTGGCGGGGCGCTCAGAAGTGTAGAGCAGGATTCGATTGAGACCTTGTTGGTCCGGAATCGGGGTGACGACCATCGGGATGTCACGCACGTCGAAATTATAGCAGTGGCGCTCTTCCATACGGCCATTCTGAGGGTTCTCGACCTCTTGAAGCCCGAGGTCCGTGATGCCGTTTCCGATTCGCTCCGCGCGATAGCGGTCTGCATCCGGAACTAGCGGGTTTGTGCCGGCCCGGATCTCTTCGATGTTTGAGATTCCATCAAAGTCGAGGTCATTGAGCGCGTCGTCCACCAAAGGATCCAGACCGTAGAGAAGTTCTAGGTAATCGAGAATTCCATCTCCGTCAGTGTCGGGCTGAATCGGAGAGGTCTTTAGGAATGCTTCCTCACAATCGTTGAGGCCGTCTCCGTCAGAGTCGCGGTCATCGTCGCAAACGAGCGCTGGTTTCGCCGGGTCACCAGGGTCAAATCCCTCTTTGCGGAATCGAAGTTCAAAAAGGTCCGAATAGTTGTCCTCGTCGGTATCGACGACGCGCCGGTTAGACTGAATGTCGATTTCTTCTTGGTCTGAAATGCCATCGCCATCGCTATCCACACCAAGTGAGCGACCTTCGAGCACCGAATGCTCGTTATGGGCCACGAGACTCGTGAGCGCGAGGTCCGCCTCAAACGAGGTCACATCCAGCGTGAAGAAGTTCTCCTGCGTGGTCAGGTTAATGTCGCGGAACGTACCGTTTCCGGTGTTCGCCATGGCCTGCATGATTGCGGTCGCGAAGGGTTTGTCGTAGCCGAACTGTGTACTTGCTCCGGGGCAAATCGCCTCCACGACCTCTTGAGGAGAGAAGAGTAGGGTGGTGTTCAAGGTGATATCACCCACCGAGTAGATGTCCTTTAGGTCCATCAATTGCTGAACGCGCTGTAGGATTTGTGGCGTCTGGTTGTACTCGGGGCAGATTCCATTGAAGTCTACGTAGACGTCATCCGGAATCTCCTGGGTGGTATTGCAGACTCCGTAGAGGCTGTCGGGTCGCTCGGCAAAATCGTTGATATTTGCGCAATCTGGATCGGCAGCGTCCACGAGGCCGTCGCCGTCGTTGTCTTCTCCATCCCCACAATCCGTAATGGTGTCTTCGCATCCAGCCAGACACCTCGGTTCGGGAACACCGTCGGAGACAAAGTTGACGATGTAGCGCGTACGGGCTCTCTCGGAAGGCCCAACCTCTAGAATGTCACGTTCGATGATTCTAAGGGCTGTGGCCAATGCTCCCTGGTAGTCTGTGGCGGGGCCAAGACCCGCACCAGGATCTGTAAAGTTTGCGATGGCATCGCGGTCGCGGGTAAAGCCTTGTTCACGTGCCCACGAGCTGAAGCCAACGAACCCAATCTGAGCGTTTGGTTGTGTGGAGAGCAGATTGTTGACAGCGGCGTTGATGGCTGGAAAGCGCCGGTTCTGGCTGTCCATGCATTGGAGTGATGCGGATTGGTCCAGGATAAAGAGCGCTTTGACCGGGAAAACGATCTCAGTCGAAGGCTCCGTACAGAACTCGCCCTTAATCCTGAGGAGATTGTCCAGATCTTCGGCCACGGGCGGCGGAATGCGCTCAAGACCTGCTTCAGTGCAGCTCAGAACAAAGAGTGAGAGCAGGATTAACGCCAGACGTACCATCGAACACTTCCTCGGCCGACCACCATAAAAAAACCTGCCCGAGGGCAGGTCGTTAGAGCTCGGGAATGGATTACCATTCCAGGAATCTTAGGCTCTTCGGCGACGAATTACCAGACCCGCGAAGCCCATTAGCAACAACCAGCCAGCAGCACCCTGTGGGCTAGCAGTGACGCTACAGCCAGTGCTATCGCCGGTGCCCGATGGGAGGTCCGCACGCTCACCTTGGAGGTTGACGGCGGTTGTGAATGTTGCGGTCTGATTGAGGTTGCCGGACACGCGGTCTTCCCAAATCGTCTCCACAGTCAACTCGAGCCCATACTCGCCTGGAACGGTGCCGTAGACTTTCGGAGCTTCGTCGATCAGGTAGCGGTACTCGAATGGTGAAGACACGGTCACCGCGCCTTCCGCGTTCTCAACCATGAATTCTGCGCCTTCTGGGAAGCTCACCACGCGCCAGGTGTAGCGCATCGCCAAGTTCTCGCGGTTTGCGAAGATACGGAGCAGGGTGCCTTCACCCGTCTGAGCGATGGTTGGAGGGCTGTAGACGTAGAGTGAGCCGTCTGGGTCGAGACAGTTCTCGGTGTCGCCGTTGACGACGTAGCAGAACTCCGCGTCACAGGCATCGCCGGCACCGTCACGGTCGCCATCAGCTTGGTCCGCGTTCTCGGTCGCTGGGCAATTATCCTGGGCGTTAACTACGCCGTCGCCGTCGATATCTGGGTCACAGACATCGCCGAACTCGGAGCCGTTTTGGTTCGCCTGATCAGGGTTGAAAATCGCGATACAGTTGTCGAACACATCCGCGATGCCGTCACCGTCCTGGTCTGGGAAGCAGAGAGCTTCCTGGTCAGCTGTAGGTGTGGTGATATCAGCGCTCATTGGGCATGGATCTTCAAGGTTTGAGATGCCGTCGCCGTCGATGTCATCGTCACATGCGTCCCCAGTGCCATCGCCGTCGAGGTCCTCTTGACCTGGGTTTGGTACACTTGGGCAGTTGTCTTGTGCGTTCGCGACTTCGTCTGCGTCAATATCGTCGTCACAGGCGTCACCGATGCCATCACCGTCGAGGTCGGCTTGGTCAGCGTTTGAGTCGTCTGGACAGTTATCACACGCGTCACCCACGCCGTCGCCGTCACCGTCTGCTTGGTCGATATTCTCGACGCGTGCGCAGTTGTCCGAGTTATCCTCGATGCCGTCGTCGTCGTAATCGTCCGCAAACTGATAGGTGTCGCCTCGGTCGGTGTTGTTGATCAGGATGGCTCCGCCACCGCCGCCTCCACCGCCGCCGGACATATTAGGAGTTCCGCAATCTCCAAATGTGTTGTCGCATTCAAACGCTGGGCTGTCCTGCGCGCTCAAGACTCCTGGAAGGCCGAGTGTGGCTGCCAAGACACCTGTTACGAATATGTGCTTTTTCTTCATCATTTTGAACTCCTGGGTCCCTCAACCCGTGTTTGTCGCGATAACACTCGCGGGACATAATTACTCACGGTAGAGGTACTTTGCAATAGGTATGCCAAGCTTAAATGGGCATTTTATGGTCATTTGTCCTCATAGTGTGACACGTGTGCCACATCTTAGCAAAGAGGGACGTGACGGGAGATCCACGATCGGGGCGGCAATGCCACATCTTGGTTCGATGAAGGAAAAAAAATGGATTTCCTCTCGGAGCGTGATAACCAAAGATGTGCCCTCTCATGTTTTTCAGGTGAGGCTTGACCCACGGACGGGTCGTGTTCGTTTTTCGCCAGGAGGCGAGCCATGGCAGCTGAATCTACTACGGGAAGTGTGACTTCCCCCCCGAAATCTAAATCGAAACGCAAGAAGACTGTCGCGACTGAACCCAAAAGTGGGCGAATCGCCTTTCATCGAGAGGCGGTCGGACTATTCTTGGTCCTCGGCTCTATCGCGGTGTTCCTAGCACTGGTTAGCTTCGACATCGCTGATCTCGACGCAGCCGAGCCCGGAAACCTTATCGGACCGCTCGGCGTCTGGTTGGCGAGCAATCTTCTCTTTGTCTTCGGGCTTGCGTCGTTCTTTCTGAACCTAGTGGTCGCCTATCTCGGGTTGAATCTCCTTGTGGGGCGGCCGATTGAATGGCGAGTCTCCTACGCGTTTGGCCAGATTCTCTTCGTCCTCAGCGCCGCGATTCTAAGCCATCTCTTCCTCGTCGACTTTATCATCCTCGGGCATATCCCGGGCGGCTTGCTCGGAGAGGTTGTCGCAGAAGGGCTCCGTGGAGTTGTTGGAACCGTAGGGACCGCACTTGTGGGGCTCGGCGCGCTTGTTTACGCGTTGATGTTGGCCTGGACAGTGAGTGTTGGAGGCCTTGTCCGTTGGATGATCGCGCAGATGCATCGAGGAGTTGCGTACGTTCGACACCAATGGCGGGTCAATCAGGAGTTTCGGGCTCGTCTGGCTGACGAACGGGTGAACTCGCGGCACGAGCGTGATGTGGTCTCGGAAGTCAAGGCCCACGCACTGGTGGAAGGCACTCCGCTGGTGCCCGATGCCTATGAATTCGAGCAGGGGCTTGAGGAAGAAGTTGAGAAGAAGCTATCCGCAAAACTTCGAAAGCTCGCACGTTCCGAGAAGCCAAAAGGCAAAAAAGTTGAAACGGTTGAAGCTGAAGCGACACCAGCTCAAGAGACCGCTTCCACGGAAACGATTCGCGAGAAGATCTCGGCCGAAATCGAGAGAGATAGCCATTGGGAGCTCGGTGAAGTGATTAGCTCGCCAGAGCCCAAGGTTGAGGACGAAGAGCCTGCAACACCGACCGCCGAAGTCGAGGCTGCACAGGTTGAAGAAGCCTACGATGTATCAGATTCCGATATTGTTGACCTTGTGGTGCCCGAGGTTCTGCCACGCGTCGACCTCGATTTTGGT